>NZ_AP025508.1:1934787-2579716 GCF_024347615.1 Vibrio splendidus | reverse complement strand
TAATACAGGGTGACTCATTTGAGAGCGATCCGCCAATGTAAATTGCGCTTTTTCATGGATTTTTCCAACTTTTACCCATAATTCGATCACAGCTCGACGTTCTGTCTGGTCATTGGTTGACTGACGGATTTTCACATACCGCACAACGGGCGCTTCAATCCATTTTTGGTCTTCTACAGCTTGTGCTTTATCGGCCAAATGGAATCTAACCCAGTCTTTACCGTTACGTTCGAATTCTTTGATGTCGATAGCATTTAAAGAAGAGGTGGTTGCGCCAGTATCAACTCGCGCATCAAAGCTTTGTTTGATCGAATCGATAGACACTTTTTCGATTCCGCCAAGGATGGTCGGTTGTAACGTAGTAGTGACAGGAGTAGCGGCAACGACGACGGGTTCTTCTTGCTCTAGTTCTTCAATTACCTTGTGTTCCATACTGGTTAGGTGAACATCTAATTGACTAGAAAGAGTGGTGATTTCGTCTTCTAAGCTTTCAATATAATCACTTTGATTGCTTAGTTGCAGTTCAAGATTTTGAACCTTATTTGCGATGTTTGTCTCTGAGCGGGAAATAGCGTCGAGAGTTTCTTGGTGGTAGGTCGCACTATTTGTAAGAGTACAGCCAGAGAGCAAACCAACCGCCACGATAGGCGATAATCGCTTAAACATATAAAAAACCTTTGAGAATTAGAGAATAGTTCAGACTATTTAGTAGTTTATCCCACAAAAAAGGACGCGTGAAGCATCCTATTGTAAGAGTCTGGTCATATTGAATCGCTATGTGAGCGCTACGAAAATTATTGTGATCTGAGTTCGTTCATTTGTTAAGCATGAGCGCGAATTTTATATAATTCATGCTCATGCTATTCAAAACTTACACATATAAATAACTAAGACTGAGTGACCACAGAGTTCATGGCTTTGGTCCTATAGAAATTACGGTTTCGTCGCGACAAGAACGGCACGTCTTGGGGCAGGGTGACCCTCAACCGTTTTACTTGGATCATTCGGATCGAGGTAATCGGGAAGGGAGTTGTGTGTCATCCATTCTGTTGTGCGTTGTTCGCCAATCGTCGTGACATTTTCGTCAACGATACGCACGTCTTCAAAGCCAACCTGTTCTAGCCAGCGTTTCAGTGCGCGAGCAGAAGGGAAGAAGTACACATTTCTCATTTGCGCGTAACGGTCAACAGGGACCAATACCGCATTCTCGTCACCTTCAATCACCAAGGTTTCAAGAACCAGCTCACCGCCAGATGCCAATTGGTCTTTTAGCTGAATCAAGTGATCCAGTGGTGAACGACGGTGGTACAGCACACCCATGCTAAATACAGTATCGTAGGCTTCTAGTTTTGGCAGTTGCTCAATACCTAAAGGTAATAGGTGAGCACGTTGGTCATCGCCCATTAACTTACGAATTGCTTCAAACTGAACCAAGAATAGATGAGAAGGGTCGATACCCACCGTTAGACGTGCGCCTTCACCTAGCATGCGCCACATGTGGTAACCATTGCCACAACCTACATCAAGCACAGAGCGGTTTTTCAATGGAGAAATATGAGGAAGGACACGGTCCCATTTCCAGTCACTGCGCCACTCCGTATCGATATGAATATCGTGAACGGTGTAAGGCCCCTTCCTCCACGGATGGAAGGTCTTTAGTAAGCTTTCTAACTTCTTAAGTTCACCTGTGTGAAATGGTGTCGAGCTACCAATGGTTACTGAGTTTTTCAGATCAACTTGGTCAGGCACGCCTTGAGGGATTTTATTCAGTGCACGCAACCAACGGTCGAAGTCACCGTGCTCTGCATTTTGCCAATCCGTCAGCTGTTGAGGAAGAACATTGAGCCACGGCTGTAGGCGAGTGTCTTGGGCAATGAGTTGATAAAAATTGGCAAAATTAAACATAGTTTTTCACTGAGTTAATAGGGTCAATAAACCCTAAAATAAAAATTAAATTTGTCATTCCCTACAGTGAGGGACGAACATGATAGGGAATCTCGGTTTACCGTACTTGATAGAGATCCCCAACTCGCTCGTTCCTCGCTCTTGAGGATGACGTTTTAGTTCGAGCTGACTGGGTATGTGCGCTATTTAATCGCGAACATTGAACCAAAGTTGAAGCATTGGAACCACACTTCGCTGCTTGAGAAGCCAATCTTATCAAAGCGTTCCTTGTGGACAGGGATCGAGTCTGGACGCATCACGTTTTCGATTGCACTGCGTTTTTGGCTTACTTCAAGCTCGCTGTATCCATTGGCACGTTTGAAATCATGGTGCAGGTCGATAAGCAGTTCATTTGAACTTTCATCTTCGAATACGTATTTTTCTGACAGAATTAAGATCCCGCCCGGGCGCAAGCCTGCATAAATTCTCTCAAGCAGAGCGTATCGGTCGTCGGGAGACAGAAATTGCAGCGTAAAGTTAAGAACCACAACAGAGGCGTCTTTAATCTCTACTTCACGGATGTCGGCTTCAATGACTTCAACTGGCGTGTCACTGCGGTAAGCATTAACGTGCAACTTGCAGCGTTCAACCATCGCTTGTGAATTATCAACAGCGAAAATGGTGCAGCCTTCTTGCTGAATATGGCGACGCATAGAAAGTGTCGCCGCACCAAGAGAGCAGCCCAGGTCATAAATATTTGAATGTGGCTTTACAAAGCGCTCAGCCAGCATGCCGATTGCGGAGATAATGTTGCTATAGCCAGGCACCGAGCGTTGAATCATATCCGGAAATACTTCAGCAACCCTTGCATCAAAGGTGAAATCACCAATTTTATCAATAGGAGCGGAAAAGATATTGTCTGTGTTGCTCATGGCATTTTCTCTCGACAGTCAGCGTAATTGGCACAAAATTCGTACCAAATAAAAGGGGACGTATTTTACGTAAAAAAAGCGCCACTGTCACGAAAACTGAGATTTAGCTCAAGGTTCGAAGTTACTGATAGGTGATGGGTTAAAACATCGAGATTTGATGATTGCCTTTCTGTGCTGGAAATTGAGCGAGATCAGGCAAGATAAGTGACGTATTTTCAGACACTTGCTTTTGCAGCTGCTTATAAATAGCTATCGCAAGTTCAGGTGCGTGATTATTGTCTGGGGTGTGGATCATTAAATAGGGCTGTTTGCCTTCATTAAGCCAGCTTGGAATTTTGGCAAACCAAGGTTTAAAAAACTCAATATTAGGTTCTTGGTCTGGGTGACCAATAAATCGAATCATAGGATTATTGGCGGTCGCAATCGCATGCACGGGAACGCGCGGCTTTTTCTGATGAGCATCGATCACCGCTTCTGTGGTTGGTGGTGCGGAGAAAACGGGGCGGCTATCCATAATAATGCGATTGATCCCTTCTTCTATTAACCAATGATTGAAGCGCTTTTCCGCATCACCCTTATCAAAAAAACCAAGGTGACGAACCTCTACGCCAAGCTGCATATTTTTGGGGAACAAGGTACAAAACTTTTGCAGGGCAGGGAGCATACTAGGTTCAAAACTGTGTGGTAGCTGAATCGTCCATTGGCCAATACGGTCGTGCAGTGGCGACATGGTCATTAAAAACTCTTTGAGCTCGGCTTGGCAGTGCCTAAGTTGTTGCTGGTGGGTGATGAACTTTGGCAGCTTGAAGGTGAACCTAAAATCATCGTGACTGGCGGCTTTCCAGTTGTTAACGGTCGACATACTCGGTGTGGCGTAGAAGGTCGTGTTGCCTTCAACCGTATGAAAAACTTGTGTGTACTTCTCTAGGCGTTCAGCAGGTTTTGTTCCCTTACCATAGAACTGACTTTGCCACTCGGAATGAGACCACATGGTTAATCCAAGTCTTAGAGGTAAAGTTTCTGTTGTTATTACACGATCATCCATCTATTACACCGTTATTCATCACGCTATCAGTCATTACAAAAAGTTTTTGGTTTGAAACGAAAATCTACTGTACGAGAGTTTTGCTGATTAAGGTACTTTCGAGATATAATTAGCGCAATTTTTTCGGTTTTGATGAATCTTTGCGCACTTGATGGGCTAAAAAGCAGCAAAGCCAGATAAAACACAATAAATTCGAATGTGGAAGGTCGATTTTAAACGAGTTTCCGCGTATAAATGTTCCTTTGCTCTGTTGTGTGGAATGACCACTGACAGCTTGGAAACTAGTAAATAATTAAGAGATTGGGAAATTCATTATGCGTACCCATTACTGTGGTAACCTGAACAAGTCCCTGGCGGGACAAACTGTAGAATTGTGCGGCTGGGTAAACCGTCGCCGTGATTTAGGCGGTCTTATCTTTATCGATATGCGAGATCGTGAAGGCGTCGTTCAGGTTGTTGTCGATCCAGATATGAAAGATATCTTCCCGATCGCTAACCAACTGCGTAATGAATTCTGTATCAAATTTACTGGTGAAGTACGTGTTCGTCCTGACAGCCAAGTAAATAAAGATATGGCGACGGGTGAAGTTGAGCTTTACGCAACTGGCCTAGAGATCATCAACCGTTCAGAAGCGCTTCCACTAGACTTCAATCAAACGAACTCTGAAGAGCAGCGTCTTAAGTACCGTTACATCGATCTTCGTCGTCCAGAAATGAGCGATCGTATTAAGCTTCGTGCACGTGCTTCTAGCTTCGTTCGTCGTTTCCTAGACGAGAACCTATTCCTAGACATCGAAACACCAGTACTAACGAAAGCGACACCTGAAGGCGCTCGTGATTACCTAGTACCAAGCCGTGTTCATAAAGGTAGCTTCTACGCACTTCCTCAATCTCCTCAGCTGTTCAAGCAACTGCTGATGATGTCTGGTTTTGACCGTTACTACCAAATCGTTAAATGTTTCCGTGATGAAGATTTACGTGCTGACCGTCAGCCTGAATTTACTCAGATCGATATCGAAACATCATTCCTGTCTTCTCAAGAAGTACGTAACATCACTGAAAAGCTAGTTCACGATATGTGGAAAGAGCTTCTAGATGTTGAACTGGGTCAATTCCCAGTAATGCCATTCTCTGAAGCGATTCGTCGTTTCGGTTCTGATAAGCCAGATCTACGTAACCCACTAGAACTAGTAGACGTTGCTGACTTACTGAAAGATGCAGAGTTCAAAGTATTCTCTGGCCCTGCGAACGACGAAAAAGGTCGCGTAGCAGTAATCCGTGTTCCGGGTGGCGCTAAGCTGACTCGTAAGCAAATCGACGGTTACGCAGAGCACGTAGGTATCTACGGCGCGAAAGGTCTAGCTTGGATGAAGGTTAACGACCGTGCTGCTGGCATGGAAGGAATCCAATCTCCAGTTGCTAAGTTCCTAAACGAAGACGTAATCAACGGTCTTCTTGAGCGCACTCAAGCTGAATCTGGCGATATCATCCTATTTGGTGCAGATAAAGCGAACATCGTTGCCGAAGCAATGGGCGCACTTCGTATCAAGCTAGGTGATGACTTAGAGCTAACAGACAAGAAAGCGTGGGCTCCTCTTTGGGTTATTGATTTCCCAATGTTCGAAGAAGATGGCGAAGGCAACCTTCACGCAATGCACCACCCATTTACATCACCACTTGGTGTGAGCGCGGAAGAGCTAAAAGCAAATCCAGCTGCAGCTAACTCTGATGCATACGACATGGTAATCAACGGCTACGAAGTAGGCGGCGGTTCTGTACGTATTCACAGCGCAGAAATGCAAACGGCTGTATTCGGTATCTTAGGTATCGAAGCTAAAGAGCAACAAGAGAAGTTCGGTTTCCTACTTGAAGCACTTAAGTACGGTACGCCACCACACGCAGGTCTAGCATTCGGTCTTGACCGTTTAGCAATGCTTCTTTGTGGTACAGAGAACATCCGTGACGTTATCGCATTCCCGAAAACAACAGCTGCAGCATGTCTATTAACAGACGCGCCGAGCCTAGCAAACCCAGCATCACTGGAAGAGCTAGCAATCGCTGTTAACTTAGCGAAGAAAGAAGACTAATCAAACGATTAAGCTCAACTTTCTAATCAAGCAGTGAGCTTTCGATAGAGCTTAAGTCTTAGATAGCACTTAAGCTTTCAACAAAACTTAGTTTTTGATAGAATTTTTTCTTTCGCAGAACAACGAAATGCCCGTTAATTTGACGGGCATTTTTTTTTGCGTTCGATATACTAAGCTCATAAAGCATGTATAAATAATCAGTATTTGAAGTTATGTCTATTATCTTAGGGATTGACCCTGGCTCTCGCATTACCGGCTATGGCGTGATTCGTCAAAATGGTCGCCATCTATATTACTTAGGTAGTGGTTGTATTCGTACTTCCGAAAAAGAACTGCCAGGTCGCTTAAAGCAAATCTATGCGGGCGTGAGTGAGATCATTACTCAGTTTCAGCCTGACGTATTCGCGATCGAACAAGTGTTCATGGCCAAGAATGCCGATTCAGCACTTAAACTTGGTCAAGCTCGTGGTAGTGCGATTGTAGCAGCGGTGAATGCAGATTTACCTGTACATGAATATGCGGCTCGTTTGATCAAACAAGCGGTGACTGGTAATGGTGGCGCTGATAAGTCTATGGTTCAGAATATGGTGATGAGCATGCTCAAACTACCCGCTAAGCCACAAGCCGACGCAGCCGATGCTCTAGGCGTAGCGATCACTCACGCTAACACCAATAAAACCTTGGTCGCACTTGCAGGTAAAGCAACAGGGGCGAGAAAAGGGCGTTACCGTTAAATCTCATTCTATTGTTAGTTCCCAACATTCTGCCTTTTAAAACTATTCTATTGATGAGCCTCACGCCCTGTTTGGCTCATATCAAAACAATACGCCGCTAAATCCTTGATGAAATGAGATCTTTCGAACATAACCCAGATAATAACATTGCGTATCATTTAACATGTTATTAACATTGGTCGGAGGTCTTACAAGTTAATCAAGGATGATCACTGATGAACCCAATCAAGCTGTGGCGCGCGCTGTTTCTACCCAAAAGTAACGGGTGGAGTAACAACGAAGTCAGACAAGCCGATATCTTATTACTCTTCACTTTTATCGCATTCTTCGTGGGTGTCTATAGCTTAATCAAGTGGACTAAGCACGAAGAGCAACTTCTGATCGCCACATCTGTATTTCTTATCGTATTCGAACTGATCTCTGCACTGCTACTTCGTGTGACGAGTAAGCCGAGCCTTGCACTTAACTTTGGTTTTGTCGGCATGGCTGTCCACGCGTTGAATATCATTTACCAAAGCGGTGGGGTTGTGGCTTCTACTCAAGCTTATTGGGTGCCTTTGTTAGTGGTCGCTTTCTTCTTATCAGGAACACGAATTGTGGCTTTGGTGTGGAGTGGACTGGTTATCGGTGTTTCATTAGTGATGACCTCAGCACATCTCAATGGATTTGCATTTCCCCAGCTTGAGTTAACCCCTGATGCGGTAGTGGTAGAAACTTGGTCTGGTGTGATTATGCCGCTGGTGGTGATCTGCATTGCCCAAGCCTTTACCGCTAAGCAAAAAGAGGTGGCAATCGAAATGGCAGAGGATGCGATTTCAGAAAGCCAACATGTTGCCAACCAAGCGACGCAAAGTGAAGGTCAGCTCTCTATCGTGCTCGACCAAGCCAATTCGAATTCGGAGAGTCTACAAGGTGTTTCGGTTCATTTAGATCAGCAATCACAAGACTTGCATGCTCAAGTCGAAGTGTTGAATGTCAATTGTGAATCTCAAGCGAGCGCTGCAGAAGAGATGAGCCAACAACTGCATCAAATGACTCAAGGTATCGAAGAATCCAATTCATTTGTGGGTGAACTGAAAGAGCGCAGTGAAGCGGTTGGAACCAAAGCGCAAAAGAGCTCAGAGTCACTAGAAGCCTCAACCAGTGCCATCAGCCAGATCATTCAAAGCAATCAAGAGATCATGAAAGTTGCTGATTTGATCACTTCCGTAGCCGAACAAACCAATTTATTGGCTCTCAATGCTGCAATCGAAGCTGCGCGCGCAGGTGAACAGGGACGAGGCTTTGCTGTGGTGGCCGATCAAGTGAGAGAGCTATCGGCGAAAAGCAGTCATTCAGCGATAGAGATTCGAACCTTGTTAGATCGCAGTAAAGAAGAAGTGGAAAACGGTCGAGCCATTATTGAAACTACGGCGAATGAAATGAACGGTATCATATCTGAGGTTCAAACCATTTCTACTGATGTTAATCAGCTCACCAATATTATGGCGATGCAGATGAGCTCACTGAAAGAACTCGATCTCGCGAGTTCAGAGGTGGCGCAGAGTGTTGCAGAAACTAAATCAGTATCGGGTTTAGTGGCCAATTATGGTTCTGAATTAACAGGCCATGTTACTTCGGTAAAAGAACTGGTTGAAAGCCTGAATAGTGTGGTTTCCCAAGCTAAGCAAGCTTAAATAAATCACCTTAATAAACACAAAGAACTGGATAAGCATCCAGTTCTTTTATATTCTGTCCCTCAAATAATATTCCATCAAGAGAGTGAATTGTGATCGGACGCCTACGCGGTACATTAATAGAAAAACAGCCACCGGAGTTGCTAATCGAAGTCAGTGGTGTTGGTTATGAAGTACAAATGCCAATGAGCTGTTTTTATGAATTACCAAACGTTGGCGAAGAGGCAATTATCTACACTCACTTTGTCGTACGTGAAGATGCGCAACTACTTTATGGTTTCAACACCGTTAAAGAGCGTGCCTTGTTCCGTGAAGTGATTAAAGCGAATGGTGTCGGCCCTAAACTTGGTCTTGGTATCCTTTCAGGCATGACGGCAAGCCAGTTTGTTCAGAGCGTTGAACGTGAAGATATCTCTACGTTGGTTAAACTTCCGGGTGTGGGTAAGAAAACCGCAGAGCGTCTTGTCGTTGAAATGAAAGACCGCTTGAAAGGGTGGGGAGCAGGTGATCTGTTTACGCCTGCAACGGATGCAGCGCCTATGGACTCTATGCCAACGGTTCACGATGCTGAAGAAGAAGCAGTAAGCGCACTACTTGCACTGGGTTATAAACCAACTCAAGCCTCTAAAGTTGTTGCTCAAGTGGCTAAAGATGGCATGACAAGTGAACAATTGATTCGCGAAGCACTAAAGTCGATGGTTTAATACCTCATATACTTGTTCTACAAAATAGACTCATTCACTTTGCCTTTACACTGAGTCAAGAAGCGCAGAGTCAGGAAGAGCAGAGTTAGGAATAACAGAATTTATGATTGAAGCCGATCGCCTGATTGCACCGGATAATCCGGTCTTTAAAGATGAAGATGTCATTGATCGCGCAATACGCCCTAAAGCACTTGCCGACTATCAAGGTCAGGACCACGTTCGTAACCAGATGGAGATTTTCATTCAAGCCGCTCAAATGCGAAATGAAGCTCTGGATCATCTGTTGATTTTTGGCCCTCCCGGTTTAGGTAAAACCACGTTGGCGAACATTGTTGCCAATGAAATGGATGTGAGCATCCGTACCACTTCAGGCCCAGTTCTTGAGAAAGCCGGTGACCTTGCGGCGCTACTGACTAACCTTGAAGAAAATGACGTCCTGTTCATTGATGAGATCCACCGTCTGAGCCCAGTGGTTGAAGAGGTTCTGTATCCAGCAATGGAAGATTACCAACTGGATATTATGATTGGTGAAGGCCCTGCGGCTCGCTCTATCAAGATTGACCTTCCTCCTTTCACTTTGATTGGCGCAACCACTCGCGCTGGCTCACTGACGTCTCCGTTACGTGACCGTTTCGGCATTACCCAGCGTCTTGAGTACTACAAAGTAGAAGATCTTCAAAATATCGTTCAACGCAGCGCGGATTGCCTTGGCCTATCTCTGGAGTCTGAAGGTGCATTAGAAATTGCTCGCCGTGCGCGTGGTACACCACGTATTGCTAACCGTTTATTACGTCGTGTTCGTGACTATGCGGAAGTGAAAGGCGATGGACATATTTGCCCAGACGTTGCAGATAAAGCACTCAACATGCTGGACGTTGACGCCAAAGGCTTTGACTACATGGATAGAAAGCTTCTGCTTGCGATTATGGAGAAGTTTGGCGGTGGTCCGGTTGGTATCGACAACATGGCAGCCGCGATTGGTGAAGAGAGAGACACCATTGAAGATGTGTTGGAGCCTTACTTGATTCAGCAAGGTTACTTACAAAGAACGCCAAGAGGTCGAATCGCGACCGACAGAGCGTATTTACACTTTGGAATAGATAAACCGTCTAATCGTTAAATTATTCATTTTCAAAGATCCCAGTTGCATAAGCGCTGGGATTTTTTGCTTTTTATTGAATAACAACTCTTTGAGCGATTCGATAAAAAGGCTGAATAGCCTCTGTCAAAAATGAAAACTTTGATTGCAGGTTTAATTTAGCTAGCAAAAAATGAAATAAGTTGTCATATTTTTTGTTAATACTTTATAGGTAGTTGTAATTCGTATGTTGAAGTGGT
The DNA here is from genome assembly GCF_024347615.1 of Vibrio splendidus. NCBI lineage: Bacteria > Pseudomonadati > Pseudomonadota > Gammaproteobacteria > Vibrionales > Vibrionaceae > Vibrio > Vibrio splendidus. The sequence continues at coordinate 2,569,316 of NZ_AP025508.1, read as the reverse complement.
GCTGAGCTTTTGTCACAGATATCATGCGCTGTTATTAACAGAGGCTAAATTGGTGTGATTTTAATCATGGTTGTACAAAAATAACTCTAATTTGCTTGAATAAAATTGATACAAATCAACGCAAGGTTCTCCTATAAACCTTTTGAAACATACTGATTTTACCAGTAATATTAGCGCCAGCTATATTAGCTCATGCTTAACAATAATCTAACTATAACGGTACGTTTTTGCTACAAATTTCAATTTGTAATAACAATTACACAAATTGTTTTAACATGGATTTTTGCGGTGAATAATCACACAAGTGTCATTCAGCCGACACAAAGGAGTTACCATGATTGATGTTGTTGATCTGTCGCGATTGCAATTTGCATTTACAGCGATGTATCACTTCCTATTTGTTCCACTGACTTTAGGTATGGCATTTCTACTTGCCATTATGGAGTCAGTTTATGTAATGACTGGCAAGCAAATTTACAAGGACATGACTAAGTTCTGGGGTAAATTGTTTGGTATTAACTTTGCTCTTGGTGTAGCGACAGGCTTAACCATGGAGTTCCAGTTCGGTACTAACTGGTCTTACTATTCTCACTATGTTGGCGACATCTTTGGTGCTCCGCTGGCTATCGAAGCGCTTGTTGCATTCTTCCTAGAGTCTACTTTTGTTGGTCTTTTCTTCTTCGGTTGGGACAGATTGTCGAAGCGTCAGCACTTAGCGGTAACGTGGTTAGTAGCTCTTGGCTCTAACTTCTCAGCGCTTTGGATCTTGGTAGCGAACGGCTGGATGCAAAACCCAGTGGGTGCGGAATTTAACTTTGAAACCATGCGTATGGAAATGGTGAGCTTCGCTGAAGTTGTCCTAAACCCAGTAGCGCAGGTTAAATTCGTACACACAGTAGCGTCTGGTTACACTACGGGTGCAATGTTCATCCTTGGTATCAGCTCATACTACATTCTTAAAGGTCGTGACCTTGCCTTTGCTCGTCGTTCTTTTGCGATTGCAGCATCTTTCGGTATGGCGGCGATCTTGTCAGTAATCGTGCTAGGTGATGAATCTGGTTACGAGCTTGGTGAAGTTCAAAAAGTGAAGCTCGCTGCGGTAGAAGCCGAGTGGCACACTGAAGAAGCACCAGCCGCATTTACTGTTTTTGGTATTCCAAACCAAGAAACAATGAATACTGACTACGCAATTAAAATCCCATACGTAATGGGCATCATCGCAACGCGTTCTCTTGATACTGAAGTAACGGGTCTGCGTGACTTACGTGATGATCACGTTGATCGTATCCGTACTGGTATGTACGCATACGAGCTGCTTGAAAAGCTACGTTCAGGCGACAAGTCTGAAGAAAACATTGCAGCGTTCGACGAAGTGAAAGGTGACCTAGGTTACGGTCTGCTTCTTAAGCGCTACACAGACGACGTTGTTGATGCAACAGAAGATCAAATCCAAATGGCTGCGGATGATTCTATCCCAACAGTTTGGCCTCTATTCTGGTCGTTCCGTCTGATGGTTGCTTGTGGCTTCATCATGCTGTTTGTATTCGGTGCGGCGTTTGTTCAAACGTGTCGTCAGAAGATCGAACAGAAACCATGGATACTTAAAGCTGCGCTATTCTCAATCCCACTACCTTGGATTGCGATCGAAGCGGGTTGGTTCGTTGCTGAATTTGGTCGTCAACCATGGGCGGTGGGTGAAATCCTACCGGTTAACGTGGCTGCATCAGCACTAACTATTGAACAGCTTTGGACTTCACTATTCGCTATTCTGGCACTGTACACAGTGTTCTTAATTGCTGAAGTTTACCTAATGCTGAAATTCGCACGTAAAGGTCCAAGTAGCTTAAAGACAGGCCGTTACCACTTCGAACAAAACGATAACTCTGTTGAAGACAAAGTTAGCCGTTCAGTCGAAGTATAAGTGAGGGAATATTATGTTTGATTACGAAAGCTTACGACTTATTTGGTGGGTATTGATCGGTGTTCTACTGGTTGGTTTCGCCGTAACTGATGGCTTCGATATGGGTGTTGCAGCCCTTTCACCAGTTATCGGTAAGAGCGACACTGAACGTCGTATTATGCTAAACACGATTGCCCCTCACTGGGATGGTAACCAAGTTTGGCTTATCACTGCGGGTGGTGCATTGTTTGCTGCATGGCCACTGGTTTACGCGACATCTTTCTCTGGTTTCTACTTCGCAATGTATGCGACGTTAGCAGCGCTTTGGTTACGACCACTTGCTCTTGATTACCGTTCTAAGATTGAAGATCCAAAATGGCGTAAGACTTGGGACTACGCACTTTGCTTTAGTGGCACAGTTCCACCAATCATTTTCGGTGTGGCATTTGGTAACCTATTACAAGGTGTTCCATTCGAACTGAACGAATTCATGATGTCTAAGTACCATGGTACGTTCTTCGCTCTGCTAAACCCGTTTGCATTGCTTTGTGGTGTGTTGGCTCTGATGTTGTTCGTGATGCAAGGTGCAACATGGCTTCAAATGAAGACAACAGAAGAGCTGCACAGTCGCGCTCGTAATGTTGCTCAGATCACTGGTGTTATTGCTATTGCTCTGTTCGTTATTGGTGGCTTCTGGGTTCAATCTATCGAAGGCTATGTAATTACAAGCACGATGGACACGTTTGCTGATTCAAACCCACTAAACAAAGAAGTATCACTTCAAGTTGGTGCTTGGATGACAAACTTCGAAACGTATCCAGCAATGTGGGCTGCGCCGATTCTTGGTGTAGCAATGCCACTACTTGCTGTAATTGCATCTCGCTTTGAGCGTGGTGGTTTCGCATTCTTGTTCTCAAGCCTATCTAACGCTGGTGTTATTTTAACGGCTGGTTTTGCAATGTTCCCATTCGTAATGCCATCAAGCCTGAACCCTAGCCATAGTTTGACTATGTGGGATTCAACAGCAAGTGAGCTAACGCTTGGTCTTATGACTGGAGTTGCGGCGGTAATGGTTCCTGTGATTCTGGGCTACACGACTTGGACATACTACAAAATGTTTGGTCGTCTAGATAAGAAACACATCGAAGATAACGACGTTTCAGCTTACTAAGCTAGAAGTTAAATAACTTAGGAGAAATTTTATGTGGTATTTCGCATGGATTTTGGGTGTACTTCTAGCATGTGCATTCGGCATCATCAATGCTCTTTGGCTTGAGCATTCAGAAATGATGGATAAAGACAGTGAGTAATCTCGCAGAGCAAGTTGCTAAATTACATCAACCAATGGATAAGACTCTGTTAAGAGCTTTATCCCTAATATTGGGTTTCATGCATGTTGGTTTAGTAATGTGGGATCCTGAAACGTATGCAGCAAGCATCGGTGGCTTTAACGCTATCATTGGGCCTATGTTCATCTGGGCTGTATGCTCTAGCATGGTTTATGGTATCGGTTTTAAGCCAAGAGCTTGGATGTGGCAGCTACTGTTTAGCCCATACGTTTCACTCACAATTTTGCTCTACCTAACGGTGTTGCGTCTTTTATAAAAGGCAGAAGATTTAGGTTCATAACGACGTGAACCTTTATACTTGTTGGGTTTTTAGCCAAAAAGAGGTCATCTTATACAGATGGCCTTTTTTTTCGTCTATTAAATCAAAAAATTCACAGCGATATACTATTAATGATAAGGAGTTAGGTTATAGTGAGATCTTTATCGTTTCGGATTGTGGTATCAAATTGCAGGGAATATCTAAGCCATTTACGTGGCCAGTGACAGTGTATTACGAAGACACCGATGCAGGTGGTGTTGTATACCATTCAAACTATCTTAAGTTTTTCGAACGCGCTCGAACTGAGATGTTGCGCTCAATTGGCGTCTCTCAGCAAGTCTTGTTAGAACAAAATATCGGTTTTGTAGTCCGACATATGGACATTGATTTTATTCAAGGTGCGCGACTTGATGATTCTTTACAAGTCATTACAAATATTTACGAGTTGAAGCGAGCTACCTTGGTCTTCTGTCAAGAGATCGTAAATCCTGATGGCAAGGCATTGTGTAAAGCAATGGTTAAGGTAGCATGTATCGATAATCAAAAAATGAAACCCAAAGCAATGCCAACATTTATTCTCACGGAGCTAACGAATAGTGACTGCTGAAATCTCAATCTTAGGCCTAATTTTAGAAGCTAGCTTACTAGTTAAGATGGTCATGCTGATTCTTATGGGCATGTCTGTTGTTTCTTGGGCAATGATCATAAAAAGAAGTAAAGTATTATCTCAAGCTTCTAAACAAACTGACGTATTTGAAGATAAGTTCTGGTCAGGCGTTGATCTCGCAAAACTGTACCAAGAGAGCAATAAGCGCAAAGACGAGCTTTCTGGTACTGAAGAAATTTTCTACGCAGGCTTTACTGAGTTTGCTCGCCTTCGTAAATCGAATGCAACATCTCCTGACTTCATTATGGAAGGTACTGGCCGTGCAATGCGCGTAGCGGTTGCCCGTGAAGTAGACGAGCTAGAAACCAACTTACCTTTCCTAGCAACGGTCGGTTCTATCAGTCCATACATCGGCCTATTTGGTACGGTTTGGGGCATCATGCACTCATTCATCGCATTAGGTGAAGTGAAGCAAGCGACATTAGCAATGGTTGCTCCTGGTATTGCAGAGGCACTGATCGCGACAGCAATGGGCCTATTTGCAGCAATTCCTGCTGTTATGGCTTACAACCGCTTTAGCAGTCGAGTCGGTAAGCTAGAGCACAACTATGCGACTTTCTCTGAAGAGTTCCACAGTATTCTTCACCGTCAAGCGATGGCTGGCAGGGAATAATAGATGGCCGGATACCAACCTAAAAAACGCAAAATGACAGCAGAGATTAACGTTGTACCTTACATCGACGTTATGCTTGTTTTGCTGATTATTTTTATGGTGACTTCGCCATTCGTTACTCAAGGCGTAGACGTTGAATTGCCTAAGGCTTCAACGGCTCAGTCTGCACAAGATCTATTGGGTGACGACAATGCGAGCTTTATTATCGTTGAAGTGAACAAAGACGGTGAGCTTGGTTTGAGTGTGAATAACGAAGAAGTACAGCGTGGCTTATCAATGGAAGACATTATCGTCCGAGTGAAAGCCGAGCTGTCTCTTAAGCCAAACTCTCCAGTGGCGGTTGGTGGTGATGCCGCAACGCCTTACGCTGAAGTGGTTTTATTACTTGATGAATTAAGCCGTGCAGGTGTGCCAAAGGTTGGCCTATTAACGGATATAAGGGAATAGCTCCGTAGCATTCATGAAAGCGAATAATAAGAAATCCAATAATTTTAGATCACCGCTTCTTATCTCTCTTGGGCTGCACGTCATCTTATTCGTTGCGCTTATTTGGGGGGCGGATTTCACAATGTCGGAACCAAAGCCTACTGGGCAGATGGTTCAAGCCGTGGTGATTGATCCTCAGTTGGTTCGCCAACAAGCTCAACAGATTCGTCAACAAAGAGAAGCAGCGAGTAAGAAAGAGCAAGAGCGTCTAGACAAACTAAGACGCGAAAGCGAACGACTTGAAAAAAATCGTAAAGCTGAAGAAGAGAACATTCGAAAGCTGAAAGAAAAGCAGGCTAAAGAAGCGAAAGCCGCTCGCGAAGCGGAAAAGCGTCGAGTTGAGAATGAAAAACAACGTAAAGTTGAAGAGACTCGTTTAAAGCAAGAACAAAAGAAAGCCGCTAAAGCAGAAGCTGATCGTAAATTGAAAGAAGCAGCGGTTGTGAAAGCGGAAAAAGAGCGCAAAGCCAAAGAAGTGGCGATTGCTAAAGCTGAACAAGAACGCGTGGCAAAAGAAAAAGCCGCGAAAGAAGCTGCAGATAAAGCTCGCAAAGAAAAAGAAGCCGCTGAACGTGCCGAAAAGCAACGTATAGCGAAAGAGAAAGAAGCGGCAGCCGCAGCGGAGAAAGCGCGCAAAGCAAAAGAAGCTGCAGCAAAAGCTGAAAAAGAGCGTAAACAGCAAGAAGCAGCATTGAACGATATCTTTGCTGATCTTGAAACTGAAGCGACTCAAAACTCTTCGGCTAAACAACAATTTATTGATGATGAAGCGCAGCGTTACGGCGAAATCTACAAACAAATGATACAAGGCAACTTACGTGTTGAAGATAGCTTCTCAGGTAAATCATGTAGAGTTAATTTACGGCTACTTGCTACAGGTTCAAATGCTATCGTTAAGAGCGTTAGTATTTTGAGTGGAGATAGTCGCCTTTGTGAAGCAAGTAAACGCGCAGTTGCTCAAACGGGAACATTTCCATTACCGTCTGATCCTGCAATCGTTGATAAACTCAAAGACATCAATTTAACCGTTGAGCTATAAAGGAATGTAGTGTGTTTAAAAAACTATTATTTACTCTGAGTATTTTACTGTTTAGCGGTGTTCAAGTCGCAAATGCAGCTCTAGAGCTTGTCATTACAGACGGTATTAACTCCGCAAGACCTATCGCTATTGTCCCTTTCCGTTGGGAAGGCGCAGAGCCATTGCCACACGATGTATCAGCGGTTATTGCTTCTGACTTACAACGCAGTGGTAAATTCAGCCCAGTTGCAACAAGCAAAATGCCACAGACGCCTTACAGCGAAAGTGAGGTGGATTTTGATGCTTGGACTAACTTAGGCGTTGATTCATTGCTAACAGGTAGCATCACTAAAAATGCTGAAGGGCAATATGTAGTCAACTACCAGTTGATTGACATTGTTCGTGGTCAACTGACCAAAGGACAAAGCCGTGCACTAAGTGATGAGGGCCAACTGGTACTTTCTAAAGACCACGTGTTGTTCAACAAAAAGGCAACAGTTCCGGGCAAACGCTTGAGAGAATACGCACACCGTATTTCTGATTTAGTGTATGAAGAACTGACTGGCGAGAAAGGTGCGTTCTTAACACGTATCTCTTATGTGGTAGTGAACGACAAAGATAAATACCCATACCAACTTCGTGTTGCTGACTACGATGGGTTTAACGAGCGCTTGGTGCTTCGTTCTAAGCAACCTCTAATGTCACCGGCATGGTCACCAGATGGCAAAAAGCTTGCTTATGTGAGTTTCCAAAATGGCCAAGCTGAAATATTCATCATGAATATTTACACGGGTGAGCGTGAGAAAGTAACGTCATATCCTCGTCATAATGGTGCGCCAAGATTCTCGCCAGATGGTAAAACATTGGCATTGGTATTGTCTAAAACAGGCAGCCTTCAGGTGTACACACTTGACCTTGCTAGCCGTAAGTTGACTCAAATTACCCGCGGCCGTTCTAATAACACGGAACCATTCTGGCACCCAGATGGCAAGTCTCTTATTTTCACATCGGATCGTGGTGGTAAACCACAGATTTATAATGTAAATTTGTCCAATAATTCGACTTCTCGTATTACTTGGCAAGGTAGCCAAAACTTAGGTGGCCAGATCACCCCTGATGGTCGATTCCTAATCATGGTCAATCGTAGCAACTCAGGTTTTAACTTGGCTAAGCAAGATTTGGAAACCGGTGCGGTTCAGGTGCTAACAAAGACATTGTTAGATGAATCTCCAAGTATTGCACCGAATGGAGGTATGGTTATCTATAGCTCTATTTACAACAAAACTAACGTATTATCGATGGTTTCTATCGATGGCCGTTTCAAAGCTAGATTACCGGCAACCAACGGACGTGTAAGAGCGCCTGCATGGTCACCGTTCCTCTAGTTAAAGTGATACATTCTTTTAGCTATTGATAGTGTTAACTATTATGGCAATTAACTATCTATAGCACTTAGTCGCTGTAGAAACTAAGTTTGATAACGTAAGGAAAAAAAGATGCAACTTAACAAAGTTCTTAAAGGCTTGATGATTGCACTACCAGTGATGGCAGTAACGGCATGTAGCTCAACTGATGAAGCAACATCTGCAACTTCAGGTACTGAAAGCAACCAAACAACTTCAGGTTCAGAAGGCAACGTAGACACAACTGTTGTAACGCCAATTGATGCTAACGCTCAACTGTCTGAGCAAGAGCTTAAAGAGCAAGCGCTACGCGAAACTCAAACAATCTACTTTGCATTCGATAACTCTACTATCGCTGGCGACTACGAAGAAATTCTAGCAGCTCACGCAGCTTACCTAAGCAACAACGTTGACATGAACGTTACTATCGAAGGTCACGCTGACGAACGCGGTACTCCTGAGTACAACATCGCACTTGGCGAGCGTCGTGCACAAGCTGTAGCTAAATACCTACAAGCTCTAGGTGTTCAAGCAGACCAAATCTCTATCGTAAGCTACGGTGAAGAGAAGCCACTTCTTCTAGGTCAATCTGAAGATGTGTACGCTAAAAACCGTCGTGCAGTACTAGTTTACTAATTTTAGTAGACTATATAATTGAGGAATTGCCTCATGTTCAGTAACACAAAGCGAGTCATTTTGCTTTCGTTACTGGCAAGTGCAGCGAACACTACGTTCGCTGCACCAGCTCCAGTATCCGATCTCAATAGCACCGCAACCAATTCATCATCTTCCTCTCGAGCAGCGTCTGCATCTAACGAATCAGATATTGAGCGTTTAGAGCGCCTGCTTCAAAATCGCAATCTCGTTCAGCTTCAAATGCAACAGCAAATCGACGACATGGCACTGGAGATCAGTGAACTTCGTGGTGAGCTGGAACGAAACAGCTACGATATGAAGCAAATGCTAGAGCGCCAACGCGAACTGTTCATTGAACTGGATCGTGTGAGAGGCGAGGTGAAAGCAGCAGGAACAGCAACGGTAGCAGTAGCGGCGAGCGAAGGCTCTAAAGACGCTTCTGGTACGTTCAGTACTGATGTGGATGAGCAAACCGCTTATCAAAATGCTGTAGATATGATTCTAAAGCAACGAGACTACACGGGTGCTATCGCAGCATTTCAAAAGTTTCAAAAAGACTTCCCAGATTCAACCTTCACACCTAACTCACACTACTGGTTAGGTCAGCTTTATTTTGCTAAGAAGCAAGATAAAGAAGCCGTGAAGAGCTTTGCCGCTGTTGTGTCATACAAAGACTCAAATAAGCGAGCAGATGCACTGGTTAAGCTTGGTGACATAGCTGCACGCAACAACAACGCGACGCAAGCTAAGAAATATTACCAACAAGTCGTTACCGAGTACCCAAACAGTGCTTCGGCTAAAGTGGCTAAAACCCACTTATAAAACAAAATAGGGGTGCTCAGGTACCTCTTTTTTATACCTGCTTACTTCCTTTTAATATTTACTCAGTAGGTTTGTGACGCCAACGCATCACCTTGTTTATGCGTTTTAAGTATTAGCTAGTCACCGCTTGCAACCAATCCTTTTTGATCCCAATCGCTGTCCTGTGTAGAATACTCTAATCCTCGGAAGAAGTTGCGTAGAGCAAGAGCAATGAGTCATATACTAGATAAAATCGATACAGTTTACCCGTTTCCGCCTAAGCCAGTTCCATTGAGCGACGCTCAGAAACAGGCCCACATCGCAAACATCAAAAAACTACTTCAAGAAAAAGATGCAGTTCTAATTGCACACTACTACACCGATCCTGAAATTCAGGCTCTGGCAGAAGAAACTGGTGGTTTCGTTGGCGATTCATTAGAAATGGCTAAGTTTGGTAACCGTCATTCAGCAAGCACTTTGATCATCGCTGGTGTTCGTTTTATGGGTGAGTCTGCAAAGATCCTTACCCCTGAAAAACGCATTTTAATGCCAACGCTTGAAGCTGAATGTTCACTTGATCTTGGCTGTCCTGCGGATAAGTTTACAGAATTTTGTGATGCTCACCCCGACCACACAGTGGTTGTATACGCGAACACCTCTGCGGCTGTTAAAGCTCGTGCAGATTGGGTCGTTACGTCGAGCATCGCTTTGGAAATTGTTGAAAGCTTAGATGCTGAAGGCAAACCCATTATTTGGGGGCCAGACCGCCACCTAGGTTCTTACATTGCAAATCAAACTGGCGCTGACATGTTGCTTTGGCAAGGTGAGTGTATCGTTCATGATGAGTTCTCAGCTGATGCTCTGAAGAAAATGAAATCGGTATATCCAGAAGCCGCTATTTTGGTTCACCCAGAATCACCAGCAAGCGTGGTTGAACTGGCTGATGCTGTAGGCTCAACAAGCCAACTGATCAAGAAAGCAAAAGAGCTGCCTCATCCACAGATGATTGTTGCGACAGACAAAGGTATCTTCTTCAAGATGCAACAATTGGTTCCTGAAAAAGAACTGATTGAAGCGCCGACTGCGGGTGCTGGTGCAACTTGTCGCAGTTGCGCACACTGTCCTTGGATGGCTATGAATGGCCTTGAAGCGATTGAAAATGCACTTGAGCATGGTGGTGAGCAACACGAAATCTTCGTTTCTGACGAATTACGCGTTAAGTCTCTTATTCCATTGAACCGTATGCTAGATTTTGCAGAGCAGTTAAATGTGCAGGTAAAAGGTAACGCGTAAGCCGTTCTTTTATCTAACGTATGAAAAACCAGCCAATAGTGCTGGTTTTTTTGTACCTGAGTATAGGGCGACCATATCAATCTTGTGGTCATGTATCTTTTTCTGATGATACATCTTGTTGATATCGCGTATTTTTTCTAGCATGTAACTAAGAGAAATGGATTAGAGGCTCGAATGATAATCTGGTTACAACTCAAACGCTGGATCAAAGCAAACATCTTTGTTTTGAATGGCAAAAACTTACTGTTCACTTTTCTTGGCTACATAGTTCTATCGTGGTCGATGCTGTATTTGGCGGGTGAAACAGATTTAACCAGTTCGGTTACCGTATTTGCTTACTACTTGGTGGTGACGGCTTCTACAGTTGGTTATGGTGATTTGTCACCGACCACGGCTGCGGGGCAGTGGATAGTCATTCTATTTGTGATTCCGGGTGGACTAAGCCTTTTTGCTGCATTACTCGGTAAAGTGGCAACAGAAGGTGTTGAATATTGGCGAGCGGGCTTGCTAGGGAAAAGGAGAGTTAGAGTGGACAACCACATTTTGATATTGGGATGGAATGAACAAAGAACTATTCACCTCATCCGCATGCTGCAACACGAAGAAACGGGTAAGCGACCAATCGTATTATGTACTCGTTCAGATATCGAAAACCCGTTACCCGGTGAAATCAATTTCGTCAAAGTAAACAGCTACACAGATGGCAAAGAGATGGAGAAAACGGGTATTGAGTCTGCGAGTTGCATCCTGATTGATAACCCGGAAGACGACATCACCCTGTCTGCAGCACTTTACTGTGCTAACCGAAATCCGAAAGCTCACTTGCTGGTTTATTTTAAAGATGAAGCGTTGAGTGACCTGCTACACAAACACTGTCCAAACTCTGAATGTATTCCGGCTGTGGGTGCAGAGATGCTAGCAAAGGCTGCGGTAGACCCAGGTTCAAGTGCGCTTCATCAAGAGCTATTGAGCTCAACAAGAGGTATGACACAATATTCAACGTATTTCCCTGAAGACGCTGAGCCTGTCACCGTCGCGCCTATTTTCTCTGTGTTTAAAGAGAAGTACAAAGCAACGCTGATCGCGATTGATACGGGGGGTGGTATTGAACTTAACCCAGAACTAGACCAAGTTATCAGCAGCGGTACTAAACTATTTTATATCGCCGACGAGCGAATTGATGACTTCGATTGGAAAGGCTTCTAGATCTACTATTTTAATCTCGTCCAAAAACGAAAAAAGGCCTCATTGTGAGGCCTTTTGGGTATGTATAAAGCTAACTTCTATTGAGCTTCAGCCAGGGCAATACCACGCTGCGTTAATCCGCAAAGCATTACAGGAACAGCGTTAAAGATCTCTTCGAATTGCTCTAGGCCTTCGATGCCTTGCTCTGCAAGTGTCGCAATTGACGTTTCTGGATCGTAAAGCATGCTCAGTGAAAGCAACACACCGCCCACGAGTGCGTTGTCTTCGCTTTCTTCAGGCATCAATGTTTCCCAGTCATCACGGGCGATCTGCCAGCCTTGAAGTAAGCCTTCACAGAAATCGCGAGCAGCGGTATTCACCACTTCTGCATCATCCAATTGGCAAGCTTCAGGCCAAACCCACGTTCCTTCAATTAGCTCAGGACGTGTTTTATTCCAAAGCGTGATGATAACTTCAATGTAGCTCTCTAGCTGCTCACCATCCGTAAAAGGCGCGACTTCTTCGCCACCCCATAAGAACGGTAGCCACTCATGAGGGGTTAACACATTAGGTGCCGCTGCCATTGCAGTGACAAATCCCATTGTTTTGTGTTCTGTGATTAGCTTTCCTTCCAACTCTGGAAGCGCAAGAATATCTTGTAAAGTCAAAGTGAGGTACCGTAAAAGGGAACATATTTGCGCTTATAGTACCAATGAACTTGTGCCAATCAAGCTTCAATCTAAAAAGGCTTGATGTCATGGATGATAAACACTAGGTTTAACAGAAAAGAAAACAATCAAAGAATTATGCAGATACGGTCGTCTTTAAAGAAAAAAAGTATGGTAGCGCTTGGGTTATACCTTGCGATGTTTATTGCCATTGTCGGTAGTGTGACGTATTACGTCGTAGAATCCCCTGTGCGCGCCAAATTACAACAAAACCTCGACTTGCGTACGCAACTTTTATCCGCATTGATTACAGAGCCGCTCAGCAGCTCTCAAGGCTTTGTTGATAGTTTAGTTGGCTTTGCGCAAGCACATCGTAACGGTGATGATGTTATTCCGCTCTTTAAGTTCATGTTGGCGGCGAGCGACGATACGATCGTCAGTGCTGGAATTTGGCCTGAACCTTATGCGCTTGACCCTAAAAAGCTTCTTAACAGCCACTTTTTCAATAAAGCCGACGATGGAAAAATTGATCAGCTGTTTTCTTACAACAATCCTAAAAACACCCCCTATCAAGAAGAGTATTGGTACACCTCTGTAGTCAACGAAAAACAAGGAACGATCTCTTGGAGCGATGTGTATATCGACCCATACACACACGTTCGAATGATTACTGCTTCATCGCCTTATTATTACGACGGCATTTTTGCTGGCGTTGCGACGGTGGATCTCTCACTTGAAGAGTTGCTAGGCTTTATCAAGAACCACGCCGAAGAATACAATCTTGGCATTATGCTCAGAGATAAACTCAATCAAGTGTTGGTTTCGCATAACTTCAATCTCGTTGAAGGGATCTACATCAGTAGCAATCAATTTGGTGATTTCGGTTGGCAAGTGGATGTGGTTAATTCTAAGTCACGTGTAGCAGACGAAGTATTTCGTCAGGTGATGAGTATTGAGGGCGGTATTGTTCCACTATTGCTACTTTGTGTGATGGCGGGCTATTACTTATTGAACCGTTATTTGATTAGTCCAATTACAACGATTGCCGCACAGCTAGATAGCTCGAAAGCAGGCGAAATCATAGATGTTGACTACTCAAGTGAAGACGAAATTGGTCACTTGATTAAAACGTTCAACGAAAAGACCATTTATCTTGAAGCGGAAAAGGTTAAAGCTCAGGCATCCACCAATGCTAAAACTGCTTTCCTTGCAACCCTGTCACATGAAATTCGTACCCCTATGAATGGGGTATTGGGTACTGCTCAGATCCTATTAAAAACGCCTCTAAATTCTGAACAAGAGAAGCATCTTAAGAGTTTGTATGAGTCTGGTGATCACATGATGACCTTACTCAACGAAATCTTAGACTTTTCGAAGATCGAGCAGGGAAGGTTGGATCTTGATGAGACTCGCTTCCCACTCGATTCGATCATCGGCAGTATCAACAGTGTCTACTTCACACTCTCTTCAGAGAAAGGGCTGCAATTCAAAGTGTATTCTGAGGTGCCTTCTGGTCGTTGGTACTTCTCAGATAAAGCACGTCTACGACAAATCTTGTTTAATCTTTTGAACAACGCGGTGAAGTTTACTTCCAGAGGCTTTGTCGAGGTGTACTTGAAAGAAGTCATAGAGGGGAGTGACACCTATCTTAGTATTCGAGTTCGCGACACCGGAATTGGTATTTCTAAGGAGGCTCAAAAGCGTATTTTCAAACCTTTCGAACAAGCGGAGTCTTCCACAACAAGGCGTTTTGGCGGCACAGGCCTTGGCTTAGCGATAGTGAAGAAAATTGCCCAACTCATGGATGGCAGTATTACCGTCACCAGTGAAGAAGGGATAGGCACGAGCTTTGATGTTCGCTTGAAGATTCAGCCATGCCAGCCTGGCGAGATAGAGAGCTTGCCACATAAGAAGTTGGACTACTCAGGCTTAAAAGTATTGATTGTCGAGGATAACCGAACGAATACGGTGATCATTGAAACCTTCATGAGCAGCAAAGGTTTCACTTGTAAGAGCGTCGAAAATGGTGAACTTGCAATACAAGCCGTGGTTGCTGAGCGCTTTGATTTGGTACTCATGGATAACCATATGCCTGTGATGGATGGCGTTGAATCAACCACTGCGATTCGTGCTTTGATAGGTGATGTGTCATCGGTACTGGTATTTGGTTGTACGGCTGATGTCTTTAAAGAGACTCGCGAACGTATGCTAGGGGCGGGTGTGGACTACATTATCGCTAAGCCGATTGATGAGCGTGAACTGGATGACGCCTTGTTCCGTTATTCAAATAAGCTTTACCAATACCATGAAGTAAAAGCGGATGCTCTCGAAAGCCAAGATGTAAAAAAACACGACTCGAAAAGTAAAAGCGAGTCACTGCCTAAACCTGATCTGCGAAATAAAGATAACACCGAAGAGCTATTGGTGACGCTGTATGTGGCGCTAGAAGACAACAACCTAGAACTGATTCAATTTGCACTAGAGAGTCTACGTGCCCACGTTGAACCTATGAACAACGCTGAACTTACTGAACAAGTCGATAAAGCGCTAGAGCAGGTTTCTTTAGGAGCACCACCTACACAAGATGTCATTAATATCATTACTGTAAATCTACCGATGGCTTAAATGTTGTTTAATTACGGTAAGTAAATGACGAATTGTCCAATATTTGACCTTGGTTTGATTTATTGGTGGAAGCTACTGCTTTTGAAGACGTTTTTGGTTGTTAATTTACAACTTGATTTTTAATTTGGAATGTATGACTGCTAATCTTATGATTTAATAGCGACATTATCTGGTAGGGTGTAAATACACCTTGTTTATATGTTACTAATTCACTCAATAGGCAGTGATATATTTTAGGTTTGGCGTCGATGAAGTCTCGTGGTCCATTTTGTATTCGAAACGCAGCTGCGGATACATTTGCTATGGTCGTTTTCTGTTTTATTTCAGGCATGATCGTAGAAGTGTTTATTTCTGGTATGACATTTGAGCAGTCTCTCGCTTCTCGAACGTTATCTATCCCAGTGAACATTGCTATTGCTTGGCCTTATGGTCTTTTTCGTGATTGGTTTTTACGTAATGGTGCAAAGCTTTCACAAAGTTCGTTGATGAAGAATCTTTCTGACCTTTTAGCTTACGTGTTGTTCCAGTCGCCTGTGTATGCCGGTATTTTATTGGCGGTGGGTGCTTCAAGCGACCAGATCGTTACGGCTGTAACCAGTAATGCGGTTATCTCGTGTGGTATGGGCGTACTTTATGGCTACTTCCTAGATATGTGCCGTAAATGGTTTCGAGTTCCGGGCTACTATCAACAAGCTTAAGAAAAGCAACAAGCGTAAGTGGAGCGAAAGAATGAAATTTGGTTTGTTTTTGATCTAATGAGTTAATTTGTAATCGAACAAACCGAAAAAGCCACTTTTTTTGAGAATGCCCCTTGACCAAAGCAAGCAGAATCAATAAAGTAGCGCCTCGTTGAGTGACAAGCTCAACACACAATTTGTGGAAGGATGGCTGAGTGGCTTAAGGCGCTCGCCTGGAAAGCGAGTATACGTTTATAGCGTATCTGGGGTTCAAATCCCCATCCTTCCACCACTATTCAAAACCCTAGCAGAAATGCTGGGGTTTTCTCGTTTTAGAGCCCCTATATTTCACGTCATCTACATCCATCCCTAGTATCAGTCCCTTTAATCATTTCTTTACAGTTATTTCCTCTATTAATGGCGTCGTAGAATGAACCATATTTGGTGTTTTTATCATCGATAAACGCTTGATCTTTCGGTATGAATCTAGATTATTAATAGTACGAAATATTATTAATAATCTAACTATTAGGAATTCATTACCCCATGACAGAAACCCTAGTTTCTCCAATGCTCTCTTTTACTATCGCGATTTCGTTACTGTTTATCGGTAAAGGTTTGATTGAACGATCTGAAGTATTAAGAAAGTATTCACTACCAGAGCCTGTGATTGGTGGCTTTGTTTGTGCTGCGACCGTAGCGGCGCTTTACTATATTTTTGAAATCCAAATCACCTTTAGCCTAGATGTCAGAGACTTTTTACTTCTCTACTTTTTTGCTGGTATCGGACTCCAAGCGGATATTAAGACACTGATTAAGGGTGGGCGTCCGTTGTTCATTCTATTGTTTCTTGCTGCCGTCTTTATCGTTCTGCAAAACGTGGTAGGGATGGCTGTAGCTTCTGGCTTTGGAATGGATGCGAAAGCAGGCTTGCTGTCCGGCTCTGTTAGTTTGATAGGTGGCGTAGGAACAACGTTAGCGTGGGCGCCAATGTTTGTGGAAGAGTTCGGTATCGCTAACGCGCTAGAGCTAGGTGTGGCGTCAAACACGGTTGGTTTGATTGCTGCGTGTGTGATTGGTGGCCCGATTGCCAACTACCTACTCAATAAACACAAAGTGAGCCCATCCAATGAAGAAGAAGTGACAGTTGGTGCATACCAAGAGAGTGAAACAAAGACAGAGCTAAGCCACTACGGAGTACTGTGGGCGTGGTTAATCCTAAACCTAACTCTCATGCTAGGCTACAGCTTGAGTGAAGTTATTGACTCAATGGGCCTAAAACTGCCGTTATTCGTAAGCTGCTTAATTGCCGGTATCCTGATCGGAAACATTGGTCGAGCGCTGTTCAAGAAGAGCCGTACACAAGAGAAAATTGCTCAAGGCCGCAAAGGCTTAGCGATGATCTCTGACATCTGTTTAGGTATGTTCTTGACCATGGCCTTGATGGGGCTGCGTATCTGGGATCTCGATGGACTGTTTGGCTATATCTCTGTTGTCATGAGTATCCAGATCCTGCTTTCACTGCTGTTTACGATATTCGTCGTTTATTACCTAATGGGACGAAACTATGATTCTGTGGTGATATGTTCAGGCTTCGGTGGTATCACCCTTGGTTCGACAGCAACTGCAATTGTTAATATGACCGCGGTAACTCACCGCTATGGCGCAAGCCCACAAGCGTTCATTGTGGTGCCATTAGTGTGTGGATTCTTTGTTGATTTGATCAACGCGCTAGTGATCAGTTTCTTTGTTGGGATGTAGGTGAAGCCGTTGCTTCACAAACTAGATGATTAGTAGTTTGCTCAATAGAGTAAGCTACTAGTGATTTAATATTGTGACCTGCCACATTTGTTGATAATGCTAGGTTCAATGGAACGTTGTTGGTCAGGTTAAATTGAGAGACATCATACCAAAACACTATTGTTGTTAGTTTTTGCTAAGTGTATCTAACTCTATTATTTTTGTAGCGCTTGATAAGCGCTGTACCTACTTGAGTGCTGTGATTTTCAAAGCGAGTTGGCCACGTTTTTCCACTACATCTAGCCATTGCTGTTTTAGACGTGAACGCTCATGGTAATTCTCGTTTGATTTATATAGGAGTAACTTATCACCGCTCATTACAGCACCTTACAACATTCTTTCTTATTATCCCCTCTATGATCTAGACATACATGTCTATGCTCCGATGAGTTTCTCATCAACCCCCAAGTACTGACAGAGTGTACGCTGATTTAGGCCCCTTTCAATGAGTATAGAATTCGATTTGCAATTCTGGTGCTCGTTTAATTATTTACAGGAATCAGAACACAGTGAGGTGGATTGTTGTTAACGGTTTATTATGTCTTAATTAAAGTAATATTATTCAAATATAAAATTAAATATTAAACCTTTATTATCTATGTTCAGCATTACTACTGGATTATATTGACACCTTTGTCAGTATTGTGTCTGTTGATTAAACTATCAAAGGTTTCTATATTTTTTGTATGATTACTGTTCTATTTTTCTTGGTGAATAGAAAAGTTGAGGGTTAGAAATCGGCGTTGGAGTCTAAATATTGCACAATATATATGGAGAGGATTAAATAAATTAGATTAGAAACCAATTGTTTTCTCTATCTATAGATAATTAAAACAATATGAAAATGCTTTAAAACGGGTATTAGATCACAATTATGATAAATATTAAAACTCAATATAACCTATATATTTTTAGTAAATTGACGGTGTCATGATTTTGACTTCTAATCCAGAATCACCATGTAATAGCCCTTCAAGCATTGGGGTATATAGGAGTCGAAATGTTGACACTTGGAACTGATATCACGTTTCTTCTACCTAAAATGATGAGTATGACGCACATATCTTCACTTCAACCATATGTATATCTTATTGATTGAAAAAAACTAATTTTGTACCATGCGACAACAAACTTTGGTGGACGTCACGTGAAGACAAATAATATTACATTCAAACTGTTAATCACTTGTTGCTTCTTTTGCTTATCGAACCCAGCTTTCGCTCAATCTTATTGGGAAGTAGAAGGTATTGGTAAAAACAAATCAGAAGCAACGATCGATGCGAAAGAAAATCTAGCTTTTCGGGTAAATAGTACTGTGCAGGCATCTGAGAATACCTCCATGATATCCGAAACCACAACAGAAATAAAAAACGGCGAATTGGTTGGAACTCACGATAAATATGGTCAAGTAATCAGTACTAAATCTGAAATCACTTCGGTACCTATCAGCATTTCAAATATGGAAGTAATGACATCGCAATGTGATGCTTCTGGGTGCAACTACCTATTTAGAGTTGACGTGGATGTGTGGGTTGATCAGTTGTCAATTGATATTGATAAGAACCACCAGCTCGCTCAACAATATTTAACTTCCCAAGCAAGCGACTGGAAAGGAGCAGTGTTCACGAACAAAGCTCATACCTTATTGAAGAATAATAAAGAATCACTATTAGTGTTGTCATCGTTAGATCATGATGTTGCGAAAAAATTTTATGGACCACAATTAATACTCGAGCGTAATACGATTGATCGTTTTAAAAATATCAGCATCTCCATTCGTTCTGCTTCAGATATGTATTCCTCGCAAACGAAAGCTTTGCTTACTCAAAGCATAGGGGCAACTTCGCAAGGCGACATCATTGTATATATCAAAGGTAATGTAAGACAAGGCAAGAAAAACAACACTTACATTGCTAAGCAAGATCTAATACTACAAGTCTTTGAAGCTAGAAATCCAAATGTGGCAGTTAGCCAAAAGGTTTTATCGGAGATAGGAAAGTCTTCGACTAGTAAAGAGGAAGCACTTGATGCTGCTCATACAGAAATAACAAAAATTCTCAATAAAAACTCTATTTATACTCTCTTGAATTAAAGGTTCTCAAAATGCTTAAGAAAACAATCCTTGCAGGTTTAGTCGTATCAGTTATGGCCGGTTGTTCATCAATTCCAGGTATGGAATCAGCAACCGTAGACCGCGAAGCTACAAGCAAGGAACTTACTCAGAACTGTGAAGAACTAGGTACAGAGTTCACACCTGTATCATTCGCCGTTGATAAAGCATCAAAAGTGATGGTGTCACTGCAAGAGCGCCAATGTTCAGTGTTTAATGACTACCGCACTCTTGCATCTAAACATGGTGATGTTGCTGGTTTCCTAGCAGTAAACGCGGATAAGTCTGATGAAGAACTTCGTGTTGCAATGAGCGAATTCGATGAAGGTAAACCTACAAATAAAATGATTACCCCTCAAGTAGAAGCTTACAAAAAAGCCTCTGACGAAATCTTCCAGAAAAACTTAAAACTGGCGGCAGATATCGCAGTTCAAGCGGCTGAACTAACTTACATTGCATCTCAACATGCATCGGCACTTGCGCATGATTCTGCTGGTGGCGCAATGGACAGTTTTCTAGCGGTTGTCTCAAGTGATAAGGAAGGTGAAGCAAGTGAAGAGGAAATAGTACCAGTTGTTGAGGCTTACAATGAGATGGAAGCTCGCTCGATACTTGCATTTGA
This sequence comes from Vibrio splendidus, assembly GCF_024347615.1. NCBI lineage: Bacteria > Pseudomonadati > Pseudomonadota > Gammaproteobacteria > Vibrionales > Vibrionaceae > Vibrio > Vibrio splendidus. The sequence continues at coordinate 2,549,204 of NZ_AP025508.1, read as the reverse complement.
TGCCAATTCACTTATTTCAATGGATAAAAACACTATCGAACAACTTGAAAACCTAGACAAAGTTGTTGCAGACAAAGTGAAGTCATAATGAAACTTTCTCGAATTGCTGGTTTAGTCACTGCTGCAATTGCGCTAACGGCTTGCCAGAGTAATCAAGGTAGCCAAACGTATTCAGTAGAAAGTAATGCGGGAAATTCATCGCTGGTTATCGGCAAATCAGCATACGAATTTAGCAGCGACGATATAGAAGTACCAGCGTACTTCAGTACTCAGGGTCTTCAATATTGCACTTACGATGCAAATGAAGAAGACACTCGCTGTCCACTCGCGAAAAAAACAATTCTTTTGTATTTTGGTGATGTCAAAACGGATGTGAATGAAAATCTTCAGGGAAAATCTGCTGATGTTTTTAATTCTATGCATTCAAGCATAAGTAAATTCCAAACTAAAGCGCTAGAAAACACTTTAGAAAACCAGTTTGCGGGCGTTAACCGTTTCCGGATTTTGACTCGAGATACCGATGCTGTTAACACTGCTATTGAAGATATTCTGGCATATAGCGGTGCTGCAAATGTCGCGAAAAAAGCAGGTAGTCGCGGCAAGTTATCTCCCGATTACATGATGAAAGTCGATGTGCTCAAAACCGCTGATATGTTGTTTGGTTCAACTCAGTCTCTATTCCAGACGTCGATGGAAATGACGACGGGTGTGATTGACCCATATACGCGTGAAAAAATGAGCTACCCAAACATCGGTAAAATCCGAGTTTCTAACTTTGATGTCCGCGATAAAGACAGTTACACCACTGTGATTGCAAATGGCGATTATTATCGCGGTTTTAACTACACCAGTGGTAAAGATGTTGATGCCGTTCTTAATGAAATGTCATCACGCGGCTTCGATATTATGTTAACGCGTTTGCTCAAAGAGATGCCAGCTACCGCTCAGGTTATGGGTATTAAAGGCGACCGAATTTCATTAGACCGTGGCCAAAATGCAGGCGTATTACCTAATGAGACCATGGTTATATTCGAATACAGCGCAGGTTTTGTTGAACCTATTGGTGTTGCTACTGTTAACCCAAGCCAACAAAGTGCCCAAGGGAAAATTGTTCGCTGGAAAGACAGCAGCATAGCCGACGAAGTGAAAGACATTGCTGAAGACGGGATTTATCGCCCTGATCGCCAACGTCGCATTTTCGCTGTAAGTGTTGGAGTTCCTGTGGAATTCATGAAGGAGCGCAGTACATGGGCGGCAAAAGGCTAAGTAAAAGCTTTGCCATTAGTACCTTATTTGTATGTATGTCCGTTCCTGCACTGGAATTAGATAAAAGCCAGCCTACGTTGGCTCTTATTGAACAAGGTTGTGCATATGGTCGAGGGGCAATGGCCATTGAGTCAGCAAAAGATGACGGTTTAAATAATCTTCGTTTGTTTTTGCAAGGCAAAGTCTCAGTTTCTTTTTCAACTGAAGATAGTGCGTTGGTTGAGGATCAATTTGATCAAGAGAGCCGCGATTTATTGATAACAAGCATTGCTGCCGGTGATATCAATGCCGATTTCAGTGCACCTGAAATTCAAGGGGATGATACTTGTGTAACAGTGCGTCTAGCACCAGAACTTAACACTGGTTTTGCGCACACTGACGACGGTATCGAATGGGACGATGCACCAGTTATGTCTGTCGTGGTTGTCGGTGAAGGACGCGAAAGTAAAACATTGGCATTGAGTGCAAGGCAAGCGGCGGAACAAGACGCCTTCAAACGCGCTATTAGTCAGGTACTTGGCGCTATGGTCAATTCTGATTACATGCAAAAATCTTACGATACCCTGTCAGGAACAGAAAGCAGCAATGATTTCGACTTGCAAGAAATCGCAATACAATCACTTTCAATTGAACCTCAAGGCATGATTTCCAGTTGGAATGAAATTTCTTATCAGGAAAAACCTAACGGCTCTGTAACCGTTACTCTTGATGTGTTTGTTGAACGACAGAAGATGGAAGCGAAAATAGCAAGATTGATAAAAAGCCTTGGCCAACCTTCAATCTATGTTGATGCAGATCTCCCAGTCGTAAAAAATACATTTTCAAATGCACTCGCAGAGATGGGTTTTGATCTTGCTTCGAACCCGGCGCAGTCTAGTGTCATTCTTGATGTTCAAGAAACCCAAAAAGTGACGTCTTCTGGTCTTCAGCTTGATCTAACGGCAACCGTGATCGATCGTGCTGGCAACCGTTATGGTAGTTGGCACAATGACCCGACTTTCATGACGCTACCGAACAAAGTAGGCATGCTCAATGAACTTGCAGCTGTTCACCTAGCTGTTGAAGGCAATCAAATTGCCCTAAAGCGCGAACTTCAATCGTCGGTGCAAATAATGGCAAGCCGCGGTGGGCCTATTCGAGAACTGATTTTTTCACAGAAAGCCGCAGGTAAACAGGGGCAACTTTACCGTTTGATTGGTGATATGAATGGGGTTTCTGATATTAAATCAAGTCTACAGGGTAGCAATATTGTTATTCAGTTAAGGTCGCTTAGCGATGCAAGTGATTTAGTCCAAGACATTGAACCTATGTTGCGTACCCATCAGCCAAACTACCGCTCGAAAGTTGATGTACTTAATGAATACCAAATCAGAGTGCTTTAAGAGTTACTCCGTTGGGACTTGTTATGTTTAAAAAACATTGTTTATCAAACATAACAGGTTAACTGATTTTTTATAATTTCTACTGGGTTGTGACTAATTCAGAAATGTCACAAAGAGTAGAGAAATGCATCACAGGTAAGATTGACGCATCAAATATCAAATGATCATTTGCAGATTTACTAATTGAAAATGATACACAAAAAACGTTATGGATAGCTTTTAATATATGAAAAAACTAATTATTGCAACGTCACTAGTTACAGCTCTAGTTGGCTGCCAAAGCAACAACAATACACTAGAGCAAGCTCAAAATTTTGCGTCATGCACGTTCCCAGATGCGCCGACTGTTGAAGCCCCTGGTTGGATCTGTGATGTGGTTCCTACAGATGTAGCTATTGGTGCAACAGGTTATGCGAAGAAAAGCGCAGCAGGTATGAGCGTTATGCGCAAAATTGCTGTGAATGATGCTCGTGTAAACCTTGCCGCGGAATTTGAAACAGATGTGAGTAACTTATTTCAATCTGCTACCGACGGTGCTGTCTCAACATCTGCTGGGGAAGGCGTAACGCTAGTAACTGAGAATGTTCAAGAGGCATTTGAAAGCATTACTAAATCGGTAGTGAGTAAAAGACTTACAAATAGCCGAATATTGGTAAGCCAAGCAAGCCCTGCTGGTGGTCTTTATGTATTAGTTGGTATGGACCAAGCAGCTTATGATGCAAATATGAATAAAATTATCGACGAAGTAGGTGGTGAAGATTCTGCTCTTTGGAATCAATTCAATGACGAAAAGGCCGCCGCAGATCTTGCTGCCGTATTCGATTCTTTGAAAAAATAATCGTTGTTTGACGATTAGTTAAAGTGAAAAAGGCCACCTATAGAGTGGCCTTTGTTTCTATACACTCTCGGAGTTAGTTATGTATAAAACGATCACCAAGACCGGGCTGGCTATTGCAATTTCAGCAGCTGTTAGCTTTCCAACACTCGCAGTGTCAGATAGCCAAAAGCAACAACTTAATAATGCGGTTGTAAAAACAAGTCAATCCCAAGAAGAAAAACTTAAAGAATTTCATGCTTATGTAAATGCATACTTGGATGAGTATGAACAATGGCGTGACGAATATACCAATAAACTTGATGAGCGCCGAACAGACCTTATTAAAACTTGGGGTGAAGGAGAGGTATCTTCTCAAACAAAACAGGTCGATTATTCACAAAACGATCAAGTTAAGACCGCAGTGGATTATGAAAGTAATACCGCTACGGTTTCTGTTTTAGTTGATGAAGACAGTAGCCCTGAAGAGATAGAAGCGCTTGTAAGAAAAATCCCTGTTGAAGTTGAGGGGAAAACGGTTGATCTAGCCAATCTGAAAGCGGAAGACCATGCGGTTTTGTATTCTTTAGATAGAGAACAACAAGAAAAGAACTTCGTTATTGAACAAACACAGAGTCAAATGAATGAACTTGATGTTCAAGCGGAGCGATTGATTCAATCTGATACCGGTATTCCTGACTCGTTCATCTACCAGCGAGCTCACAATAAGAAACTAGCACTGCTTACTAAAGCACAAGAGCGTATTGCTGCTCAGACTAAGCTTTACAACGAAATGCGTGCTAAACACGGAATTGAAGTAACACGACCAGAACCTCAGGTTGAAGTCGTTGAACTGGTTGAAAAAGTAGAATCCCCTAAGGAAGTCGTGAAATCAGAGCCAGTTGCAGAACCAAAGCAACCTTCGAAAGTGGTTCAAATGACCGTAGAGGACGCAGCTGAAACTCACGCTGTGAAACCTCAGCCTGTAGTGGAAGTGGCTGCTACGCCAGTGAAACCTAAAAAGGTGGTTACCTACAAAGTGAAGCTTCCTGAGAACAGCTTGAAATCTCGTGCGAGCAAATATACACCTCTCGCAGAGAAAGAAAGCAAGAACTGGGAAATAGATGCAGCATTGATTATGGCGATCATGCACTCCGAGTCTGCTTTCCGCCCAGATGCTAAATCCCACGTACCTGCATTTGGTCTTATGCAAGTTGTTCCGACCAGCGCTGGGCATGATGTAAATAAACAAGTTCGAAATATTGATGCGCCAATGAAGGCTTCAGATTTGTATCAACCCGTCATCAACGTTGAAACTGGTACTGCTTATTTAGACATCCTAAATAGTAAATATTTACGTAAGATCGAGAATGATCAAAGTCGTTTGTATTGCATGATTGCGGCTTACAACACCGGTGCGGGAAACGTTGCTCGAGCGTTTAACAAAGACCGCTCAACTAGCATTGGTAAAGCATCTAAAGTGATCAATAAGATGACTCCTGAAGAAGTGTACAACCAATTGGTCGCGAAGTTGCCATACGATGAAACAAAAAACTATTTGAAGAAAGTGAACAGCCGTATCGCACTATATAAATAAGACTTGTAGCAAGCACATGGAAACGCGTGTGCTTTAATCCCTTTTTAGAGTTGTTGAGAGTAACAATGTTTAAGATTTTTGCTTTATTTTTCATCGTCATTGGTATTTACCTAGGTCTTAATTACAGCGATGAAATTAAAAATATAATGGATACAGAGGCTTTTGAGCGAGTGCAAGAACGTGCTGAAGACGGTAAAGATGCATTGATGGATACAATTGACGAGATTAAAGGCTGATCATGTCTGAAGAACAAAAAAAAGACGTTCCAAAAGAAATTAAAGATGAGCTGAAAGAGCTCCAAGATAACCAAGAGTCGTTGTTAGAAGCTCAAAGTAAAGGGAACTTGGCGCGCACTATTGGTTTGTTGTCTGTAGTTTCAATTGCTTTGGGTGGGTTTAACGATAGTTTTGATGCAATCGAAAAGATGGTTGATTTTGGTCTTTCACAAATGACTGATATTCCGTCACACAAAAAGCTTGAAAAAGTGTACATCCGCTCATCAGCTGAAGTATTAGATCAGACATTTGGTGCCCCCGTTTATATCAAACGTTCAACTAGCGATGACGTTATAAAGTACTACAAAGACGATAACTTTATTCTTTCATCTATTACTAGAGATAATGCCATTGTTGCTTATCTTGTATTTCCAGATGAAGGCTTTACACCTGAAACATTAGAGCATGCAGGTGGTTCGGAGTTTTTCAACCAGCCTTTTAATGCCATTGAAAGTGTCAATGAAATTCGAGCGTCGTTCGCTAGAACCGGTAATTATTACATTGAAGAAAATAATGGCGGTGAGTTTGGCTACTTATATTCTTCAATCAGTGGCGCTAGTGAATTCATTACACCTTTGACAAAAAACAATAGGAAATTGCTTTCTGAAGTTGTTGACTCGCTGACTATGGATGAACATGTCGTAAAGAGCGTACAGTCTTTACGTTTGAATGCGAAGCCTAATTTCTATGGTTACAGTACGTTAGGTGTAGGGGCTCTAGAAGAAGCTATTTTGTCTAACACAGAATATCGTTTAATTCATAAGAGTTAACCATTAACACATCAGCTCTAGCTTTGTACGAAGCTAGAACCTTATTAGCAGTTGGATTATGGCAAATTTAAAGTTCGAAAGCTTTCTAGAGCGGCTTAAGGGTGATAAGAGAATCATTATTCAAGCTCATGACTTCCCTGACCATGATGCGATCTCTTCCGCATACGCGCTTGCATATTTATTAAAAAAGAAAGGGTTGTGCCCGTTTATTACGTTTCATGGTTACATAGATAGAGTGTCACTCAGAAACTTAATAGATTGGATAGATATCCCAATCTATGAGCCAAAAGATTTAAAATTGCAACCGGATGATAAGATTATTGTTGTTGATGGTTGTATTGGCGAGAAAAATGTTATCGACTTTCCAGGGATTGAGGTGGGAGTGATAGATCACCATCAAGTGAAAGCGCCTGATTTTGTATGGTATTCCGATATACGCTCAAACTATGGCTCAACTGCAACCATTATGGTTGAATATTACCGCTATTTTTCTTTGCCGATGCCACAGAATATCGCAACAGCACTACTGGTTGGTTTGAGCTTTGATACCGCAAACTTTACCCGAGGGGTAGGAACTGCAGATCTAAAAGCACTGTTGTATCTTCAGGCGAAGGCCAACAATGATATGGTTAACAAAATTTGTCGAAATCAAGTAGAGTTTCACGAATTAAAGCTTTTCTATTCAATGCTCGACAGCTTACGTCGTGAAAAAAATGCCGCGTTTGCAGTGCTTCCTGAGGGGTGTCCTAAAAATATGCTTGGCGTATTAGGAGATTTCCTGCTGAGCGTTGATGAGCTCGATATTGTCGTCCTCACGGCTAGAAATAGAGAGAAAACCTTTATCTCTCTCCGTTCAGAGTGTTCAAAAAACAATGTCGCGAAGATAGTTAGAAGGGCTCTTAATGAAAAAGGGATTGGTTTTGGCGGCGGGCACCCTCATATGGCTGGCGGCATTATCAACAAACAATTTGAATTCAGCAGTGAACTTGCTTGTGTTTATGACTTGATTCGACCGAACCTTTTACTTGATGCCTAAGTTCATCAGTGAAAATGATTGTTGCTCTACAAGAGGCATCAACTCAAAGGCGATAACGAAAGTTGTCGCCTTTGTCCTATTTACAGCAAACTAAATAATATGAATCTTCCTTCAATCTTTGGCTTGGCAGTGACTCGGTGCACAAGTTAATAAGTGCAGACACGATATTGATAAATTGGGATACATGTTCGCAGCAAATTTATGAGACGCTTACCTCGAGTCAGTCGAATCACAAGGAAGTTGAATGCACCACTTTAATATCCGCGCGCTGGAATACCTTAATGCTTTATCGAAATACGGGTCATTGCGTAAGGCGTCTAAGATGATGAACGTTGATCCTGCGGCAATGAGTCGGATGCTGACACAGTTAGAAGCGCAAGCGGAAATGAAAGTATGGGAGCGCAACAACCGCCAATCACTGTTAACTGAAGCGGGTAATGAACTGCTGAATTACTACCGTTCCATTGTTCGGGGAGAGGCCGCAGTACTTGCTCGACTAACCAAGCTTAAAAACCTCAAAGGAGGCAATGTCAGCATTGCCATCGGTGAAGGGTTTATTACCAACTTGGTGTCAAAGCCGATGCAAACCTTCATGGCTCGATACCCTGATATCAACTTATCAATTGAGATTGCTGGGGCATTGGACGCTGTCAAGATGTTGGAAGATCAACAGATCGATTTCGCGATTACTTATGCTTCTGCACCGCACCCTAAACTGCACTCCCACGTTGAACGCAGCCATCCGCTGGAATTGATTGCTCCGAAAGGACACTTCCTTACGATGAAAGAAGCGCCTGTGACACTGCAAGATATTAAGGATGTGTCTTTGGCGTTGATCGACAACTCAACAGGGATGGGTCGATTGGTCAAGCAGGCCGAACAAATCTCCCACCTTACCTTACAGCCGAAGCTTCAAACCAATTCGGTCACTGCACTGACTAACTTTGTTTCAGCAGGATTGGGTGTAACCTTTATGCCTAAGCTCACCGTGATCGATGAGATAAAGTCAGGGCAGATAGAAGTGGTTGCGACCGAGTTGGATATGCTTTCGAAGGCGACGGTTAAGGTTCAATCTTTGAAAGGCCGAGCACTCACGCTACAAGCCGAAACCTTGTTAGATTTCTTACTCGAGAACGCCACTTTCTTGAGCCATGACGCTTACAATATCTAGGCTTAATCGGTTTACTTAACGACTCCTACCTAAGCTTTCAAATACCGCCAATATCACACTTCCAAACTGCCGAATTCGTTTTTAAGTCGAATTGATTTTTTGTCAACGCTCCCTCTATTGTTAAGTCAACATGAGCGGAATAAGTTACAAATCATTAACGAAACGAGTTTTAGACTGACAGCTGTGTTCGACAGGTTTTGGCTTTGTCGGGCATTAGGAGAAGAGAATGGAAGTTATTGTAATTGGCAGCGGTGTTATTGGGTTGACTAGCGCATGGTATTTGGCTAAAGAAGGTCACTCGGTCACGGTTATTGATCGTCAAGATGGCAGTGGTAAAGAAACCAGCTTTGCGAATGCTGGGCAAATTTCTTACGGCTATTCTTCACCATGGGCGGCGCCTGGTATCCCTTTGAAAGCGATGAAATGGTTAGCCCAAGAACATGCCCCTCTCAAAGTAAAGCCTTCGCTTTCTCCCGAGTTAGTTTCTTGGGCAACGAAGATGCTCGCCAACTGCAACGAAGCTAAATATGCACAGAACAAATCGCGGATGTTGAGAGTCGCGAACTACAGCCGAGATTGCCTGACTGAGCTAAGAACCAGTGAGCAATTGGCTTATGAAGGTAGGCAGAAAGGGACGCTACAAGTGTTTCGAAGCGAAAAGCAATTGGATTTCATTCAGCAAGATATGAAGCTGCTTAAAGAAAGTGGAATTGAGCACTCGTTGTTTGATGTTGAGCAATGCCTATCCATTGAACCAGGTTTATCAGATGTGAAAGATAAGCTGGTTGGCGGCCTGTATTTACCACATGATGAAACCGGTGATTGCCATCAATTCTGTTTAACCTTAACTGAGAAAGCCAAGCAACTCGGTGTTAGGTTCGTGTTTGATACTGAAGTAGTCAAGCTCAATCATCAGAATCAAACCATTGAAAGTATTACCACGACTCAAGGTGACTTCAAAGCGGACGCTTACGTGGTCGCTTCAGGAAGCTATTCTCGAGACTTGTTGAAGCAAGTCGACTTGTCGATACCTGTCTATCCAGTGAAAGGGTATTCGCTAACGCTACCGATCGTGAATGCAGATAAGTCACCAACCTCTACTGTAATGGATGAAACCTACAAGGTGGCGATGACGCGTTTTGATGACCGAATTCGTATTGCGGGTACGGCAGAGCTCGCTGGTTTTGACTACCTAATCCCAGAAAAACGCAAAGCCACGATTGATATGGTGATCAAAGATCTCTTTCCACAAGCGGGTGATTTTTCAAAGGCAGAGTATTGGACTGGGCTAAGACCAATGACGCCAGATGGCACGCCTATTATCGGCAAGACTCCGATTAAGAACTTATTTACCAATACGGGCCATGGAACATTGGGTTGGACGATGGCGTGTGGTTCAGGGAAGATCTTGGCAAGTGTAGTCAGTGGTTCTTCAAGTGATATCAAAACAGATGACTTGAGTATTCATCGTTATCTATAAATGTACGTAGTTAATAATGTAGCCTCTACTCTGGCTCAATGACCCTAGATTAAGATCGTTTCGAGGGTCATTGTGTTGTTTTCGTAACTTTTCGATGGATTTAGGACAAGTTAGGGTTCTATTGTCTTTACCATTTATGTTTATGAGGCGAAATTAGATTGAAATGATCCAAACTCGTCAGGCAGCTCTGGATTGGTGAGGTTAATCATCTTACGGCTTTCTAGTCCAGTTGAGCTCACGACATTTCCAAAATGCTGGTTAAACAGTGAATCAAACTCACCACTTAACATGAAGTCTTGAAGTTTATCATCCAATAATTGTGCAAATTGCACCTTGTCTGGGTGTACATAAAAGACCAAGGGAAGAGGGTAATAAAGCAAAATGCTTTCTTCTATCATTAGCCCCTCCAGCAAGCTTGCGTGTTCTTGGTATATACTTTTTACTTCATTGGCGCCGAGTGACACATAATCACACTTTTTATCTGAGAGAAGTTTAAGAATCTCTGGTAACGTTCCTTGCTCTAGTATTCGATATCCATTTACTCTAAACAGCTCAGCGTCAGCCCATGTCGCCGGAATTCCAGCTGTCAGTGATTTCAATTGATCACTATGGATATGATGGAATGTAGGTTGATCTTGTTCCCGAACGATTAAAATACGGTGCCCTAGTAAGCCTTTGCAAATTGGAGAGTTGAGCTTGATTACAGGTTTATTTGCAAATTTTTTGTTCCCTGCGACTGTAACGAGTACGTCATAATCCTTGTTGAATATATTCCCCTCATCCTCTGCTCTCGGAAAATCGGTCTTGTCGTCGTGAACGACAACAGATTCATTTGAATTCCAATTCAATAAGCTGCGGATCAGTTCGAATTCGTAGTGCTGTCTTTTATTTGATTTATTGCCATTCCAAAAGTTAAACATATCTGTCCTAAAGGCTAACTCGTATTTTATATCTTGATATGCTGTCATAGGTTCAAAAGCCAAGAAAGCGCTTTCTTTTATTTTTGAGAGGAGCATCGATAGTCGGAGATTATGAAAATGGAGAGCGGTGATGAAAAGACTATTTGAGAAAGCGCATAAGCTAATAAATGACCAAGAAAACAGATGATCAGCATTCGTGATGAGGTCACTTTTGCATTTTTATTTAACTTGTTGTTTTATATAGATTTTATTATTGTTGGGGTAATTAATGTGATGAATGGCACTGTTATATATATCTGCTCTCTGTCTGTTTTAAATTTGTGATCTATGGTTCGTTTCATTCAATTGTAAGTTGAAGAATCATATAATCAGCTTATTATCCACCTAAAGAAAGCGGTTTCTTGAAATGAGTAACCGATAGTAAATACTAAAGCACCCCCTTTTTTTAAAGTAAAAAGAAAGCGCTTTCTTTCTGGTTATTATCATTAAAAAGGACAACGTGATGCACAAAAAGACATTGATTGCTTCGCTCGCCATTGGAGCTTTATTTGGAGCATCTGTACAAGCAGATGAAGTAAAGCAGGGCGGTACGCTAACGGTGCCAATTATCAATACTGGCTTTGTTGAAAACTTCAACCCGTACACAACTAAAGACCTACTTCACGGTGTGATGTTTGAACCTCTAGTTGTATTTAACAACATGACGGGTGATGTTGATTACCGATTAGCTGAATCAGTTGAATTCTCAGAAGATCTTAAGACACTAACTCTTAAGCTTCGTGAAAACCTGAAGTGGTCTGATGGTACTAAACTAACAGCAGAAGACGTTGTGTTTAGCTTTATGCTAACTAAAGACGCTCCAGCATTTGACCAAAAAGGTATTTGGTCAGCGGGTAACCTGCAAGAAGTTACTGCTTCTGATGAGAGAACGGTTGTCTTCTCATTGGCGGAAGCGGATTCTACTTTCGCTTGGAACCTAGAGCGCTACCACGTTGTACCGAAGCATATTTGGTCTAAAGTTGAAGAGCTGACAACGTTCACCAACTTGAACCCAGTAGGTAGTGGCCCAATGACCACGGTTAAATACATCAAGCCGCAACAGATGGAGCTATGCCGAAATCCGAATTACTACCTAGAGAACCGCCCGTACCTAGATTGTGTGAACTTCCGTTCTTACAATGATAACTCTCAAATCCAACCGGCCTTGATTAAAGGTGAAATTGATTGGGGTTCAAACTTTATCGCTGACGTTGAGTCAACGTTTGTTGGTGTTGATAAAGAAAACCATCATTTCTGGTACCCCGCTAACGATGCGATTCATCTTTACGTAAATACTAAAGAAGCGCCTTTTGATGATCTTCGCGTTCGCCAAGCATTATCTATGGCACTTGACCGTGAAACTATCGTTGATATTGCAGCTTACGGTTACCCAACGCCTAACTACAATGCTGGTGGTATTGCTGAGCTTTACGAAACGCATATCGACAAAGCTGTATCTGCTAAATACGCGGATCTGACACAGTACGACGCTGAAAAGGCGAAAGCTTTACTTGACGAAGTTGGTCTAGTCGATAAAGACGGGGATGGATTCCGTGAAAAGAAAAATGGCGAAGCATTTGAGTTCGACATTGAAGTAGTTGCGGGCTGGACTGACTGGATTCAAGTTGTTCAGATGGTATCTGAGTACTACGAAGAGGTTGGTGTAAAAGCTAATATCAAAACGGTTGACTGGTCTGTCTATGATAGCAACTTGAAAGACAGTAAATACACAATGTCTATCAACTGGTCAATGGTTGCGACTAACCCAATCTTGGCTTATCAAGAGTACTTCTCTACATCACGTATCGGGAAAACTTGGCATGCTGGTCATGGTGTTAATTCACCAGAGATCGATGCATTGATCGATAGCTTCGGAAAAATTGGTGACGCTGAACAGCAAGAAGAAGTGTTGAGCGAGCTTCAAGAGTTTACGGCTACAAATCTTCCGTTTATTCCTCTTTTCTCTAACCCGACTTGGTTCCAGTACAGCACTAAGAACATTGTCGGTTGGCCTAGCGCTGAGAACCCATACGTACAACCAGTATGGTACGACGGTGGTAAGCGAGTAATCATTCTCAACAACCTACACCTTAAGTAAGTTATTTCTAATTTGGCCGTAACGTAAGTTGCGGCTCTTAGGTTAAAAGATATTTATGTCATTTCTGTTTCGTCGATTCGGTTTTTATTTCACAGCCTTTCTGATTGCTATCTCGTTTAACTTTATGTTGCCTCGTTTAATGCCGGGTGACCCAGTAGATGCTCTGTTTGCTGCTGCTCAAGGTCGTATGGATCCAGCTCAGATGGATGCGGTTCGTGAGATGTATGGTTTTGTTGATGGTAATGTTTTCGAACAATACTTTGCATATATGAAGAGTGTATTTACGCTTGATTTGGGGCCGTCTATTTTGATGTTTCCTATTAGTGTTTCTGATGTGCTTGCTATGGCACTGCCGTGGACTATGTTTCTGGCGCTTGGTTCGCTCATTGTCGCTCTCATCATCGGTGTCAGTATTGGAACTTATGCGTCATATCGACGTGAAGGGCTGTTTGGGCAAATTGTTCCTCCGGTCTTGGCTTTTATTAGCAACTTTCCGTATATCGTAACCGCGTTACTGTTGTTCTATTTCTTCGGTCTAAAGTTAGATTTACTACCTTTGGCTTACACTTACGACCCGTCACTTGAGCCCGGTTTTACGTGGGAATTTGTTTCTAGTGTGGCTAAACACGCTGTGCTTCCAATGGGCTCTATGGTCTTGGTTGGAATCGCAACATGGGTCTTCAATATGCGTAATGCGATGATCAATGTCTTAGGAGAGGATTACGTGACGATGGCTGAGGCCAAAGGCTTGAGCAGCTATCGTGTGATGTCTCGATACGCTGGTAGAAATGCCATTCTTCCTGTCGCGACCGCTATTGCTATGGCAATCGGCTTCTCATTCGCTGGCTCAATCATGACCGAAGTAGTTTTTAACTACCAAGGCTTGGGCAACATTCTTCTTAAGGGAATTGTGGCGCGAGATTATCCTTTGATTCAAGCCATTCTTCTTATTTTAGTGACCGCAGTGCTTGTTGCTAACTTTATCGCCGACTTACTGTATGTCTGGCTTGATCCACGAATTTCGAATTGAGGCACATCATGGATAACTTAATTGACACTCAAAAAATTTCGAAGCGAACAAATATACCGGTACGTGAGCCGAAATGGTCGTGGAAAAATGCAAAGAAAACATTAGGTAAAGCCTATGCTTTTTTCTACGGTAACCCACCAGCAATCATCGGTACTTTTTTACTTACGATAGTTTTAGCTGGTGCACTATTTGCCCCTGTTTTATCAACGCACAATCCCGAAAAGCGTGTTGCGCGCCCGCATGAAGCACCAAGTGCTGAACATATTATGGGCACAACTCGTAGCGGGCGTGATGTATATAGCCAAGTTCTTTTTGGGGCGAGAAAGTCACTGACTGTTGCGATCTCTGCGGGCGTAATTGCAATGACTATCGCAGTTTTAGTCGGCGTTTCTTCTGGCTACTTTGGCGGAAAAATTGATGAGCGCTTGAACTTTATTACTAACGTATTTCTCGTGTTTCCTCAGCTACCCTTGCTGATTGTTCTCGCTGCATTCTTAGGGCAAGTCGGTTCGTTGGTTATCACTATGTTGTTAGGAATAACCTCCTGGCCTTGGGGGGCGAGGGTAATTCGTGCACAGACGATGGCAATTAGAAGCAAAGAATTTATCATTTCTGCAGAGGTTATGGGTGAATCAAAAATTCGTATTATTTTAGTCGAGATTTTACCTAACTTAGTTTCGATTGTTTTTGGTGGCTTCCTTGGCACAGTTATCTACGCAATGGGATCTGAAGCTGGTCTTGGTATTTTAGGTTTAGGTGATGCAACGGAAGTGAGTTGGGGTTCAATGTTGTATTGGGCACAGACATCTTCGTCGCTATATACCGGAGCATGGTGGGAAATGATGGTTCCTGCATTAGCGTTAGCGATTACTGGTGGTGGATTAGCACTGATTAACATGTCCATTGACCAAGTAAGCAACCCTAAATTGCGTACGGGCCCACATATCAAACTGTGGCACAAACTTAAAAAAGAAGCAGACAAACGCCGAGGTTTATAATGAGCAAGCTACTAGAAATCAATAATCTGTGTGTTGATTACGTTTCTCCTAATGGTGTAGCGAGAGCCGTAAACGACGTAAGTATTTCCATTGCGCCCGGTGAAACGCTCGGTATTGCTGGTGAGTCTGGTTGCGGTAAAAGTACATTGGCTTTTGCAATATCAAGGCTCCATAAAGCACCAGCCCTTATCTCTGAAGGCGAGATACTTTACAAAGGGCAAGATGTTTTAAAAATGAATAACAAGCAGTTACGTGACTTCCGCTGGAATGATGTTTCTATTGTTTTTCAAAGCGCAATGAACTCACTTAACCCTGTCATTACTATTGGTGAGCAGTTAACAGACGTTATTCTTGCGCATAAAAAGACACCTTATAAGCAGGCTCATGAGCGTGCGGTTGAGTTATTAGAAACGGTCGGGATGCACGGCGATAGAATGTCGAGCTTTCCCCATCAACTCAGTGGGGGAATGCGCCAGCGTGTTGTTATCGCAATTGCATTGGCGTTGGAGCCTAAGCTGATCATCATGGACGAGCCTACGACGGCACTCGATGTGGTTGTTGAACGTGAAATATTGAATGAACTGTATGAGCTCAAGAGTAAGTTTGGTTTCTCCATTCTATTTATTAGCCATGACTTAAGTTTGATGGGTGAGATTGCTGATCGAATTGGCGTGATGTACGCGGGTAACCTTATTGAGTTAGGCGATGCTAAAACGGTATTTAGTGACCCCAAGCATCCTTATACAAAAGGGCTTATCTCTTCATTCCCGACTATTCATGGGCCAAAAGAACGCTTGTATGGGATCCCTGGAAATCCCGTCAACTTACTCGATACTCCTCAGGGATGTAACTTCCAAGAGCGATGTGGCGAATGCATTTCAATGTGCATCAAAAGTGAACCTCGTTTGGGCACAGTTGCGACTGGGCATCACGTATCTTGTCATCTAGTTTGAGCGAAAGATTATGAATACTTTAAATAACGTCGATAAAAGCGAAGTTATCTTATCAGTTAAGAACTTGGTAAAAGATTTTCCACTTGGTCAGTCAGTGAAAAGCAACATGATGCGAGCGGTTAATGATGTTTCATTTGATCTTAGAAAAGGAGAAGCATTAGCGATTGTTGGCGAATCTGGTTCTGGGAAAAGTACAGGCGCTCGAATTCTAACTCGTATTTACGATAAAACTGCCGGGGATATTGAATTTAAGGGCGAGCCATTATCTGACTATATTGAAAAACATGGTGAGCTTGAATATGCACGCCAAGTGCAAATGATTTTTCAAGACCCGTTTGGTTCGCTGAATCCTGTGCACACGATTTATCACCATATTGCGCGACCATTACTTATTCATAAACGAGCAGAAAAAGAAGCGGTTCCTAACCTTGTTTATGAACTACTCGAAATGGTTGGATTGACGCCAGTAAAAGAGACAGCAGAGAAATACCCCCATGAATTGAGTGGTGGACAACGACAACGTGTGGCTATCGCACGTGCAATTGCAGTGAGTCCTGAAGTTATATTGGCGGACGAGCCTATCTCAATGCTTGATGTGTCCGTTCGATTAGGAATCCTAAACCTAATGGCTGACTTGAAAGATAAGCATGGTATTTCGTTTATGTACATTACTCATGACATCGCGACGGCGCGTTATTTTGCTGAGAAAACGGCAGTTATGTACGTTGGACATATGGTGGAGTGGGGCAATAGCGACAATGTAACGCAGAATCCACAACACCCATATTCTAAGCTGTTGCTTTCAGCGGTACCTGAAGTCGGTAAATCAGGTAAGCGCGATATGAATGTGAAAAAAGGCGATATCCCTTCTTGGAAGCCAAGTAGCGTAGGTTGCCCGTTCGCAAGCCGTTGTATGAAAGCCGATAAACTTTGCACGCAATCAATACCAGAACCGACTCAAATTGCAGAAGAGCATTTTGCTCGTTGTCATCATTTGTAAACTTTAAATCCTTTTTGAAACGCAAAAGAAAGCGCTTTCAAAACTTAAGTGTAAGAATTTTTTGGAATTTTGATATGAAACAAGACTACAACTCAACACCAGAGGTCGATGGCAAGTTCGTTGATTTAGATGGTGAGCGTTACTACCAAATCTCTAATGTTGACCAAATGACGCCATTCTTTATTAGCGTTGTATCGTCGAGCGATCACTGGTTATTTATTTCATCAACAGGCAGCCTTTCAGCTGGACGCATTCGTCCGGAAAATGCGCTTTTTCCTTACAAGTCTGTTGACCATATTCATGAAAATGCGGAAAACACCGGCTCAAAATCCATCTTCCGTATTGAACATGGCGATAAGGTTGTACTTTGGGAACCGTTTAATACATTCCATGATGGTATTTTTGATGTTGAACGCAATCTTTATAAAAATACGATTGGAGACAAAATCGTATTTGAAGAGATAAACCATACTTTGCAACTACAGTTCCAATACAGCTGGAATACGAGTGAAAAATACGGCTTTATTCGTCGTTCAAAACTGACCAATCTAGCGAGCTTCGAGCGTAAAGTCGAAGCACTAGATGGCTTACAGAACATACTTCCTTCAGGCGCTCCGTTATCAGCTCTTCAAACAAGAAGTGCATTAGTTGATGCGTACAAGTGGAATGAACAAGTTGATGGTAGTTCATTAGCTCTGTTCAGCATGTACGCGAAATTGAGTGATAGAGCTGACCCTGCTGAATCTTTGCTAGCGACGACAGTCTTCAGCTTAGAAACGGAAAGCAGCCAAGTTTTATTGACGAGTGCTCAAGTTAATGCGTTCAGAAAAGGTCGAGCGATTACAAGTGAACCTTTAACGAAAGGGATTAGAGGAAGCTATTTAGTTTATAAGTCTCTGACGTTGCGAGCACATCAAACCAAAGTTTGGTCGATTGTCGCTGATATAGACAAGACTCATTCCGATATCTGTCAGCTTCAATCTGAGCTCTCTGTTCCTGCTAACCTAGCACTAGCTTTAGAAAAGAGCATTGCAGATAATCAAAATGAATTAATCACATTAATGTCTGGCGCGGATGCGTGGCAAATAACAGCTGAAGAAAATACAAGCGTTCACCATTATGCCAATGTGTTGTTCAATAACATGCGTGGTGGCGTTTTTGAGAACGGCTACATCCTAGAGAAAGCCGACGTGGTTAAAACCATGCAAAAGGCGAACTCTCAGGTTGCTGGTCGTCACCAAGACTTTTTCAAACAGCTAGGTACGGCTTTTAGTCATGCAGAGTTAGTTTCTCGAGCGAAAGCGACTGGGGATTCACAACTAGTCCGATTGAGCTACGAATATCTACCGCTTACTTTTGGACGTCGTCATGGTGACCCTAGTCGCCCTTGGAACCACTATGAGATTAAGCTCAAAGATGAAAATGGCGAACGCTTACTTTCTTATCAAGGCAACTGGCGTGATATTTTCCAAAACTGGGAAGCGATGGCTCTTAGTTATCCAGGGTTCATCAAATCATTCATCTCTAAGTTTGTTAATGCTTCAACGGTGGATGGCTACAATCCGTATCGAATTACTAAAGATGGTGTAGATTGGGAGCTGTTAGAGGCGGATGATCCTTGGAGTAACATTGGTTACTGGGGCGATCATCAAATCATCTATCTATTAAAATTCCTTGAGTTGGCAGACAAATTTGAGCAAAGCGACCTGATCGAATTACTAGAAAGTGACATTTTTAGTTATGCCAATGTGCCTTATGAGCTTTGCGGAGTTCAAGGTCTCTTTGACAACCCTAAAGATACCGTAGAGTTCAACCAAGACCTGCAGGAATTGACAGAGCAACGTGTCAAGAGCTTAGGCAGTGACGGTCGCTTGTTGATGACGGGTGACCAAGAAGTTTATATGGTCAACTTAATGGAGAAGATACTCGTACCTTTGTTGGCGAAATTGAGTAACTTAGTGCTTGATGGTGGTATTTGGCTCAATACACAACGCCCTGAATGGAATGATGCAAACAACGCTATCGTTGGCAACGGTCTTTCAATGGTAACCTTGTACTACATGCGTCGCTATGTTGCCTTTATGCAGCGCCTGTTAGAGAAGTCACCATCTTCATACAGTATTTCCAAAGAAGTGTTTGAGTGGATGTCTTCTGTTACACAGATTGTTTCTGAGGCAAATACAGAGATTCGTCAAGATACGGTAACTCGTCAAACTCGTAAAGCAATGCTGACTAAGCTGGCTAAATCTGCTGCTAACTATCGTGAGCGAGTTTACCGAGTAAATGGTTTCTCAGGGAAAACGAAAGTTGAGAAAGAAGCGATTGTTCAATTGATGGGCGCGAGCTTAAAAGTCCTAGATTCTACGATTACAAACAACTTGCGTGAAGACGGCTTATACAATGCGTATAACATCTTGAGTTGTTCTGGTGAGAGCTTAATGGTTGAAGAGCTTTACCCGATGCTGGAAGGGCAAGTTGCAGTATTAAGTTCGGGTCTATTATCACCTAAACAAGCGGTTGAGTTGTTGGATAAATTGTTTGCTAGTGACATGTATCGTGCTGATCAAAATAGCTTCATGCTTTACCCTGACCGTGAGCTGGCTTCTTTTATGGACAAAAACTGTTTAGACGCTAAAGACATTGATCAGAGCAAATTGTTAAGCATGATGGTTGTTGCCAAAGATAACCGATTAGTAAACCAAGACAGCAAAGGTTCTTACCACTTCAATTCAAGTTTTGAAAACAAAGGTTTCCTTCAGACTGCGATTGATGAAATTAAAGTCGATTACCCGGCAATTAGTGATGATGAATTTAGTCATATATCTAGTTTGTATGAGCGTGTATTCAACCACAAAGCCTTTACTGGGCGTTCGGGAACCATGTTTGGTTATGAAGGTTTAGGTTGTATCTATTGGCATATGGTTTCTAAGTTGCTGCTAGCTGTGCAAGAAAACTATCAGCATGCTTGGAGTATGGATTCCAATAGCCAGGAAACTCTTAAATTAGCGGATTACTATTACAAAGTAAGAGCTGGTATTGGCTTCAACAAAACGCCGGAAAACTACGGTGCGTTTCCGACGGATCCATATTCTCATACGCCAAAGCACTCTGGAGCACAGCAGCCAGGGATGACAGGGCAAGTTAAGGAAGAAGTGATTACCCGTTTTGGAGAGCTAGGTCTAGAGGTCGTTGATGGTACAATTGTTATTAATCCATCACTTCTTAGTCCTAAAGAGTTCTTACAAAAAGCGGCGACTTTTGACTGCCAAAATATTGAAGGGCAAATGCAGAGCTTTATTGTTCAGGCTGGGCAACTGGCTTTTACTTACTGTCAGGTGCCATTTATTTACCAACTCAATGATGAGCCAACACAGGGTATTGAAGTTCAGTTTAAAGATGGAACAAGTGAGGCATTTGCATCGTTAACGATAAATCATGAAATGGCTTCACAGCTCTTTTCTCGTAGTGGTCTCATTGAGAAAGTCATTGTCGTGTTGTCAAAGCACCAGTTACTCTAATTCTAATTTAAAGCGAAATAAAAAGGCTCTAAGTGAATACTTAGAGCCTTTCTTTTAAGTGTAAAAAAATGGGGTGTTTGATTTACGAAAATCAAAGCTTAGCCACAGATTCTCTTACAATCAATGTCGGTGTTAGTTTGTGCTTCAATGGGTAGTCGCGTTTATTAATTAACGATAAAACACCTTTTGCAGCTTCTTCTCCCATCTCATGGACAGGAAAGTCGACCGTCGATAAGCGAGGACGAATATGCTGGCTGTGAGTATCGTTATCGAAGCCTACGACCGAAAGGTCTCGCCCAATAATGAGGTTTCGCTCTGCTGCTACGTCATATACAGCAAGCGCGATGTTGTCATTTTGACAGAAAATCGCGGTGATCTCAGGGTCTCGGTCTAACAAGCGTCGCGCAGCATCATGGTTGCCTTGATGATCAAAACGCCCCTCTACAAACAGCCCTGCGTTGTACTCGACACCGTACTCTAACAAGGCATTTCGATATCCTTGAAAGCGATCTCTACTATCAACTTTACTCAACTGGCCTGTGATACAAGCGACTTTTTTATGCCCATTTTCAAGTAAGTGCTTCGTTGCAAGGTAGCCACCAAGCTCATTATCAATGTAAATACAGCGATCAGAAATCTCAGGAATAAAACGGTTGAGAACAATCATTGTTTCACTGTCTTTCGCGATTTTGATCAGCTCGTCATCACTGAGCTTGTCTGAGTGAACAATGAGGCCATCTACAAGTTTAGATTGCAAAAACTGGATAGAATCGAGCTCTTTGGTTCGTGATTCCTGGCCACTTGTAACGATTAAGTGAATATTATTTTGGCGAACGGTATCTTCAGCTGTATGCATTAATGGCCCATAGAAAGGCCCATCAAGCGAACCTACTAGCATGCCAATGCTATTTGAACGGCTGGAGGCTAGAGCTTGTGCAAACGCATTAGGCTTGTAGCCCAGTTGCTCAATAGCTTTGAATACTTTTTCGCGGTTGGCTTCCTTTACCGTAGGGTGACCATTTAATGCTCGTGAGACGGTTGATTGAGAAACTTGAGCAAGTTCAGATACTTCTTTAATGGTGATCAATGGTAGTGGCCTTATCTCTACAAGGAGTGAACTAAGCTATATTACCTTCGTGATCAATAAGAGCCTAGTAATCCAATGATTAATATTTAAAAACTCTGAACTGCTTAACGCTAAATTTGAAGGTTAAGCATACAAAGTAAGGTAACGAATATTTTCATATACTCGATTAAATATCAAGCAAGCGCTTTCTTTGTTGTTGTAGTTAAAGTGAATCTGTTTTTCTGATCTTAGTTATGAACTAGATAAAATAGAAGTCTGAGAATAAAGGGCTACTAGGGCGTTATCACAGATAATCGGGTTATGAAAATTCTTGGGAATCTATAAAAACCGCAATGAACTTTAGCAAAATGTGAAACCCAACAAGAAAGCGCTTTCTTAAGGTGAGCGTTGTCTCTTTTTTGAACTATGCACTTTTATATACTCATTTTGAAACGGTCGTGCATGGCATATTGGGTCCATGCTCGCGGAGTTATTCATTTATCGACTTTCTGTTATGGGCTCCGATATTAAGTGTCGCCTGCTTAGAAAGTCGTGATACAAGGAGTTGTAATGCAAGATCTAACCAATCAGGTAAAGATATTAACGTCTTTTATTTCTGCCGCTTTGATGTCTGGTTGCACGGCGATAGAGCTGCCGGTATCCGAAAGTGCTGACTTAGCTCAAACTGAAAAACCGATCGTGCTATCCCATGATCCAGTTACGTTAAGTCCAGACTGGCAATTGGTGTGGGAAGACCAGTTTGAAGGCGAGCAAATAGATAAACGTAATTGGTCATTAGAAGTGAACTGTTGGGGAGGAGGGAACAATGAACAACAGTGCTACACGGATGATCCTAATAACGCATTTGTTAAAGATGGCTTTTTACACATTGTCGCGCTGAAGCAAAGTCATACTGGGCCTGACAATGCCGAAGGTACGATTGGCGGAGCAACTAAAACACTCCCTTATACTTCTGCGAGGCTAAGTACAAAAGACAAGCGTGACACCAAATATGGCCGTTATGAAATCAGAGCAAAGTTACCTGGTGGACAAGGTTCATGGCCCGCAATTTGGATGCTGCCAACCGACAATAAATACGGCACATGGGCAGCTTCTGGCGAAATCGATATTATGGAAGCGGTTAACCTAAACACACTTTCAGATGCGGCGGGAGCGAAAAATGATGATCTAGAGAGCCGAGTCTATGGGACGTTACATTACGGACGAAATTGGCCAGACAATGTTTATAAAGGGCAGGCCGCGATATTGTCAAATGGTGTGAACCCAACTGATGGCTTCCATACATACGCGATTGAGTGGGAAGAAGGTGAAATTCGTTGGTATGTAGACAATATTCATTACGCGACTCAAACTCAAGAGGGCTGGTACAGCCAATATGAAGCGGAAGAAGGGAAACTCATTAATGCGAGTGGAGCAGCTCCGTTTGATGAAAAGTTTCATTTGTTATTGAACTTGGCTGTCGGTGGGGCGTGGTCAGCGAACGCAAATGATAAAGGCATCGACGAAGGTTTGTTTCCGAAAACAATGCTAGTTGATTCAGTAAAGGTATACCGCTGTAAGGTTGATCGTTGGAAAGGAAAAGGGTGTGCAAGTCGCTCTGAACATGCAATACAAGTGATAGGGCACGAAGCTCCAGAGATCTTAGCAACCGATGATAGTTATGCTGATGGACCAACGTTGGAGATTTTTACCGAAACTCTTAACGCAAGCTTGGCTTATGCAAGTTATGACCCATTGGATATTGTTGACTATCAAGAGGTGACCGAACCAGATCGTGGAACAGTGCTACAAGTGAATAAGAAAGGAGGTTCAGGAAATATCTATTTTCGTTCTCCTGTAACAGATGTGACACATTGGCAAGAAACGGGTGAACTGGTCTTTGATTTGAAAGTTGAGAGTATGGCCGACGGGGTTGAACTATTGGTTAAGATGGACAGTGGTTGGCCGAAAACAAGTGACTATACCGTGCCGCTATCAGCAATGAATGAATGGAAGACGGTACGTATTCCAATCGCAGACATTTTAAAGAGAGAAAACCGTTTTGCTGGTGGGAATCAAGCTGATCCAATAATGATCACTAACCTTTTAGTGTTTGAGCCTCAAGGAGAAATGAGTTTTAAACTAGACAATATTCGATTTGAAAAGTAAGCCTGTTAACAAAAGAGCTTGAATAAAAGTCTGAATATAAAGGGAACATACAATGTATGTTCCCTTTTTATTTCGACGATTATTTGAGGAAGACAACCGACGTTGTATTTCGAAACTGGTTCTGAGTGATTGAACGGAGCAATTCGTCTTTAATATGTGAACAGTGGCATTTTACTTGGTTCCATGATTGTTCAAACAAAATACTTAACATCTCTATTTTTGTGACTCACGCATAAGAAAGCGCTTTCTTTGGTGGGATTGATCACGGTTTATATTCACGAGATCGATTTATACTCTTTCCATACCAACTGAGCGGTTAAAGCCAATAAGGTTAAGAGTGCATAGTGAATGTGGGCTTAGATTTGATCTTCTTTAAATCTGTTCGATTGGTTTTTTTAAGAAAAATAAAGAAAGCGCTTTCTTTGCGAAAGTATAATTTGGAACATGGAGTTATTATGAAACTTTCTAAGCTTACCCTTGCTTGTTTAGTCGCTACAGCTGGCTTGTCTACTGCACCTGCTGTACATGCCGAAAAATCGGATGGATTTGAATTTCACGGTTATTTCCGTGCTGGTGTTCTATTCAGTGAAAATGATGATTTTAAACGTGCAAAGTTCCCAGCATCAAAAGAGCGTTTAGGTCGATTGGGTGTTGAGTCGGATAGCCACTTTGAAGTTGCACTGCAGAAAAATTTTGAGAATGACGGTGGTCAGAAAATTCGAATCAAAACACGAGCTGCAGCCAACAATGCGGAATATGCAACCAACCAACTTGGTGCCAATGCCGATGCAACCAACAGCGAAATTGGTATGGCAGAAACTTTTGTCGAGTTTGAAGGTGTATCTGAAACCGGTGTTGTATGGGGTGGTAAGCGCTTTTATGGTAAAGATAATTACATTTTTATGACCGACTTTTTCTACACGGATATGTCGGGTACTGGTGTTGGTATTGAAGGTGTTGAGCTAGGTGGTAATAAGTGGGACTTTGCTTATATTGCAAGCGATGACTCTGGCGATACAAGTTTCTGGGGTGACAGCAACAACATCATGCATGCACTTCATGCTGGCGTGAACTTTGGCAGTGTTGAACTTCACGCTATGGCTAAGTATATGCCAGACAATATGGTCGATTTAGGTTTTGGTAATGGCCCTGAAGCATTCGCTGAGAATGGCTATGAAATGACGGCAATTGTTCACACTGAGTCTGTCTTTGGGTTGTCAGATAAAGGCTTTACTAAATACATCGCGCAGGCTGGTAAAGGCTTAGGTTCGGGCAACCTTTTAGGCGGTACTCTTACGACTTACAACACGTACAAGCCTGGTAGCGACTATCAAAGTTGGTTAACGACAGGTACGGGTTGTGGTACGTCTTGTTTGAAGGCTGTTGATGAAAACGATGTATCACTACGTGCTTTAGCATGGGGTGGGTACTTTTTTGAAAATGGTGTGAATATTTTCCACTCTCTTCAAACCCAGTACAACGATTTTGACAATGGCGATACAGACGGCTGGGTATCAGCAATGGTGCGACCAACGTTCCCAATTTCAGAAAACTTCTTTATCGCTACCGAAGCTGGTTACATGTACAACTACGAAGACCGTAATGGTGAGTCAAAGAATTCTTATGATTACAAGTTAACAGTAGCACCGACTCTAGTTGTGCACTCTGGCTTCGGTCCATCCCCAGAGATTCGCTTCATGGCATCTTACCTTGATGGTGAAATGCAAGACGGTACAGGTAAAGAAGGTGACTTTGTTGTCGGTATTCAAGCTGACATGTGGTGGTAAATCACCTCTCTACAGACCTTTTAATTACACCAAATATACTGGGGGAGTCGTTAGTATTAGGCCATTGTCATTAGGGCGGACAGGGCTGCAGGTGTAATTTTTTTGCAATAGTTGACCTTTTGTTTGGCAGCGTATAGAGGTTCATTTATATTGCTATGAGTCTTCCACATTTGAGTTTCATTTCAAATGTGTTCTTGCCAAAGATACTCATCGACCGCTTCGAAAGAAGCGGTTTTTTTATGTGTGGCATATCTAATCTTTTAAGGCTTAAGGCTTAAGGGGTAAAGGATTATGAGTTATGGCAAGCATGTTGATTTCTAAACTCTCGAGGGCTGCATCCATTTTGAAGTTTAAAGCACTTTGAAAAATAGTTACTGTCAGAAAACCCACAAGACTCAGCGATATGCTGGATACTGTTGCTGTCGTTTAATAATAGCGTCGCCGAATGTCTAATTTGAAGGCCTTTGAGGTATTGATTTGGGGATGTATTTAAAAATTGCCTAAATAGCCTTTCTAGTTGTCGTTTACTAATATAAGCCGCTTGCGCGATAGCTTCTGTATCCAATCCCACATCTTTGTAATGGCTGTCGATATGAGCAAGTGCTCGGCTCAATGCTAGGGTTGTTTTTGGTAAGCTATGGGTCTGTTCTTGATATCGCCGAGCAAGTTCTATCGCAAGTTGCTGCATTGTGCTCGTTAATATGATTTCAAACCCCTGCTCTGCATTGTCGTATTCCGATTTGATTTGTTGTAGAAGTTCATTGATTCGTTTCAACTGAGAAGCTGATAACGTAAGCTTTGCTTGATATTCAGATGCTTGTCGAGCAATCGGTTCTACCTTGAAAAGTGCTTGATAGCCTGGCATTTGACGCATTGAAGGGACCTCAAAAAAAGGCAATGCCGTATCAAACATCAAGTTTACAATCTTCAGTTTATTTACTTCACAAAATCCATGTTCAATATCCCCATTAATAACAAATACATCTCCTGTACTTAAAGGGTAAGTGTGGGTAGCTACCGTATGCTTTCCACTACCACTCACAACTAAGAAAAGTTCAGAAAAGTCATGGCTATGTACGTCAAAGTCGAAATCGTGATGCCCATCGACATAGGCAAATTTTATCTGGGGATATCTCTGATGACTTTGGAGTCTAAACTTGGTTTTCATGTCGCTATTTTACCTATTACTGTCGCTTATTTGGTAGTTACACGCCGTAGTTAAGATTACTATTTTTTGAACAAAGACAATATTAACTTTTAGAGCGAGAGGTCAAATTTTTGCTCTAAGTAAAAAAATAGTAGGACTCAAAATGAATACTGTGGAAATTCTCGAAGCACAGAAGCAGCTTGCACCAGTAAGCCGACAAGCTGCTGCAGAAGGCATCGTGCTACTAAAAAATAGTGACTCAGTACTGCCGTTCCAGCCTAATGACACGGTGTCTCTGTTTGGTCGCTGCCAAATTGACACTTATCGAAGTGGCACAGGATCGGGTGGAGCTGTAAATGTTCCGTATGCAATAAACGCATTGCATGGCTTAAGTGAACACCCAAAGATCAATATCAATGATCGTTTGGTGGAGATATACAAACGTTGGGTTGAGGAGAATCCATTTAATGATGGTGGCGGTGGTTGGGCGGCAGAGCCTTGGTTTCAAGCTGAAATGCCGCTTTCAAATTCGGTTGTTATTGATGCAGCTGCTAAATCGAACAAAGCCGTTGTTTTTATCGGGCGAACGGCGGGTGAGGATCAAGATAATGCTCAGCAGCAAGGTAGTTACAATTTAACCGCGCTCGAAATGCAAATGTTGGAGAAAGTGACCGAACATTTTGATGATGTCATTGTGATACTGAACGTGACCAATATTATTGATATGTCATGGGTAAGCTCACTAAAAGGTGCAAGTTCGCTCAAGGCGATTTTATATAACTGGGCTGCAGGGATGGAAGGTGGGCATGCATTAGCTGATGTTTTATCTGGTGATGTTAGCCCAAGTGGACGTTTGACAGACACTATTGCGCACTCTTTATCTGATTATCCTTCCAGCGCTAGTTTCGGAAACAAAGAGCGCAACCTGTACCAAGAAGATATTTATGTTGGGTACCGATACTTTGAAACCTTTAACCCAAAAGCCGTTCAATTTGAATTTGGTTTCGGACTTTCCTACACCAAATTTTCCAATAAATTAAATGCATTAACGATTCTTGGGTCCGGCTCTGAACAAGAGTTGGTATTCGATATTGAAGTTAAAAACATAGGCGAAAAATACAGTGGTAAGGATGTTGTTCAACTGTATGTTGAATCGCCTCAAGGTCAGCTGGGGAAGCCATCTAGAGCACTTACAGGATTTGCAAAAACACCCACTTTGGCTCCAAACGAAACAGCACGTGTGAAGGTTTCATTTCTTCTATCTTCGTTAGCGTCATTTGATGATAGTGGTAAGACGGGCCACACAAATAGCTATGTGCTTGAAGCCGGGGAATATCAGTTTTATTTGGGAGGCAGCGTTCGACAAGCAAGGCTGGTTGACGAAAGCATAACAGTTGATGAGCTAATAGTTGTTGAGCAACTAACGGAAGCTCTGGCACCCGTCACCGCTTTTAAAAGGCTCGTTCCAAAAGAGATAGGGCAAAATGGGGTTTACAGTTGCGACTATGAATCTGTACCACTACGAAGCGTAGATTTGAGCGAGCGTATCCTCAGTGAACTCCCTGCTTTGATTCCTTTTAGTGACGATAAGGGGATCAAGTTGCTTGATGTGAAGCAGGGACAGGCGGATATTGACGAATTTATCTCGCAAATGACTATAAAGCAGTTAGCGACAATTGTTCGTGGGGAAGGTATGTGCAGCCCCAAGGTAACCCCTGGCACGGCTGCGGCTTTTGGTGGCGTATCACCAAGCTTGTTTGATTTAGGTATCCCTATTGTTGCGGCTGCTGATGGCCCATCGGGTATCCGAATGGATAGTGGACACAAAGCATCACAAGTCCCGATTGGCACGCTATTGGGCTGCACATGGAATACAGAACTGAATGAACAACTGTTTCATTTAGTAGGGAAAGAGATGCAAGCCAATCATATTGATACATTGCTTGGCCCTGGGATTAACATTCATCGTCACCCTTTGAACGGGCGAAACTTCGAGTATTTTTCTGAGGATCCTCTTTTGACCGGAGCTATGGCGGCGTCTCAGGTTTCTGGGCTTAGATCTGCAGGCGTGTCCGGTACTATCAAGCATTTGGTTGCAAACGACCAAGAAACTGGACGATTTGATGTTGATAGTGTGGTTTCTCAGCGAGCGCTCCGTGAGATTCATCTAAGGCCTTTTGAAATAGTGGTAAGGCAAGGGCAAGCTTCAAGCATTATGACCGCTTACAACCCCATTAATGGTCACTGGGCTGCATCTAATTACGACCTTAATACTACTATTCTTCGAAAGGAGTGGGGTTACAAAGGGATAGTGATGACGGATTGGTGGGCAAAAATGAATGACCCAATCAAAGGTGGTTCTGAAAGCCGAAGTTACACATCTTTTATGCTTCGCTCTCAAAATGATCTGTATATGGTCGTTGAGCACGATGGCGCTGAAAGTAACGCATCAAACGACGATACCTTACAATCACTTGAGGATGGGAGATTAACGTTAGGTGAGTTGCAAAGAAGCGCGATCAATATCTGCCGCTTTATCATGGAATCTCCAGCAATGGATAGACCCTTAGTTACGTTTGATCCGATTAAGAGCTTTGACTCGACGAAAAACTCAGACAGGTATCAGGACAAGATTGATGGTGATTTTTGTCAGCTTACTACCGAGCAACATGTAACAGTGCTACCACTTAATACCCAAGAAAACCGGAGCATTGTCTTGGACGTTAAGCATGCAGGCGTGTATCGATGTACGGGTATTGTTCATTACGATAGCGGTACCTTGGCTCAATCTGCGTGTAGTTTGAGTCTCAACAAGGTGTATGCGATGTCTCTATCAGTGAATGGTACTAATGGCGAGGCAGTTTCGGTTGAGGGGCTGTCCGTTAAGCTTGATAAAGGCTTTTATTCGTTGGATATTGAATTCATCAAATTAGGCTTAGAATTAGAGCAATTAGAATTCACGTTTATACCCGAGTAGAGTTCAGAAGTAGCAGTCGTGTATTGAATTCTCATTCACCAAAAATGGATGTGGAATAAGAGGAAAATAAGCGACTGCTTTTAGGATAGGTTATTGTGCTTTTTGATATTGTTTCATCGCGTCAACAAAGGTGTTTCGCATCCCTTCAATTCCTAGTCGTTCAGATTCTTCAACGTAAGTCAGTGCTGCGCTGAAGTCTCCCGATGAAACTGAGTTTTCAATAAGAGTGCTATAAACCTCTTTCTGGTTTAAGGGGTTCTCCGTTAATAGATCAGACTTTATTGCGGTTGCTTCAGGAATAATTTGTTGAACTCGCTTTTGACGATTTTGTTCTTCAACAACAGTGGTTACTGCTGTGAATTCAAAATCAAAAGAGACTTTTCCGATCGCAGAGTGGGGGATTGCGTAGTCCGTATTGTGAGCGATGTTTGCCTGGATATCGCCAGAACGTATTGCCATATCACTTGGTTTTTCGACAGGAGTTGTTTCCGCGAGTGCTTCGCTGGTTGTGAATACGACTAAGTAAGCAGGAGCCTCGCCGTTTAAGTAACGTTCTTGCAGTTCTATTTGTGCGCCATATTGTGCACCATCAAGCAGGCTAAGTGGTTGGTACTTAATACTTTCATTGCCAATGACATCTAGCGGCTGGTAATTTTTGTCTAAGACCAAAAGTGACGGAACGAATGCTGAATAATTAGCATTTGAAGTCATTGAAAAACGAATAGTATCTAGTGTTGTAGGAAGCTTTAGCCCTCCAGAAAAGGAGCGGCCAGATTTGAACTCGATCTTAGGGCTTGCTGTGGTGATCGAAACAGATGTTTCTTCTGGATTCGTAACACTTTGATATTGAATGGTACTCAGGCTTTCGCAACAGTTTTCGTTGTTTTGTAGTGACTCAAGCCCCGGAGAAGTTTTGTGGTAGCTAACCGGTGACTCTGTCACTGTTGAACAGGCGCTTAGTGCGAATACCGCTGGTAGTATTGCTAAATATTTCATAATTTCTCACAGTTAAAAAAGCATATCAGATTCAGAGTGCTTAATTGATAATAGAGATACACTACAAGAAAGCGCTTTCTTTTTGAGTGACGGACGCCAAATTTAAAGAAATACTCGCTAATAATTAGTACGAATTAGGTAACAGGCTGCCGTTGAGCTGTTACCTAGATTGAACGTTAACGAGATACCGAACTTAACAACTGAGTAAAGCGTTCCCAGGATTTTTGGTCAGCTTCTTGTTGATAGTTGTTTGAGCCGAATACGGTAAAGGCATGTGGCGCACCACTGTAGGTGATCATTTCATGCGAAACCTTGGTTGTTTCAAGTTGAGCGGCAAGGCTGCCAAAATCTTCCATTGTAATCATAGAATCTGCTGTGCCATGGAACACGACAACCGGAGCTTTGGTCTGAGAGTAGTCTTGTCCTTTAGGTGTCGATAAACCGCCATGGAAGGTAACATAAGCTTTTGATGGGATGCCCGCACGAGCGGCTTCTAAAACGGCAGCGCCACCAAAGCAGTAACCCATCATCACGTTGTTATCTAAGTTACCACCAAGCCTTTTCGCTTCCATTGCTCCCGCATTAAGTAGTGCACGCATTTTTTCTCTGTCTTTATACAACTCGCCTGTGTGTTGTTTTTTGTCTTTCACTTCGGTCGGGCGAATGCTTTTACCAAATAGGTCGATGGCGAACACGTTGTAACCGAGTTCGTTGAGCATCTCAGAACGTTTCTTTTCGTAATCAGTTAAGCCATCCCAATCGTGAATTAGCAGCACCAAAGGCGCTTGGTCACTGGCCTCACTCCAATAACCTTCGTAATCCATACTATCGACTTGGTAAGTGATGTTTTCTCCTGAAATCGCAGAGAAGGGCAGTAAAACTGAAAACAGGCCGAGCGTAGTGATTGTTCGCATGCGTGATTCCTTTCGATGACAATTGACGTTCCAATCGAAAGTATAGATAACGCGATGATTCTCGCCAGATTTCTGTTTTTAACTTGAAATGTATGGCAGGGATAGCAGGAGGCTATTACTGATGAATAGCCATCGAGAGGGAGTACGATGGCTGTTTTGTGATGTTCTCAGCTTACCAAAACTTGAATAGCTAAACTGGGGAATAAAGAAAACAATTACCAAGATGCGTTGGTTTTGGTTTTGGTTTTGCTAATGCTCATCTCTGGATACTTACGTTGATAGCGCGGCAACATCGACTCATTACCTAAGATGCCACCTTGATGGATATAGATGACGGTTTTGGTTGGGTTGTCTTCTTGCCATCGCTCTAGGCATTGCCACATCAATGGGTCGTAGAGTAGGTCGAATTCAATATCCGTTTGTTCTTGTAGATCCAACCAGGTTTGATAGTCCTGTTGATACAACTTACCAAAGTGGTGCTTGGTTTTGAGCGGTAAGATCTGTGGGTGATCGGATTCGCCAAGTTCATTGAATTGCTGCGTTAAATAGTCGCTGCCGCCAACACACGCACAGGTTAACACCGGGATGTTGTGCACTTTTAAATGCTTATGCAGATACAGAGCCGTACTGCCGGTTCCTGCTGGTAGTGCGACCACGAAATCGTGTTTGTTTTCGAAACGCGTCCAGCTGAGTATTTCCATCGCCAGTTGCTTCACGCCGTATTCAGAAAGCTGAGAGCGTCCACCTTCAGGCAATACAATGCACTGAGAATCTGGCTGTCTTATTTGCTCAATATACTCCTGAGGATGAAGCTCAGAGCCCGTCTCTTTGACTGAAATAACCTTAGCGCCCAAGTCTATAGCGCCACGGTAATTGCCGATTGGACGTTCTTGTAGCCATTGAGGAAGGTGGTCAACGTAAAACTCAAGCGTCCAGCCTTTAATTTTTGCAAGTGCAGCGAGTGAGAATAGAGAGTTAGCTTGCGCAGAACCGTAGCTGATTAAGGTTGTCGTATTCGGGTGTTCGTCTTCGAGTAGCTTCATGAACTTTCGTGCTTTATTGCCGCAAAAGTGAGAGTGGAGTTGATCGTCACGCTTTAAGAAAAAGGTGTGGTCGTTGTATTGATGTTGAGTTACAGGGCTATTATTTAGTTTCATCGCGCTTAGACAAAATGCTGACTAAGAAGCCAGCATTTTTAGTTCAAATAGGACTAACAAGTATCCAGTAGCCTGCAAGTGCTGTAAACCAACTAAATCAAGTTTTCGTCGGATATTGAGTACAGCACTAAGAGTTTATTTGGTGCTGACCTAGTTGATGTTTATGTTTTTGTAGATGCTTGTTTAGATGAGGTTGAATCTGTCTGAAAGGCGATTCTGGCAGTGCACCCTCCAGAGTTGCGATTGACCAACTCAAAGCCCCAATGGAAGCGTTGGCACAAGTCGTCGACAATCAATAAACCTAATCCATGACCATTCGGATTGTATTGTTCCTGAAGGCCTTCACCTTGGTCTTCAATCACAATACTCTGTTCGGACAGGGTAACCGTGACAGTGCCACTATTGGTCGCTGCAATGGCATTCCTCAATAAGTTGCCGACCAACATATTCATGATCGCGCTGGTGGCTTGAATGGTCGGCTCTGATTGAATGTGTAGGGATATCTCGACTTGCTTCTCATCCGCCTGTAATGAATTCTTGGAAACGATAGCTTCTAACTCTTGCTGACTAAACAAGCGCAGCGGTGCATCGTCACTGTTTCTTTCATAACGAACTAAACCGAGTAGGGCATCGACCATTTCTGACATCTGGATAATGGCTTCATCAATGCGCTCAACCTGACGAGATTGAAATTCCGTTGTTTCGCTTCTTAATAGCAATTTATTCGCACCACGAGCGACCGTTAGTGGGGTTCTTAATTCATGACTTGAATAACGAGCAAACGCCTGTTCACGTTTGATCAAGGAATTGATTTCTCTACGGTATTGATTGAGTTGGTCTGTTAACTGACGAAACTCAACAGCTGCACCTTCACTGACATCAAACTCCTCCCCTAGGTCGAGTTTGTTCGAGTTGAGTTGCTCAGATAGGGAATTGAAAGGCTCAATCAGTCGTTTGGAAAGGCGAGAGAGTAAGGTGCCAAAGCTAAATATCAAAATGGATAACAGCACCAACACGAACGAGATGGCGTATACCAATTCATAGGTATCAAATTCGACGCGATCTATCTCAGACATAAGGATGATCGGGTAAGTTTTACCTTCATGAGAGTATTCTCCCACATAGATCATTCGTGATTCCGGCTCGTCGCCGACTTCACCAAGGAAGTTATCCTTACCTTCTATATAAGGTGTGTACTCTTTTGGTACAAATGACAGGTCATTGTACGCCATGGTGAGACCGTCAATACGTATTGCACCGCTCTCGCCAGCTTGAAAGAGTTCGACAGCATAGTTTCGGTCAATCAGGATGCGTCTTTCACCGACCCGGTCTTCTGACATATACAACCCGGCAACAAAAACGACATAGACGAATGCAGACACAATCACGGCCATCAACCCAAAGAAAAGCGCTAGGCGGCCTGTGAGGGTTTTGGTGCTTGTCAGAACATTTGAAATCAATTCGATGGCTCCAGACGGAATCCAACTTTAGGAACGGTAATCAGCATTGGGGTGTCAAAAGGCTTGTCGAGTTGATTACGCAGTTGATAGATATGGCTACGTAACACATCGTTGTTGGGTTCGTCTTCTTGCCATAGCTTGTAGGAAATATCTTCACGAGTCACTACTTCAGGTGCTTTTTGGCACAGCATCTCAAGGATGGTGTAAGTGGTTGGGTTAAGCGCGAGCAGTTTGTCTTTACGGTAGGCTTTACGGGTTTTTTGATCAATGGTGAGTTCATCAAACTGAAGCTTAGAAGAAGCCACTTTTCCTCGGTAACGACGAACAAGCGCTTTCATTCTGGCTTCCAAAATATCCAAATCAAAAGGTTTGGTTAGATAGTCATCGGCACCATGCTCAAACCCTTTTAACATATCATCGCGGCTATCTAACGCAGTCAACATCAAAATAGGTGTCGCGTTGCCTTGGTCTCGCAGTTTATTACAAACCGTGAGGCCGTCCATTCTTGGCAACATCAGATCCAATATGATGATATCAAATGAGTTTTCCAACGCGAGTTGCAGGCCGAGTTCGCCGTTGTCCGCATAATCGAGTTCCATGTCAATACACTCAAAATAATCAAACAAGACACCTGCGATTTCACGGTTATCTTCGACTAATAGAACTCGTTTCATTTTGATTCTCATACAGAAATAGACGGTAACATTATCCTGAGTGAGCGTGAAAAATATGTCAATAACATAACTTTCACTTATGGGAGGGTAGATTGGATTCAGATTAAAAAATAGAAGAACGTATTATGTCTGAACTTCATATAAGCCGCCCTAAGATATCTACATCGCAGATCAACCCTGCGGTTTCTCTGTCTATCATTGTGCCTTTTTACGATGAACAAGAGGTATTGGAAGAGTTTCACTCTCGCCTTACCAAGGTGCTTGATAGCTTACCCATCAAGAGTGAAATCGTTTATGTCGATGACGGTAGCAAAGACAGCAGCTTGGAGTTGGTGAGTTCATTCACTTCAATCAATAGCTCAATTTCTGTTATCGGTTTAAGCCGTAATTTTGGCAAAGAATCAGCGATGAGCGCAGGCCTTGAGCACTGTCGTGGACAAGCGGTGATTTTGCTAGACGCTGACTTACAAGATCCACCTGAGTTGATTCCGCAAATGATTGCCAAGTGGCGCGAAGGTTATGACGTCGTCAATATGCAGCGTAGCCAGCGCGACGGTGAAACATGGTTTAAGAAGTTTTCAGCAGCGAGCTTTTACAAAGTAATGAACGTGGCGGCGAAGATTGATGTTCCTGAGAATGTGGGTGATTTCCGACTGTTAAGCCGAGAAGTTGTCGACCATATCAATCAGCTTCCAGAACGTAACCGCTACATGAAAGGCATTTTTTCATGGCCGGGCTTCCGACAAGCGACGCTCCAATTTAAGCGTGATGCTCGTTTCTGTGGTGAGACTAAGTGGAACTACCTTAAATTAATCGGTTTGGCGATGGATGGGATTACCTCGTTCTCTATCCGACCTCTGCGTATTGCGACGGCCGTTGGTGGTTTAGTGGCGCTTACTGCTTTTGTGTATGGCGTCTTCATCGTATTCAAAACCATTATGTTTGGTGAGCCTATCACGGGTTACCCGTCAATGATGGTCGTGCAACTTGCCCTTGGCGGTATTCAACTCCTGAGTATTGGTTTAATGGGTGAGTACATAGGTCGTATTTTCATTGAAACCAAGAATCGTCCTTTGTATCTGATCCAATCGGTGGTCGATACACCTGCATTAAAAACACATTTCAAATTAGAGGAGTCAGCATGAGCCTGAACAGAACGCACCTATGGTATTTGTTGGCTTTTGCACTGGCTTTAAGACTCCTATCTTTGGCGACTTATCCGTTAATGGATACTACGGAGGCGCGCTATGGAGAAATGGCTCGCTTGATGGTGGAAACCGGCAATTGGTTAACACCTCAGTTTGATTACGGCATTCCTTTTTGGGGCAAGCCACCGTTGTTCACATGGATGAGTGCTGCTGGTATTGAGCTGTTTGGTTTGAATGAGTTTGCTGTTCGTGCACCTCACTGGTTAGCGGGAGTAGCGACAATTTTGTTAACCGCTTACATGGCGAAGCGAACTGGGCAAAGTGCGTTGGTTGCCGCGGTAGTGTTGGCGACATGCGGTATTTTCTCTATTGCCGCGGGCGCTGTGATGACAGACATAGCATTAACCTTATCGATGACCATTGCCATGTTAGGCTTCTACTTGTGTTGGCTAGGAGGAGAAGGTTGGAAAGGTGAAGGCAGTGTGAAGACTAATCGATCTTGGGGTTATGTTGGTTTCATTGGCTTAGCACTAGGCTTGCTTGCAAAAGGGCCAGTAGCGATTGTGATCATGGGTATCGCAGTTTTTCCTTGGTTAGTATTACAACATGGCTTCTTTGGCGCTTTCAAAGTGCTTTGGCAACGCTTTCCATTGTTGTCTGGCTTGGGTGTGATGCTAGCGATTGCTTTGCCTTGGTACATCATGGCTGAAATGGCAACACCGGGCTTTATTGATTATTTTATTGTTGGCGAGCACTTTAAGCGTTTTGTTGTGAGTGGCTGGGAGGGCGATTTATACGGTTCTGCCCATGACCAAGCAAGAGGCATGATCTGGCTGTTTTGGCTTCAAGCGGCTGCGCCGTGGTCGATTGTATTACCTATATTGGCATTTGCTCGACGTAAGAAAATTGCAGAAATTAATATTGAAAATCGCGGCTTGTTTTCATTTCTTGTCTGTTGGTTGATTTCACCTCTGATTCTTTTCACTATGGCGGGCAATATTCTCCCAGCTTACGTCCTACCAGGTATTCCAGCCCTTGGCTTGTTGATTGCTATACTCGTAGTGGAAAAAGATAAGAAGTGGTTCTCGAGCGTGGCTTTGGTTCTACCTGTGTTGCTAATGATCGCGATGGTCTACCTGAATCTCGGAAAGGCGAACGAGAAAAGTGACCGTATTATTTTCGAACAGATTACGGATTCTGCGCCAAGCTTTTACGTGGGTAAACGACCATTCTCTGGGCAATTTTACAGTCATGGTCAAGCGAAAAGACTTCTCGATATCGAGCAGATAGATGGCATTGATAAGTTCTATCTGATTGGTAAAAGATCTGAAGTGGAAACCAAGATTAAAGAGAACGCATTAACGTGTATTCTAGAGCCAACGGTGAAAATAAAGCGTGCTTTATTCAGCTGTCATAGCTCAAGCATCAAGCCAAATCTATCGTTGAGTCATATTCAAAGTGGCAGCGATGTTCAGCGTTAACTCGGGGTTACGAATGTTCAACAACAAGCTTCAAACGCACAGTCAGAGGTTACAGTCCCACCACAAGGTGGTTCGATTTGCTGTGGTTGGTGTTGGTGGGTTTGCTGTTGATTGCTTAGTGTTTGCGTTACTGCATTATGCCGTTGGGCTGCCTTTGATGAGTGCAAGGATAGGATCTTTCATTGCAGCCGCAACGACAACGTGGTTTGGTAATCGAGTGCTAACTTTTGACTTCAAAGGGCAAGGTAGTTGGTCAGAGAAGTTGATTCAGTGGCAAAAGTTCATGTTTTCCGCATCGATATCGGCGATACCTAATTTGCTGTGCTTTAAGCTGATGACTGAATTGCTTCCTGCATTTACTGGGGCTGTATTTATTGCCATGGCCGTTGGTATCTTGGTGGGCATGGTCACTAACTATTTGTTTAGTCAGTATTGGGTCTTCACCCGTTAAGCTCCCTTACAATCAATTAGCCAAGTAAAACCTTCAGTTAGTCATCGGTAACAGACACAAAAAAGCGCAGCTAAATAGCTGCGCTTTGTATTTTTACGATAGTGAAGTAAATCGGCTCGCGATATTAACGCTGTGTTGCGCGCTGGCGATTCTTTCCGTTACTTGCTGGTTTACCACCTTGACCATTGCCCGCTTTGTTGCGGTTTGGCTTGCCATTTCCGCCGCCATTGCCTTGAGATTGCTGACTAGCAGGGGCTTTTTTGATGAAGCCAGTCGCTGGTTTATTACCATTACCGTTCTGCTTCCCGTTGCCCTGATTGCCGTTGCTTTGGCTACCTGTTGGCTTCTTACCACCCGGTTTAGGCTTATTGCCACCAGGCTTAGAATGGTTACGTGGGCTTTCGCCGCCAAGACCCGGTTGAGCTTTACTGTGCTTAGTTGCAAAACGTTGCGAGCCGTGACGACCAGACTTACGACGCTGTGCCGGTGTCTGAGCCTCAAAGTCTTCTTCAGGCACTAAGCAGTTCGCTTTGTCACCAATTAGGTGCTTTTTGCCCATGCTGATCAGTGCTTCACGGATGATCTTCCAGTTTTCAGGATCGTGATAACGAAGCAATGCTTTATGCAGACGACGTTGACGATCGCCTTTAGGCACTGGAACATCTTCACGTTTTTTGTATTTCACGCGCTTCAGAGGGTTAGTCTCTGAGTAGTACATCGACGTCGCATTACACATTGGCGATGGGTAGAAGTTCTGTACTTGGTCACACTCGTAGTTGTGCTTTTTCAGCCACAACGCAAGGTTAAGCATGTCTTCATCTTCCGTGCCCGGGTGAGCAGAGATGAAGTAAGGAATTAGATACTGTTTCTTGCCCGCTTCAGCGCTGTACTTCTCGAACATCTCTTTGAAACGATCGTAAGTGCCCATGCCCGGTTTCATCATCAGATCCAGAGGGCCTTTTTCAGTGTGCTCTGGAGCAATCTTCAAGTAACCACCAACGTGGTGAGTCACAAGCTCACGTACGTATTCTGGAGACTCAATCGCAAGGTCATAACGAACGCCTGATGCGATCATTACTTTCTTGATGCCCGGAACCTTTCTCGCTGAGCGGTAAAGATCAATGGTGTGCTGGTGGTCTGTGTTCAGTTTTTCACAGATTTTAGGGAACACACATGATGGGCGACGACAGTTAATTTCAGCTTTAGGATCAGAACAACCTAGACGATACATGTTCGCCGTTGGGCCACCCAAGTCAGAAATGGTACCGGTAAAGCCAGGGACTTTATCTTTAATGTCTTCGATTTCATCCAAGATCGATTCTTTCGAACGGTTCTGGATGATACGACCTTCGTGCTCTGTGATTGAACAGAAAGAACAACCACCAAAACAACCACGCATGATGTTAACCGAGGTCTTGATCATGTCGTATGCAGGAATTTTCGCTTTGCCATACATAGGGTGAGGAACACGCTTGTAAGCAAGGCCAAACACGTAATCCATCTCTTCAGTTGCAAGAGGAATTGGCGCTTGGTTTACCCATAGCTCGCGGTCACCGTGGCGTTGAATAAGAGCACGACCTGAATACGGGTTAGTCTCTAGGTGCAGAATACGGCTAGCATGAGCGTAAAGAATACGGTCGTTATTGAGCTTTTCGAAACCAGGGATACGAACCGCGGTTGTTTTTGCATCGTGACGAGAAGGACGAATAGTAATTGGCTGCGCCTTTACTTCTTCTTTTTCATCTTTCTTGGTATCACATTGTGTTTCTACTTCGTACGGGTTAACCGGAACGTAGGCTTTGTTCGGTTTTTCGATACGAGAAGAATCGATAATTTTGTAACCTTCAGGCGCTGCAGGCAGGTTGATAGCAGTACCGCGGATATTGGTCAGCGTAGACATGTCTTCGCCATCGGCAATGCGGTGTGCCACTTCAACCAGTGCACGCTCAGCGTTACCGAAAAGAAGAATGTCTGCTTTTGCATCAAACAATACAGAGCGACGAACTTTATCAGACCAGTAGTCGTAGTGCGCAACGCGACGTAAGCTTGCTTCAATACCACCAAGAACGATTGGCGTGCCTTTGTAGGCTTCACGACAACGTTGAGAATAAATCAGAGTTGCACGGTCAGGACGCTTGCCACCTTCATTGTTTGGTGTGTAAGCATCGTCGTGACGAAGTTTGCGATCAGAGGTGTAGCGGTTGATCATGGAATCCATGTTACCCGCTGTGATGCCGAAGAATAGGTTAGGTCGACCCAGTTCCATAAAGGCATCTTTACTGTCCCACTTTGGTTGGGCAATGATGCCCACGCGGAAACCTTGAGCTTCAAGCAAGCGGCCAATGATAGCCATACCAAAGCTCGGGTGATCGACATAAGCGTCACCAGTTACAATAATAATGTCACAGCTATCCCATCCAAGAGCATCCATCTCCTTTCTACTGGTAGGCAAAAAGGGTGCTGTTCCGTAGCACTCGGCCCAGTATTTTTTGTGTTCATGAATAGGAGTGATATCGCTGTACATATTTCAACCTCTGATTTTTGAGGCGGGAATTATAGCGGCATGAGCCTAGACTAGCCAGTAGAACATGCCCCTGTTAGTTCTGATGTCTTTCGCCATTTTGCAGATAATGCTGACAAAAGAACCATACAACAGCATAGTTGAAGCCTTGAATAACGTCGCTAATTTGTGATTTTGATTAGTGTTCGCAGCAGTTTTTGATATTATTCGCGAAAATAAGTCTGAAGAAGTAGATCCACAATGGTCGAATCATTATTAGTACAATTTGCTCCGATGCTATTAGGAGCCCAACTGATCTTAACCCTCATCTTGGTAAAAGGGGATATTTGCCCGGGACAACGTGGCCGTATTCACAAGATGTTACCTGCGATTGGCGTGCTTTGGCTTGCTGTTGCTTCATTAAGAATTGAAGCGTTTCTTGTCGTGTTCGCGATCTTTTATTTCTATTCTCAAGTTCAAACCAAGAAGACACGTGATTCTGGTCCTATTTGGGTGATGTACCTTGCGTGTGGTTTGGCGCTTTCATACGTTGCTATTCAAGCGACTGAGCAAGCAACCACCGTCGGTATTATTACTACTTTACTGCTAATAGCACTGTTGGGGGCTGCATTTGGTCATTTACTGCTGACGATTGCGAGAACACGCTTACAAGCATTTCACCGTGTTCTGCCTGTTGTGGGCGTATTAACCGGCATGCTGGTGGTTTTGGCGACGGTCGTAAATGTTTATTCTCTGTCTGAAGCTCAATTAGAGCCAATGATTTCAACCCTACTGTTTAGCTTTGCTTTGCTAATCTCAGCTATCGTAGTGTGGTGTTGGCATCTATTGTTCGTTAAAACCCCTGAAAAGCTTCAGCTGACTATTTCATTGTTGATGTTATTGGTGGCGGCCGTTGGTTTAACGCCAGTTTGGGCGATGTAGGCGGTTACTGATCTCACACGCCTTTCGGTGTTGAATCGAAAAAGTGTGATCTGTTTTTTAGCGTGGTGTTGGTAAGCGTTCTAAACTTAAATCTAGTCGGTGTGTTCGTTAGGAGTACGGGATGGATTTAAGCAACGTCAAAGGTTTCGATAGCATTATTTTGCTGGGAATCGTGAATGAAAAACTTCGCTTAGAATGCGATAGCTTTGAAGAGCTGATCAGTATGTATGAAATGGATATAGAAAGTGTTGTAGGTAAGCTTGATATGCTTGGCTATCAATACGATCCATTAACTAACCAGTTTAAGTCTTATCCAAGATAAGCAGCAAACTGGCGCATGTTCTGTCGTTTGTGAGTCAGCTATCGATTGTGAGCCAGTTATCGTGAATGAACAAGTACCGCCATCGTCGGTACTAAAGCTAAAAGAAGAAAGTCACAGATAATCTGTGACTTTTTTGTTTCTGGCGCATGCCTATCAGGTTCAACGCAGGCATAAACTAACCCAACAACGAGTCTCTTAAACGACCTCAATGCCATCTAGGTGACTCTTACTTTGCTGTCTTGCCGTGCTAAAGAAAGCTTGTAGGTAACGTTTGTCTTTTTCTGAGTTTCTTACCGCTGCGAACAACCTTCTTGAAAGCCCTTTGCCTAATGGTTTGCTGGCAATGAGTCCTTGCCTTGAAAATTCACTGATTGCCCAGTTTGGTAATGCTGCGACACCTAAGCCTGCTGATACCATTTGTACCAACATTAATGTGTTGTCTGCCTGTTTCCATTTCTTTGGTTCAACGCCTGCAGGTTGCAAAAAGTGTTTTACTACGTCGAGACGCTGCTTTTGAACCGGATAAGAGAGCATCGTAATATCACTAAGATCTTGCGGTTCAATACTCGGCTTTTCGGCCAAAGGAGAGTTGATCGCGGTGATCAAGCGCATCTCGAAATCAAAAAGCGGTTCGTAATGGACTTCCGAACGCGGTTGAATATCAGAGGTGATCACCAAATCGAGTTCTCCAGCCATCAATGCCGGTAGAGGCTCAAACCCGAACCCTGACGAGAAATCTAGCGTCACGCTTGGCCAAGCAACTTGGTATTCCTTCAAAGCGGGCATTAGCCATTGGAAGCATGAGTGACACTCGATCGCCATGTGCAATCGACCATTCACATCCTCTTTTAGGCTCGCCAACTCATTCTCTGCTTTAGCAATCTTTGGCTGTATCTCATCCGCGAGCTTAAGCAAGATCTCACCCTCAGAGGTGAATTTCACTGGCCTAGTTTTTCGTAGGAAAAGCTGACCGCCAATACGCGCTTCAAGGTCTTTTAATTGATGAGAAAGCGCCGACTGAGTCAGGTGAAGAGAGGTCGCAGTTGCTGTTAACGATCCGCTGTCTCTCAAGGTGGTCAATGTTCGAAGGTGTTTAAGCTCTATCATGAGTATTCCTCATATTCCCTAAGCCAATTCAATATTTCTTAATAATCACCCTACGGTGTTTTTGATCTTTTGTAAACGTCTAGATGTCCAGATGGATTTAAGCTGTTCATCTTTGGATGATTCAAGATGAATATTATTAATAAACAAGATGAATATTTGGACGTTGTCCATAGATCGGATTAGGGCGATAGTTTAGCCATCCAGACGCCTTTGTGGGAAAGTGAAATCATCAAAGGCAGTCTGACCGGAAATTAAAATTATCGAATAAGGAACAGACTCATGACAACAACAACGCATATTCTTGGCTACCCACGTATCGGCGAAAAAAGAGAACTCAAATTCACGCTCGAGAAATACTGGCGCGGTGAAATCGATCAATCTGAGCTCAAGCAACTCGGCAGCGAATTAAGAAATCGTAACTGGAATGTACAAGCTGACGCGAATCTAAGCTTTGCAACTGCGGGTGACTTCGCATGGTACGATCATGTTCTAACAACGACTCTACTTCTAGGTCATGTGCCAAAACGTCATGCTGGTGGATCAGAAGATGAAAAAGTCTTCCCAGATCTGGATACCTTGTTCCGTGTAGGTCGCGGTCAGTCTCAAGTTCAGTCTACTTGCTGCGGTGGTACGCATACGTCTAATGATGGCACTAAAGACAGTTCGGCTGCTTCCGACATGACGAAATGGTTCAACACCAATTACCACTACATTGTTCCTGAATTCAGCAAAGACGATTCGTTTGAGGTGAGCTGGCCACAACTGTTCGATGAAGTGAATGAAGCGATAAAAGCAGGACACAAAGTTAAGCCTGTACTTCTCGGCCCACTGTCATATCTGTACTTAGGCAAAGAAGTGGAAGAGGGCTTTGACCGCTTAACCTTGCTTCCACGTTTGCTTACTGCTTACCAAGCGATTTTGGCAAAACTCGCCAAGTTGGGCGTTGAGTGGGTGCAAATCGATGAGCCCATTCTATCTCTGGAACTTGAGACTAAGTGGGCTGATTCATTCAAGTTGGCTTATCAAGTGATTCAAGGCGATGTAAAACTGCTGCTTACCACTTACTTTGATTCGGTGACTGACACGTTAGATAAAATCGTAGAACTTCCCGTCAACGGTTTACACATCGACTTGGCTGCAGCACCGCAGCAACTTAATGAAGTGGTAAGCAAGTTACCGGAAGATTGGGTGCTTTCTGCAGGGGCGATTAACGGTCGCAATGTATGGCGTGCTGATTTGGCCACGCAGCTAGAGCTGCTACAGCCAGTGAAAGAGAAGTTAGGAGACAAACTGTGGGTGGCAAGTTCAAGTTCACTGCTGCACAGCCCGGTGGATTTGGAGTTAGAAGACTCGCTCAGCGAAGAAGTGAAGAGTTGGTTTGCCTTCGCGAAACAGAAAGTCACGGAGGTGAGCTTATTGGGGGCCGCGTTAGATGGCGATCATAATGCCATTTTAGCGTGTGAGACGTACAGCCAACCTATCGTTGCTCGTAAGAGCGCGACTCATGTAAACAAACCTCAGGTACAAGCTCGCCTCAATACCATCACTAAAGCGTTAGCTGAGCGAAGTGCACCTTATGCTGAACGAGCGGCGCATCAGTCTGAAGTTCTCGGCTTACCGTTGTTACCAACAACAACGATTGGCTCT
The DNA here is from genome assembly GCF_024347615.1 of Vibrio splendidus. Classification (NCBI taxonomy): domain Bacteria; kingdom Pseudomonadati; phylum Pseudomonadota; class Gammaproteobacteria; order Vibrionales; family Vibrionaceae; genus Vibrio; species Vibrio splendidus. Next base: position 2,504,912 of record NZ_AP025508.1, on the reverse strand, counting down.
TTCCCACAAACCGGTGAGATTCGCGTTCAACGTAGCGCCTACCGCACTGGTCAATTGAGTGAAGCGGAATACACCACCGCACTAAAAGGTCACATCGCGGATGCGGTCAAACGTCAAGAAGCACTTGATTTGGATGTGCTTGTGCATGGTGAAGCCGAGCGTAATGACATGGTGGAATACTTTGCAGAAAACCTAGCCGGCTTCCAAACCACCAAGTTTGGTTGGGTACAAAGCTATGGCTCTCGCTGCGTGAAGCCAGCGATTGTGGTCGCGGATATCGAGCGTGAAAAACCAATGACGGTAGAATGGTCGACCTATGCTCAATCTCTGACTTCAAAGCAGATGAAAGGCATGCTGACAGGACCCGTCACTATTCTATGTTGGACATTCCCACGTGAAGACATCTCACGCAAAGAAATCACCAATCAACTGGCGTTTGCTCTGCGAGATGAAGTGTCTGATTTACAAGACGCAGGCATTAACATTATTCAAATTGATGAGCCTGCTATTCGCGAAGGTTTACCACTGAAAAAGCGCGACCACGCAGAATACCTAGAGTGGGCGGTCGATGCCTTTAAGATCTCAGCGGCGAGTGCTAAACCAGAAACTCAGATCCATACCCATATGTGTTACAGCGAGTTCAACGAGATCATTGATTCAGTAGCCGCGCTAGATGCCGATGTGATTACCATTGAGACTTCTCGCTCGAACATGGAGCTACTGAAAGCGTTTGAAGAGTTTAACTACCCGAATGCGATTGGACCGGGTGTTTATGACATTCACTCGCCAAACATTCCTTCAGAGGAGTGGATTGTGGATTTACTTAAGAAAGCGGCAGAAAGAATCCCAGCAGAACGTTTGTGGGCGAACCCAGATTGTGGATTGAAGACGCGTAACTGGGCAGAAACAGAAGCCGCACTGACAAACCTTGTGTCGGCGACTAAGACACTGCGTAAAGAGTGGGAATCAGCTGAGGCATAATTCAGTCTAAGATTTTGATTGATCCGTTAATCCACGATGAACCACAACAAAGGCCTCGCATTTGCGAGGCCTTCTGGTTTTATACTTGTTCGAATCTCGAGCTAGAAACTAGCTGCTACTTTGACACGTATCTTTACTGATCAGCTTCTCAACGATCAGTTGTCCGCGAGTGTTGCGAATCTTGATGTTGTAAGCCAAACCCATATCGAGGTTTGCTCTGACTTCAGAGTTAGTGCAGTAGCTATTCACACTCATGTCTACAACTTGGTTCAAAGGCTTAGCACCTTTAGCGTCTTGGTTGTAGATCATCATGATCTCGATAACGGTGTTTTTTGCCAATACACGCATAACTGAAAGTGGGCCATACTCAATCGGCAGGCCAGCAGATAAAACGCCAGCACGGTGTTGTGCCATCATTTCAAGCTGTCTTTGTTGGTCTTGCTCACTTGAAGCACAGCCTGTAAGCAGAGCTAAAGCCAGTGAGCCAATAATCCATTTTTTCACGTTAAAATACTTTCTTGAATGGTTTTACGATGACATTTTGGTAGACACCAGCATCAATGTACGGGTCTGCGTCAGCCCATGCTTGTGCGTCTTCTAAAGAATTGAACTCAGCAATTACAGTAGAACCTGTGAAACCCGCTTCACCAGGGTTATCTGAATCGATAGCTGGCATTGGGCCTGCTGTTAGAAGTCGACCTTCATCGTGAAGTGTTTGTAGGCGTTCTAGATGTTGTGGGCGAACACTTAGGCGTTTTTCTAATGAGTTTTCGACGTCTTGAGAAAAAATCACGTACCACATGTTGAGATATCCTTATGTTACTTCACTGAATTAGAGCGATTAAATTATTTATCTGGCTAATTTACGCGAACTAATGGGTATTGGAAGAGCTAATGATAAGAAATTGTGAAATGGTGCGGCAGAGTGAGAAGGTCTTTAGCATTTTTAATCGAAATGACTAAAGACCTTTTAGAGAGATAAGGTCGTCGAAGGACTATTTGTTGATTGGGCGAGGTTTACCGCTTTCGTCTACAGCAACGTAGTTGAATGTCGCGCCACATACCTTGTAACGATCGCCGATGCCGTGATCAAGTACCGGCTTAACCCATACCTCTAGGTCGATATTCATCGAGCTGCGGCCAATCTTGGTGCAGTCGCCATAAACACAGACTACATCGCCAACCGATACTGGCTGTTTGAATTCGATGCTTGATACTGACACGGTGACTATTTTTCCGTTTGAGATCTCTTTAGCCAATATTCCGCCAGCCAGATCCAGTTGAGACATTATCCAACCACCGAAAATCTGGCCTGCTGCATTGGTATCAGAAGGCATCGCCAAGGTGCGAAGAAGTAAAGAACCAATCGGGTTCAAAGTTGATTGAATAGTCATTGTTGTACTCTTAATGGTATTGATTGTTTTAAATTAAAATAGATGTGTTTGCGGGACTCGCGGTGGTCGTTTTTAACGCATTCACCGAACACAAACAACCAGTGGCCAATGATCACGAGTATCATTGGCCACTGTTAAATCGCATATTGATAATAATTGTATCAAAAAGGGGATGCGGACTCATCCCTAAGGGTTATTTCTCGTCGGTATTTTTATCTGAGAGCTCTTGTTGCTTATCGTTTTCTGGAGCTTGCTCTTTTGACTGAAGCTGGTCTTTTGGTAAATGCTTATAGATATAAACACCCGTTAGCAAGGTAAATGCAAAAGTAGCGATCAGTAAGCCAAATACTTTAAAGTTGACCCACACATCCAATGGTAGGTTGAAAGCAACGTAAACATTGAGGATCGCACACAATGTGAAGAACAGAGTCCAAGCCCAGTTGATCTTGCCCCATACCGCTTCAGGAAGAGAGATCTCTTTACCTAGCATGCCTTTAATCGCTGATTTGCCCATTAGGTGACTGACAGTCAGGCCGATCGCAAACAGCGCATAAACGATGGTTACTTTCCATTTTATGAAGTTGTCATCATGCAAAAAGATGGTCATGCCGCCAAATACGGCAACCATCAAGAATGTGATGATCTGCATTTTCTCTACTTTCTTGTAGATAATATACGTCAAAACGATTTGTACTGCGGAAGCAACAATCAATGCGCCTGTAGCGGTGTAGATGTCGTACATCTTATACAGCGCAAAGAATATAATGAGAGGAATGAAATCAAGGATTTGCTTCATGTGGCACTGAGTATCCAGTTAGTTGAGTTGCAGACAGTCTAACCAAAATTGCCTCGATGCTAAATAGCCCGAGACAATTGGCTGCAAAACTAATGGTGTGGAACTCCTGTTACCGCATGGACGATGTTTGGTAGCGAGGGATCAATTTCTTGATGTCTTCAAGATAGCCCTCACTCTTCAAACTGTCTAAGGTGTTTTCAAGCTCTTGCTCACTCATCGCAAAACACGTCGATTTACCTGTCGTTAGGTCAAGGTACTCGTGGTACTCACGCTCAGTGAAGTGGCCAATTCTATCGATTAATAAGGTTTTAATTCCATGGTGAATTAAGCCGTAGTATGTATGTCTTTGTAAGGTCATAGCCTATCCTCCGTGACAAGCTGCAGTTATATCTTTGCAACCTGCTGTATATTGGTTGGGTTATCTATGACAAAGCAATTCGAATGCCATTTTGTCCGTTGGAATAGAGTTTCTGAGATAAAAAGTTGAATTAATTTTCTTTTCAACTAGTTAAAGGAATGTACGTTCTATTCTCTAAAAACCAATACGTAGTTTGCGCAAAATAGTTTTATTTTGAGAATGGTAAAATTCTCATTATGACGAACGACTGAAGCTTTAATGTTTCTCAATTGGCAATTTGATAGCCGCTAACCTCTAACCGACTAGCCAATCGACTAAAGTTGACAGGGAAGGGTTTTGGCGGTTTTTAGGCTGCAGCAAGAAGTAACCATTTCCAGAAAAGACACTGCCTTCACTCACTTTCACCAACCTGCCCAAATCAATATCTTGCTTAGCCAGCGTGATATCGCCTATGGCGATGCCAAACCCTTGAATGGCTGCGTTCATCGCTTGATCAAGTGTCGCGAATTGTTGGTTGTTCTTACTTGAAAGGTCATGACTTCCTATGTGCTCTAACCAAAGTCGCCAATCACTCTGCTCATTGTTGGCGTGTAGCCAAGTGTATTGAGCGAGCTTGTGTGGCTTGATGATAGTAGAAGCGCTACTTACAAGATGGCCCTGCGTAATGCTTTGCGCCTGGCAGACCGGAGCCAGCTGCTCGTTGAACAATAACTGGCTCACAATCGATTGTTGGTTTGGCTTCTTTCCATAGGTGATTACGGCGTCAAACGGGTCAAAGCTTGGTTCAAAAACGTGCTTGATGGTCGACGTGAGCTCGACATCAATTTCAGGGTAGGCTTGCTGAAAAGACATCAACTTGGGTAGCAGCCAAGAGGTAATACAGCTGGGGGCGTTGAGCTTGATCTTAGAGGGAGAACTTGCCACTTGATTGAGAGCCGATTGCAGTTGATGAATCGTTCCTTGTATCAGCGGAACCAGTTCTTCTCCTTTCGGCGTTAAAGACAATCCTCGAGCATGTCGATAGAAGAGATCACAGCCAAGACTTTCTTCAAACGACAATACCTGACGACTCACTGCACCTTGCGTAACATTGAGCTCATGTGCCGCGCGCGTAAAGTTGAGATGCCTTGCCGTCGACAAGAACGCGAGCAAGGTTTTAGTTGAAGGAAGTGTGCGATTCATATCTTTACCTATGATTTTTTATCATGGCTATTATGTGATTATTTCGATTCATTTATCAATAGTGTTCTGTTTGAATGTAAATACTTAATCATCATTTGTGATTCAATATGTGTATAAGTCACATTTTTTGAATATGAAGGCAGTGGTGAAGACATTGTGATTTTGTGAAAGGGATAGCTTCTTGACATCTTTTATTGATAGTTTAGTACCTCAGGCTGTAAAAAAATTAATACCTTACCAATCGGCAAGAAGAATTGGTGGTGATGGACGAGTCTGGCTAAACGCCAATGAATTGGAAAGCTCGCTGTTTCCAGGAGAAGCAAGCCACAATAGATACCCAGATTTTTTACCGCAAGATATTGCTAAGGCTTATCAAGCGTATTGCGGAACTGATGCTGCAACGGTTGCCGTTCGTGGTGCAGATGAAGCGATTGATTTGCTGATCAGAACATTCTGTAAGCCAGCGAGTGACAATATACTTATTTGTTCACCAACGTATGCAATGTATGAGTTTTGCGCCGATGCATTGGCGAGCGATACCTTGGACTCTCCGTTGCAGGAAGATTTCAGTCTTGATGTCGCTGATATCGTGAACAAAGCGAAGTTGGCTAATATCGTGTTTCTTTGCTCACCAAATAACCCAACGGGCAATGTGATTCCCAAATCGGATTTGATTCAGGTACTGGAAGGTACGATTGGAAAATCTCTAGTGGTAGTCGATGAAGCGTATATCGAGTTTGAACCACAAACGTCAGCGGTGAGCCTTATTGAGCGTTATCCGCATTTGGTAGTGATTCGCACCTTGTCTAAGGCGTTTGGACTGGCTGCGGTTCGTTGTGGCTTTATCTTAGCGAGTCAAAATGTGATGCAGTATGTCGCGAAGCTGATTCCACCTTATCCGATGCCGGATTGCTCATCGAAAATCGTGTTAGACGCATTGTCTGATGAGCGAGTCTCAGTGATGCAAGACGCCACACAAAAGCTGGTCGAACTACGTAATTGGTTTGCTTGTGAGTTAACGCAGTTTGATTTCATCGAGTCTGTTTACCCTTCATCGACTAACTTTATTTTGCTGCGTCAAAAACCTGGGCATCAAGTGTTCAGTGTATTGGCGAAGGATGGCATTGTGACAAGGAATCAAAACCATGAACCTGCTTTGCGTAACTGTGTTCGAATCAGTATTGGTAGCCAAGAGAGCATGTTAGAAGTGATAACGTCACTAACACGTTACCAAACCGAATTAGAAAAGAATCAACAAGGCAAACAAATTCAACAATCTCAACATAAAGAAACTCAATCTCAACTCGATAAAGATCATATCTAGGATGGCAATGATGAAAAAGATAATACTAGGACTCGCTTGTGCGGCCGCTTTACTTGGTACAACGGTACAGGCGAAAGAAATCCGTTTGGCGTCGGACTTTACGTATCCGCCATTCAACTATAAAAACAGTGACGGTGTGCCTGTCGGGTTTGATATTGAGATAGCTGATGCCTTGTGTGAGCAAGCCAAACTCGATTGTACTTGGGTTTCACAAAGTTGGGACTCGTTAATTCCAAGTTTGTTGGCAAGAAAGTCAGATGTGATCATGGCTTCAATGCGTATTACCGAAGAGCGTAAGCGTAAGATTTTGTTCACCGATAAGTACTACCAAACACCAGCCGTGTTTGTTGCTGCTAAAAGCGCGGAATTCAGCGTCGATGAGGCAGGCTTAGCAGGTAAAACCATCGGTGTTCAGCAAGGTACGATTCACGATCGCTACGTAACCGACAAGTTTGGCGATGTGGCAAACATTAAGCGTTATACCGGCCAAGATGAAGTTTATCTGGATCTGCAAAACGGTCGTCTAGATCTAACCTTCGGCAACTCAGATCAACTGTCATTAGCTTTCTTAGATAAAAAAGAAGGTGAGGGCTTTGAATTTAAAGGTAAAGCAGTAACCGACAAAGCCTACATTGGCGAAGGTACGGCGTTAGCACTAAGAAAGCAGGATTCAAAACTGGCGAAACAATTCAATGCCGCGATTGAAGAGATCAGAGCGAACGGTACTTACGACAAGATCGCTGCTAAGTACTTCACGTTTGATATTTATGGCGCTGATTTGTAATTCGTCTAACGCCTAAAAACTAGAACACCAAAAACAAAAATCCGAGGGCTGTGAAGCTCTCGGATTTTTTCGTTTATGTCAGCGGTATCAATTCAATCAATAATCAATAATCAACCATCAACTTAGCGTTTAGTCTTTACGCTTGTTGCTTTTGTAGCTCAGCTTCTTGTTCTTCGTCTTCGATTAGAGAATCAACGATGACTGCACATGCTGCATCACCAGTGATGTTTAGAGCAGTACGGATCATGTCGAAGATACGGTCTAGAGCGAACAACAGAGGTAGACCTTCAATAGGGATACCAGCTGCTAGAAGAACCGCAACCACTAGGAAAGAAGGACCTGGAACACCTGCTTGACCAACTGCGCCTAGAGTCGACGTTACGATGATAGCAATGTAAGCGCCCATAGACAGGTCGATGTTGAACAGCTGTGCGAAGAAGATAGCAACTAGGCCGTAGTAAATTGCGTTACCAGACATGTTGATCGTCGCACCAAGTGGCAGAACGAATGAAGCCGTAGAGTTACGAACGCCAAGTTCTTTCTCTACCGTTTCCATTGTTACTGGCAGTGTCGCCATTGAAGAGGCTGTTGATAGTGCAACCGCTTGAGGTTTCTTCATTGCCACTAGGAACTTCTTAGCTGAAGTCTTAGTGAAGATTTGAATCATCAGTGGGTATGCCACAAAGCCGAAGATAAGAATCGCAGCAATGTAGACAATGAACAGCTTGAACACGACCATAAGTGCGCCAAAACCGAATGTACCGACTGCTTCTGCCATTAGGCCAAATACGCCAAGTGGTGCAATGATCATAACCTTGTTAATAGTAAAAAGATAATCATAGCAGTATAATCTCTAAATGTTTATGTTTTTTGGTCAGTTAAAAGTATGAAAATCAATGAGATAAAGTTATCGGTATCGAATGTAATACCCGTAGTAATCACTTACACAAGATTTTCTACAAACATTCAAAAAGAAGGTTTGTCAGAATATCGACAAGATGAATTGACTCAAAGATATGTCATTGATTTTTGTGAAGCTCATGGTATTCCTCTCAACGATATCATCTCACTTAAGGATCGTGGTGTGTCAGCCTATCGCGGTAAAAATATGACACAAGGTTCGTTATCGGAACTGATAAAACTCTTCAAAAGTGGCGATCTTCCCAAAGTTTATAATGAGAAAGGGGAGATAAACACATTCTTCTTTATCGAATCGCTTGACCGTCTGACACGTTCTGATCTTCATACAGCCAATAAATTATTCTTAGATTTGGTTGAATACTGCAATATCGTGGTGGTGGCAGAAAACGAACAAAAAGTTTACTCGTTAAATTCTCTTAAATCAGATATGGGGATGTTAGATCTGTTTTCGGCACTTTTAACGCTTTCACGTTCTCACAACGAAAGCCGTATGAAAGAAATGCGACATCGTGAAAACTGGTCTAAAAAACGTCAAGAAGTTATGGATTACTTTGATGCTCCAAAAGATAAAAGACAAGGTCTTCAATATCCTTTGAACCCAACGAAAACGTGTCCTTGGTGGCTCAAGCCAAAGTCAGATGATCGAGGTTTTGAGTTTATAGAAGAGAACAGAAAAGCCATGAAGTTTTTCTTAGACAGAATGCTCGAAGGTTATGGTCTCACGTCATCTATCAGACGTTTGAATGATGCGATTACTAACGGTGAGTTTAACGTGGAGTTTACTAAGAGACAAGCTGTTAAGAAAGGCTTCCAAACACATACCTTCTACCAGACATTGACAGATGATAGCAATGAATCGTTGATTGGTAATCTCATCTTTCATAAGGATTACTACCCAACTGAAAAGGATGTTCAACAAGGTCTTTATGAAAGAAAAAAATTAGGTAAAAAGGTTCGCATCCCAGTTTATACGGCAAAAGGTTTTTACCCTGCTCTGTTGTCAGATATTGAGCTTCTTATGTTGAGAAAGATGATGGGTGCAAGGAAGCAATCAAACACCAAACCGAATAAGCGAATTGCAAATATTGCACAAGGGATTTTGAAATGCCCTAAGTGTGGGTTTAGTTATGTTGTAAACGATGATAAGCGACCAGGTAGACACTCGAACTTAGTATGCAGTTATTCTCGTTCTGGAAAATGTAATGCATATACATATCGTGTTGAGTACTTTGAGTACAATTTGTTGAGATATTGTAGAAATATTAACATAGGCCGAGTGCTTGGAAATCAAGTTGATGATAGTGCAGTGATAAAAGAGGTTACTAAGCTACAACACAAGCAATATCAATTAAACCTTTTGAAAGCGCAATTGCAAGTAGATATAGATCAATTAGTTAGTAATATTTCCAATATCACTATCCCGTCTTTGCTTGAAAAAGTTCAACATGATTACTCAAAAAAAGAAATGCAAATCCAACAGTATGAAAGTCAGGTTAAAAGTATTGAAAGTGACATATTAGCTATCAATATGCGCCACAAAAGGGGGAGCAATACTAATGACTCGATTTATGAACTTATTGATATTGTATCTGAAAAAAAAGATGTTGAAAAAAGAGAAAAACTTAATATTGAGTTTAAGAAAATTATAAAGTCGATGAGTTTAATTAATAAAAAAGACGCGGATAACCCATTTGGACTAAGTTTTATTCGTGTGGTTTTTATCGATGGATATTCAAGATTTATACCTGTGGATAGAAAACTGGTTGATTCTGAGTTATTTGATTTCTTGCCTACATTAGAAACTGAAAAGCTTGTAGGTTCGATTGACTATAAAAAAACGGTTATCTTACCGACAGACTACCTTGATGGTCTTGAAAGCGGTAAGTATCCACAATTAGATGGAATGGCTCAGTATTACCAAGAGAACCCTGCTAAATACCTGAAACTAAAACACCAAATCGACCAGTCGCAAGAGATCTATGAGTAAAGTTTAAATTGGTAGAAGCAAAGGGATTGTTGGGTCAATGCTCCTTCAATCCTTTGTATCTAACTGATAGGAAAAGAAATCTTAAAATTGTTTTAAAATGAAAAATAAAACTTGACACAAATCGAAAATAAACATTGACTTTTCTCTATTGTTGATGTTAGTATCTCCAACGTTGAAAAAGCTAATCACTTTTTCTTCCTCTCAAAATTGATAGTCGTGGTACGCCACTTCTACCGCCAAAATATTAAGCAAGAACGGCTTTTCTGCAATGTGCAGATTTATGTTCAACAATCTAAGTATTACTCTTTTCCGCAAGGATCATTGTTCGCTTTGTTCATTCAAAGTGCAGGGATAGATCTATCTGCTGAATAGGAACTACGTCTTAGTTGTTGTCATACCGTCCTCTTATTGCTTGCTGATAACCAGTATCGCTGTGCGCTTGTCGCCAGAGACAATTGGTTTTCATCACAACATAAATAAAAAACTTAATATTTACGCCCACAGGGTGGGGATTTTTGCACCCTAAATTAATCAAACTAAGAGAGGAAGTAATGAAACATTCAATTTATAATACGTGTTTAGACAATTTTAAATCTTCGGGTAAAGGTAAGAGGTTATTAAGAGATGCTTTTGGGAAAAAGGAAGTAACACATGAAGATTTTTACGGATTTTGTATCGATAGTATTGATGAATATAATGAAGACACCCTTTATTCTTTATTTCTTTTGAAAGAAGAGAGTTCTTGGGCAGAATTAAGTTCGCCTACTATTTTTATTGATGATTTTGAAGTTTTGCACACACTGAAAGTCGCAAAGTTTTCATTTAAAAGTGACAGTATACAAAGACCATTTGAAACATTCTCTATTTCATTTCCTGAAGGGACGTATATTGAAGGTCAAGAAGTTAAGAACTGTTTGGTATCAATTCGAAATGCACAAGAGTGGTTCGATGTTTTTAGCTTAGATGAAGGTCGTACTGATTATATCAATGATTGGTTGATGGAACACAAAGATAGAGATGAGAAAGTGCTGAAAATTAGCTATCCCATTGATGGTATTGGGATTATGGATCAGCGAGTTTTTCTTTCCGATATTGAAAAAATAGATTTCGAACAGCAAGAGTTAGTCTACTTGGAAAGGTTAAAAAAACAGATGATTAAGATTGTGGTTTCACTCTGCATCTACAACTCAGCAACGGAAGGTAAGAAGTTAGTGAGTGGGTTCCCTCAATCAGCACTAAAGCTACCAAAAGGCTCATCTAAACTGCGATATCGAGGTTCGACCTTATTTGGATCTAAGCAAGAAAATAAAGGCAATAACCCTAAGAGAAAGATAAAGTATCGAGTTCCTTTTTACCGAAACCTCAGGGCAAAAAGATATTATCAAGGAGAATATCAAGACCACCAACAAGGAAGTAGGTGGGTATTAGTTAAAGAAATCGATTTAACTAATAATCTCAACACCCTAATTAATTAAAGAAATTATATGAAGTATTTACGCCCACAGGGTGGGGCTTTTTACACCCTAAATAATCTAATAAATAACGAGAGGACTGATTATGAAAAAAGAAAATATTGATATTTCAACAATGATACAGCAAGAGTTGGAAGCTCTGAAGCGAGAAGATTCACAGTATCTATTTGAGCAAACGGCTCTGTTCTTCAAGACTGACAAGCCAGTGACCCGTTCAGTAGTCGTAGCTATGATTTTACTGAATGTAAGGGACTTTGAGTGTTTGCATTTAGAGCGTTTGGATTTGACAGAATTGAACCTTCAAGGTGCCAACTTCTGCGGTTCAGTGATCAAGAACTGTGATTTTAGTGGTGCTGATTTGTCTAATGCCACTTTTGAGTATACCGAAATCAAAGACTGCGATTTTACCGATGCGCTGTTCGTTGAGACGTTTATGTATTCAGCAACGTTCAAGCAGTGTGATTTTGAAGGGGTAAACCTGCTGTATGCAAGGGAGCGAGCTGATGGGTTTGAAGACAACAATATCAATGTGAATGTAGGCTTCCCTCAGAGAGCAATCGCAATCAATGTAGATAACACTATCGATGAGGATATTGCGTCAAACGCTATGTTGAAGCTGATCTCTTACCTGATGCGTCAAGGGTTTAAAAATAAATCTCAGTTAGTCAGACTTTGTGAGCAGTTCATAAAGCCAAAGCTAAATGGCGTGATCTCAGAAGCAGCGTATCTGCCGCTTTTTGAAACGACTTATGGCTATGTTACCCAACAACAAACAAACCAATAGGAGGGGGTGAGAGATGTGTAATTACAACAAATTACCTTTCGATGAGTTAGTCGATGTAACAAGTGAGCCAAGTTGCTGGCGCTGCGGTTCAAGTGATTACAGTGCTGGTGAAACAGAGTGCAATGGTGATTATCTGAATCAAGATGTTGAGTGTAATGACTGTTATTCAACGTGGCAGTTAGTCTATGAAATTAAACAAGTTTATGTTCCACAACAATAGGAGATGATATGGAATTAATGACAAGTATTGAGCAAAAAGCTCAAGCGATTATTGAGCAGAAGTATTTGAGTAAAATCGAAGAGCATAGCCAATGCGATACGTGGGTGGTTGAGCGTGTCGCTAACGATTTAAGTGTCACGCATAAAACGCTGATGTTCTCTATGCTACCAAAATACACAAGAGTGAAGGTGATTGAGAGTTTGATATTCCATGACGCTTTAACTTTCGATCATATCAGAATGGTTGAGCATGAGTTACAAAACACCAGTGACGATTGTGACGTTGACCAGTTAGACTTACTCACTTTCTATCGAGATTTACATCAATATTAAACATTAGGAGTGCTCGTGTATCAGTTCACGGCAATACTTTATCTAACATACTAAAAGACCGCATCAAGCGGTCTTTTCATTATATCGTCAATCGTCTCTTCGGCTGTTCCACGCTTAAACGCTCCATTTCGACCTTCTTTTTGTCTGCTTGTATCAATTCATCTACCTTGCGAGAAAGTGGCTTAGAAGCGGTTCTGTCGAGCTTATATCGGTAATTATTGTCGGTTACGAGTTCCAGACCGTTCTCTATCTCACGAATACCAGTGATATGCTTTCCAATTAGTGGCGTAAATTGCTCATCAAACTCTGCTTCTTCCTTGAAATAGGCTTGTAATAAGTGCTGAGATTGGTCTGTTAAATCAATTCGTTGTGTCTCTTGCTCCAATTTCAGCGTGTAGCTTTTCACTTGTGCAGTGATGTAGTTCTGAGCTTCTTTGGCTTGTTTGCAAACAGATAGTAACGCTTTCTTTTGATCTGCAAACTGGTGCGTCCAGCTTTCAAGATAAGCGGCATGGGAATTGAACGTTTCTAACCCTTGGTCAAGACACATAAATAGTGTTGCTGTCTCTGAAATTAGCTCTTCTTTCGAGTATGGCAGTGATCCAAACGGACTACCTAACTTTCTATCTAATCTGGATGGATGACCAGTGCTGTGGCAAATCTCATGAAGCAGTATGGCATACCGAGCCTTATCGCTTTTGAACTTATCTCTTGGCGGTATGACGATATGGTCTTCTTTGACGCTGTAATAAGCTCGGTCTTCGTCTTTCTCAATGACGGGAACGCCCATAGCGTCAATGATGACCTGTCCTTTTTGAATAAAAATTGAATCTTGCTCTTCTTCACTCATGGTCTGATTGGCTAACGCCTCTTGCTTAGCGAAATAAGGTTGTTCGTCAATGTATGATTGAGCCAGTAAGTGTTTGATATTTTCAATAGGAAAAACACGATAACCACGCAGCCCACGCTTCGCTTCAAATCCTTTGTCTTTCATCTCTTTAAAGCTCATACCTTTGGTCATCTTCTCGAATTGTGTCTTGCTTATTTTCTCACCGTCCTTAGCGTAATTTTCCAGATATTTCACCACGACATTTTCAAGCTTTATGCCTTTCAATGGTTTGTCTGGGTCAAAGTTGTCAGATTTTTCGGGTAGTTGGTCTTTGTGCTTTTCAAGTAGTTCAGAGGCTTGCTTGAACGTGCTGTAGATCGGCACCTTGGTTGCGCTATTTTGCTGCGCTTCTAAAAGCATAACGATGTTAATTCCATTGTATTCATTGCCAAATATATTCAGAGGTAAAGCGCTTAAGTTAGAACGATAAAAACTCACTTCAACATCACTGTCAGAGCTTGGTTTTTCACCTTTGGGTTTAGAGAAAAAGTCGAACAGCCTGTCTAATACTTGGTCTTGCTGGCTTTTTTTGTTCTTAGTGCTGCCAGCGGCACTCGATTTGGATTTACTCATAAATAACTCCTTTTTTGATGAGCTTCTTTATGTGTTAGCACGCTTTTTCTTATCTCCAAGTTACTGAAATTATTGATGGTTAGTTTTTCTTTTAGGTATTGGTTTTTTGCTTGTTTGGGGGTTAGAAAAATGATCAGACTCTTGTGAAAAGCTCGATTTGTGGTATCCATTTAGTAACGAATGGAGGAAAAAAGGATGAGAAATGCGTATACCCAATTGATGATACAGAAGAGCAAATTGTTGCTTGAGCAACGTCCTGAGTTGTTCGAACAATACGTTGCTTTTGCCAAGACGTTGGAAGGCTCTGGTGATAAGAATGTTGTGGCTGGCTTGTTGCAGTATTTCTATGAAAATGACGAGTTAAGACCAGAGCTAATTCTGGAAGAGCGCAGCCCATTTGCAGCTCAAATGTTGTTTAGTTTCGAACAATATGACTTGTATAAATCTATGCTAATGGAGTATCAAAATCACGAGCAGATTGGTTTATATCTGGCTGACAATGGCTTTGATTTACCTGATTGGGTTTTTGACTCATTTAATCAGTCAGTGCCATTAAACCCACAAATAATGGCTGAGATTAAGCAGAACTACCCAGCAAACCAAGTTGTGATTGGTTCAAGTGTTGATGTACCGAAAGGGTTCTATTTTGCCGATAAGGTTTTGTCGAGTTTCAATGGTGAAGCACTGCCTGATGTGGATTTTGATGTGTTAGAAGAGTCGAAAGGTGCTGATGAAATTCTCTCGCTGGATGCCCTTCGTCAGTTGCATTGCAATTCAATTATTTCCACTGGCGATAGCAGAACGATGATCAAGGACTATTTCGACTTAAAACAACAAAAAGAATGGCTGGATGAGTATCTGGGATTGCATAGTGATACAGCACAGAAAAAGAGTGTTTATTATCACAACGGTAAGTCTAAACCTCTTGCTTCGCCTGTTACAGCGAATGGCGTGTTATTAGGTAAAAGTCCCAATATTGATGAATTGATTAACGCTTTGTTGGTCGTCAAAGACAAACACATTCATTCTTTCCCGTATCAAGAATTGAGTCATGAAAATCTGCGTTTAGCACTGGAAGTAATCAAACAAGATGCGTTGTTTAACTTGGAACAGATCACGGTAGGTCAAAAGGTCGATCAGCGTATCAAACTGACAGTGCTGCAAGCTTGTTCTCCTGACTATGTGTCGGTTAAAGAGCAAAACAATCCATTTGAAGGGGTTGAATTGGACGTGGTTCAACCAGTCCCAAACGATGTATCAGTGCCAAATTACGAAGAGCAAGCCATAGCCGAGCTGAAAAGAGAAGTTCAAGAAGGTCTTGATAACGAACCCAAGATTGTAAAACGTCAGGTGAAACGCTCGAAGGGGCTACGTTATGACTAAGAAAGAACTATTAACGCTGAGTTTCTTTGGTCATTTATTTGATAGTGATTTCGAAACAATACTCACAGCACAAGACGATTATTCCGCTTTTGAAAATGCGTATCTTGATTTGAATGAGCCGTTTGTATCATCGATGTTTGAGCGTTTGAATCTGGTTCTGGTTGAAGCGGTTCAGGAGCAGCAAAAGGACAAGGTCGATGAAGTATTACAAGCGGTTAAACAAGCGTTTATGACTTGTCAGTTTCAATGCCAGAATGAGCCTTATACTTTCTGGTATGGTTTTGGATCGACTGATTGTAATAAAAGGTTAGAGTCGATATTGGCGCATCCATCAGTGACAACGTTCTATGTTGTGTGTGAAAAGGTGATAGATGATCTGTTCCTTGTTAAGCTGTCAAAGCAAAGTCAAACAAAGCCTCGTTTGAGGCTTGGTTAATTGTTCTGTGTGGCTATGGCTTGAGATAAACACCCCTTAATGACGTAGATTTCTGGGAAGGTGATACGCAGATTGTAGATCTTAAAACACGGTGTACAGTGTTGAAATATTTGCCCAAAACTCATCGCTTCCATTACCAGCGTCTCAAAGTCTCGCTCCGTTTCGTATTGGTAAAATTCACGAAAACTATTCACCATCCTGTCAGTTGCTTTTTGATAAGCCGTTTCATCAGAATAATGCAACGCTGTAAGTAGTTGTGATACGTCTTTAAAATCGATACCGATAGAAACCAGCTCTTGTTTAAATCTTTGCCATAGTTCGGTATTGCAACGGGTGTATTGAATCGCAGTGAGCAGATTATCCGCATAGACTGTTTTCGCTATGTGGAAATGCGAATGTCTTTCTACCATCGCATCATAAAGCTCAGTAATACCGTAGGACTGGGTGGGGTCAATACCTGTTCTAAGGTGAAACTCTTCTGTTACTTTTTGATAAAAAAGCTGTTGTGCTTTGTGATAAGTTTTAAACTCTTTGATATTGCCGTGGCTGCGCTTTCGTTTAGCTGTAGCAAGCCAGTATTGTCTCATCGCATTGATATACAATAACTTTTTGTACTGCTGCAAAAACGCTTCATAATCATAGTCAGATAGCAGACAAATATCTTCGATAGTAAGGTTTGAAGTGTAATTATTCAGTAGATTAATTATAGATTTCATCATTGACCTCCCTGAGCTTTTCTCTGAATAAAATCAGTAATTTTCTGCTCTTCAGTCTTATCTTGATACGCCAGCAAACACTGGTATTTTTTGACCAACGGTTTGAAAAAATCGACCAAGAACAAACGATCCGCTTCGCTGACCTTCTCAGCCTGAATCAACGCTTGTTGGTAAGCTGGTAAACGCACAGCGTCCATTTGCTGCTTTGCTCTGAAAAACTGGCGATTGAAGCTCTTCTTTGTTATGCCTTGTTTACATAGCTCTTGTTCAAATAACACTTCAAAATCGCTTTGGTTCGCAATCAAATCAATCACGCCTTTCAGTTCTTCTTTGTTTAGCTGATCTTCGATCTGCTCGATACTCCAACTCATAAACTCTCCTTGTTTGAATAACCTCTTATTGATTTACCACGGACTGTGTAATTTGCAATATTTCGCTGGCGTGATAACACGTGTATGAGTCCAGAATATAAGGAGTTCTTATGGATAAAGAAGCACTATTACGAGAAATTAAAGAGCTGGAAAAGCGAGAATATTACTGTGGTCTTGTTGTTAAAATTGAAGAAAACACACCCAAAAGTTGGACTGTGTTAGTAGAGAAATACCCTTCAAAATTGGAAGAGGCGCAGTCTCTATCGTCAGTTCAGCAGAGAGTGAAGATCACGTTGCATCATATTCAAAAGCTGATTGACGAGCAAAAAGAAAATCAAGAGATTAAGGTTGATTTAATTGGTAACCAACCAGAGGTCGATCGTTTGCGAGCACAAGTATTATCAAACAACGATAGACTGTTTGATTTTAATACTGCGACACCGTTTCCCTGCCTTTGCACTTTTACGTTGGACAAGGCGTTTTTCAAGACTTGCCGTGATTATCTACATAATGACTGGAAGCAAGGTTTCAGTGATGATTTGAAGCGTTATGCCGACCAAACTTTGACCGTAAAATTCAAACAAGGAGAGTTCATGAGTTGTGGTAATGAACAAGGAAAAAATATCGTACTCAAACCACAAACTCAGGCTGGTTTGATATTCATTATCAATAACCACTGTGACACACGATACTGGTTGAAAATGCCCATTCCTAAAGAAATGCGATGGGCGCTGGAGCAAGGTGCAAAGAACGGATTTCAAGAAGCTGTTGCGTCATTAGATACTGACCGACAAGTTGAACGATTATTCTATCGCTGTGATTTTGAGGTAAGTTTAAAGCAGTTCTGCAAAGCTCTGATTGAACGCATTTCACATATTAATACTTACAATCCATTGCTTGATGATCTGGGCGTTGATAAAAACAAAGAGTTGGCTCAACGAGCGTTTACTGATGCACTTGATGAGATTGGCTGGGATCAAATTATGCTGGCTGAAGACCGTTTCGAAGCGTTATTACTGTCTCAACGATGGGTTGAGCTAATAACTCGATTGTTGAGCTATTACTTGTTGTGTTACCACACGGAGTGTTTAGATAAATCGATGTTTGAGCTGAAACAATTCTCAACAGCAAAGCCTAAAAGCCGTTAAGGTATCTAAGTTACTTTCACTCTAAACGTCAAACTAAGTTAGGATGGTATCCTCTACAGAGGCAGTCTGTAGAGTTATCGACAAATGTCTAAATGTTTAAGCAATCAAATCTCAACGTATTATTGTTTTTTACGGTATAAACCAACAACTCTCTTGCCTTGGCGATGAAATGTCGGAGAGCTTAAATCCTTGGATTGAAAATGTTCTTCTATAGTTGGCTTAGCGTCAACCTCTTCATTACAAAGCTTCAACTCTGAAGGGATAGCGGCTTGCAGCTCAGGATAAGAAACACCAAAAAATCGTGAAGCAGTCATCATACCGTTAATGAATTGTTTGGCTTCGTTTTGAGTGGCTTTGTCAGATAGTTGATTATAGATATCAAATTGCACAGACAAGTAGTCTAAAAAATTAGCTTTGTTCATATCCTAAGTCCATAGTTTGCTTGTCAATAAAAAATATACTGAGATGCTGTGTGTTTCAACCTTAAAAAACAATGATATAGCACGATGATTACTGAAAAATAAGAGCATTGTGATTTACATCACCTTTCTTTTATACCCCTCCTAAAATCTTTTCTGGAGCAATTTATTAATTGATTTATCAAATGATTTAATTTTATTAATTAACCGTGCAAATGATAAACAATAGCTACAACAGGGCTTAAACAGTCTCTCATATTAGAAAAATAGTTAATGATGTTTAGGGCTATTCAGAAACAAGTAGATGAAGTTCAAGTTGATATTTGTGTCTGTTTTACTACTTCAATAGCCATTATTCGTAGGACTTACTTACCTTTTCTACGGGGTAGCTGTGCTATTGGCTATCTTTTTTATCGCTTTAGCTTTTGGGTTGATAACCTAACTTCATGGGTTTTAATCGTTTGAATCTTATATCGTTCTAAGCGTTGTTTCTGCCTTTCTATCTGCTTCTTTACACGCTCACGCTGCTCTTTATTCAGATGTTCACTTTCAAATAAATGTGTGCCTACCGCTTCACCAAACTGATACTTTTCAGGGTTTTTCTGGCTGTATTTAACAAAGTTCTTCTCAAATCGAGTCAACTCGTGCTCTAACTTTTCATCAATCATTTTTTGTAGCTTTTTGTCGCTGTTCATATTGTCATACTCAACCACAATCCTCTGGCTGTGCTTGTCGGTAGAGAACATCACTTCAAGGTGTAAATACCTCAAATGCTGTCGCCTAAAAGCGTATTTGGTTGGTCTGATGAAGATTGCTTGACCTTCGGCTAAAGACTTCGCCTCACGAACCAACATCGAGTGTAAAACTTTGGCTGCACTTGGGGCGTGCAACGTATTCATCGTTATAATTGAATTGTTTGCATCGGTCTGTTTTATCTGGATCAGTGATTCACCTTTGCGGTTCAATACCGTTGTTTTATCCTTATCTTCAAACACTTCCAACCCTAAATAATCAAAGAGCGACTGGTAACGGTTCAGATGAAAATACTCTTGATAGACGTGGTTGTTCTGCTGGTTGTCCATGTTGAAAAACACCACCTTGCGATAGTTGATAGTGCGTGGCATAAGCTCCATTAACTCGCATTGGTGCTGGCGAATATCATCTAAATCTAAGTCAAACTGCTGCGCTATCTCTTTGCCTGATAACTCTGGCGAGTTGAACAGAGAAGCGTTATATTTCGTGGCTTTAAGGTTGTTTTGGCTGCTCACTTGCTTATTCTCATCCAGTTTATGAAACGACAAGTGATGCTGCTTGTTTAAATTCACTAATACGCCTGTGCCAAGGCATCGCTCATAGAACGTCTTAAATGCCTTGTTTTTGGCTTCCTTGTGTTCACTTGGTGGTATTTGTCCTAACTTTTGAGAAAGCACCTTATTCACTGCGTTAAGGTTGTTTAACAGTACCGTTTCCATCTTTGCGACTGGCGTTGTGTTGCCGTAACGCTGGCTTTGCTGTTCAAAGTGGGATTGTTTTGCGAAACGATGAAGATTTTGTTTCAAATTACGGTTAATGAAGGTATCAATTGTGAATATTACTGGCATAGATTGCTGCTGTATTTCAAGCTGTTGGTTGGGCTTAATGTTGATCGACAACCCTTTCTTCTTCAATTCAGTGATTTTAGCTTGTAGTGGTTTGTCACCGTTTAAGACTTCATTGATCAGATGTTCTAACTCACGAAAAGAACGCTTTACCTCAAACCAGCTCTGGCTATGTCCGAAAAGATATGCCAGATACTCTCTACGTGCAGATTTGGCTTGGCTTTTCTGTTGACCTGTCGCAATGCCTTGTTCTAAATATTGGTTGAATTGTCGTTCAATCTGCTTATGAACCTTTTGCTTTGTTTCAGAAAAATAACGTGGGTTCATATAACGCTTGGTCGTGGGGCAATAGGCGTGAGTGTAAAAATGAATATGTGGATTCGCTTCTCCTTCAATGTGAAAGTTTATAGCTAATTCAATATCTTCTGACTTGGTCTTTTTCCCCTTGATTCTCTGCTCTTTTTTGATCTGGTTGTAATAACTTGCAAGGAATTGACGAGTGATGTTTTCCATCATCGATTTGGCTTGTGTTTCATTCCCACCAGATGCTTTGAGTAACCTTTGGTATTCCGCTTGGGTAAAGCTCAATGAGCCTTGATAGTTGAACAGTTTCTGAGGGGCTAAACACTCTTGGTAATCGTCAAGTTGCTTGGATTTACGGCTGTTTTTCACGTAATGCTGGGTGATGTAGCGGTGCTGTTCTAAACAGTAAGTATTCATTAACTCTGACAGTTCAGGCTGGCGGAGAGATGCGCCTTTATGCGCCAGTAATGCGCCTAAATCGGGCTGATTTGGGTTTAGATCAAAAGAGAGATTACAACGCTTGTCGGAGTAGCGTTTAGTCTTCTTATCTGTGATGAGATAAAGGATGTGATTGGTTAAGGAACCTGTGTTTTTTCCTCTTCGTTTATTGTCGCAGGAAAAAGCGACTTTCTTCATTTTCACGATCATAAGTAAACTTCCTTGTTTACTTATGTCCTACCATGACACAAATCGATGTCAATATCTTAAATGAAATCGCTCACGTCAGAAGGGAGTTAAGGTTTTGGCTTTAAATACCAACCTGAACCGCGTGTACCGAACTCACTCCCTTTGATGTGAATCTTTCCTTCTTCTAAGAGAGTTATGGTTCCCCCCACAGTTTGTTCACCTTTGGTCATTTGAATCTGGTAATCGTCACCTTCGTAACTCAGCACATCCAGCAATAATTTATCGCCTGCAATGATTGCTTCGTCACCGTGGAGAGAAAATACGTTCATCTTATCAGGGAACCTTGATAATTTACGGGCTTGCTTCTCAGAATATTTTGAAAGGTCTAACACATAGTCGCCTTCAAAATCGTGACCTCCAGAAAACAAAGTAGAGAGTAAGAGTACAAGTATTAGAATGCCGCTGAGTGCAATTGATTTTACTTGAAGTGGTAGCGCTTTAACATCATCAATGGTCTTAACTTTTTTTAATGAAGCAACGCTTTTTTCAATGGACATTTTTAATCCTTATTATTTCGATTATTCAAAACCGATTAATTATTGAGGTTTTTTATTGATTACACTTTTCAATATATTGTTCCAGAATAATATATTCAATAGCGTTAATAACATGTTTTTAGTCCAATGGAGCGATTGGGGCAGCAATGGTTTCGGTCTCTCCATTATTTAGGAAAATCTATATCAGGTCCCTTGAAACCTGGTTTGGTCCTGATAATCTAATGGGAAATAAATCGCATCAGGTAAATTGTTTATGTCATTTGTTCGAAAAGAGACGGAATATTACAATGTGGCGGTTAGTGATGATTTATCACAATACTTAGAAATGTATCGCTCTCTTGATCCTATTTTTTCAACAATGGATGATAGGAAACTCATTCTTTTTGTTGTACATAAAGCAATTGAACAAAATGAAAACATTTATACAGAAGAACTTGATTTATCAAGAAATCGAAATGTAAAGTTAAAGAAAACGAGTTTAATAGCAAAGCATTTTGAAAGTATAAATGAAAAGTATAGAGATTATGGTGTTCAGATTAGTGCAAGGCAATATTTCCACCGTTTAGTGATGAATTACTTAATCGAATCAAAAAAAAGAAAAACCGTTTAAAATAATGGAGAGTGCAAAGTGGTTAAAAATATAAAGTCATGTGCAATTTTTGGTGTTGCGATATTAATGTCAACATCTACATTTGCGGCGTCAAAGCATGAAAGAGCGTATGAAAAAGAAAAACGTTTTAATTTTGGTTCATTTTCAGTAGAAAGCTTGGAGAAGATTGAACCAACTAAAACACAAGAAGTAGATGGTGTGGAAATGTTCTACTACGATGCGGACGAAGTTAAGAAACACCCTTTTTCACGTGGTCATCACCCTCAAACGACATTGTTAATAGACAAAGATAAAACAATGGCACTGTATAATGCAAAGTTCAAAACTCAAGAAGACTGCATTAGTGACCTTGGGAAAAGAGAGTTAAAAAGTTATTATTACAAATCATATAGAACACGTGCAGTTAAAAGCTCTCCAAAATCAACAAAATGGAAAGTTACCACAAGAACAGTTGATGAAAGCGGTTTGACAAACACAGTATCAGAAGTGAAAGTTGAAATAAATCCCAATGATTATGAGATGGTTGGTGATTTCCAAACGCTTAAAGCTTATTTTAATCCATTATATCCTAAACATGCCGGTTCATTTGAACAGCCCGTAGAAGGTGATTTTTATGTTGAGATGGAATGTAAAGTGGACGGTTCCGCAAAACTTTTATTTAAAGATGTATACCGAAACGAAGCATTGAAAAAATAACAAGATTAAAAGATTATAAAAAATGAAAAAACTAAACTTGCTTACGCTGACTGTCGCTTCCCTTATTGCAATGCCCACTATGGCTATTGTTCATGGCGAAGACGCTGTTCAATCCGATCACCAATATTATGCTCGTATTGTAACCAAATTTGACAATAGCGATTCATTCTCTCACACTTGTGGAGCCTCAATATTAAACGACCGATTTATCTTAACAGCCGCACACTGTGTCCATGAGGCTAAAAGCGGTATCAATCCAGATAACCTCTATGTTATCACTAAAAACTTTACACATTCTAAAACAGCCGTTCAAGAGCTACGAAGTATTAAAACGATTCATGTCCACCCTGATTCGGTTGATACTGTTCCTGTCATTCCTGACGAAGTAACAGATCGTTTCTTCTTGAAAGAAAATTTTGACGAGGGTGATATTGCAATTCTCGAACTCGTAAAACCAATTACTGAAAATGTTCAAAGTATTCTTGGCGATGATCCTCAACTGTTTTGGGATGAATTAGCGACTGATACGAAAGCAATGGCAGAGTTTAACCTTGTTGGAATGGGTACTGAGGCACAAGCTCGATTTAATGATGAAATTCAATATGATGTAATGTCCGATCTTTTGCAATTTACATCTTTGAAACCGTCTCTTAATGGTGGCGCTTATCGATGCAGTTCTTGGGATATCATCAATTATGATTCAGACGGAAAAGTTCTTTACAATCCAGATGGTAGCGTAGATACAACGACTGTCTACGGCTCAGATAAAATTTGTGCAACTGGAACGCCTTTTGTTAAAGAGAACTCTGAGACTGTTCGCAATAATGCATGTAGTGGCGATTCTGGCGGCCCTCTAACCGTAGAGTTTGGTAGCCAAGGTCGATACCAAATTGGTGTTGTTTCAACTGCTCCTATAAACTGTCAAACCGATTTCGCATCTGACAGTTCATACACCGACATTCTTTACTACAAAGACTGGATTGTTAATATTATCACTGATGAAAATGGTGAAATGATTGGCAACGCTCTTGATTTTGATTCAAGCATTGTTGATGATGGTAAATCAACGGGTGACGGTACTGTAAAACCAACTCCAAGCATCCCAACTCCACCTAACGGAGGTAACACTGGCAGTGGTTCAAGTGGTGGCTCTACTGGTCTATTCTCATTGTTTTGTCTTGTTCTTTTAGCGTTTAGACACAAAATTAGCAATTCTCGCTACAATAAGCTTGGCTAAACAGGATTATGTGTCTTTTAGGTGGTTAAAAATCTATTATTTAACGATATATAGCGAAATGAAGCTTTAAAAAAATAAGAATAAATAAGAGATTGCCTGACAATCTCTTTTTCTTTAATACGAGCATTATTTAATACGTTTCTGATAGTTATTCTTATTTTAGATGTGCATGTTTTTAAGTTAATGATGAAGAAAAAGGTGATATAAGATGGGCTTGTACAAAGATATGAAAACTTTTCGTGATGGTATTTATGAGACTGGTCACTCAATGCACGATAACAGCTTTGTTTTGAAAGTTGAAACTCGAATTAGACAAAAAGGTGATGATTTTATTAATTACGATTTTTATCTAACATACAATTTATTTGTATTAATGTCTTGGCTTTCTTTGTTCTTGGGATACCCAATCATTCGTTTCTATTTCCCAGATACTGATGTCGGGAAATTACAATACACTATGTTTCACGATCTTGATAACATCAATCTTAGTGTTTTTGGTTCAGCCGTTAAAGCAGCCTTTTGTGCCTTTTTATACACTTGCGTTACGTTTACATTCTTTGGTTTATGCATGGCAATCAAACATGGTTCAGTCCGTTTGTTTTTTGATTTCTTAGGACAAAGCTTTTATCAAGGTTATAAAAGTGGTGTATTCCTTGGTATTCTTTTCTTTTTTATTCTTTTTACTTAATGTTTTTCCATATTATAATATCTAAAAATAAACTGATGAAAAATTGAATGCCGACTTATATTCATAGTGTCGTTGTTAAAAACCATCAATAAACTAATTACAATATTTAAAAGGTATATACTATGGGCAAGAAACATGTTAAAGACAATGTTTTATACATACCTTACAACACTTCCTTTTCAAAACTTCGTGATTTTTTAATTGCTACAATTATCATCGCAATCCCCTTAATTTTCTCTGGATGGGTTATTTATGATTCTTTGTTTAATACCTATGTCGATGCAAAAGGAGTTGAGTTTATCAACTTTGAAAGATATGGCGATCTTGGCGTAAAAGAGATGATGTCTCCTCTGGCGCAAGTGCCTATCATCTTCTCCATTGCGTTTTTACTTTCAGCATTAGTCAAATTCCTTTATTCAGAATTTGCACCTAACCTGTTTCGTGGTGACGGCCCTGTTTGGATGATTTTCTTACTCCCTCTTTGTGCTCTTCCTGCGTTAATTATTCCGTTTTTTGCTTTTTCTAACTTTTCCACAGCAGACCTAACTCAATATGGAATCGAAAATGCAGAAAATCTATTAGTTTCTATTGGCGCGTTCGGCAACCTCCCAATAATTGTTATTAGCTATCTCATTTATGTTCGTATTCTGTTTAAAAAGAAAGGTAAGCACGAATACAGAATGTTCCATGCTGATACAGGTCGTGAATACCATCTAACAGATGATGGTGAAGTGTTCTTTGCAGACTTCCGAGGCGGACGAGACTTCTAAGCCGAAACCTTATCTATCAGTCAGACAACGGTGGTTGTAGACAATCCAGTGTTTTAGATGCTTTTCCAACTCCACGATCTCAACCATTTTTACTTTAACGGTTAAGCCAGCATCATTCTGAGTTTGATGACAAGTTTTGATGTGCTGGTTTAATTCATTCATTGCTTTTGTTACTGTTTCAATGGTTTGTTTATTCTGTTCAGTGATGGTCAGTTGCTGAAACTTGGTTTTTCTCAACAGGAGTAGCAGCTTATCGAGTTGATAGGGTGGCGTTTGGGCTGCGGTTAACTTCTGCTTTAATCGGTCAAAATCTTGCAGTAAAGCTGTTTTAACTGGTGCTGAAAGAGCGATGTCTTTTAGTTGCAACTTTGCGATATTAACGACCGATAGCGCTTCTTCATGCGCCTTATTAAGTGGCTTAGTCGTGAACTGAGCCATTTCTTTTTCAAATCTCACTGGATTGCTTATGGCTATGCGTCTTTTCGACTTCGCACTGGTTGATTGAGCCAGTGCTTTTACCTTTTCTTGATGTGACTTAACAAACTCACCATATTCACTTAATTGCTGGATCTGCGGTTGGGCGATCTCAAAATCAAACACCAATAGTAGTTCTTGCAAAATATGCAGATACGTTGATAAGAACTGCTTATTTCTTACTGAAAGTTGTTCTGCTGCACTGATTTTTTCTTCAATGCTCTGATACTCACTTATGCCAAACTCAATCGGACTTTTATCTGGAAGGTACGTTCTTAGCTTTGCATCTAAATCCAGCAATTGCTGCGCGTTCGTTGCGAACAACGCTGATTGGTTGTTGTAGAGGGGTAAATCACTGTTCTGAAACGTTAACGCTTCGCCATTGAATATCGCATTGATGAGCTGAGTTTTGTGCTTAAATCCGCATAGCTGTGTCAATTCTGATAGATAGTGTTCGACCTCCTGACAAGTTGAGTAATGAAAGAATTTTTTGCTCATTAATTCTCCCCAATCGTGTTTTGAAAAGTTATCAATTTTGATAACGTTTTTTTTGAAGATGGAGTGAAAGTGATTGAGTGGTTTGTCCACTTTAGCGGTGTAGTTTGATGATTTATTTCTGAGTTTGAACGTCTGATAGGACGGTTCATCAGTTGGTTTTGGTGTTGGATTTGTATCGGCATTGCATCTCCTTTTTCTATGCTTACCTCTTTGTTGTATCGCACTTTTGAGATATTGCAATAGCACTTCATTAAACGACTGGTAAGGAGTCAACTGGGACAGTTGATTAGGTTTCATACGATACACCCACGCAGTGGTGGGAGTATAAACCCTTGTCTTGCAATGGCTTTTGATCTTTTGATTTGAATATTCTGTGATTTAAGCGGTTTTGGATACTTCCTTTTTAGGTGGTAGGGAGTATTGACAGCTCACCAGTCTCATAGGGTGTGATTGGTCAATGGTCTTACAGGTGGATGGTTAAGGTGATATTTAGTTGAGTTGTCTTGGGCAGACCGTTGGACAATCGAACAATGATCTATGATAATCCTTGCCCCTTTCTACCAACCAGAGCGTTATTGTGTCTACCCTTACCATTTTTGATAAGAAATTGATTATTGAGTCCATCAAGGCAGAGCTTGAACCTACACGCCAAGATAGAAGTGCAATGCCAGATATGTCTTGGGTTATGACTGTCGTTAAAAATGAATTGTGTGAGCAAATGCTTGTTCAAACTCGAGGTAATCAAGCCAAAGCTGCAAGGCTTTTAGGGATAAATAGAGGGACTTTTCGAGATCGAATCAAGGCAATTCATGAACGTAAAGAGTGGTTAGATTAACTTATCCACCTAACATACCAGAATTAGCCCGTATTGCTCCGATCTTCGAGTGAAGGTCTATTGGCTTATCAAGTCAGATATACGGGCGAAAAACCGCAATTAACGATACTTGAAACATACTTCCTCTCTTGTTGAGCTTATACAACCGTTCTTTCCCTCCAAATCCATCAATTTTTTTAACATCCAAAGCTATTCGACTCTTCGAGTCCGTTCTGAATGTAAAAGCAATGGCATGCTGTAATGAATTAGATAATGGCTTTAGGCTTTTCCCAGAAATGGCGAACGCAGTGAGTTTAATACAAGATGAGCAGAATTGTTTTCGTTGGCACTTCCTTTCTTGACCGAAATAGAACTAACCATTTTACTTCTTTTTAAAGGACGGGAAAGTCGGCTGGCTGGTCAGCGACTTTATATTAAAAATAAAAATGTATTAAATAATATTAAAGATATTAAAAGAGGTGGACACCTTATCAGTATTATCGGACGGTTTATCAGGAAAAGGGGACGGCTTATCAGTGTTGAATGGACGGTTCACCAGTTGGTTACTTCCAGCCCTTCTATTATTGACGAACGGCATAGGGTGGACAGTTTTGATCTTTTTTTGATAAACCGTCTTGACAAATATTTTAAATATGTAAAAACATAAGAAGGATAAAAATCAAATAGAGAACTTTACTGAATTAATTTACGCTAAATAACCTCCACGATTGCACTCACCCTCACAGGGATAGGCTTTACGCTTTGATTTTTGTTCTTGACGACAATAATCAAAGGAGAAACTTATGTCAGTTAAAACACCACTAAATAATCACAAAGATAAAATCTTAATCGTAGAGCGCCAGTTTATCTATACTCATTTCAACGAGTATCAACGTCTGATTCTACCGCCAAGCTTAAGTTTTAAAGCGTTAAAAGTGGCGTTTTATTTACTGCATTATAATCAGCTGATGAACCACATAAATAAAACAAACGATATTAAGGTTTGTCGTCTTTCAATGTCTGATCTGTGTTGTTACTTCGAAACAAGCAAAAAGGTGATTCTGGCTATTGTTGAGTCGCTAAACCACCCTTTAATCGAAATGGTTTCGGTTGATAATAGTGGTGTGTCTTACACGGTAGACAGAGCTGCACTATGTCCAAAAAAAGCGGTAATAAATGACGAACATACAACCTCCTCTTATTTCATCGATTTAGATAAGATGAAGCCACATCGTTCAATCATTGGGTGGATGATGGGCAATTTTAAAGCGTTTTACGGTCAGAAAGTAAAACTTAATCGAACGTTCTTATTCGACTTTTTTGGGTATGCCTGTGAAACAGAAAAACAGCGTAAAGATGCGGTAAGAAGCCTTAAGCGAGCGGCTAAATCACAAGGCTATGAGTATCAAAAATATTGCTTCGTGCCAACTCAACAGATTGAGTTAGATGATTACGCTATTCACCTTTCTCAGCTTTACTCAGAGCAAGAGCAAGAGCAAGAGCAAGAGGTTGATTTACGATCTGTTTCAGATTATGAGGCGTATTATGGTCAGTTGTAATGTTTCGTATGAAGAATCTTTAGCACAGTGGCAACGATCACATCCTTGCGTGGTGTGTGTGTCACTTGAAGAATATCAAGAGCATGGGTCAATTGAAGTGGTTGGTTTACCTGACGCTGAAACACACGTTACAGCTAATCAGGATCAGCCTATCGAACAGTGTCTTTACCAACTACTGGCTTATGAAAGACTTGTCGTTGCCGACAAACAACGCTTCTTTGCTTTGATAGAAAAGCGCCTGACCAGTCCATCACTTTTCACAGAGCATGTGATCAATCAATTAAAGCACCGCACCGTCTCCATAGGATCTGTCCATCGGTATCGAACAGCGCAGCAACTACGTAACGACTACATCAACGCTCAACTCTCTCGATTAAAATCACACTGACATTAGCTCCGATTTAAGGGGCTAATTTACAACAACAATATAGGTAGTATTGTGCTCCTATCTTTGAGAATTGCCCTGTTTAGGGCTTTTTTGCGTTTAAGGAAAAATGATTGCGGGATTTTTGCGGGGTATTGCGGAAAAGAGAGAGTAATTATTTTGTATTATTATACAATGCAATACATTGAGTTAAACGAAGGGTGAATGATGAAAGTTGTGTTTGTGGATGCTGAAAACGTAGGACTTAAGGTTGTAGAGCAGGTCTTACCTTCCTTGACCGACAAAGTATTGGTATTTTCCAAATCTCCTAACATCGAGCAATATTGCGATAAGGTATTGTTCCAGCACTTTTCCAACTATCCCACAGGCTCTAATCAGGCAGATTTCTATATCATTTCTGCACTGACCAAGTATTTGACCCTATATGATGCAAAAGCTCTCTCTAAGGCAGAGTTTGAGCTTTATACAAATGATCAGGATCTGACCTCCGCCTTTGAGTTTCAGTGTGAACAATTCGGTGTGAAAACTCACATTGTCAAAACACGAGAGGCGGCAAAAATCGTCTCTTTACCCGTTGCCGTCATATGTTCGGATTCTCCAGAAGAGAAGTTATTCAATGCCTTAGTAAAACCAAGAGCATTAGACCCAACACTTCAAGAAGAGTTAGGTTTGGCAAGGCAAACGTTCACAAGGGCTGTTAACGCTCTTTCTGCATCGAATCGTATTAAAAGAACTACCGAAAATAAGAAACAATGGGTTCAATGCTGATCAGTTTATAGCTTGAAGCTGATAATGGTAAGTTTTCAGCTCTTCATTGCTTTGGGATGACTCAAATTGGAAGAAGTTTTGCTCAGTTAAACATTTCAAAAACTTACTTAAATCTTCGGTTTTTATGAACAAAGAGATTGGTCTAACTTGTCGGTTATCATCAGAAAAGCAATGCTCGATGTGTGACCTATCGAGATACACAACATCAGATTCCGTCTTCGGTGTCTCTTCGATTAGCTTTGTTTCTAATCCAGTGCTTTCAAAGCTCTCTAACACGCTGTAAAGCTTACCGACATCATTGTTAGTCTCTACCGAAACATATTGACTGACAATGCTATCTAAGTGTTTCTCTATCGAACCAAGCTTGTTCTTCATTAAACAAACCGTTTTGAGCTTTTTTTTGATACTGCTGTATTGAGCCAGTTTCACTTTCGGCTTTAAAAAGTCGATGATGATTTTGTTACGCTGCTCTTCTTTTATAAAGACCTTTGAAGTATTTATCTTGAAATAAAGGTGTAGAAGTGCGTTTTCGAATGTTGATTGTAGAAGTTGGTGGTAAGAAGTATCTTTCATTGTGCCTTGTTCAGCGTGGTTTTTATCAATTTATATCCTATTGTAGCAGCCGCATTGATTAAGTCATAATTGTCTATGATTCAGAGTGTTGCTCACATCTCAACTTACACTGTCCCATGTAATTTTTTAACGAAATATGATACGATTCGGTCAATTTTTTTATGAAAAAAGCTGAATAATAATGACGAACAATAACTTTTCTTCAACGGCAGCGCTGCTGTGGTCAGTGGCAGACCTTCTGCGTGGCGATTTCAAACAGTCTCAATACGGTCGTATTATCTTACCTTTCACTCTTCTTAGACGTTTAGAGTGCGTGATTGAAGAGACTAAATCTGATGTTTTAGACAAGTATGAAGCAGTGAAAGCAATGCCTTTTGAAGCGCAAGACAAGATCTTGACTCACTCGGCAAAACTGAGCTTTTACAACACTTCAAAAATGGATCTGAGTCGTCTCGGTGAAACGAACGTTGCCAGTAACCTTGAAAGTTATATTCAGTCATTCAGTCCTAACGCTCGTGAGATTTTTGAGCATTTCGATTTTTTCAATACAATTGATAAATTGGAAGAAGCGGATCTCCTTTACAAAGTATCAAAACAGTTTGCGAATGCGCCATTATCACCAGAACAGATAAGCAACTACGGAATGGGTTTGGTGTTTGAAGAATTGATCAGACGCTTTGCTGAAAGTTCAAATGAAACGGCTGGTGAGCACTTCACGCCAAGAGATATTGTCCGTCTAACTACGTCATTAGTTTTTACGAACGATGATGCAGCACTTACACAAGCAGGCTTAGTGCGTTCAATTTACGATCCTACGGCTGGTACAGGTGGTTTCTTATCATCAGGTATGGAATATCTACACGAATTGAATGATCAAGCTTCTTTATCGGCTTTTGGTCAAGAGCTAAACCCTGAGTCATACGCAATCTGTAAAGCGGATATGCTAATCAAAGGTCAGAAGGTCGATAAC
This sequence comes from Vibrio splendidus, assembly GCF_024347615.1. Lineage (NCBI taxonomy): Bacteria > Pseudomonadati > Pseudomonadota > Gammaproteobacteria > Vibrionales > Vibrionaceae > Vibrio > Vibrio splendidus. The sequence goes on along the minus strand of NZ_AP025508.1, from coordinate 2,473,315 downwards.
ATTAAGCTGGGTAATACCTTGTCTAATGACCAACTCCGCACTGATAAGTTTGATTACATGTTATCGAACCCTCCGTTTGGTGTGGATTGGAAGAAGATTCAAAAGTTCATTAGCGATGAGCATACAGATAAAGGATTTGAAGGTCGTTTTGGTGCAGGTTTACCACGAGTATCTGACGGTTCGTTACTCTTCTTAATGCACCTTGTTAGCAAAATGCGTCCTCAGCATGAAGGTGGTTCACGTATCGGTATTATCTTGAACGGCTCACCACTGTTTACAGGTGGGGCAGGTAGCGGTGAAAGTGAAATTAGACGCTACATTCTTGAAAATGACTTGCTTGAAGCAATTGTCGCTCTACCAACTGATATGTTTTACAACACTGGTATTGCAACTTATGTGTGGGTCTTATCAAGCCAAAAGCCAGCTAATCGTAAAGGTAAAGTTCAGCTAATCAATGCTTCAAAAGAACGTGCTAAAAAAGGCGGTCGTGGTCGAAGTGGTGGTGGTGAAGTTGAAGGGAATGATCAAGACGTATTTTACTCTGCGATGCGTAAATCGTTAGGCAGTAAGCGTAAAGAGCTGACCGAAGAGAGCATTGATACGATTGTAAAAACCTACGGTCAATTTGCCGAAAATACGTTTAGTAAGATTTTTGATTATAAAGAATTTGGTTACCGAAGAATTACAGTAGAACGTCCTCTTAAACTTGCGATTTACCCGAAAGACGAATTGAGAATTGAAGCGCTTAAAGCGGATAAAGCGTGGACAAAATTGGGTGAAGCACTTCAACAAGCCGTATTAGAAGCCCTTGCTTTATTCACAGAAGAGAAGCTGTTATCTCGTGATACATTCTTAAAAGACTTTACCGTTAATTTGAACGGCTCAAAGCTTACTGCAGCACAGCAAAAGCTAATCGTGAAGCACTTAGGTGAGCACGATGATGAAGCAGAAGTGTGTAAGGTTAAAGGTAAGATTGAAGCGAACCCAGATTTACGTGATAACGAAAACGTGCCACTAACGGAAACCGTTGAAGATTACTTTGCTCGTGAAGTATTACCGCACGTTCCTGACGCTTGGGTTGATACTAAAAAAACCGATGAACTGGACGGTGAAGTGGGTGTGGTTGGTTATGAAATCCCATTCAACCGTCATTTCTATGTCTATGAGCTACCAAGAGCCTTAGAAGCCATTGATGCAGATTTAGATGCGGTATCGGCTGAGATTATGCAGCTACTTAACGAGGTGCATTCATAATGACAGGTCGTTATAAAGCATACCCTGAGTATAATGAGTCTGGGGTTGATTGGTTAGGTGTAATTCCTACGCATTGGTCTTCAAAACCATTGAAGTTTATTTGTTCATGTAATGATGAAGTGATAAACGAATCAACTGATGCTAATTATGAAATTGAGTATGTAGATATTGGTAGTGTCTCGGCTGTTAATGGAATTACTAAGACAGAAAAAGTGATATTTGGAAAATCGCCGTCAAGAGCAAGAAGAATTGTTCGTGATGGTGATGTAATTGTATCAACTGTAAGAACGTACCTTGAAGCTATCGCTCCAATAACTAACCCACCAGAAAACATGATTGTATCTACTGGCTTTGCAGTTATTCGCCCAAAGCATTTGCTTGATAAGGGCTTTGCGTCATATTGTTTACGAGCAAAAGGGTTTATTAAAGAAGTCGTTGCTCGTTCTGTTGGTGTTAGTTATCCAGCGATTAATGCTTCTGATTTAGTACAAATTAAGGTTCCTTCATTCCCACAAAATGAACAACAAAAAATCGCCAACTTCCTCGATCACGAAACCGCCAAGATCGACACCTTAATCACGAAACAAGAAAAGTTGATTGAGCTGTTAAAAGAAAAACTCCTTGCTAATCGTTATCATACCGTAACAAAAGGTCTAACCGCTGACGTTAGTTTTGTTGAAACAGGAATTAGTTGGACTCCTTTAGCCCCAGAGCATTGGTCACAAGTCCCCAATCGAAGTGTAATGTCTATGAGGCGAGTTTTAGTTGGTCAAAATTATCGAAATTACCAGCTTCTATCTTTAACAAAAAAAGGAGTGTTAGTTCGTAACATATCAAGTGGAGAAGGCAAACAATCGGATCACTTAGATAGGACACAGGAAGTTAGAAAAGGCGATCTTGTATTTTGTCTATTTGACGTTGAGGAAACTCCTCGAACTGTAGGTCTATCTCATCACCTTGGAATGATTAGTGGTGACTACACTGTATTCGAATGTTCAAACCCAAATATGGCAAGATTTTTAGAATATTTTTACAAAGCTATGGACGATAGAAAGCTCCTTAAACCATTATACAGAGGCTTGAGGAAGCGGATTCCAAAGCCAGGTTTTTTAAGAGTTAGTATTCCAGTTCCACCAAAAGAAGAACTAAAGAGTATCTTACAATTCCTTGATTACTTAGAAGAAAGAATTGAACAGCTTACTTATTTAGCGGATAAGCAAGTAACAATACTCAAAGAACGCAAAGTAGCCCTTATCTCAGCAGCAGTAACAGGAAAGATTGATGTGCGTGATTGGGAGTCTAAGTAAGACTAATGTCTGATAGAAACGAGTTAATCGCTAACATAGATTCAGATGAAGGGTTAAAGGCAAAGAGGAAGCTACTAACGTTAGCTTCCCTAACTCTTCTGGCTCTGTCGTTTACTGGCGCAAAGCTTGAAGAAGCGAATACATTCATCTTTAAAATTACATTCACTAATCAAAGTGGTTTAGGGGCATTTCTATGTATATCGATTGCTTTTCTTATCATTAGATATCACAACTATGCAAAGCCTTATCACGATCAACTTTTCGGTATATGGTCAACGAGGCTATTAAGCCTTGATTTTTTTGATAGGCAAGTAGGACCTGATTATGAACATAAAAAAGGGATTTTAATTGAATCTCTACCAGAAGAGTATTTTGACCGATTTCCTCACGATTTAAGTTGGAACACTAACTATGTGAGGAAGATGTTCTTTCGCAGGTATATAGCTCATACAGTGGATATCAGAACTCAATATGAACACTATTACACAACCTTGCATATCAACATTTACTCTCAGTTTGGTTTAAGAACTTACTTGAAGGTTCTTGCCTTAGAGTGCAAAGAATTAATAGCGTCTTTTTCTCAATATCGAGAAAACCTCGATATTGTAACGCCTTATATGCTTGGTGTTTGTGCAATTGCAAGCTATCCACTAAGTAATCATTTAGTCAGAATATTAAAACATATCTCAACTCTTAACTGGTTTAATTAAACCAGTTATACCAGAAAAGTGGTTAGGTAATGAGTAAAGAAAAAACAACAAGAGAGCTTCAATTCCAAAACGATATTCTTGACCAAATGCAGTCAAACGGCTGGCTGTTAGGTCAATCGAACAAATACAATCGTGAGTTGGCTCTTTATACAGAAGATGCTGAGGCATTCATTCGGAACACTCAACCTACGCAGTGGGAAAAGTTAGCGCAACACTCCCCAAATACAGACCGTAATCCGACCGCTACTCGTGATGCTATGTTCAAAGCGTTAGATCGTGATTTAAAGAGTAAAGGCACGTTGTGGGTATTGCGTAATCAAGTTAAGGATCGTGGGGCTAAGTTTCGCTTCTGTACATTCAAGCCTGATCACGACTTAAATCCTGATGCTACGGCTCAATATCAGAAAAATATCTTACGTGTTGTGCCAGAGCTGATTTATTCGCCTAACGGCTATGACGGACGTATCGATTTAACTCTGTTCGTGAATGGTATTCCTGTTGCTACCTGTGAACTTAAATCAGAGTTTAAACAATCGATTGATAATGCCAAAGTCCAATACATGAAGGACAGGCAGCCCAAAGATCCAGCCACAAAGAAAGCAGAGCCATTATTAACCTTTAAGCGTGGTGCATTGGTTCACTTTGCTGTTAGTCAGTACAACGTTGCTATGACGACTTTTTTGATGGGGGAAAAGACATTCTTCCTACCATTTGATCAAGGAACGTGGGACGGTGGCAAAGGCAATGACATTCCAGAAGATGATTCTTATGCGACTTCTTATCTTTGGAATGAGATTTTCCAGAAAGACAATCTACTGCTTATTTTAAGCCGTTACATTCATTTAGAACGTAAAGAGATTGAAGAGTTAGACGGGACAATTAAAGTCAAAGAAACGATGATTTTCCCTCGCTATCACCAATGGGCGGTCGTGTCTAAACTGATTAACACAGTCGATCTGGAAGGTACGGGTGAGAAGTATCTGGTTCAACACAGTGCTGGATCAGGTAAATCTAATTCTATTGCTTGGCTTTCACACCAACTTGCTTCAAAACACTATTACACTGAACATCCAGAGCTTGATAAACAAGCTGGTGATAAGGTTTTTGACTCCGTTATCGTTATCACAGATAGAACCGTTCTTGATAGTCAGTTGCAAGATACGATTTATCAGTTCGATCATAACGAAGGAATGATTGCTCGTGTTAATCGTGAAGCAGCGCAAGGCTCTAAATCGAGTCAATTAGCAGGAGAGTTAAAGGCTGGTACATCCATCATTATTGTGACCATTCAAACCTTTCCACACGTCTTAGAAGCGATACGTGAAGACGCAACGTTAGCGGGTCGTAGTTTTGCTGTTATTGCTGATGAAGCTCACTCTGGACAAAGTAGCTCTAACGCTCGTAAATTGCGTGAAGTGTTAATGGCAGAAGAACTTGAAGACGATGCTGAATTAGACAGTGAAGATATGCTGCGTTTGTCGTTGGAAGCTCGTAAAGGGTCAAACAAACTCAGCTACTTTGCTTTTACCGCTACACCGAAGGCAAAAACTTTAGAGTTGTTTGGTCGTAGACCTGATTTATCTGAGCCTGTTAGTGATACAAATAAGCCCTCAGCGTTCCACGTTTACTCTATGCGTCAAGCAATTGAAGAAGGGTTTATTTTAGACGTTCTACAAAACTACACCAGTTATCGTGTCGCTTATCAACTGGCACACGAAAACCCAACGTCAGACCAAGAAGTTGATAGTAAAAAAGCTGCTTCAAAAATGGCGAAGTGGGTTCGCTTGCACCCTTACAATATTGCTCAAAAAGTTGAAGTGATTATTGAACACTTCAATAGTAAGGTGAAACACCTGTTAGGCGGTGAAGCTAAGGCTATGGTCGTTACTTCAAGCCGATTAGAAGCAGTGCGCTATAAGCTGGCGTTTGAAAAATACGTGCAAAGTAAGGGCTATAACAATGTCAATGCGATGGTGGCGTTTTCTGGTGATGTGAATGATCCTGAATTACCCGATCAGACGTTTACAGAAAATAACATGAACCCGAATTTGCGTGGTCGTGATATGCGAAAAGCATTTGATACGTCAGATTATCAAGTGATGTTGGTTGCGAATAAATTCCAGACAGGCTTTGACCAACCTAAGCTTGTTGCTATGTATGTCGATAAGCCACTAAAAGGCGTTGAGTGTATTCAAACCCTCTCTCGTTTGAACCGAACTTGTAAAGGTAAAGATAGAACGTTTGTCCTTGATTTTGTTAACGAGCCTGACGATATTCTTGAAGAGTTTAAAGTCTATTTTCAAACGGCTGAATTAGCAGGGGTATCTGATCCTCATATCGTCTATGAGTTGATGGATAAGCTGAATAAGGTAGGGATCTATCAGTGGTTTGAAGTTGAAACATTTGTTGAAGCTTATAACAGCAAAAAAGCCAAACAAGCTAAGTTAGCCAACTTGTGCAAGGCTCCCGTAACACGCTTTGAGCTTCGTTACAAAGAAGCGACACACGTTTTAGAATCAGCACAAGCGGATCTGTCTAAGGCGAAGATTGAGAAGAACGATAAAGCGATAAAGTTTGCTCAAAACAGTGTGAAAAACGCTAAGGAAGCCAGAGATATTCTGGAAGTGTTTAAGAAAGATTTAGTCTCTTTTGTTCGCTACTACGAGTTCATTTCACAGATTGTCGATTTTAGTGATTTCGATTTAGAGAAGCTGGCGTTGTTTGCAAAACACCTTGCACCTCTATTGCGTTTAGAGTTGGTTCAAGAGGATGTGGATTTAGCGGATGTGGTAATGACGCATTACCGTTTGCACGAGCAACGAGAAGCTGATTTACAGTTAGGTCATAAAGTGGGTGAAGATTCCACTCCTTACTTACCAGCGACAAAAGAAGGTTCAGGTGCAACACCGAAAGATCCAAAAACTGAATTGCTTAACGAAATTATCGAACGAATGAACGATTTGTTTATTGAAGACGGTTTGACGGAAAGTGATATGTTGAACTATGCCAATACAATTATGGGCAAAGTCTCTGAAAATAACGTAGTCATGGATCAGCTTCGTAACAACACAAAAGAACAAGCTATGTTAGGTCAGTTCCCTGAATCAATTAATGAAGCTGTGATTGAGAGTATGGGCGTTCACGAGCAAATGGCTATGAAAGTCCTGTCTAATGATGCTGTGGCTAAGAACTTTGCTGGATTGATGTTTGATATGTTGATGAAAGGCTTAGGCAAAGATAATCAACAAGGTGCGTAGTTTAGTTAAATTTGTCGTTGTAGACGTTTCTGCTTTAGTTTTTGTGACACATAGAGGAACAGTAGATAAACTATGCTTAAAGTTGCTATCTGGTTCTCGGCATCATAAATGCGTCTAACTTTCATTGTTTTTTTAATGGATGTGGTGAGGTTGGTTTTTGGGAGGTTAAGAATGATTAACCTCCAAAAATCTTAATTAAAAATCGTTTTATCTTCAAGCAAAGTGTTTTTTATTCTTTTGAAGAATAATTTTATTACTTTTATATCAGCATCTAAAATTTTGTTTTCTTTATTTTTCCATTGTAAGTTTTCGAGATTTAATAAAAGAGAGCTAATTTCACTTATAGAAATACTTACCTCTTTTTCTAAAAATAATAATGTTATATTAAATAAATCCTCTTGTTTTTTTATTGATTGCTTTTTATTCCGCCTTGCGTCGAGAATAATGTTTAGCAATGATTTTTTAATATTTACTCGGTGTTTGTCATTGATTTCATAATAGAAGTCAAAGAAATGCATTGAGTTAATTTCATGTGATTTGTTTTCCAACTCAATTAAAGACGCGAAAGAACGAACCAATTTATTTCTATTTTTCAATTCTTTTTCATCAAGATTTTGAAGTTCTCGACAAAGTTTTTTATAAACTGTTTCAATGTATTTTGTGTTAAGTTCTTTTCCGAATTTAATGTGTTTATATAAACTTTTAATCTCCTTTGGCGATATGTCTTTGTGATTTTTGTAAAGGAAATCAATTGATTCTGAAAATCCCACCCAGCATTGTTTGTTTTGCAAATGCCTTAATATTTTTATGTTTTTTAGGAGTTTGTACATATATTCATTGTATTTATAAATAGTTATGACTTACAGTTTTGTGTATTTTAATTTACGAATGGTTAACATATAATACATCCTTAATATCTTGAATGGTAGATAATCGAAGGAGATTATATGAAAACGACTAAAAATATAGCAGTGATCCTTTCAGGTTCTGGAGTTTTTGATGGAACTGAGATTCACGAAGCTGTCTTGACTTTTTTGTCATTAGAAAAACATGGTATGAATTACGAAACATACGCCCCAGATATTGCACAGGCTCATGTGGTTAATCACATGACAGGTGAAGTTTCTGATGAACAAAGAAATGTTTTGGTCGAATCAAATCGTTTGAGCCGTGGCACAACAAAAGCATTGAGTGAATTAAATGCTGATTCTTATGATGCATTAGTGCTTATTGGTGGTTTCGGTGCTGCAAAAAATCTTTCAACTTTTGCTTTTGATGGTGAAAACTACTCTGTTAATGAAGACGTTTCTGGTCTGATCAAGGCATTCAATCAACAATCTAAATACATTGTTGGTATGTGCATAGCTCCGATGGTTCTTGCAAAGGCTATCTCAAATGCAGAACTCACAATTGGAAATGATAAAGAGATTGGTTGTACCATTGAGAGTGTTTCGACTAATAAGCATGTTGTAACTGACGTAACTTCATCACATGCTGATGATTCCTCGAAAATCATCACAACTTCTGCTTATATGCTTGCAAGTAATCTGCAAGAGTTAGAAGTAGGCATCAATGATGCTATTTCGAAACTATCTGATAGGATTTAAAAAAGAGTTTAAGATAGTGAAGCCGTAATTTGGTGAAGGAATCAGTTGTTCGGTTATTCAGAACAACTGCGGAAGATGGTAAGTCATTTTACTTAATGACCTCTAAAGTCTTTTGTGAAACAATCTGTTTGTTCTTGGTAAAAGCCTTTATCTGTGGGTTAAGACAGTATGTTGTTATCACGTAACGCTTATATATGTTTTACTTGATGTAAAAACAACACGAACTCAGAAGGGAACTGGTTTAGGGATTTAGAACCATTTTATCACTGAAGAAGTCAAAAGGAAGGACGTTTGGTAGGCACCATTCAACGACGAAAAGGTAATACTTATGAGTCAGGTGCTTTACAAAGTTCCAGTATTTATGACAATCAACGGCAAAAAGATTTGTTATCTGATTGAATACCATAGATATGTAGAACTGCGTAATTTAGGGCTGAAAGATAGTCAAATTATTGCTGATGAAACAGTTTATAAGAGGGCTGCTTGATGTCTTCCAATAACCAAGAACACTGAAAGCCACTCTTCGGAGTGGCTTTTTCTTATGTGCAGCATAGTAGGATAGTAAATTCCCAAAATAGAAAAATTTTGTGAGTAAAATTCTTTTATTTTTATATTTATAACAATGGGTTATGCGTCAAGGGCGTTTTGCGGTGTTTTTCTTTTGATTTTGTTGATCATCCAAACCATAGCGTCAACAATCGCGTTTACGCCATTGATGATTGGGTCGCGTTTTTCTTTCGCTTGTTTAGAAATCGCAATACCGAAGAATAAGCAGAAAACGAGAATTTGCAGAATGTTAGCTTCGTTCAGTGATTGGAAAACGTTGGTAGGGATCATGCCCGTGATGGTTGCCCAGAACGTTGGAAGTTCGCCTTTCGCAGCGTATTCAGAAGAGAACATACCTTCAACGCCAGAAACATCGATACCACGACCCGGTTCGAATACTTCACCCATTACAAGCGCTAGTGCTACAGCAAGTGCAGACGTTAGTGCAAAGTAACCCAGTGTAACCACACCAACTTTACCTGCTGATGAGCTATTACCTAGACCTGCAGCACCTGAAATTAGGGCAACTGCGACTAGAGGAATAACCAGCATCTTGATTAAATTGATGAAGATTGCGCCCAGTGGAGCGAACATTGTTGCGCTGTCACCCATCATTGCACCGACAGCGGTACCGATGATCATTGCAATAACGACTTGAACGCCGATGTTGCTTAGTAAACTCTTTTCTTTTAACACTTCCATAACCTCTGTGCTACTAAATATAAAAATCCCAGAACTACTCACCAATGTACGATGTACCATTGGATTAATATTTCGCGACGAGTTTTACACGTATCCTTTACATTTATCAATATGAGCAGAGGTGAAAGTCTCTGAAAAACTGGTGGTCTAATGTCATTTGTTGATTTTGCACAACAATGCAATCGTTTGCCTTGGTTTTTTATTGCGATGTTATTTGTTGAATTTATAAAATACTTTTCGCTGGAGATTTTGTGAATGATTTACAAGCGCTGGTATTGAAAATATCTCGTTAACATTTTGATTTCATTTGCGAGTGTTTTTTGAACACCTATGTTGGGGTGAATCCACAGTTACGTGTTGTGTGAAATTTAGCCTGAACTATGCTTAAGGTATCTATTTATTACCAAGATGTTACCTCTGCGCTTTAAATAAAACGTCTATCTAGCATCTCAGTTGTAAGGAGAGGGGCTATGACTTTTATATTAAAGTACTTGTTTGTGTTTCTTCTGTTGTTCAGCTCTGTGTTCGCTCAGGCCGATGATGTCTGGGTGATTGAGGTGAATGGAGGGATAGGTCCGGCGACCAGTGATTACCTCACTAGAGAAATAGAACAAGCTCACGATGAGCAAGCAAAGCTCATCATTTTGAAAATGAACACGCCTGGCGGGTTAGATTCGTCGATGCGTGACATTATTCGATCCATCACCACGTCACCGATTCCGATAGCAACTTGGGTTGGGCCAGCAGGCTCACGTGCGGCGAGTGCGGGAACCTATATTTTACTTGCTAGTCACATCGCTTCCATGGCGCCCGGAACTAATCTAGGTGCAGCAACCCCAGTGTCGCTCGGTGGGGGCAAAGCGCCTGCTAATCCGTTATCTCCTCAAGACGATGCTAATAAAGATGACAACACTTCGGCGAGTGAGCAAGACGAAACGAAACAAGAGAACTCAGACCAAGTAAAAGCCACCACTGCGATGGAGAAGAAAGTCATCAATGATGCTGCGGCTTACATTGTCAGTTTGGCTAAGTTACACAACCGTAATGAAGAATGGGCAGAAAAAGCGGTAAGAGAAGCGGCGAGTTTAGACTCAGAGAACGCACTCACACTTAACGTGATTGATTTTATTGTCAGCGACCTTCAGCAATTGGTTGAATTGAGTAACGGGCGCACCGTCACCATCAACGGTGTCAGTCAGGAAGTTCAGCTTAGTGATGTTGCTTTTGTCGAGCGAGAACAAGACTGGCGCTTTAGTTTGCTGTCAGTGATCACGAACCCGAACGTTGCATATATTTTGATGCTGATTGGTATCTACGGTTTGTTACTCGAATTCTATAACCCCGGCGTCGGGCTACCGGGTGTTTTGGGTGGTATCTGTCTGTTATTAGCGATGTACTCCTTACAAATGCTGCCTGTGAGTTACGCGGGCCTTGCTTTAATCCTATTGGGAATTGCTTTGATGGTCGCAGAGGCCTTTAGCCCTAGCTTTGGTATTTTTGGTTTGGGCGGAGTTGCTGCGTTTACGCTCGGTTCAATCATGTTGATGGATACCGAAGTACCAGGTTATCAAATCGCATTGCCACTAATTATCGGGATCAGTTTGTTCTCTGTTGCCTTTATCGTCGTAACAATATCAATGCTAGTCCGAGTGAGAAACAAACCAGTGACTACGGGGATGGAAGCGGTAGTCGGTGACACGGGCAAAGTGGTAAACGGCTTCCCTGGTGCGGGGCGTGTGCTAGTCGAAGGTGAGATCTGGCAAGCCAAATGTGCGAGTGAATTGCAAGTGGGGCAGATCATCAGAGTGACCAAGCTGACGGGGCTATCTTTGGATGTTGAGGCGCTGCCCGATGATACATCATCGAAATCTAGCTAGCGCGGCATGCTAGAACAAACGTTATCGAATTATTAATTGCTTAGCCATCGTTACTATTAGGGGGCGGTTATGTTTATACACACTATAGGTATTGTCATTGTGCTCGTTATCTTGTTGATAGCCAGCATGTTCAGAGTTCTGCGCGAATATGAACGTGCAGTGGTTTTTTTCCTTGGGCGATTTTACGGTGTGAAAGGGCCGGGGTTAATTATCATCATTCCTTTCATCCAACAAATTGTGCGAGTGGATCTACGAACTATCGTGTTGGACGTGCCGACGCAAGATTTGATCACACGCGATAACGTGTCAGTGAAGGTGAATGCTGTGGTCTATTTTCGAGTGCTGGATCCGAAGATGGCGATCAATAATGTAGAGAACTACCTCGAAGCGACCAGCCAACTGTCACAAACAACGCTGCGTTCAGTATTAGGACAGCATGAGTTGGATGAGCTATTGTCTGAGCGTGAAGAGCTCAATAGAGACTTGCAAGCGATACTGGATCAACACACCGATAACTGGGGGATCAAGATTGCCAATGTCGAGATCAAGCATGTGGATCTTGATGACAGTATGGTGCGAGCTCTAGCTAAGCAAGCCGAGGCGGAACGTTCACGTCGAGCTAAGGTGATCCATGCAACAGGGGAACTAGAAGCATCAACCAAGCTGAAAGAGGCTGCAGAGGTTCTTAATCAAGCGCCAAATGCGATTCAGCTGCGTTACATGCAAACACTAACAGAAGTAGCGAATGAGCGAACTTCCACAATCATATTCCCAATGCCCATCGATCTGGTCGAGAAGATAACCGATCCGATCAAAGCGACACTCAATGAGGCTGCAATCAAGAAAGCGATGAAAGCCGATGAGTGATTGGCTCAAATGAAGAGCAATAAAAAAGGCTCCACAACTGTGGAGCCTTTTAGTATTTGAATCGCTGGTTCTATTTAATGACCATTGATTACGAGCGTCGATTATTTCTGCGTAGCCGCTTTCATTGGCGTAACAAACTCCGCAAGGGCTTTAAGCATTGCTTCTGGTTGTTCAACGTTGTTTTCAATGATTTTCACAACCGCTGAGCCAGAGATAGCACCTGCAGCGCCAGCTACAATCGCTTCTTTCACTTGTTCAGGAGCAGAGATACCGAAACCAAGCAGTGCTGGTGGCGCATCAAATTTGTTCAAACGATCAAGTAGGGCTGTCACAGGCATATTTGCTTTTGTTTCTGCACCCGTTACGCCTGAGCGAGAAAGTAGGTATGTGTAACCGCCACCTAGCTCAGAAACTGATTGAAGTGTTTCATCGCTTGCTGTTGGCGGAGCAATAAAGATTGGGTGAACTCCAAACTTCTTAGCTGCAGCAACAAACTCGCCACTCTCGTTGGTTGGAACATCAGCAATCAATACTGAATCGATACCTGCTTTTGCGCAGCGTTCGTAAAAATTTTCTATACCACGTGCGTAAACCAAGTTTGCGTACATCAGTAGGCCGATTGGTAGCTCTGGGTATTTAGCGCGAATTTGACCAATAAGATCAAAACACACATCTGGCGTTACTTTAGAATCTAAAGCACGAATGTTTGCGCCTTGGATTGTTGGACCATCTGCAAGCGGATCTGAGAATGGGATACCAAGCTCAAGTGCATCTGCACCCGCTTCAACTAAGGTTTCCATGATCTTAAGAGACTGCTCAGGGTTAGGATCGCCAACCGTTACGAATGGTACAAATGCGCCCTGATTCTTTTCAGCTAAGCGAGTGAAGAGTGATTGATAGCGATCCATTATAATGCTCCTTTCTCTTTAAGAATGTCGTGTACAGAGAAAATGTCTTTGTCACCACGACCAGATAAGTTAACGACTAATAGCTGTTCTTTCTCAGGGTTGTCGTGAGCCATTTTAACTGCATGAGCCAAAGCATGAGATGACTCTAGCGCTGCGATAATACCTTCTTTACGTGCAATCAATTGGAACGCTTCTAGTGCTTCGTCATCGGTCACGTTGTCGTATTCAGCACGGCCAATCGCATTTAGGTGTGCGTGTTGAGGACCAACTGATGGGAAATCTAGACCCGCAGAAACAGAGTAAGACTCTTCTACTTGGCCGTTCTCATCTTGCATCAGTGGTGCTTTCATACCGAAGAAAATACCTGTTTTACCGTGTTTAAGTGGTGCGCCGTGTTGGTCGGTATCAATACCTTTACCAGCAGGCTCTACACCGATTAGGCGAACAGACTCTTCTTCAATGAAATCAGCGAACATGCCGATAGCGTTAGAACCACCACCTACACAAGCGATAACGGCATCAGGAAGGCGACCTTCACGAGCTAGAATTTGGTTCTTCGTTTCTTCACCGATCATGCGTTGGAAATCACGAACAATCGTTGGGAATGGGTGAGGGCCAGCCGCAGTACCTAGCAGGTAGTGCGCGTCTTCATAAGTTGCAGACCAGTCACGTAGTGCTTCGTTACATGCGTCTTTTAGCGTTGAAGAGCCAGAATGAACAGGGATAACCTCTGCGCCCATTAGCTTCATACGGAATACGTTCGGGCTTTGACGTTCAACGTCTTTAGCACCCATGTAAACGCGACACTTAAGGCCTAATAGAGCACACGCTAGAGCAGTTGCAACGCCGTGTTGGCCTGCGCCTGTTTCAGCGATGATTTCTTGCTTACCCATACGTTTAGCAAGTAGCGCTTGGCCAAGTACTTGGTTTGTCTTGTGAGCACCGCCGTGAAGTAGATCTTCACGCTTTAGGTACAGTTTGGTTTTTGTACCTTTAGTCAGGTTACGCGTAAGCGTTAGTGCCGTTGGGCGACCTGCGTACTCTTGCAGAAGCGTCATGAATTCACTGCGGAACTCAGGATCGGCTTGTGCATCGATAAATGCTTGTTCTAGTTGGTCTAGTGCTGGCACTAGGATCTGCGGTACGTATTGACCACCGTATTCACCGAAGTAGGCATCGAGTTTAGCCATTGTGTTATTCCTTCAATTCTATTGATGTGTCTTCACACCAAGTCATTTTATCTTGTTTGAGCTTCGCTAAAGCAAAGCTCACAAATATGTTTTTAGTTTCTGCTTTCTAATCCCTAGAGCCGAGCTTGGACTAGTAATTACGAATCGCTGTAAAAGCGCGTTGCAGTTTGTCTGCGTCTTTTTTACCTGGAGCGGATTCAACGCCAGAGTTTAGGTCTAATCCTAAGCAGCCCAATTTAGCTGCTTGGTTAGCGTTTTCTGGGTTTAGACCACCCGCCAACATGATTGCGCTTTGGTCGTTGATTAGGCTCCAATCGAACGCTTGGCCTGTACCACCCGTTTGAGAACCCACTTTAGTATCTAGTAGGTGACGAGTCACGTTGCTTTTCAGTAATTCTGGTAGCGCGCTTTTAGCACCGTTTTCATCACCAGAAGCCACACCGTAAGCTTTCCAAATCTCAACGCTTTCAGGCAGTGATTGTTTTAACTCATCGACAAATGCTTGAGACTCATCACCGTGCAGTTGCACAGCGAATAGGCCCAGCTCAGATACCGTTTTCGTAACGTCTGCTACGCTGTGGTTTTGGAACACACCCACGTAGTTCAGCGGTGCGCCACTCATAGTTAAACGAGCCGCTTCGATATCCACATGACGCTTAGATGCTTCAACGAAAATCAGACCACCGAATACCGCACCGGCTTGATACGCTTTCGCTGCATCGTCAGAGTGAGTTAAACCACACACCTTGTTTTCACCGAGTGTTACTTTACGCACCGCAAGTTCTAGGTTCTTTTCAGCCATAAGAGAGCTGCCGATTAGGAAGCCATCTGCAAATGTTGAAAGGTCACGAACTTGTTGATGTGTGTAGATCCCAGACTCAGAAATCACGACTGCGTTTGGAGCCAGTTCGCGAATCAGCGGAGCCAACTCTTTAGTACGGTTCAAATCCGTCGAAAGGTCACGCAGGTTACGGTTATTAATACCGATCACTTTTGCTTTTAAAGCGACTGCGCGGTGAAGCTCTTCTTCGTTACTGACTTCGGTTAGTACACCCATATTTAGCGAGTGAGCAACTTCAGCCAGCGCTTGGTATTCTTCGTCATCCAATACCGATAGCATCAACAAGATAGCATCAGCAGAGTAGTGACGAGCTAAGTAGACTTGGTAGGTATCAACCATGAAGTCTTTACACAGGATAGGCTGCTTCGCAATGCTCCGAACCTTAGGTAAAAACTCGAAGTCACCTTGGAAGTATTTCTCGTCTGTCAGCACTGAAATCGCGTTTGCGTGGTTGTTGTAAACCGATGCAATGTAGTCCAAATCAAACTCGTCACGGATTAAACCTTTTGACGGTGATGCCTTCTTACATTCAGTGATGAAAACGGTTTGCTTGCCGCTCAGTGCATCATAAAAGCTGCGGTCTGTTGCAGTTAGTGACGCTTTAAACTCGTCCAGTGGTTGAGTCTGCTTACGCGCTTCAACCTATTGATATTTATCACGAACGATTTTTGCTAATACTTCCGCCATTTCAGCTTCTTTGACTGAAACGTGGGTCGACAGTTTATCGGTAGTCTGTGTCATGTTCTTTGTCTCGTCGTTCGTTAGGCATGTGCAGCAAGCTTTTGTACAAGCTCGTACGCTTTGCCAGAGTTCATCGCGTCAATCGCTTGCTGTGCGTTGGCTTTTAGATCTTCGTGACCAAATAGACGCATCAATAGAGCAACGTTGACGGCCACTGCGCCAACTTGGGCTTCAGTGCCTTTACCCGTTAGGATATCTGTTGTGATGGCTTTGTTTTCTTCTGGCTCGCCGCCCTTGATTGCTTCAAGAGGGTGAGTGTTCAGGCCAAAGTCAGCCGGTGTCACTGTGTATTCGTGAATCTTGCCATCTTTAATTTCAGCAACGATTGTCTCGCCATGAATAGCCACTTCATCAAGGCCACTACCATGCACAACGGCAGCACGCTTCATACCCATTTGCAGCATGGTTTCCGCGATAGGGCGGACGAGCTCTTTGCTGTAAACACCCATTAACTCGATATTAGGGCGAGCAGGGTTAATCAGTGGACCAAGGATGTTGAAGATAGTGCGCGTTTTCATCGTCTGACGAACAGGCATCGCGTGACGTACACCGACGTGATATTGCGGAGCAAATAGGAATGCTACGCCAAGCTCGTCGACTGCAGTACGAGTGTCTTCTGCTGTCATCGCTAGGTTAATGCCGAACGAGTCTAGTAGGTCAGAAGAGCCTGATTTGCTCGATACGCTGCGGTTGCCGTGCTTAGCTATTTTTAAACCACACGCTGCTGCTACAAATGCAGAAGTTGTAGAAATGTTGATGGTGTCATGACCGTCACCACCGGTACCTACGATGTCTGCAAAATCGTAATCAGGACGTGGGAACGGGTTTGCATTGGCAAGCAGTGCTTTCGCCGCGCCAGCAATTTCATCTGGCGTTTCGCCTTTGATTTTCAGTGCAGTAAGCGCAGAAGCCATCAAGATTGGGTCTAGTTCGCCCTTGATGATCACATCAAACAGTTGTTGGCTTTCTTCTTGAGTAAGAGACTGTTGTTCGTAAAGTTTATTAATCTGTTCCATGATCGTTTCCTAGTTAGTCTTTTTATCAAGAGTAGAGCTTTTCTCTAGATGAAGAGGTTTCTCAAGAGCCCATTCGATAGCGTTCGCTAGAAGCGTTGCACCGTAGGTCGTCATAATCGATTCAGGGTGGAATTGGAATCCACAAACCTTGTCTTGTTCTTGAACCACAGACATCACCAAATCATCGACTTCAGCGGTCACCGTTAAGCTATCGGATACATGCGTTGCCACTAAAGAGTGGTAGCGAGCGATAGCCAGCGGCGAAGGTAAGCCTTGGTAAGTCGCATGGTTTTGGTGTTCCATCATCGACACCTTACCATGAATGATTTCGCCAGCGCCTGCAACGGTGCCGCCGTAGGCTTCAACAATCGCTTGGTGGCCTAAGCAAATACCAATCATTGGCACTTTGCCTTTTAGCAGCTGAATTAGCTCAGGCATGCAGCCCGCATCCGCTGGAGCGCCAGGGCCTGGTGAAAGCAGTGCAACAGGGTTGTCTAGTTCGTTGATCGCCGCTTCAACTACTTTTGCAGGAATGTTGTTACGGTAAATCTTTACGCTGTGACCTAATGAACGAAACTGGTCTACAAGGTTGTATGTGAATGAGTCGAAGTTATCGATGAATACAATATCAGCCATGATTACGACTCCTTCTTATTTGATGAGTGTTGGTTTGTAGCAGAGCTCTTAGTGTGAGCTGCTTGAATCGCAGAGATGACCGCTTGAGCTTTGCCGCGAGTTTCATCGGCTTCTGCTTGTGGGTCTGAGTCGAATACCACACCAGCGCCAGCTTGTACCTGTGCTACGCCATCTTCAACGTAAGCAGAACGAATTACGATACAAGTATCTAGAGTCCCTTCACCGGTTAGATAACCGACTGCACCACCGTAGCTACCACGACGCGTTTTTTCTACGTCTCGAATAAGCTGCATTGCGCGGATTTTTGGTGCGCCCGTTAGCGTGCCCATGTTCATACAAGCTTGGTAAGCGTGTAGGGCATCTAAGTCTTCACGTAGCTGACCAACAACACGAGAAACCAAGTGCATCACATGGCTGTAGCGATCCACTTTCAACAAGTCTGCTACGTGGCGAGTGCCTGCTTCGGCAATACGAGCCACATCGTTACGTGCTAGGTCAACAAGCATCATGTGCTCGGCGTTTTCTTTCTTGTCGGTACGCAGTTCAAGCTCAATACGGCTGTCTAGATCGAAATCGATTTGGCCATTTGGGCGCTTACCGCGGCGACGAGTACCAGCAATTGGGTAAATCTCGATTTGGTTGGTTTCGGTTTCGTATTTCAGAGCACTTTCTGGAGAGGCACCAAACAGAGTAAATAGCTCGTCTTGCATATAGAACATGTAAGGGCTTGGATTACTTTGCTTGAGCTCTTTATAAGCCGCCAGTGGAGCAGGGCAAGGCAGAGTGAAGCGGCGTGAAGGTACCACTTGGAATACATCGCCTTTAACTACGTACTCTTTTAAGTCACGAACCGTTTGGCAGAAGTCTTCATCTGAAACGCTTGGTACAGCTTCAACATTGTCGAGCGGCGTTACTTCTGTGATGGCTTTCAATGACTGACATTGTGTCTGAATGTCAGCTAGACGCTCAGTTAATTGTGTTCTGATGTTTTCATCTTGAGTGAACAAGCTGGCGTGAAGCAGACCTTCGTTCTCTTGGTGATCGAAACGCAATAGTGTTTCAGCAACGTAGAAAACAAAGTCAGGGCAGTTGTTAGTCGCTTCAGCATCACCTAGCGGTTCAAAGTTCGCCACGATGTCGTAAGCGAATAGGCCCGCCATGAATAACGCGTGCTTGTTATCAGCGTCTTGCTCAAAGCTGTGTTGAACCAAACGCAGTGCATCGAATGAAGAAGCTTCTCTTAAACGTGAGTCTTCATCTAATTCGTTGCTTGGCTCGACAAAAGTCAGCGTCAAAACGTTATCGGTAAGGTCAGATTCAATTTCTGCTTTAACGTTTTGAGTTAGATGTTCGATAAGCGCTTGACCATTTTCAGTCAATGCTTGGAAGGTTACTTCATGTCCGCGACATACGATGCGAACAGCAGAGTCGATAAGGAGTAGGCTTGTCAGGTTCTGTTTAGATTCAATCTCAGCAGATTCCAACAACAGACTGTCTGTTTTGTTTTCACACAAAGTATGAAAAACGCTGGTTGGATCTTGCGAGTAAGGAACTGAAGAATTGATGACCTCAATGGTTCCCAGCTTTTTGATTTCAATGGCCTTGTTCACAAGACCTCCTTTATGATTCTTTAAATTTCCTGCCGTACATAGTCGCATAAAGATACCTTTCACCCAATCTAGAATATGGTCAATTCGATGATTTGTTAGTCAGTTGAATGTGAGATGTTCGACAAATTAAAAAGCCCGCTATTAAAGCGGGCTTAGTGATAACTTTTTTATAAACAAACTGTTTAACTAGAAGTACACGTTAGCCCACCAAGAACTTGTCCAAGTGCGCCACCAATTAAGCTCTGAACTTGCTTCTACTGAAGAAAGTTCTAAAACTTTATCTTTATGGTTTTGGTTAAATTCTTGTAACATGGTGAACCTATCAAATGTGATACTTCGTATTTGTGTACTAGTTAACTAGTTTTGCGCTTGCAGGTCAAGTGCGTTGACACAAATATAACGATAAAAATTGAAAACAATGAAAAAGAATATATGAGAATTGATCTACATAGTCATACAACAGCCTCAGATGGCCGACTTACTCCACCTGAACTGATTGACCGAGCGCTAGGCTTTAACATCGAAGCGTTAGCGATTACAGATCATGATACGACTGATGGGCTTGCTGAAGCACGCAGCTATATTGCTGATAACAACCTTCCTATCCAGTTGATCAACGGCATTGAGATTTCGACCGTTTGGCAAAACAAAGATATCCATATTGTTGGGTTAAATGTTGATCCGGAGTCACCAGAGCTAAAAGCGTTAATTGAACAACAGAAGCAACATCGTGTCGGGCGTGCAGAGATGATTGCTCAACGTCTTGAGAAAGCGACTCGTGAAGGGTTGCTAGAAGAAGTTAAGTTGATAGCTGGTGATGCGCCTATCACTCGTGCTCACTTTGCTAAGTGGTTAGTCGATAACGGCTACGCAAAAACCATGCAGCAGGTGTTTAAAAAGTTTCTGACTCGCAATAACCCAGGTTATGTGCCGCCAACGTGGTGTTCAATGAGTGATGCTGTCACGGCTATTCATGCTGCTGGTGGACAAGCCGTATTAGCTCACCCCGGGCGATATGGCTTAACAGCGAAGTGGGTTAAGCGTCTGTTAGCTGCATTTGTTGAAGCAAAAGGTGACGCCATGGAAGTCGCTCAGCCTCAGCAAGCGCAACAAGAAAGACGCACACTTGCGGATTATGCTATACAATACAAACTATTAGCCTCCCAAGGCAGTGACTTCCATTATCCATCTCCGTGGATGGAACTTGGACGTAATCTCTGGCTACCTTCTGGGGTCGAAGAAGTATGGAAAGATTGGGAGTTTCAAACGGTTTCACCAACTGATACCGATAACAGTATTTAGGTGAACCAGCTCCTTCTGATGATAGAGTCGAGAGATTCGATAACGAGGATCAACAATGAGCCAGTTTTTTTATGTACACCCAGATAACCCACAAGCGCGCTTAATTACTCAAGCGGTTGCGATTATTCGTAATGGCGGCGTTGTGGTTTATCCAACAGATTCCGGTTATGCGCTGGGCTGTCAGCTTGAAAACAAACAAGCACTTGAACGCATCTGTAAAATTCGTCGAATCGATGATAAGCACAATTTCACGTTGTTATGCCGTGATCTTTCTGAATTGTCACTGTATGCACGAGTTGATAACGTTGCTTTCCGTCTGCTTAAGGCGCACACGCCAGGTGCTTACACGTTTATTTTCAAAGCAACAAAAGAAGTGCCAAAGCGTTTGATGAACGCTAAGCGTAAAACGATCGGTATTCGTGTACCGGACAACAAAATTGCCCTAGACCTTCTAGAAGCAATGGGCGAGCCATTGATGTCGACGTCTCTGATTCTTCCAGGTAACGAGACAACTGAATCGGATCCAGAAGAAATTCGCGACAGCCTAGAGCATGCGGTTGATGTCATTTTGAATGGCGGCTACTTAGGTGAGCAACCGACTACGGTTATTGACTTCAGTGACGATGACGCCGTTGTTTTACGTCGTGGTGCCGGCGATCCAGCGCCGTTTGAATAATAGAGTTACTGATTAACAGTCTGTAACGAAACAGCAAACCTGCCAGAGTAAATAACAAGTGCTTTTTGGCAGGTTATTTGCGATAATACTCGACCGCGATTTGGTCGCGAAAAATTCATTCGACGTCTGTGAAGACGACAATTAGGTAGAAAAGAGTAAATGAGCGAAAAATTACAGAAGGTTTTAGCGCGAGCTGGTCACGGTTCTCGTCGTGAACTAGAAGGTTTAATTAAATCTGGTCGTGTAAGTGTTAACGGTCAAGTTGCGAAATTGGGTGAGCGTCTTGAAGACGAGAACTCAGTGATCCGTATCGATGGCCACACTATTACAGGCAAAGCCTCTGAAGAAGTGGTTTGTCGTGTACTTGCTTATTACAAACCGGAAGGTGAGCTTTGTACTCGTCATGATCCTGAAGGCCGCCGCACTGTTTTCGATCGTCTACCTAAGATCCGTGGTTCTCGTTGGATTTCAGTTGGCCGTCTTGATGCAAACACATCGGGTCTTTTGCTTTTCACTACTGATGGTGAACTTGCAAACCGCCTAATGCACCCAAGCCGTCAGGTTGAGCGTGAGTACCTAGTACGTGTGTTTGGTGAAGTGACTGAGCAAAAAGTTAAGAACGTGACTCGTGGCGTTCAACTTGAAGATGGTATGGCTCGTTTCGAAGACGTGGTTTACGCTGGCGGTGAAGGTATGAACCATACTTTCTACGTAGCGATTAACGAAGGTCGTAACCGTGAGGTTCGTCGTCTTTGGGAATCACAAGAAACAACAGTAAGCCGTCTGAAACGTGTACGTTACGGTGATATCTACCTTGATAAGAAACTGCCTCGCGGCGGTTGGAAAGAGCTAGATCTTCAAGAAGTAAACTACTTGCGTGAGCTTGTTGAACTTCAGCCAGAAAAAGAGACACTGTTGGATCTTGATCCTGCAAACACTTCTCGTAAGCGTGAGCGTTCTCGTAGCCAAAAAATTCGTCGTGCTGTTAAGCGTCACGAAGAGCGTGCAAATGCTCCTAAAGGCCGTAGCAACCAGACTAAGCGTAAGAAGCCTGTAACTCGTGGTACTACAACACCTGATTCAGGCCGTAGTGCTCCAACGACCAATGGCAAACCTCAGGCTACCAAAAAGCCTAAACTGAACAACGGACGCCCGGCTAAACCGGCTAAGCCAAGATCACGTAAGTAATTACACCAGTAGTTGCTACAGTTCTTAAGCTTAAAGCTTAATCCAACGTTTCGAATACTAAAAAACCTGCTAACTTAGCAGGTTTTTTTTCGTCTTGAATATGGCGCAGTTCAAATCATGTGGAAGTGCTTACCAAGTAGAAACGATTAACCAAGTAGAAGTGCTTCACTAGCTAGGGTGACTAGCTATGGACTACGATTGGTTTTAGGTCACTTTCAAATGATTCGAGAAGTTGTCACCCTTCGCCATGCGGTCATATAGAATGACATTGACCGCAGCAGCAAGGTTCATGCAGCCATTAGTCGGAACATAGATAGTTTCACGACAGAAGTCCGTGATCTCTTTTTTCAGAGTCCCATCTTCAGGGCCGAAGATATAAAAAGCACGAGGTGGGTGCTTATAATCAGGCAGAGGCTTAGCGCCTTCTATCAAATCAACCGCGATTGGTACACAGCCAACTGGAATAATGTCTTTCAGGTCTTCAACACCAATTAATGGTAGCTCAAGGTGCTTTTCTTTGGTGTCGGTATGAAACTGTCGAGCGTGGTCATAACGGGTGCCAGTATAAAATACAGAGTTTGCTCCGTAGCAACCAGCCGCTCGCATTACTGAGCCAACATTTTCAGGTGTTTTGGGGTTTACTAATCCAACACAGGCATAGCCTTTGGATAGTGTATCTGTCTTTGCTTTGGTCATAATTTTGTAGAGTTGCAGTTTGGTAAAGTGATGAGGCTATGAAGTCGTAAGAAAATCAGCTCAGTACTCTGAGCTGATTTAAGAAGAGCCTAGTCGCGTTTCCACAAGATGTGACAGAACTTGTGTTCAGGGTCACGGCTGATCAGCAGACGAGCGAATACGTCATCTAAGACATCATCAGCTTCATTTACAAGACCAATGCGTACTTCAGCGTAGATCTCTTTGTCGACTTCAAAGCCAACATGTTCAACCCAATCGTCGCCAGTTTCAACGAGCTCTGCAGCGCCACGATCTTCAAACTGAGCCGTGAATAGGATCACGTCTGCTGGTTCAAGGTTATCAGGAGCCATCTCTAGAAAGATGTCGTATGCAGTGTCAATTGCGTCGTCGTAAGACATTAGGTCGTTAGCTTCGGTCATAATAAATATCTTAGCTTGCGCGGTTCATGTATTTACGTTCAGCTGTGTTCACAACAACTTTGTCGCCAGTTGCAATGTACTCAGGAACTTGAACAGTAAGGCCAGTAGACAGACGAGCTGGCTTAGTACGAGCTGAAGCAGATGCACCTTTGATTGATGGGTCTGTTTCTTCGATTACTAGCTCAACTGAAGTTGGTAGTTCAAGCGTTGCTGCAGTACCGTCGATAAGAATCGCGTACATGCCTTGAGTTTCTTCGTTGATGAACAGTAGTTCGTCTTCGATCATTTCACCGTTGAAGATGAACTGTGAGTAATCTTCGTTATCCATGAAGATGTACTCGTTGCCGTCAACGTAAGAGAACATCACTGCACGCTTAGTTACGTCGATAGTTTCAACGATTTCGTCAGCCTTGTGGCGAACTTCTGTTTTAACGCCAGTTGCTACATCGTGACCACGGAAGCGGTAAATCTTTTGACCGCCACGGCCACCTGGTGTTGTCACTTCGATATCTTTTACTAGTACTGTTTTGCCATCAACGTTGATCGCAAAACCTTTTTTAATCTCACTTGCTCTAGGCATTTTGTGTTTGTCCTTATTGGGTCTATCCGGTGATTATATCTCGTAGACGCTATAAATAGGAATAGCTTGAATCATAAAGTCACCTAAGCGATCATAGAGAGACAGTTAAATCATTATTTTATTTACCGAAACGACCTATGCAGCTACCTGTTATTGACCCAACACAGCCATTTCAACCTGAATTCCAACCTGTGGTTAACGATCTGATTACCTTTTTAAAAGGTGGGTTAGGATCCAATCTACACAGTGTCTATGTTTATGGCAGTGTGGCACGCAAACAAGCCGTCGTCGGTCGCTCGAATCTAGATGTGGTTGTGGTTACCCATCGTCCTTTCCCAGATCAACGAACCACGCTGCTGAATACCATCAAATGGCGTTTTCAAAAGAGCTTCCCGCAGGTCACTCAAGTGGCGATTAAAACTACCTTGGTGAGCGAGATCGTTGATTTCGACAACATATTCACGTGGGGCTTTATGCTCAAGCATTTGGCTGTGTGCGTGCATGGTGAAGATTTATCGGATTGTTATGGTGATTTTGAAACAAGTTGGGAAATCGCTAAGCACTGGAATATGGATGCGGAAAACTGGTTAGCGGTGTATCGCAATAAGATCGCCCGAGCAACAACGCCAGAACAACAAGTTGCAGCACAGGTGATCATTGCTAAAAAGCTACTGCGAGCGAGCTATTCTTTGGTGATGTATCGTGACAAATATTGGTTCGATGACCCAATAGAGTGTGGTCAACAGTTCTTGAAGTATCACCCAGATAAAGACGTCGAAATCCAAAGGTTAGGCATTTTACTTTCTGGTAGACCGATTCCTAAACGTTCGGTGATAGGGATTCTTGATGGCTTTGGCGAGTGGCTGGTTAAGCAGTATCAGAAAACTGAGTTTCGAATCGGATAGAGATTCGTAACCTCCCAATGAATACTAAAAAGCAGAGCGGGCTGAGTAACACAGCACTTCTCTGCTTTTTTCGTTTTGATGTTTGGCTCGAGTTTTAATAGATATCTCGAGTCTAATGTCGCCTCGAAAAGAGAGCTCAATCTAGAACAGACCTAGCTGCTGGCCGCTGACTCTTTCAAAATCTAAACCAATGAAGGGCAAAATAGCCTCTGCGACCGGTTTAATTTGCTTGTCGATGTAATGTTGATAATCGATACCGCTCTTCAAATACTCCTTTGGCTCAGGTCCACTGAGAGTAATTAAATATTCAATACGCCCTTTGTTTTGGTATTGCAGCGGGCGACCTAGCTTGGCATTTATCTCATCGGCCATACGAGCTGCGCGAACTTGTGGCGGAATGTTTTTTTGATACTCGTGTAGTTTGCGGCGCAAACGCTTTTGGTACACCAGTAAATCATCGTGTTTACCAGCAGCGGTTTCATCGACAAACTGTCTGACATAGTCCGTTGGATCTTGGTCGTGAAACACCATCTCATACAGGGTCTGTTGGAATTGCTGCGCGAGAGGTGTCCAATCGGTTCGCGCACTTTCAAGCCCTTTAAAGATGATCTTCTCTTGGTCGCCTTGATTGATCAAGCCTGCATAGCGTTTCTTCGAGCCGGTTTCTGAACCTCTAATGGTTGGCATTAGAAACTTGCGATAGTGAGTTTCGTATTCAAGTTCGAGTATTGAGGTTAGGTTGTAGGTTTCTTTTAAGTGATTCGTCCACCAATCGTTGATGTAAGCGACCAATGCGTTCCCGATCTCATCTGCTTTTTGCTGATCGTAACTGCCGTTTAGCGATACGAAGGTTGAATCGGTATCTCCGTAAATTACTTGATAACCTTTATCCTCGATTAGAACCTTGGTTTGCTTCATGATCTCATGCCCACGCATAGTGATCGATGAGGCCAAACGGGTATCGAAGAAGCGACAACCAGAAGAGCCAAGCACACCATAAAAGGAGTTCATGATGATCTTAATCGCTTGAGAGAACGCTTTTTCGTTGTTCTTCTTTGCAACGTCACGTGCTGCCCACAGGTTTTCGATCATCTCTGGTAGAAAATGCTTAGAGCGGTGGAACTGACCGCCACGAAACCCAGCCACCGCTTGGTCTTCTTCAGAGCCTAGCTCTAACTTTAGTCCTTCTATCAGCCCCATTGGATCTATCAAGAAAGAACGAATGATCGATGGGTATAGGCTCTTAAAATCGAGTACTAAAACCGAGTCGTACAAATTGGGAATGGAATCCATCACGTAGCCACCGGGGCTGGCAATCCAGTTCTCGGGTTCTAAATTAGGCGCGACGTAACCTGCTCGGTGTATTTGAGGCATGTATAAATTAGTAAAAGCCGCAACAGAGCCACCAACACGATCCAGCTCGACACCGGTTAATCGAGAGCGCTCAATCGCAAAGTCGAGTAGGTGAGTGTGTTCGAAGATGCGGTTTACTAGCACGCAGTCTTGAAGGTTGTACTTGGCGAGCGAAGGCTTATCGGACTTAAACATCCGGTTTATCTCATCCATGCGGTCATGAACGTTATGGATATCTTTGCCTTCGCCGAGTAGCTCTTGAGATACCGATTCAAGAGACCAAGAGCGGAAGTGGTAGGTCGCTGTCTTGAGCATGTCGATGCCATCCAGCACAACGCGGCCTGGGATCGTGATAAAGCCTTGCTGGTTTTGTGCAGAACTACGGAAAAAGCTTGGTTGATTGTCTCTACCGATGCTGAGCTTCACTTCGTTCCATTCTGAACGTTTGTGCAGCAGCCTAAAATCGAAATCAATGACATTCCAACCGATGATGATGTCGGGATCAAATTCAGAAAACCATCTAATCATCGCCTCGAGTAGAGCTTTCTCATTAGGAACCCATTGGACGTTTGTGTCAGCCTCTTGTGGTTCGCCGACCATGATGACTCGGCTGTCCATCGGGCTGTCTAAGCCAATGGAATAAAGTACGCCTTTTTCCGAGCATTCAATATCAAGCGAAACCACAGATAAACTGGGTAAGTAATCGCCCGCTCTGCATTTTGCATTGGAAACTCTAAGATGCTGACTTTTTTTCACGGCAGTCCCAGTGAACTCAATGCTGCCCTTGATAAAGCGTTCCATCAGATATCGATCGGCGAGTCGAATATCGCTTTCAAAGGTCTGAATTTCTTCGCTGTGAAAGGCTTGTGCTAAACCAAAGCTACTTCTCGCTAGTGATGTATAACATGCGGCGAGAGGGGTTTGATCGAATGTGGCTAGTTCTAGGGACTTGAATTGGCAATCAATCGACTCTTTCGCTGCGATTGCCTGACATTCTTCAACATCAGATTGAGCGACGAAAAATACAGGTTTTTCATTTTGAATCGTCAGCAGAGTTGGGCCTTGAGGGGAGCTTAACCACAAGTCAATTTGGGTACGCCCTGAAAAGTCTCTCGCTTGTCTTGTGAGTACAAAGCCTTGCTGAATATCCAATGTAGTAACCTATTGAAATGGGGAATCGAATACTACCATCTAGCGGCTCTCTGCGCACAACAGGCAACCAAAATACTAACTAAATTCTAGTTAACAGAGGCAAATAACGGGACTCCATAAGCAAATAAGTGAAATTGTCGCGAATGGCTATTCAATGGTATTGAAAATATCTTTATCTTGTGTAATTTTATTGGGTGTTGTTTTAACTGGTTGATTTTTAGAAAAAGCTTGTTGTTTTAGTTAGCTTATTTGTTAATAAGTACTTGCTAAAGTTCGTGTTTCAGCACATATTCAACAGAGCTTTTTTTTAGTAATTAAGTTAAGATGTACTCAATGCTGCGATCCACTGTTCCTTTGTTCAATTGTTTCAAACAGATGAAATGACACAGTGGTTGCAGAGCCAATTAATAGTGTGGAGATACAAGTTTGATAAATGTTTTCCTTGTAGATGATCACGAGCTGGTTCGCACAGGGATACGACGTATTATTGAAGACGTCCGTGGAATGAACGTAGCAGGGGAAGCTGAAAGCGGTGAAGATGCTGCAAAATGGTGTCGTACTAATAATACTGACGTTATTTTGATGGATATGAATATGCCTGGTATTGGTGGCTTAGAAGCAACCAAGAAAATCTTGCGTTTCAACCCTGATGTTAAAATCATCGTTTTAACTGTTCATACGGAAAATCCGTTTCCAACTAAAGTGATGCAAGCTGGAGCTGCTGGTTACCTTACTAAAGGGGCAGGTCCGGATGAAATGGTAAATGCAATTCGAGTGGTTAATAGTGGCCAACGATACATTTCACCAGAAATTGCGCAGCAGATGGCTTTGAGCCAATTCTCGCCTGCGTCTGAAAATCCATTCGCAGACTTATCTGAGCGTGAACTTCAAATCATGATGATGATTACCAAAGGTCAGAAAGTGACGGATATTTCAGAACAACTCAATCTAAGTCCTAAAACAGTCAACAGTTACCGCTACCGTTTGTTCAGCAAATTGGATATCAGTGGCGATGTAGAGCTGACGCATTTAGCGATTAGACATGGAATGTTAGACACTGAGACCCTTTAACACTGAGATCGTATAGTGACCAACTTGTTTGACTCAGTGTCATTTCTCAAGACAGTAACAGAACAGCCCGGCGTTTATCGTATGTATAACGCCGAGGCTGTTGTTATTTACGTCGGTAAAGCTAAGAACCTCAAAAAACGCCTTTCCAGTTATTTCCGTAAAAAAGTCGACAGTGAAAAAACGCGCGCTTTAGTTAGCAATATCGACAAAATCGATGTCACTGTAACGCATACAGAAACAGAAGCTCTTATCCTTGAGCACAACTACATCAAGCAGTATCTACCGAAATACAACGTACTTCTGCGTGATGATAAGTCGTATCCCTATATTTTTATTAGTGGTCACAAACATCCTCGTTTGTCGATGCATCGTGGTGCTAAGAAGAAAAAGGGAGAGTACTTTGGTCCTTATCCTGATTCCGGCGCTGTGCGTGAGACGTTGCACCTAATACAGAAAATCTTTCCTGCTCGTCAGTGTGAAGATACGGTTTATGCCAACAGAACGCGCCCGTGTTTGATGTATCAGATTGGTCGTTGCGCTGCGCCATGTGTCAGCTCAATCATCTCTGATGAAGAGTACAGCGAGCTTATCGACTACGTTCGTTTATTCCTGCAAGGGAAAGACAAGCTAGTTCTTGAGACACTCATCGATAAAATGGACAAGGCAAGCCAAGAGCTTCGCTTTGAGCAAGCTGCTGCTTTCCGTGACCAGATCCAAGCGATTCGACGCGTGCAAGAGCAACAGTACGTATCTGACGACTCAATGGAAGATATGGACGTGTTAGGTTTTGCTCAAGAAAATGGCGTGGCTTGTATTCACATCTTGATGATTCGCCAAGGAAAGGTTTTAGGCAGTAGAAGCCATTTCCCGAAAATTCCAAACAATACGGTGCGAGAGGAAGTCTTTTCGAGCTTTTTAAGCCAATACTATCTTGCACATAATGAAGCGAGAACCATCCCAACTCGTCTCATCCTTAATGCTGATTTGATGGAAGATGTCACACCGATTCAAGAAGCCTTGTGTGAAGTTGCGGGTCGTAAGATCCACTTCAATACCAATCCTTCTGGCACTCGTGGTCGCTACCTTAAACTGTCTAACACCAATGCATTAACAGCCATTACCACCAAGATTAATCACAAGATGACGATCAATCAGCGCTTTAAGGAGCTTCAAGAAGTGCTGTCGATGGACGTTATCAAACGCATGGAATGTTTCGATATCAGTCACACCATGGGTGAAAGTACGATTGCATCTTGCGTGGTCTTCAATCAAGAAGGGCCAGTTAAACCGGAATACCGTCGTTACAACATCACAGGTATTACCGGTGGTGATGACTACGCTGCAATGGCTCAGGCGCTTGAGAGACGCTATTCAAAACAACTCGATGTCGACAAGATCCCAGACATCATTTTTATCGATGGCGGTAAAGGTCAGTTGAATCGTGCCCATGAGATCATTTCCAAATATTGGGATGATTGGCCGTTTCGACCAAGAATGATGGGTATTGCGAAAGGGGTAACACGTAAACCGGGTTTGGAAACCTTGGTGACCCTTGAAGGTGAAGAGTTTAATTTACCAAGTGATGCGCCAGCACTGCACCTTATCCAACATATTCGTGATGAAAGCCATAATCATGCGATTGCAGGGCATAGAGCAAAACGTGGTAAAACGCGCAGAACCAGTGCACTTGAAGGAATTGAAGGGGTAGGGCCTAAGCGCCGTCAATCTTTGCTGAAATATATGGGTGGCTTACAAGAACTTAAGCGTGCAACTGTCGAAGAAATAGCCAAAGTACCGGGCATTAGTCATTCTTTGGCAGAAAACATTTATCAAGCATTGAAACAATAGTAAAAATCCCGCACCATTAAAGCGCAATTAATAAGAGCCCAATAATATGCGTTTGAATATACCTAACATTTTGTCCTTACTGAGACTATTTTTGATCCCAGTATTCGTTGTTGTTTTTTACCTACCTTACCAATGGGCTCCTTTTGCTGCTGCAATGGTGTTTTGGGTAGCGGGTTTTACTGACTGGCTAGATGGCATGCTGGCTCGTAAACTCGGGCAAACGTCTCGCTTCGGTGCCTTTATTGACCCTGTAGCGGATAAAGTGCTGGTTGCTACGGCTCTTATCTTGATGACTGAGCATTACCATTCGATTTGGATAACGATTCCAGCGGTTACCATGATCGCTCGTGAAATTATTATCTCAGCGCTTCGTGAATGGATGGCTGAAATCGGTAAACGTGCAAGCGTTGCGGTATCTTGGGTTGGTAAAGTCAAAACCGTTTCTCAGATGTTCGCTCTTTGGGTACTGATCTGGCGATACGACGACTGGATGGTGTGGGTAGGTTACATTGCGCTCTATGTTGCAACCGTTCTTACCTACTGGTCAATGGCGCAATACTTGATGGCTGCCAAAGACGATTTGTTAGACGAAAAACATCATTGATGAAGAAGCGAGCTGAGGCTCGCTTTTTTGATCTTTAACCTAAGGTTAAGTTATCAATAGTGGATATCTAATGTGATATAGATCGCCTTTGAATGGCCTGTCCACAAAGTCCTTTGCACACAAAGTCAGCTATTTAGCCTGTTTCGTATGAAATCTATTCAAACGAATTAAAAATACAAAAATAATATTGACTCAATCCTCTGAATCCGTAGAATGCATCCCGTACCCAAGAGGATGGCAATAAGCGATTCGATTGGAGTTACTAAGGCGCCTTGGCAGAGTGGCTATGCAGCGGATTGCAAATCCGTGGACCTCGGTTCGACTCCGGGAGGCGCCTCCATTATCTCTTTTTCTTAGTTAATGAGAAGAGGTAAGAGTAATGAAAATGCGATACTAGCTCAGTTGGTAGAGCGCAACCTTGCCAAGGTTGAGGTCATCGGTTCGAACCCGATGTATCGCTCCAAAATTTGTAATGTTGATTGGCGTCAGCATTAAGATGGTGTTTTACTTTTCAGTAATCGGCATCACAATAAAGAATTGCGTGCCCTGGTGGTGGAATTGGTAGACACAAGGGATTTAAAATCCCTCGGCGTTCGCGCTGTGCCGGTTCAAGTCCGGCCCGGGGCACCATCTATTAAAGTCTACGTCTTAACGGATGTAGCAAATGCGATACTAGCTCAGTTGGTAGAGCGCAACCTTGCCAAGGTTGAGGTCATCGGTTCGAACCCGATGTATCGCTCCAAATTAAAAAGCCCGAACAGAAATGTTCGGGCTTTTTGGTTTCTGCCGTTCTGATTTTTACGAGTTATTCCTCTTTTTGTTTGAACATACACCCAAACTTCCTTTTCTATCTCAAAATGTCGCTATCAATTTCGTTTATATTACTTCGCTTTTAAAAGCGAGATTCCCTATGAACTCGTTCCTCGTGCTAGGGAATGACGTTTGTACTCAAATGACCTCTGAGGCTTGACTCATCTTATTACTTTGTTAGCTTTTAAGGCTCGTTAACTGCGAGACTCCCTATGAACTCGTTCCTCGTACTAGGGAATGACGAAAGGGTGCTGAGTCTCAAAGCCTCACTAGCAACGTTTGTATACCCGCGTCGTCATCCTCGGGCGTGAGGAACGAGCGAACCGGGGATCTACTTATCGTCTGCTGACTAACTAGTGTTTAATCTATTGCATCAGATAGTTTCTGAATAAAGCAATACATCGACATGTTGTAAGGGACTCCCTATGAACTCATTCTTCACGCTAGGGAATGAGGGAGTGAGGAACGAATGAACCGGGGATCTCCTTACCTAAAAAATAAATTGGCGATATTTTCGGCAATTTTTGAATCACTGCTGCTATTTACCAAGCTATTATTGAAAACTATTGATCGTTCATTTCACTTTATGTTACTTTCCCGCGCAATCTCGGAATGATCAATGTTCAAAAAGAACAGCGATAGCTTCTGGGGGATACGCGTAGTGACCATTCTTGCTGATTGGGACATTACGTAGGGTAGGTATCGGCTAATCCTTTAGCTGATAGACGGGATACTTATGGCGCAATTCGCCATGCTAATGGGAAACCCAACATTGAACACACTAATAACAACATTGCTAATCAGCTCTGCATTTCCAAAAGGGTCAGTTCTTCATAGCTGTCCGATACTGCACAAATGTCCAATTCTTCAAAACAGTAGCATTACTGAACCTTGAGCTCACGCTAACTAATTTTTGCTGTCCTAAGACGGCCTAATTTCGTATTCGTCATTTGACTTATGCGAGCGTACAGCTATATCTCATTTCTAGACAATACGCGTGTTTCACTATGAATTCTCTCTAAATCAATAGAGGGACGGTGTGCAATTGCGTTTGATGGAGGTGAGTATGAACACATTCAAGGGGACTTTTATGACTACCGCCTTTGAAGTCGATATTAATACTATCGCAAATTCATTTTCAACTATGGTTCCTATCGTAGAGGGGACTTACGACCTAACACCCGACGCTATTTTGCTTGAGCAAGAGCAGCATGAATCGGATGTTCGTTCATACCCAAGACGCCTACCGATTGCTATTAAAAGAGCATGTGGTGTTTTAGTTGAAGATACACGTGGCCAACTCTTTCTCGATTGCTTAGCCGGTGCCGGTACACTTTCTTTGGGTTACAACCACCCTGAAATCAACCAAGCACTTAAAGACCAACTCGATTCAGGTTTGCCATACCAGACTCTTGATATCACGACTCAAGCAAAAGAGACGTTTATCAAGCGAGTTAAAGCGTTTCTCCCTCAAGACTTTTCAACTAACTCGGTTCTTCAATTCTGTGGCCCGTCTGGCGCTGATGCTGTGGAAGCGGCTATCAAGCTAGCCAAGCAAACAACAGGTCGTAACACCATGTTTGCTTTCCGTGGTGCTTACCATGGCATGACGAACGGCACCATGGGCATGATGGGTAACCTCGGAACTAAAGAACGTCGTAGTGGCTTGATGTCTGACGTACATTTCATGCCTTTCCCATACAACCTTCGCTGCCCGTTTGGCATTGGTGGCGAAGCGGGTGCTAACGCGAGCATTCGTTATATCGAACGTATGTTGAATGACGACGAATCCGGCATCATGAAACCGGCGGCGATGATCGTTGAGCCTGTGCAAGGTGAGGGCGGTGTGATTCCTGCTCCAGTATCTTGGTTACAAGGCTTGCGTCGCATCTGTGATGAACACGGCATCCTACTGATCTTTGATGAAATTCAGTGTGGTGTGGGTAAAACCGGCCATCGCTTTGCGTTTGAAGAATCTGGTGTTAATCCTGATATCTTGTGCCTGTCGAAGGCGATTGGTGGCGGACTGCCTATGTCGCTGCTTGTATTCGATAAGAGCATTGATACTTGGAAAGCGGGTGAGCACACCGGCACATTCCGTGGTAATCAGTTGGCAATGGTGTCTGGCGCTAAAGCGTTGGAAATCATCGAGCGAGATGGCTTAGTTGAGCACGCAAACATTGCTGGCCAATACTTACGTCACGGGCTTGAGAAAATTCAAGCACGCGTGAACTGTATTGCTGAAGTTCGTGGTAAAGGCCTGATGCTTGGCGCTGAGATCAAAAAACCAAATGGTGAGCTTAACAAGTTTGGCGAACCACAATCAGACGGCGAATTAACCCTAGCGATTCAACGAGCAGCATTAGAGCGCGGCTTGATGGTTGAAAAGGGCGGCCGTGATGGTTCGGTAATTCGTTTCCTTCCACCTATGATTATCTCTTTTGAGCAGATCGACTTTGCATTGCGCGTGATGGAAGAAGCGATCATCGCAGCGGGTGGTGGTTTACAGCAAGACCAAACACAAAGCGAAGAATCGAATCAGGAATGGAACAAGCATTTCATCCAGACAGGTTTAGGCGGTAGCGACGAATTCGCTAACGTGATGAACCAAACCACTCAAGCGATGAAAACCGTTTTTGAACAAGTTGAAACCCCTTATTCAGGTTTAGACCCTAAAGTGCTAGAAGCTGCCATCAATGCTGTCGATCTCGATAACAACCAGCACGCTCTGGTTGATGTTGTGGATAGCACGGCTGACTTAGTCGCAGCGAACTCTATCTTCGTGCAGCACCCAGACTGTATTGCACACCTTCACACTCCTCCTCTTATGGCTTCTGTTGCTGCGGAATCCATTATCGCGGCGTTGAATCAATCAATGGATTCATGGGACCAAGCATCTGCAGCGACTTATGTTGAACAACGAGTCGTGGATTGGATGTGTGAGAAATACCAACTTGGCGATCAAGCTGATGGTGTTTTCACCAGTGGCGGCACGCAAAGTAACCTAATGGGTTTATTGCTTGCGAGAGACTGGGTTGCCGATAAGCACGATGGCCACTCGATTCAAAAGTTAGGTTTGCCAGAGTACGCGAGCAAACTGCGTATCTTATGTTCAAAAAAATCTCACTTCACGGTTCAAAAATCTGCCTCTTTAATGGGATTAGGCGAAGCGGCAGTGTGCTGTGTTGATACCAATGCAAACGGCACGATCAAGCCGGACTTGCTAGACGCAGAAGTGAAAGCACTTAAAGCACAAGATCTGATTCCTTTTGCTGTTGTCGGTACTGCGGGTACAACCGATCATGGTGCTATTGATGACCTGGAAGCTATAGCTGATATCGCCAACCAACAAGATCTTTGGTTCCATGTCGACAGTGCTTACGGTGGCGCGCTTATCTTAAGTAGTCATAAAGCTCGTCTGAAAGGCATCGAAAAAGCGGACTCAGTGAGCGTTGATTTCCACAAGTTGTTCTTCCAAACAATCAGCTGTGGTGCTGTGCTTCTCAAAGACAAAGCGAACTTTAAGTACCTACTGCATCACGCAGACTACTTAAACCGTGAACACGATGAACTGCCGAATCTAGTCGATAAGTCTATCGCTACCACCAAGCGTTTCGATGCACTGAAAGTCTTCATGACGATGCAAAGCGTTGGGCCAAAGCAACTGGGTGATATGTACGATCATCTCCTAGAGCAGACGCTTGAGGTTGCCGACCTGATTCAGAAGCATGATGATTTTGAACTTCTTGCTGAGCCGTCACTTTCGACTGTGCTGTTCCGTTCGGTGCCTAGCAATGGGCAATCAGCAAACAGCGCTATGGATTTGGACAAACTGAATCAAACGTTAAGACTGGAAGCGCTGACTCGTGGTGTTGCCGTGCTTGGCGAAACGGTCGTTGATGGTAAAAGTGCGCTGAAATTCACTATCTTGAATCCGTGCTTAACGACATCAGATTTCAAATCTCTAATTAACAAAATTCAAACTTTAGCTATTGAGCTAGCAGAACAACAAGGGTAATTAAAACTATGGCTATTCTACAAATTGGTGCAGGCGGCGTCGGTTGGGTTGTTGCACATAAAGCAGCACAAAATAACGAAGTACTGGGTGATATCACGATCGCTTCTCGCACAATCGCGAAGTGTGAAAAAATCATCGAATCTATCAAGGGCAAAAACAACCTTAAAGATTCAACTAAGAAACTAGAAGCACGTTCAGTAGACGCTGACGATGTTGATGCGCTTGTTGCTTTGATTAAAGAAGTTAAGCCGGATCTAGTGATCAACGCTGGTCCTCCTTGGGTAAACATGGCGATCATGGAAGCGTGTTACCAATCTAAAGTCTCTTACCTAGATACATCGGTAGCGGTTGACCTATGTTCTGAAGGCCAACAAGTACCACAAGCCTACGATTGGCAATGGGGTTACCGTGAGAAGTTCGCTGAAGCGGGCATCACAGGTATTCTTGGTGCTGGTTTTGATCCAGGTGTGGTATCAATCTTTGCGGCGTACGCGGTTAAGCACTTGTTCGATGAGATTGACTCAATTGACGTGATGGACGTGAATGCTGGCGATCACGGCAAGAAGTTTGCGACAAACTTTGACCCAGAAACCAACATGCTTGAGATCCAAGGCGATTCTTTCTACTGGGAAAATGAAGAGTGGAAACAAGTACCTTGTCACTCTCGTATGCTTGAGTTTGAATTCCCTAACTGTGGCTCTCACAAGGTGTACTCAATGGCACACGATGAAGTGCGTTCAATGAAAGAGTTCATCCCAGCTAAGCGTATTGAATTCTGGATGGGCTTCGGCGATGCATACCTGAACTACTTCAACTGCATGCGTGATATCGGCCTTCTTAGCCCAGATCCGCTAACACTGCACGATGGCACTGTGGTTCAGCCTCTACATGTTCTTAAAGCGCTGCTACCAGATCCAACATCTTTGGCTCCGGGTTACACAGGTTTAACGTGTATCGGTACTTGGGTTCAAGGTAAGAAAGACGGTAAAGAGCGCAGCGTATTCATCTACAATAACGCAGACCACGAAGTGGCTTACGAAGACGTAGAGCACCAAGCGATCTCTTACACAACAGGTGTTCCAGCAATTACCGCTGCCCTTCAGTTCTTCCGTGGCGAATGGGCTGATAAAGGCGTGTTCAACATGGAACAGTTAAACCCAGACCCGTTCCTAGCAACAATGCCTGAAATCGGTCTAGATTGGCACGTTCAAGAGTTAGAGCCTAAAGCTGGCTTACCTCTGATCCATACTTTGAAGTAATTCTTGCTCTTTGCCCTTGTCGCGTTGTCCATCGTGCTCATTTACGTTCGTAAACTCCGCGCGATGTCCTAGCGACAAGGTCAAAGCTCTGCGAATTCCATTCAAAGTCATATGATTGACGAGAACGTATAATTACAAGCCGATGCTGTTGCGTCGGCTTTGTTCGATTATCATGTGCCTTCGTGAACTCGAGGGCCGCAAGGTATTAACATGCAAAACAACGAACTAAAAACGCCTTATTTCATGATCAACGAAGAGAAGTTGATTGCGAATTTAGAGATAGCTAAACAGCTGAAAGAGATTTCAGGTGTGAAGCTGGTATTGGCACTCAAGTGTTTCTCGACATGGGGTGTGTTTGACATCATCAAACCTTACCTCGATGGCACGACAAGCTCTGGTCCATACGAAGTGAAGCTTGGTCACGAAACCTTTGGTGGTGAAACGCACGCTTACAGTGTCGGTTACAGCGAAGATGACGTGAGAGAAGTTGCCGATATCTGCGACAAGATGATCTTCAACTCACAAAGCCAGTTCGCAGCGTACCGTCATATTGTTGAAGGTAAGGCTTCGCTGGGTTTACGTCTGAATCCGGGCGTGAGCTATGCAGGGCAAGACTTAGCAAACCCTGCGCGTCAATTTTCTCGTTTGGGCGTACAAGCTGATCACATCAAACCTGAGATCTTTGATGAGATTAATGGCGTGATGTTCCACATGAACTGTGAGAACAAAGACGTTGATGCGTTTATCGGCCTACTTGATTCAATCTCAGAACAGTTTGGTGAGCATTTAGATAAATTGGACTGGGTGAGCATGGGCGGTGGTGTGTTCTTCACATGGCCGGGCTATGACATTGAAAAGCTTGGTCTTGCGCTAAAAGCCTTCTCTGAAAAGCACGGCGTGCAGATGTACCTTGAGCCGGGTGAAGCCATCATCACTAAAACGACTGACTTGGTTGTGACAGTGGTTGATATCGTAGAGAACGTGAAGAAAACCGCTATTGTGGATTCAGCTACCGAGGCACACCGCCTTGATACGCTTATCTATAATGAACCAGCATCGGTATTAGAAGCGTCTGAAAATGGTAGTCATGACTATGTGATTGGCTCATGTTCATGCTTGGCTGGCGACCAGTTCTGCGAAGCGAGTTTTGATGAGCCGCTGAAAATTGGTCAAAAGCTGCATCTGTTGGACAGTGCTGGTTACACTATGGTGAAACTGAACTGGTTCAACGGCCTTAAAATGCCTTCAATCTACTGCGAGCGCAGCAATGGCGACGTTCAAAAGCTGAATGAGTTTGGCTATGAAGACTTTAAACGTTCTCTGTCACAGTGGTCAGTTAAGTAACTGAGTCATAGCTTTAGAACAATAAAAAAGAGCAGCCGATGAGCTGCTCTTTTTGTTTTTAGATAACTGTTACCAGAGAAAAGAGTAAGGATAGAAGTGAAGTGCTATCCGTTAGCTCTCAATCATCACACGAGTATCTTCGCTCAGTGTTTCTAGTTCATTCACTACGTCATCAATCAAAACTTCGATTGGTAGCTTAACGGCAATCTTGGAAGTAAATAGGCTTGAGCTAACGCCACCGCCGCCAGCGATGAAGACTCGGTGGCAATCCATATCAAGAATGCTGATCCCTTGTCTGTCCAATACATGTGTCACTTCGTTGACGATACCGGCTCTGTCGTTAGAGTCGAGTCTTAGGTGATGGATTGTGTCTTGAGCATTGTGCGTATGATCTGAATCGACAAACTGTACGATGAGATCTGGATTGGCGCTGAAAGCTTCTTTGACAATCGATTCGTTGATGGCTGGAAGTTGAACCTTAAGTACGCCTGCGACTTGGTCTTCAATAAAATTCACTTTACTGATGAGCCATTTGCCGTCGTTTTCGTGAGTAACCGCAGCAAGTTGTTTGATTGTTGCTGGTGATGCTTTTCCGATAAAGTTTACGATAAATGTACTGTTCATATCAGCCCCCAAAGTTTCAATGATTCGTTGCTAATTAAATGTTTGATATCACGCGATAAAGTTCTTTAATTTCAGTGTAGAAGTTTACATCGAACAATGTTTGACCTATGTCAATTTTTGAAACTAAGCTGTGATGTAAAAAAAGAGAATGAAGAGTAGGGCACAAAAAAAGCGGCTAGAGAGCCGCTTTTTAGAAGAGTTGTCGCTTTTATTAGGAATGCAGTAACTTGAAATTCATAGACTGAAAGACGATTTAGAACGTTACTTTAAAGTTCATACCAACAAATTGAGAATCGTATCGTGCGCCAGCATCGTAGGCGAATCGAGCGGCGTCTTGGTTATCCCACCAAGGGTTAGTATTCAGATTAACTTCTGCGTCACCACCCCATGCATCACTTACCCAGTAGTGGATATGGCCAACAGGGTTAAGGAAGAATAACGAAACATCACCCATGGTTTGAGAGCCCATCACTTCGCCACCGGAAGCAATGATATCTTGCTCGGTTTCTAGCATTATTTCACCGACAACCGCACCGAAGAAAGGTGTGATGAAGAGATCTTGCCATGACGGTACTTCAGCAAACGCTTCTACGCCATATTCCCAGAAGAAGGTCGACATTGTCCAAGAGTATAAGAAAGACTCAAACTCGTCGTAACCAGCATGTCGAGCTGCGGTGTAGTAAACACCACCGAAATAAGGGTGCATCACGTAGTTTAGGAAGTGTTCGTCACGGTCCCATACTGGGCCTTCGGAAACGTTATCTTTCCATTTTTTACCTAGTGCGCTGATATCACGTTGGTCATCATCCCACTTAGTGATACTTTCAGGTAAAAGAGTCATTAGACCAACGGTTGCGACACTTAGGCCAAGAATTGTGTAGGTTTGACCCATTAAGTAATCCCAATCTTTGCCATCGCTGACAGTAAGGTAGATTGGTTGCTTATCGATCGTTAGATCGTACTGATCACTTGATTCGCTTAGTGCATAGTTCTTGCTAGGCTTGTAGGTGTACAAGCTTTCATTAACACAGTAATCTTGAGCACATTCATCCGAGTAAGAAAGGTTGATTGGCTGGTCGAAGTCGTATTGGCTTGCAACCGAGTTAACTGACATTAGCATTGAAAATGCAGCAGTAACCTTCGTTAGTAACGGTGATTTGGCCACAAGGGTCTCCATGAGAAGTTAAGAATTGATCAGAGTCACAATTATCTATTAAATGCCTGATTTAGGGAACTAATAATTTATTGCTTTTCCTAAGAAAACCTTAGATTTAACATTATTAATATTTGTGAAAAGATGAAATGTCTCAAACTCAACCATAGACCAGTTTGTAAATAATGCAGTGTCTTTTTATGACTACAAAGGATAGAAATATGACGAAAATCGCAATGTTAAGCACTGGTGAAGAAGTTCTTCATGGGGACATTGTAGACACAAACGCAGCTTGGATGTCTGCTGAGTTTTATCAGCACGGTTTTGCCCTAGCGAAACGTTCGACTGTGGGTGACCAAATGAATGCTCTAGTTGAAGAACTGCTGATGCTGAGTTTTAACTATGATGTGGTTATCGTTAATGGTGGTTTAGGACCGACAACTGATGATATGAGTGCTGCTGCTGCGGCGGCGGCTTCAGAGCAGAAACTCGTCATGTTCCCTGAATGGCTAACTCGTATGGAAGAGATGTTTTCTGGACGTGGCATGCCGATGCCGGACAGCAACCTTAAACAAGCTTTGTTGCCAGCGAGTTCAGAGATTGTCGATAACCCTGTGGGCACGGCTTGCGGCTTCAAACTGAAAATCAACGATGCGACTTTCTATTTCACTCCGGGTGTCCCGAGTGAATTCAAACGCATGGTGACGTTTGAGATTCTTCCTGATTTGTCGCGTACTTACCCTCAAGTGGTTGCCTCTGAATGCAGTCGACTGTTTACGTTTGGTTTGTCTGAATCCGGTATCTCTGATGTTTTGGACCAATTAAAGCTGCCTGAAGGTTATGAGTTGGGTTACCGTTCTTATCTGCCGTTCATTGAGGTCAAACTGTTTGGTCCTAAGGCAGACTTAGAAACTCGCGTTAAGTTGCTGCAAATGGTTTACAAGCTGCTAGAA
This sequence comes from Vibrio splendidus, assembly GCF_024347615.1. NCBI lineage: Bacteria > Pseudomonadati > Pseudomonadota > Gammaproteobacteria > Vibrionales > Vibrionaceae > Vibrio > Vibrio splendidus. Next base: position 2,432,291 of record NZ_AP025508.1, on the reverse strand, counting down.
AGTAATGTCGTCAGTGTTGATGAGCCTATGATTGATCATATTGGCCACATCATGGCTGAGAAAAAGAAGACGTTATCTGTCTCTGAAGTGTCGACCAAAGGCGCATTGTCAGCGTGGCTGCAATTGAATGAGCAGGCTGAAGATTGCTTCGGGCATTCGTGGGTGATGGCTGAGCCAAAAGAGAGTGAACTTGAGAAGAGCGATCCATTAGCGGCAACCTTTGCTCTGGCTGGCGCAACAAGAGAGAAGTGCGGTACTGAGCTAGCTTTGGTGACTGGCAAGTTAGAAGGCAACACATTCAGCGTTGCATTGTCGACCGAAGCGGGAGAGTGGGGCCAGGTGCTTGAATTTTATCGTCAATACTCACGCGAAGACCAACGTAACGTGATTAAGACCGTTGCTGCCGATATGCTGAGAAGGCATTTAGACAACAAACCGATGTTTGGTACTTACTCTTCGGTTAAGCGATTGAAAGACATGTTTATTCCAGCGGCTATTATTAAGTAAGTATTTAGGCGAGCTAACCAAGTCTGTACTAAAAACGCGAGAAAAAACGAAATAAAAAGGCCCAACATCTAAATAGGTGTTGGGCCTTTAGTTTATCTAGCCTTCTAGATAACCAAACAAGCAGCGTTGTTTACACGTAACTCATGTCTGTAAGAACTTGATTACAAACCGCTTGTCATATGTAGACTATAGAACAAACCACGGCCGATTAACTCTGAAGCCAAGAACAGTACCAATGCTAAGCCTAGGTTTACCGGGTTCACTTTTGCTTTGTTCAGCATAGGTAGAATCCAAATCAACAAGCTTGCCATCAACAATGCAACTTGAAGAATCACATAGTTGCCTAAACCGTCAACCAACTCAGATGCTTTTGCCGCTGAAGTTTGAATGTCACCGATTAGGTTCAGTTTTCCTACGGTCACAAGCAAGCTGATAGCAACTGCGATAACAGCCAGCATGGTGATGTTACGGTCAACCGTAAAGCGACTGTCATTTGCGAATACAATCACAAACTGAGACAGCAGCAAGCCGCCCACAACCATCGTCATGATGAAGCTCAGTGGTGTGTAGATGTTGTCCCACGTCGGTACAGTGTTGATCATGTATACGTTGATCATTGCGTACATGAAGATAACACCTAACACCATCGCGCCAACCATCAGTGCTTTCTGGATAGCAACGCCACCTTTCTTAAGCACAGACAATAGCCATTGCAGGCCACCGACAGCGAAGAATGCCGCACCGAAGAACACTTCGTTAGACAACCAAGCTGAGCCTAATTGGTTAAAGGCATTAAACGCGCGCAGTGGAGAACCAAGGTGCGTTGTCGAGAACATGAAGCCAAGCCCCATTAGTGCCCATAGAATGAACATTGGAACCTTGTAGCTGTTCAGCTTCTCTTCGTCATGACCAAGTACCAGTGCACGTGCGCAAATCAGTAAGTAACCACCAACCGCAGTTTGCGCTAGCACCGTAAAGAAGATTAAAGACCACTCATGAAAAATCATCTTACACCTCCTTCGGGTTTGCTAGGTGACCACTGGTATCGCCAGTCGGCTTCGCGTTTTTGTTCAGCTTAATCACGATGTTCGGTAGCGTTTCTGTTGAAGATGGCAGTGGAGCCACATCCGCACCAGAGCCGTACTTCTCGCGAAGTGTATTGATTTCGCCAAACTCCAATGCACGAAGTGGGCAAGACTCAACACAGATAGGCTGTTTGCCTTCAGAAACACGTTGGTAACAACCATCGCATTTAGTCATGTGACCCTTCTTCGCATTGTATTGCGGTGCGCCGTAAGGACACGCATTGCTACAGTGCTGACAACCAATACACACGCTCTCATCAACCACAACCAAACCGTCTTCATCACGTTTGTGCATCGCGCCCGAAGGACACACTTTCACACACGCTGGGTTAGTACAGTGGTTACAAGCGATAGAAAGGTAGTAAGAAAAGACATCTTTCTGAACCCAGGTATCACCATCTTGAGTGAAGCCACCACCTGCGTATTCGTATACGCGACGGTAGTTCGTTTTGATGTCTAGATCGTTATAATCTTTACAAGCAAGCTGACAGGTTTTACAACCCGTGCATTTACTTGAATCAATGTAAAAGCCGTATTGTTTCATTCCAACCTACCTTATGCTTTGTTTAGCGTTTTGATTTGAACTAGGTTTGTATGCTGAGGGTTACCCTTAGCAAGTGGGCTCGGGCGCTGAGTCGTCAGCACGTTAATAGAGCCTGCATGGTCGATCTTCTGACCATCTGGTGCGTACCATGCACCTTCGCCTAGTGCGACAACTCGGGGAAGAATCCTAGGTGTCACTTTTGCTGGAATGTGTACTTCGCCACGGTCGTTGAAAATACTGACCATGTCGCCATTTTTAATACCGCGCTCTTGAGCATCAATCGGATTGATCCACAATTCTTGCGGTGCTGCTGCTTTGATTTCAGCAACGTTGCCGTAAGTTGAGTGTGTACGAGCCTTATAGTGGAACCCGGTTAGCTGAAGTGGGTACTTCTCTGCTAGTGGATCGTTATGACCTTCAAAAGAGTCTGCGTAAATCGGAAGTGGGTGAATCACTTCGTCTTCTTTCAGCTTCCAAGTCTTCGCGATATCAGCCAGTTGCTCTGAGTAGATCTCGATCTTGCCACTTGGTGTGGTCAGTGGGTTCGCTTCTGGATCTTTACGGAAGTCTTCGTAAGCAATGTAGTGGTGGTCGTAGCTACGTTTGTAGATACCTAGATCTTTCATCTCTTCGAAGGTTGGCAGTGTTGGATCGTTCTTACGAGTTTCAGCGTAAAGGTGCTCAATCCATTGCTCTTGAGTTCGGCCTTCTGTGAACTCTTTTTCGACGCCCATACGCTTAGCCAACTGAGAGCACATTTCATAGATAGATTTCGCTTCGAATTGAGGTTCGATCGCTTTCTGCGCGTAGATGAAGTAAGGCATATTCGCTGCTTTACCATCCATACACCAGTCGTCTTGCTCAGACGTTGTTAAGTCTGGCAGGATGATATCGGCGTATTTCGCTGAAGAAGTCATATGGTTATCAACCACGACAATCATTTCACATGCACTTTCATCTTGAAGAATCGCGTGAGTCTTGTTGATGTCTGAGTGTTGGTTGATGATGCAGTTACCTGCGTAGTTCCAGATCATCTTGATTGGGTTCTTAAGGCGCTCTGCACCGCGAACACCGTCAGTGATGTCGGTCATTTCATGGTGACGGTAAATTGCGTCTGTCCACATGAACATTGAAATTGACGTTTCAACTGGGTTTGGCACAGTAGGGAAGCGAACAAACGGAATGTTGATGTCACTTTCACGAGCGCCTGTTGAACCTCCTGACACACCCACAGAACCGGTGAGTAATGACAGCATTGCGATTGCACGACACGCTAGCTCACCGTTCGCAGTACGTTGCAGGCCCCAGCCTTGGTGGATTGCGCACGGTTTTGCTGTGCCCATTTCACGGCCAAGCTTGACGATAGTATCAACGGGAATACCGGTGATCTTAGAAGCCCATTCTGGTGTCTTCTCTACGCCATCTTCACCTAAACCTAGGATGTAAGATTTGTAGTCGCTGTTTTTAGGCGCCGATGCCGGCAGTGTCTTCTCGTCGTAACCTACGCAGTATTTATCTAGGAACGGTTGGTCGACAAGGTCTTCAGTGATCATCACGTGCGCAAGACCAGCAACCAAGGCAGCATCTGTAGAAGGACGGATTGGGATCCATTGATCTTCACGGCCACCGGCAGTATCGGTGTAGCGAGGGTCGATGATGATCGTTCTTGCGTTCGATTTGTTTTTGCTTTCTACGTAATGGTGAATCAGACCGCCGCCAGACATACGAGTCTCAGCAGGGTTGTTACCAAATTGGATGTTAAGCTTGGTGTTCTCTAGGTCAGAGAAAGAGTTGTTGTTTGCCCAACCACCGTAGGTGTAGCTCAAGCCTTTCGCGATTTGCGCCGTTGAGTAGTCACCGTAATGGTTTAGGTAACCACCACTTAAGTTCATTAGACGAGCAATCAGCGTTTGAGCTGGTGGCCAAGACTTAGTTACCGTACCGCCCAGCGTACCAGTACCGTAGTTTAGGTAGATGGTGTCGTTACCGTAGTCTTTGATAAGGCGTTGCATGGTACCAGCAACTTCATCGTAAGCTTCTTCCCAGCTAATACGTTTAAACTTGCCTTCACCACGTTTACCAACACGTTTCATTGGGTATTTCAGGCGATCTGGGTTGTAAACACGGCGACGCATAGAGCGACCACGTAGACAAGCACGAACTTGGTGGTGACCATATTCGTCAGTACCTGTGTTGTCTGTTTCTACGTATTTGATTTCACCGTTTTGTACATGCATACGTAATGGGCAGCGAGAGCCACAGTTTACTGTACATGCACTCCATACGATTTTCTCATCCACACTCTCAGCAACCGCAGCCGCTACTGGTTTGGATTTGAAAGGTAAAGCGATACCGCCCGCGAGTGCGGCTGCGCTACCTACCGCAGAAGAAGCTTTCATGAAGCCTCTTCGAGTAAGATTCATTACCCCAGATTCTTTCTTATTCGTCATTCTAAGATGCCTATTGTTATTGATGACTAGCACTTTATAGGTAGTTTGGTCTCTATGTTTTTATTTCTAATTATTGATTGATTGGCATCAAATAAGATCGGAATTAAAATATTATGAATCGAATGTATAAAATAGATCAAAGAATCCAATCGTATTATTTATATAATTGTCGTTAAACCAATTACGGTATAAATAAGAATGATTATTGATACGCATAAATTGCTCGGTTCATTATTTTATCAAGCAACTAATAAAGAACAGTTAATAGATATTGTTCAGGCCTTAGTAGAGAGCCAAGTTTTATCAGAAGATTGTTTACTGGCACTTCAAAACGAGCAGGAAGATGCGCTAGCTGCAGAGTTCAGCCGATTGTTTGAAGGGGTTGGAGACATGCCAGCTCCGCCTTGGGGGTCTGTGTACCTAGATAAAGACCGCGTTGTGTTTGGCGCTTCTACGGTTGAGTATCGCCAGTTTTTAGAATTGAATCAGATTGAATTAGACACTGGGTTAAGAGAGCCGGAAGATCAATTTGGTTTAATGTTATTCGCTCATGCGTATTTGTTAGAAAATAATAATATTAATTCAGCTGGTGAATTACTTGAAGGTCACTTATTAACTTGGTCTTCTGTTTATTTAGAAAAACTAAATACAGCATCAGAACTATCTTTTTATAAGAAGCTATCAACTGATGTAATAGATTGGCTTAAATACCTAACATCTGAATATAAAATAAACGTTGTTCCTAAAAAGTTATATATCGACTAATGTCTGAACAAATAAATTCAAATAGACGCGGTTTCTTAACTCGACTTTCTAAACCGGTTAAAGCTGCCGCGAATTATGAAGAGAAGTCACAGCGCTCGTATGCAAGGCCGCCAAGGGCGGTCGATGAGGTGCTGTTTGAGCGTCTTTGCGACGGTTGTGGATTGTGTGAGCAAGCGTGTCCGAATAGCGTTATTGAGATGCTAGAGGGCAGTGCGCTGCTGAATTTGGATTACAACAGTTGTTCTCTGTGTAACAAGTGCAGTGAAGCGTGCCCGACTGGCGCGCTCCATCCAACGGTCACACCTTATATCGACCTCAAGCCTAGCTTTGCTGATAGCTGTAATAACTACATGCAAATGGACTGTAATGCGTGCCAAGTTGCTTGTTCAGCAAGTGCGATTCAAATTGAAGCAGGGGAGTTGCCTACGGTGGACAAAGATAAGTGTAACGGCTGTGGAGAGTGCCGAAGCGCTTGTTACATTGGCTCAGTGACTTTGAACCTTATTCAGTAGTAAACGTCTGATTTGGCTTTGTGGCAGCGAGCTAGCAGAAAGGCTTTGGTTGAGTGAGTGGCGAGTCGTCTCAGATACCTAAAGACATAAATAGAAAAGGGTCCGCATTCCTAGAGGAAGCGGACCCTTTTTAATTCTTATTGAAGTTATTCGAGCAAAGCGACCTAAAGCCAGTTGGCTTATGCCCGTTTTTGCTTGCTTCTATGAATAACGTTACTCAGCGATAACTCCGTTTTTGCTTTGCAGATGCATGGCAAAATTTCATTGGCTTGCGTATAAGCCATAGCAAAACCAACGTACTCGACTTCACCAGAATCCAACGTACAGCGGCAAGCGCCGCAGTGGCCATCTCGACAGTTGTATTCTGGCTCTAACCCTGCTTGTTCCATTGTTTCCAATAGAGTATTTGAAGGGTTAGATTCAATAGAAGTCAGCTTGTTGATTTTGATTGTTGGCATTACAGCTCAAACCCTTCAAAGTCGTCAGCTTTTACTTCGTTGTCGATTTGGCCAACTAGGTAAGAACTGATTTCAGCTTCTTGTGGAGCAACTTGAACGTTATCTGAAGACAACCAAGCGTTGATCCATGGAATTGGGTTCGACGTTGCTTCTGGGTAAGCGGTACCTAGACCAACAGCCTGCATACGGATGTTAGTGATGTACTCAACGTATTGGCAAAGAATGTCTTTGTTTAGACCAATCATAGAACCATCTTTGAATAGGTATTCTGCCCACTCTTTTTCTTGCTCAGCCGCTTCTTTGAATAGGTCGAAACACTCTTGCTTACACTCTTCAGCGATCTGCATGAATTCGAAGTCATCTTGGCCATTACGTAGCAAGTTGATCATGTGCTGTGTACCAGTAAGGTGAAGTGCTTCATCACGAGCGATTAGCTTGATGATCTTCGCGTTACCTTCCATTAACTCACGCTCAGTGAATGCGAATGAACATGCGAAACTTACGTAGAAACGAATCGCTTCCAGTGCATTTACAGACATTAGACATACGTAAAGCTTCTTCTTCAGGTCGTGAAGTGAAATCTTAACGTCTTCGCCGTTGATGTTGTGGTTGCCTTCACCGTAGCGGTGGTAGTCAGCCGTCAGCTTGATCAAATCATCGTAGTAAAACGCGATGTCTTTCGCACGTTTCAGGATCTCTTCGTTTTCAACGATGTCGTCAAATACTACGCCTGGATCATTCACGATGTTACGGATGATGTGCGTGTATGAACGAGAGTGAATCGTTTCAGAGAATGACCAAGTCTCAATCCAAGTTTCAACTTCTGGCAGTGATACCAAAGGAAGTAGGGCAACGTTAGGGCTGCGGCCTTGGATTGAATCTAGAAGTGTTTGGTACTTCAGGTTAGAGATGAAGATGTGCTTTTCATGCTCAGGAAGCTTGTTGTAGTCGATACGGTCGCTAGACACGTCTACTTCTTCTGGACGCCAGAAGAAAGAAAGCTGCTTTTCGATCAACTTTTCGAAGATTTCGAATTTCTGTTGGTCGTAACGTGCAACGTTTACCGACTGACCCAAGAACATTGGTTCTTTTAGTTGGTCATTTTTTTGTTGAGAAAAAGTACTGTAAGCCATAAATGCCTCAAATCCTTTAAAGACCCGCAATAAAACGGACCCTGTTAATGCTTTAAACCCAGAGAAGATAACTTCTCTGGGGTCTTAATGTTTATTGCGGTTTAGATCTTACAACCGCCGCCTTCACAATCTTCTTCCGGCACTTGAACTGCATCGCCTTGGTCGTCTTTAGCACCATCACGAGTGTTATGGTAGTAAAGCGTCTTAACACCGTACTTGTACGCCGTTAGCAAGTCTTTAAGCAGCTGCTTCATTGGTACCTTACCGCTGTCGTAAACACTTGGATCATAGTTAGTGTTTGCAGAGATAGCTTGGTCAACGAATTTTTGCATGATACCCACTAAGTGCAGGTAACCGTCGTTAGTACCAATGTTCCAAAGTAGCTCGTAGTTGTCTTTAAGATTTAGGAAATCTGGAACAACTTGCTTCAGGATGCCGTCTTTCGATGCTTTAACTGATACATAACCACGTGGTGGCTCGATACCGTTAGTCGCGTTCGAGATTTGAGAAGAAGTCTCAGAAGGCATAAGCGCTGTTAGCGTAGAGTTACGCAGACCGTGCTCCATTATCTCTTCACGTAGCGTGTCCCAATCGTAGTGCAGCGGCTCTTCACATACTAAGTCGATATCTTTTTTGTAAGTATCGATTGGCAGTAGGCCTTTCGCGTAGTTGGTCTCGTGGAAAGATGGGCAACGGCCTTGCTCTTTCGCTAGTTCAACAGACGCTTTTAGCAAGTGGTATTGAATTGCTTCAAAAGTACGGTGAGTCAGGCCATTTGCGCTGCCATCAGAGTACTTAACACCATTCTTCGCTAGGTAGTATGCGTAGTTGATTACACCCACACCTAGAGTACGACGGTTCATTGTCGACTTACGTGCTGCTGGAAGCGGGTAATCTTGGTAATCCAGTAGTGCATCTAGAGCACGAACAACCAATTCAGAAAGTTCAGCCAGATCGTCTAGCTCGTTGATTGCGCCTAGGTTAAACGCCGAAAGCGTACACAGTGCAATCTCACCTTCGTCATCTTCTACGTTAGAAAGCGGCTTAGTTGGTAGCGCGATTTCTAAACATAGGTTCGATTGGCGAACAGGTGCTACTTCAGAATCAAACGGGCTGTGTGTATTACAGTGGTCAACGTTCTGAATGTAGATACGACCAGTAGAAGCACGCTCTTGCATTAGCAGAGAGAATAGCTCAACGGCTTTAACCGTTTCACGCTTCACTGAAGGATCGTTTTCGTACTTCACGTAAAGTGCTTCAAAACGCTCTTGGTTTTCGAAGAATGCATCGTAAAGGCCAGGTACGTCAGAAGGTGAGAACAGGCTGATGTTGCCACCTTGAACAAGACGAGAGTACATAAGCTTGTTCAGCTGAACGCCGTAATCCATGTGACGAACACGGTTCTCTTCAACGCCGCGGTTGTTTTTCAGTACTAATAGAGACTGAACTTCACCGTGCCATAGTGGGTAGAACACCGTTGCTGCGCCGCCACGAACACCACCTTGAGAACAACATTTAACAGCTGTTTGGAAGTATTTGTAGAAAGGGATACAGCCAGTGTGGAACGCTTCACCATTACGGATTTCAGAACCAAGCGCACGGATACGACCTGCGTTGATACCAATACCAGCACGTTGAGATACGTAACGAACAATAGAGCTTGCTGTTGCGTTGATAGAATCAAGGCTGTCACCACACTCAATCAGTACACATGAACTGAATTGACGAGTAGGCGTACGTACACCAGACATAATTGGTGTAGGCAGAGAAATCTTAAACGTAGACGAGGCGTCGTAAAAACGTTTGATATAGTCAAGACGAGTCGATTTCGGGTATTTACCGAATAAACACGCAGCAACTAAAATGTAAAGGAACTGAGCACTCTCGTAGATTTCTTTTGTTACACGGTTCTGTACGAAGTATTTACCTTCAAGCTGCTTAACCGCCGCGTAAGAAAAGTTTAAGTCACGCTTGTGGTCGATGTACGCGTCAAGCTCTTCGAATTCAGCTTTCGTGTAGTCTTCCATTAAGTGGCTATCGTATTTACCCATATCAACCAGTTTTGCAACGTGGTCATAAAGTGCAGGCGGCTCGTATTCACCGTACGCTTTTTTACGTAGGTGGAACACTGACAGACGTGCGGCTAGATATTGGTAATCAGGAGTCTCTTCAGAGATTAAATCCGCTGCTGACTTGATGATTGTCTCATGAATGTCAGTCGTGGTAATGCCATCGTAAAACTGAATGTGAGCTTTCAATTCTACTTGTGATACAGAAACATTGTGCAAGCCTTCAGCTGCCCATGTGATCACTCGATGGATTTTCTCTAAATCGATCGTTTCTTTGCGCCCGTTACGCTTGGTAACAGTAAGTTGTTGGTTCATTCTGCTTAATTTCCCTAACAAAACTGAACAAGGCCGTGTTTTTGTGTATTTCTGTGTAATTTTTGTAAATTACGTTTCGGCTTTGTGATCTTGGTCTACCCATATATTGTAGTTCAAACACAACATATAGGGGTCATTTGTTTGTTGGGTTACAAGATAGTGCTACAACTGATATTTTTCAAGGTAAAGAAATTGGGTTGCTTGTGGATAAGTGGTGGATTGAAAAAAAACTGTAAGTGACCACTAACTGATGACGTTAGACGTGACTTGATTGTACAAAAGTCGCCTTTTAAGGATGCTTTATTTTTGCACGCCCATAAAAAAAAATCCCTTGATCTTTGGGTAAAATAGGCAATGGATTTTGGACGATTAAATTTAAATCGAGGTGGTCAAAATGGAAGCTAGCGCACGAAATTTAGACTGAAAAAAGTCGCAAACTTATGGTAATTGCAACTCTTTTCATTCGTCTTTTTTACAAAATATTTTACGGTAGGGCTACCGATATTTTTTAGCCCAAGTTTTGAGTGTGAACGATGTAGTTCACATCGACTTTTTGGCCTAAACGGTAGGTGTTCGTTAACGGGTTATAGTGCAGTCCTGTAATCCCTAGTTCTTGAAGCGGAGTGTTATCAACCATTTTGATAAGCTCAGCAGGGCGAATGAACTTTTCGTGGTCGTGAGTACCTTCTGGCACAATCTTAAGTAACTTCTCTGCACCAACAATAGCGAACAGGTAAGACTTAAAGTTACGGTTCAATGTTGAGAAGAACACATGGCCGCCCGGTTTCACTAATTTTGAACAAGCCGAGATAACTGATTGTGGGTCAGGAACGTGCTCTAGCATTTCCATGCACGTCACCACATCGTAAGTGTGTGGGTTTTGCTCTGCATGGTCTTCAATGGTGCTTTGGATGTAATCGAGCTTGGTGCCAGTTTCTAATGCGTGCAGACGAGCGACTTCTAGCGGTTCTTTACCCATATCTAGTCCGGTGACTACCGCACCCTCTACAGCCATGCTTTCAGCCAGAATACCGCCGCCGCAGCCAACATCGAGAACTTTCTTACCAAAAAGGCCTTCGGTTTTCTCTAGCACGTAATTTAAGCGCAACGGATTGATTTGATGTAGTGGCTTAAACTCGCCTTCTAGATCCCACCAGCGTGACGCCATGTCTTCGAATTTTTTGATTTCTGCTGGGTCTACGTTCTGTGATTTAGTCATAATCGGCATTTCCAAGTTAAATAATGCATCCATGAAATTGCAGGCATTATAACTTGCCTTTTCCTGCTGACCAGAAGATCTACAACTTTGCTAGTTTATTGGGTGTAAAGTGACCATGTTTCAGCAAGATATGACGCTGAGGTGCAATTTCTCATCAATAGATTGGCTACAAGGGTCACAAGATGGTAAAAGGAGAGGGAAAGTGATGCCTCCGTAGGTAAATTTGTGTTATATTTTTCGGTCTTATACGTATTCAAAAATACGATCTGACTATAGAGGGAAAATGGCTCTATGAGCGATCTAGCGAAAGAGATCACGCCCGTAAATATTGAAGATGAGCTTAGAGGTTCATACCTAGACTACGCGATGTCCGTCATCGTTGGTCGTGCCCTTCCAGATGTGCGTGATGGCCTAAAACCAGTACACCGCCGCGTTTTGTTCGCGATGAATGTACTAGGTAATGATTGGAACAAAGCATATAAAAAGTCTGCTCGTGTAGTAGGCGATGTAATCGGTAAATATCACCCACACGGTGATAGTGCGGTATACGAGTCAATTGTTCGTATGGCTCAGCCGTTTTCACTACGCTATATGTTAGTCGATGGCCAAGGTAACTTTGGTTCGGTTGACGGCGATTCAGCTGCGGCAATGCGTTATACCGAAGTTCGTATGTCAAAAATAGCTGGTGAGCTATTAACGGATCTTGATAAAGATACGGTTGACTTCGTTCCTAACTATGATGGAACCGAGCAAATACCAGCAGTTTTACCAACAAAAATACCAAACCTATTGGTTAACGGTGCTTCTGGTATCGCAGTAGGTATGGCTACCAACATCCCGCCACATAACCTTGGCGAAGTTGTTGATGGCTGTTTAGCATTTATCAATAATGAAGACATCACTATTGATGAGCTAATGGACTACATCCCGGGTCCAGACTTCCCGACAGCAGCATTAATCAGTGGCCGTAAGGGCATTGTTGATGCATATAAGACTGGTCGTGGCAAAGTTTACATGCGCTCACGAGCGAACATTGAAATGGAAAAGAACGGTAAAGAAACTATTATCGTTACTGAAATTCCATATCAAGTGAACAAAGCTCGTCTGATCGAGAAGATTGCAGAACTTGTAAAAGACAAGAAAGTTGAAGGCATCAGTGCACTGCGTGACGAATCTGATAAAGATGGTATGCGTATTGTTATTGAATGTAAGCGTGATGCTGTCGGTGAAGTTGTACTAAACAACCTTTACTCACAGACTCAACTGCAAACGACTTTCGGCATCAACATGGTTGCTCTGAACAACGGCCAACCACAACTTTTCAACATTAAAGATATGTTGAAGTGTTTTGTTGATCACCGTCGTGAAGTTGTGACACGTCGTACTATCTTCGAATTGAAGAAAGCACGCGACCGTGCACATATCTTGGAAGCTCTATCTTTAGCGCTTGCAAACATTGATGAAATCATTGAACTGATCAAGAACGCACCAACACCAGCAGAAGCTAAAGTTGGTCTAGTATCTCGTGGTTGGGATCTTGGTAACGTTGCATCAATGCTTGAACGTGCTGGTACTGATGCAGCTCGTCCAGATTGGCTTGAAGACCAATACGGTATCCGTGATGGTCAATACTTCCTAACGGAAACTCAAGCGCAAGCTATTCTAGAACTTCGCCTTCACCGCCTAACTGGCCTTGAGCACGAGAAGATTCTAGACGAATACAAAGCACTTCTAGAAGAGATCGCTGAGCTAATGCATATCCTTGCAAGCACTGAGCGTTTGATGGAAGTGATCCGTGAAGAACTTGAAGCGGTACGTGATATCTATGGCGACGAGCGTCGTACAGAAATCACAGCAGCGGTTCATGACATCGACATGGAAGAGCTAATCGCTCAAGAAGACGTTGTAGTAACGCTTTCTAACGCAGGTTACGTTAAGTACCAAATCCTAAGCGACTACGAAGCTCAGCGTCGTGGTGGTAAAGGTAAGAGTGCAACTAAGATGAAAGATGAGGATTACATTGAGCGTCTGCTTGTTGCTAATACTCACGATAACATCTTATGTTTCTCTACTCGTGGTAAAACGTACCGCCTGAAAGTTTACCAATTGCCGCAAGCGAGCCGTACAGCTCGTGGTAAGCCTATCGTTAACATTCTTCCTCTAGAAGAAGGTGAGCGTATTACGGCTATCCTGCCTGTTTCTGAATTCTCAAACGAGAAATTCATCTTCATGGCAACAGGCGACGGTACAGTTAAGAAGACATCACTGGATCAATTCGCAAACGTACGTGCTAACGGCCTAATCGCAGTTAACCTACGCGACGATGATTCACTGATTGGCGTTGATATTACTGATGGTAATAGCGACATCATGCTGTTCTCTAAATCGGGCAAAGTTGTTCGCTTTAACGAGGACAAAGTACGTCCAATGGGTCGTACTGCCTCTGGTGTTCGTGGTATGAAGCTCCCAGAAGACGATCAAGTGGTTTCACTGATTGTTCCTTCAAACGAAGGCGATATCCTAACTGTGACTCAAAACGGTTACGGTAAGCGTACTGAGTTGGCTGAATACCCAACGAAAGGCCGTGCAACGCAAGGTGTAGTATCTATCAAAGTCTCTGATCGTAATGGCCCAGTTGTTGGTGCTGTTCAGGTTGAAGAAGGCGATGAAATGATGATGATCACCGACGCAGGTACACTAGTACGTACTCGCGTAGCGGAAGTAAGCCAAGTTGGTCGTAACACTCAAGGTGTGACACTGATTCGTACTGCTGAAGACGAGAATGTTGTAGGTCTACAACGTATCGACGAAGTAGAAGAAGCTGAGATTGTTGAAGGCGAAGAAACTGAAGAAGCAAATGCTGACGCAGTAAACGCAGAAACAGTTAATGCAGAAGGAACGGTCGTTTCTGAATCAAGTGAAGAGCAAGCATCAGATGCTTCTGACTCTGAAAGTGATAGCGAGCAAGACACTGAGTAATCTCTATTACGTTAAGTAATTTAGCTTACCAATGAAAAAACCGAGCCTAAGTGCTCGGTTTTTTATTGCCTGTTATGTGCGGAGCTTGCTCTGACTTTATCGTTGAACTGTGATCGTCAAAATATCGATAGCTAAACCTTGATCAATATAGCGATGAGATGAAAACGATAGAGTAGAGGGGAATAAAAAAGGAGTGTGGAATGGATATCTGGTTGTTGGTTGCGTTGGTACTAATGAGCCTGTTTTTGATTGTGGTCGTTATTGCCGCGAACAACAATGGCAGTCATCTAAAAGGCAATGTGATGATTTCACTTACTGCTGTGGCTTTGAGTGTGCTGGTCTGGTCTCAACTGAAACAAGAGTTACCTCAACTTCCTTTGGATGATAACAATAACTACACGGCGACAGATTTCGAAGATGAACTTCAGCAAAGCCTTGAGCAAGACCCGAATCAATCCGATTTGTGGTTTAAGCTTGGTGGTGTGTATATGCAGAAAGGGGAGTTTGATGCTGCGTTTACCTGTTACGACTACGCGATTCGATTAGACCCTCAAGCACCTTCTGGCCTCTATGCAGCCAAAGCAACGGCACTTTACTATCTTAGTTCTCAAGCTATGAGCGATGACGTGAATGCGTTGCTGGAGCACTCAATGCAGCTTGATCCCAATGATCGTACGGCATTGATGTTGATTGCGACCGATCACTTCATCAGCATGCGCTATCAACAAGCGATTGATGCGTGGACTCAAATTCTCGATTCCAATCAAAAGGGCATTGATCGTGTCTCTATTATCCATTCGATCAACCAAGCCAAACAGATGATCCGCTAGGCTGCTCTTCCTGATTAGCCTCTAAAGCCATTAATCTCTCAAGTTATTGGCTTTCTTGCATTTCGATTAAGCCACCTGCGTTATGGATTCGAGTAAACCCTTGAGCACGCAAGAATTGATAGGCTTGCCCTGAACGATTGCCACTGCGGCAATACAACACAATGGGTTGGTCTTTATTTATCTTAGCAAAGTGAGTAGCCACTTCAGAAAGAGGGTAGTTGATGGCGTTGTCTAGATGCCCTTGTTCGAACTCTGCAGGTGTTCTGACATCAACCACTAATGCGCCTTTCTCTATTAATTCCCACCCTGTCTCAGCACGCTCAGATGCGTGAACGCCTGAACTGAGTAGTGCAATACATAATGCCGAAAGCGAAAGTAAGATTTTCATTGTTTATTCCTTGAATTGGCGAGTGGATCGGGGGTTCGATAGTGATGTGTCTTCCCCAAAACCTAAAAAAACCAGCCACACAATAATAGTGTGACTGGTTTTTACGTAATGGTCTAATTGAAGAAACTAGTATTCGTAGTTGGCTTCACGCTTTTCAGCTTGCTCTTCCCATTTAGGAACAACCGTGTCTAAGAAGTGTTGTTTCTCAGCGTTCATCTTATCCATGTCCATTCCAAGCGCTTTTTGAGCCGCTTCTTTTGTCGAGATATCTGGAATCTCGATTGGATCGGTGATGCCTTTCTTCGCCAGTAGACGAACAATCTTAGTTCGAGCATCCGCTGCGCGGTCAACGGCAGTACCTAGCACTTCTAGAGCGATTTCAGGTGCATGCATATGAATGCCGTGAGACGCAATAGCGTAGTCCCAACGCCATTGAGCGTGACGGATATCGAGTAGGATAGGTTCCATCTCTTGTTCAGTTGCACCTGCATCCCATGCCGCACCTGCTTCAAAGTGAGCAGCAACGATTTGTTTCTCTGCTGTCAGCTTCATGTTCAGTACTTGCGCTTTGCGGCTTGAAACGATGTTACGCATGGTTTCTTTCGATTGAGTGTGACAGTTTGCACACGTATCTTCGAAGCGGTCGAATGGGTTACCTACTTTATGGTCGGTATAAACAGTGCCATCTTCTTTGGTCACTTTCGGCATATGACAGTCAGCACAAACGACTTTGTTCTTACCATGGATGCCTTCGCGCCATGTTTCAAAACCTGGATGCTGTGCTTTCAGCATGGGTGCTTTCGATACTTTATGCGTCCAATCTTTAAAGTTGATTGCATCATAGTAGCGTTCCATGTCACCAACGGTTGTACCTTGGTCCCAAGGGAATTTCACACCTTTGGTTGGCCCTGTGAAGTAGTATTCCACGTGGCACTGAGCACAAACAGACGCTTGTTGGTCTAAGCGGCTTTGTTCATCAAACTTTTTACCAATCGTTTCAAATGCACGTTCAACGTAAGGACGAGTCACCTTAAGTGCTGGTTCACCATTTTTAAAGCCTTCGCTTTTGGTATCGTGACAGTCTGAACAGCCAATAGGGTTAATGATCTCGTTGCCAAGACGCGCCCACTTGCCTTCGAAGTAACCATCTTCGCCACGTTCTTCAATAACACGTGCTACGTCTGGGCTCTTACAGCTCCAACATGCCATTGGCATTGGGCCTGAGCTTTCGTCTGTTGGGCCGCCAGTACGAAGCGTTTGTCGTACATCGTCAATCGCATAAAAGTGACCACGTGCCTTGTTGTAATCTTTTGCGAAGCCGTAGCCAGCCCACATGATAACCATGTTTGGATCTTCTTTTAGTGCGTCTTCAATAACTTCGCTTTCTGAAGTCTGTCTCCATGAATGATATTGATCTGGGTGGTTTTGCTCGAACTGGTCGTTACGAGGATCGCCAATTTCTTTTTGTTCAGACGCAGCAAAACTGGTCGCGCTTGCTAGTGATGCGCTAACCATTAATAGTGCTGTGACCGAATTACGTATCCAATGCTTTTTCACAGTGATATCTCCAATATACTGATTCTTATACCAAGCGTTGTGAGTTTGCTATTCAAATTAAGAACTGGAGAATTCCTGTTTATATTAATTCATAAACAAACACATTTTGTTACGTGTTGGATATAGCTTGTCTTAGATCAATTAATGGTAGTGACTTCAATCACGTTGAAGTTTATATACCCCTAAAGGGGTATTGGTGGGCAGTGTTATTAAAATTTAATTGAGAATTATTATCATATATAACAATCAATTACCTAAATTGACCATGATATAAATAGGGTGATTTCGTTCACAGATTAACCCATCCAAATTTCGTATTACCCAATTAGAGGTATATTCTAACTATAGAAAGCGTTGTGGCTTATCCAAAATAAGAATTGATATCATTTAAGCGGTAATAATATCGTTTAAGGGTACTTTTGTTTAACCGGAATATTATTTAGTTGAGAGTTAAATAATGCCGGTATAAGGAAAGGATAAAATGGGCAATATTAAATTGGCCATAGTCATAATGCTTAAATCCCTTCTAGCATTCTGCCTCTATGGTTATTCCATTCATGCTGTTGCTGAGCCTGCTGTTACGCCAGTAGGAGAATCAACAAGACATGAAGTCGAATTAATCCGCGACAAAGACTACAAGTGTGTTCAATGCCATAAAGATTCAAAAGAAACGGTATTGGGTTCACATGGTGAAAGTGCACACGCTTTGCTTGGCCGCGAAGTAAATTGTACCGACTGTCATAGTTCTATTAGCCCCGATCACCGTGAAGGTGCGCCTGAAGTGGTGAAGTATCGCGAGGCTCAATCACAACCGGGAACTGAAAAGGTTTTCCTAGACCCTAGCTTAATTTTAGATGCCAATAGCCAATGTATCGATTGTCACAAGCCTGATGATCTGCGTGAAGCGAGTTGGACTCACGATGTTCACGCGCAAAACTTAACGTGTTCAAACTGCCATGATGTTCATGCGACTGAAGCAAAGGTGTTGGGCTTAGATAAGAAGCAAACCATCAAGCTGTGTGTGGATTGCCATTCAGACTTCAACCAGAAGAAAGAAGAGGAGTAATCTATGAGCTGCTCAAGAAGAAACTTTTTAGCAGGCGCTGGTGCCGTTATTTTTACCACGGGTGTAGCGGGAACTGCGGCGGTGACAAGTCGTAAAACGTTGGCCAATGTTCAAGAAGATGGTGCTAAACGTTATGGAATGATTCATGACGAAACCGCGTGTATTGGCTGTACTGCTTGTACAGAAGCATGTCGTGAAGTGAATAAAGTACCTGAAGGCGTGTCGCGCTTAGAAATTATTAAGAGCGAACCCCAAGGCGAATATCCAAATGTTGATTACCGTTTTACTCGTAACTCTTGCCAACATTGTGATAACGCACCCTGTGTCATGGTTTGTCCAACAGGTGCTGCCTACAAAGATGAAAAAACGGGCATTGTTGATGTCCACAAAGAGAAGTGTGTCGGTTGTGGTTACTGTTTGTTAGCGTGTCCATATCAAGTGCGCTTTTTCCATCCTGAGAACAAGTCAGCCGATAAATGTAACTTCTGTCGTGATACCAATCTAGCACAAGGGAAGTTGCCTGCTTGTGTCGAATCTTGCCCGACCAATGCGCTGGTCTTTGGCGATCTAAATGACCCTGAGAGTGAGATAAACCAGGTGCTTCAATCTGAGGTGGTTTACAGAGATAAAGCTTATCTAGGTACTCAGCCAAAACTCTATAAAGTGCCACACCAAAAAGGGGAGATTTGATTATGAGTGCATGGGACGCAGCTTTTCAGTCTGGTACCGTGGTATGGGACTGGATTATAGCAATCTATCTATTTCTCGCGGGGATGTCGGCGGGTGCCGTAATGATCTCCATTTACCTAAAACGTAAGGTCATTGAAGGCGATCCTGCTCATAATGGTGTGTTAAAGGCCACGGCTTTTCTTGCGCCATTTGGGATCATTTCAGGTCTGCTTATCTTGGTTTTCCACCTGACAAAACCGTTATCCTTTTGGAAGATCATGATCTTCTATAATCCAACGTCTGTGATGTCGATGGGTGTGATCTTATTCCAAGTCTATATGGTGATCTTATTCCTTTGGATCGGCATTATATTTAGAGATCAAATAGTCGTGTTCTTGAATGATCAAGCATGGCTAAAAGGGCGACTTGATTTTGTCGGTAATTGGATTGGCAAATTAGAAGTGTTTGAGAATGCTCTGGAAATATTCTTAGCTGTTCTTGCTCTGATGCTTGCCGCTTATACCGGATTCTTGCTGTCAGCTTTAAATACTTTCCCACTATTGAATAACCCAGTACTGCCGATTTTGTTCTTGTTCTCGAGTTTATCTTCGGGTGCGGCGGCGTGTATTTTATTTGGTGTGCTGGTCTTTAAAGAATCACCTCATAGCCCGACTATTTCATGGATTCACGGATTCGAACGTCCAGTCGTGATGTTTGAATTGTTTGTTCTAATTACTTTCTTTACTGGGCTGATCTTCGCTGGTGGTCAAAGTGAGCAAGCAGTATGGAACGCAATAGGCAGTGGTTTCTGGGCGAGTTGGTTCTGGTATGGCGTCATCGGTGTTGGCATGGTTTTACCGTTGTTGCTGAATGCCGTTACACCAACTTCAATTCGCCATAGCTCGGTGTATATTTTTTCCGTGACTTCGCTAAGTCTGATGGGTGTATTAATGCTGCGAACTTTTGTCCTTTATGCAGGACAGTTAACGATAGCTTAATTTTGCTCAAGTTTATTAGTGAGCAGATGTTGGATACTAAATATCTGCTTATTAATGAACATGCTTTAAATAAACATGAGATGCGTGTTCAGATCGGCTCTGCTCAAGCGGAGCCTTATTGAGGTGATATGGTCGGTTCTTTGGGGCTGTTTAGTTTAGTGTTGGTTGCTGTACTCAGTAGCATTATTGGTGTGCATTCGTTTTATCAAATGCTAAACAAACGGACGCAAAATATAAGTTTAATCCGCAGTTTCTCTCTTTCAAGTGCATTGTTTTCTCTCACTTCTGTCACATTGCTTGGCTATGCTTTTGTCAGTGATGACTTCTCTATTCTCTATGTCGCTGAACATTCAAATACTCAATTACCCTCATTTTTTAAGCTAGCAGCCGTATGGGCTGGCCATGAAGGTTCCTTGTTATTTTGGGTGCTGACGATCAGCGTCTGGTCTGGCGTGATCGCCTTACAAAAACACTATTCGAATGAATACCAAAGCCGAGTGCTGTGGGTGATGAACCTACTGCTCGCGATATTTGCTTGGTTCACGTTATTCGCATCAAATCCGTTTGAAATGAACTCGATCTTGCCGCTAGAAGGGCGTGACCTTAACCCAATGTTGCAAGATGTCGGTCTGATCTTTCACCCGCCATTACTTTACCTTGGCTATGTCGGCTTTTCTGTGGTGCTGGCATTTGCAGTTGCCGCTTTGCTGGTTGATCCAATTGAATTTGATTGGGTTGCTCATTGTCGCAGTTGGTGTCTAGTCGCTTGGATCTTTTTAACTGCAGGGATCATTCTTGGCTCTTGGTGGGCGTATTACGAATTAGGCTGGGGCGGCTGGTGGTTCTGGGATCCTGTTGAAAATGCCAGCTTGTTGCCGTGGCTTACTTCAACAGCTTTACTGCACAGCTTAGGCGTTGCCAAGGGCAAACAACAGCTTCTGAAGTGGTCTTTCAGCCTTGCTTTCATTACGTTTTGTTTGAGTATCTTAGGCACCTTTATTGTTCGTTCTGGCGTATTAACGTCGGTGCATGCTTTTGCTGTTGACCCAACCAAAGGTATCGCACTGCTACTTATATTAGTGTTGGTACTGGTGAGCTCATTTTCTCTGCTTATCATCAGAGGAGAGTCTTTTGAATCTAACCCGATTACTAGCTTCGCCAGTAAGAGCTTTTTAAGCCTAGTCGCGGTGCTCATTTTTGTCCTGGCGACCGCTGTTGTGGTGTTTGGTACGTTTTATCCAATGGTCTTTGAACTGCTTGGGTTGGGGAACATATCGGTAGGTGCGCCTTACTTTAATCTGTTGATTGCTCCTTTGGCTTTGCTTGCGTTAGCCGTCGTCGGCTTAGCCCCTTTGCTGAGCATTAAACCTCAAGCGACTAAAGGTGTTATTTCATCGCTAGCTGTGGCGTCATTGGTACTTGGTTATGCTTGTTATTCTTGGCAAGTAGAACAGGCGCAAGCACAAGTGATGGCTCTGATGACATGGTCACTCGCGTTTTGGGTTTTACTCACTCATGTTTATGGCTTGGTGGTGACGCGCAGCTCCAAGTTCCAACGCAAAGTCTGGGTGATGACCTTTGCTCATGTCGGGGTTGCAGTACTCGCTGTAGGTGCTGCAATGAATAGCTATCACTCATTTGAGCGCAGCTATAAACTAAGCCCGGGCGCACAAGTCGAGTTCATGGATTGGACGCTTTCTCATCGTGATACTGAGCTTTATGTCGCCTCAAATTTTACCGCAGAGAAGGCGATACTAAACTTAGATGCCGGCGATAAAAGCTTTACCATAGCGCCAGAAAGAAGACACTACCAAGTTCGAGTCATGAATATGAGTGAGCCTGCAATGAAGTGGTTCTGGCATGGCGATGTTTATATCACCATGGGCGAGAAAGTCGATTCCACCGCTTATGCATTTCGAGTGCAGTACAAGGCGTATGCACGCTGGATCTGGTTTGGTGGGTTGTTCTCCATTCTTGGCGCTTTACTCTCATTGACTCATCGTAAAAAGAAAACCGTTAAGGCGTCACAGTATGCATACCAGCGTTCGTAACAAGCTCATCACGTTAATTATCTTGGCATTAATGGTGGTGTTGGGTTTTGCCTTTGCGCTCAATAATAAGCAGCAATCGACGATTGTGTCGGAGCAAAAAAGGGCATTCCCAGAATTCATATCTACTGCGTTAGCGAATAGTGAAGGCATCAGTAGTAAACAGGAAATTACGTTGGCTGATGTCACTCAGCATCCTTATCAACTGGTTAATGTATGGGCTTCGTGGTGCGGTATATGTAAAACTGAGCACGCTTTTTTGCTCAAACTTCATGATAAAGGTATTCCAATTGTTGGGCTCAATTATCGAGATAACTCCGGGGCAGCGATCAATGTGTTATCGAGCGATGGCAATCCGTACTCAACGGTGATCAGTGATCCTCAAGGTAAGCTAGCGTTAGAACTCGGCGTAATCGGTACTCCTGAAACGTATCTGGTCGACGCTGACGGCCAAATCATTAAGAAGTTACTGGGCGTGATCAACGAATCAGTGTGGCAAGAAGAACTTGCGATGTATTTTGATGGTGCGAATGGATGATGAAGCCTTTAATACAAGCACTCGTTGTGCTGTCTACGCTTATGGTTATTAGTTTTCCGATTTTGGCAGAAGATCTGTTTACAGCCAGTAATAAGGATACGAGTATTCAAGTTGAACTGTTTGAGTTTGAAAACCCAGAACAACAGCAGCGCGCTATTACATTGGCAAAAACCCTACGTTGCCCGCAATGCCAGAATCAAAACTTGATTGAGTCGAACTCTCCAATTGCAAAAGACTTACGCCTCGTTGTATTCAATATGGTGAAAGCAGGGAAGAGTAATAATGAGATTACTCAATATATGACGGAAAGGTTCGGTGAATTTGTGCTCTATAAACCAGCAATGAGTGTTTCAAACTTATTACTTTGGCTACTTCCGAGCGTATTATTTCTCTTATTTATATATTTATCAGTAAAAAGTGTTAGAAAGAGCTCATAAAAATTATGTATTACTGTTTACCAATTGACCTGTATTTTGTAACATTAAAGGATTATAAAGGCTAAGCACTGTTATATAAGGATGTATCTGTGGATAACGTAATCTCAAATTTAAAGAAAGAGTTCCATACTCATGTCCGATCTGACAAATGGGCAGAAAAATACAGTGCAAAGTCGAGCATTTCTACGCTTACTCAAGAAGAGTTAAACGAATTAGAGAACGCTTGGGTTCAGCTTGTCATCTGGAAGCAAACTCAAGTAAGTTGATCGTTCTGTAAAAAATCGTAGCCTTAGCCGCAACTGATTAATTTATAACCCCATGTTGGTCATTCCAATGTGGGGTTTTTTGTTACCTGAAAAATTATTGTTATAATATAACAATTAGTGCATGGTCGACCTTGAAAAAAATTGTTAACAGCCTCATAGTGTCTATCATTAGATAGTTAGCTACAAAATATTGCCTAGACATATAATGTAGTGTTGTTAAATACATCGAATTTTCAAGTGAGTATAGCTATGGCGGAAGTGCGTGCCAGAATAGATTTCAAAGTAGGGGTGACAAGCAGTATTGATGCTGAACTTCTTTCTTTTCATGGATTGAAAACAGATAAAGAGCATGTTGCTGTGATATTTAAATCAGCAGACAAGACACAAGACATACCTCTTGTTCGTATGCACTCTGAGTGCCTGACTGGTGATGTTTTCCATTCCTCTCGCTGTGACTGTGGCGAGCAGCTAGACGAAACCATTAGAATTATGGGTGAGACGGGTGGAGTGATTCTTTACTTACGCCAAGAAGGTCGTGGTATTGGTTTATACAATAAAATCGATGCATACCGCCTGCAAAGTGAAGGTATGAACACTTACGAAGCCAATAACCATCTAGGTTTCGGTGACGATTTGCGTGATTTTACTGAAGCGGCAGAAATGCTTCGTGCTTTAGGAACCACAAAAATTCGCCTAGTCACTAACAACCCAAAGAAAATCAATGAGCTGAAATCTTTTGGTATTGAGATTGAAGAAGTGGTGAACACCTCTGCTCATGTTAAGTCGGGTAATGAAAGCTACCTGAAGGCAAAAGTCTCACACGGTAAGCATAATCTGGATATCTGATTAGCCTCTTTGTTGCGCTTAACATAAAAATGTTTAAAGACCTCACATATGTGAGGTTTTTTTGTATTTATCTTGCAATAAAATTGTAAGTTTGTATTATTCCAATCCGTAGTGCAAATGATAATGGTTTGCACTATTACTACGAATAATAATTTAAAGCTCAACAAGGATGCTTCATGACTATTAAATCTTTAGTGACAAAAGCCGTAACTTCGTCACTCCTTTTTGCCTCTGCTTCTTCTTTCGCTGCAGTAACTCAAGATCAAGTTGTAGAACATTACGCAGATATTGCTCATGCCGTGTTTGCAGATTCAGTAATTACAGCAAAAGCGTTGAACTCTTCTATTGATACCTTCTTAGCTTCTCCTTCTGCTGGCAATTTCGAACAAGTAAAACAAGCTTGGCTTGAGTCTCGCGTACCTTACCAACAGTCAGAAGTATTCCGCTTTGGTAACGTTGTTGTTGACGATTGGGAAGGCCAATTGAACGCATGGCCACTTGATGAAGGCCTAATCGATTACGTTTCGACTGATTACCAATATGAGCTTGGTAACGAAGGCGCTAGCGCAAACATCGTTGCTAATAAAACTTTCCAAATTGGTCAGACAACGGTAGACGCAACCAACATTACTCCAGAACTAATTGCAGATCTCAACGAGATCGGTGGCTCTGAAGCAAACGTAGCGTCTGGCTACCACGCGATTGAATTCCTACTTTGGGGTCAAGATTTAAACGGCACAAACAGCGGTGCAGGTGAGCGTGCTTACACTGACTTCGTTGTTGGCGCTGAGTGTACTAACGGTAACTGTGACCGTCGTGGCGCATACCTAAAAGCATCAGCTGAACTTCTTATCCAAGATCTAGAATGGATGGAAAAACAGTGGGCTGAAGGCGAGAAAGGTAACTACCGTCAAGAGCTTCTTTCTGAATCTAGCGACAACGGCCTACGTAAAATGCTATTTGGCATGGGTTCACTGTCTCTAGGTGAACTCGCGGGTGAGCGTATGAAGGTTGCACTAGAAGCAAACTCTACTGAAGATGAGCACGACTGTTTCTCTGATAACACGCACAACTCTCACTACTACAACGAGCAAGGTATCTACAACGTATACACTGGCTTGTACAAGCGTGAAGATGGTTCTCTACTTTCAGGCCCTAGCCTGTTTGACCTAGTTGAACAAAAAGACGAGCAAGCTGCGAAAGAGATTCAAAAGCAGTTTGATCTAGCACGTGCACAAGTTGGTCAGCTTGTTGTTTCTGCAGAGAAAAATAACCAGCACTTCGATCAGCTAATTGCTGCTGACAACGCTGCAGGTAATGCACTAGTAAACAAAACAATTGTTGCTCTAGTGTCTCAAACTGCTGCAATCGAGCGTGCTGCTGGTGTTATTGGTATTGATAGCCTTAACCCAGACACGGCTGATCACGAGTTCTAAGAACCCGAGGCCAAAACTAATGTAAGGGCTCTCATTGAGCCCTTAATTGTTTGTTACTTATGAAAGTTACTCCCAAATAAAAACTAAAATCAAAAACACAGCAAGGCAATGTATGAAGTCGTATCTATCAGCCTCACTATTAACCGCACTGTTTTTCTTATCGCCATTACATGCCCATGAAACTTACTCTGGTGGTAAAACGACTGTGAAGAAAGAGGGAGCGAATGCTTTTTCTCTTCCTGCAGCCAATCTACCAATGAGCAAACGCTTGGATTTCAGTGTCGGTAACAGCTTCTTTAGAAATCCTTGGGTACCTGCACCCTCATCAACCGATGCGCGTGATGGGTTAGGCCCACTATTCAACACCAACGGTTGTCAAAACTGTCATATTAAAGATGGTCGTGGTCATGCGCCTGAAAAAGGCGATGAGAACGCGGTTTCAATGTTGGTTCGCTTAAGTATCCCAGCAGAAACGCCAGAGCAGAGACAAGCCTTCATTCGTGATGGCGGTATTCCAGAACCGACTTACGGCGGCCAGTTACAAGATTTCGCGCTTCAAGGTGTAAAACCAGAGGGTAAAGTGAACATCAGCTACACAGATGTTCCGGTTGAATTCAAAGACGGCACAGTCGTGACTCTGCGTAAACCAACCCTAAAGATTACCGATCTTGCTTTTGGCGAGATGCACCCCAAAACAGAGTTTTCTGCGCGCGTTGCGCCGCCAATGATTGGCCTTGGTCTGTTGGAGAGCATTTCAAAAGAAACGATTCTTGGATTTGCTGATCAGCAATTGGCCGACAAACAAGGTATTTCAGGTAAAGCTAACTATGTTCTCGATGTTCAAACCAACGAAATGGCTCTAGGTCGTTTTGGTTGGAAAGCTGGACAGCCAAACCTAATGCAGCAAAATGCGGCGGCGTTTAACGGTGATTTGGGCTTAACGAGTCGCTTATTCCCGAATGAAAACTGCACATCAGCGCAATCAACCTGTGATGATTTTCCAAATGGTGGCAAACCAGAAGTCAGCGACAACATTCTAGATTTTGTTGAGTTTTATTCGCAGCATCTAGCGGTACCTATTCGTCGTAATGTCGACAATCCAGTCGTTGTTCAGGGTAAAAAGCTGTTTAAAGACGCGGGTTGTCAAAGTTGTCACCAAGCTGAATTCCGCACGGCAGAGCGTGAAGGTTTGCCTGCGTTGTCTAAGCAATTAATTAGCCCATATACCGATATGTTGCTGCACGATATGGGTGAAGGCTTAGCGGATAATCGTCCTGAGTATCTTGCGAATGGCCAAGAATGGCGCACAACACCTTTATGGGGATTAGGCTATACCAAAGAAGTGAATGGTCACACGTTCTTACTTCATGATGGTCGTGCGAGAAATGTTATCGAAGCTGTGCTTTGGCATGGCGGTGAAGCAGAAATGGCGAAACAAAACGTTTTAGCTTTGAGTAGCAGCGAGCGTGAAGCGCTATTGGCGTTCTTAAACTCGTTATAGGCTGAGTTGAATTCAGTTTAGTTAACGGCTAGTGACTTAAGAAAGCCGCTATCAAATCACTTAGCACCGCTGAACTTGTAGGAATACGAGGCCAGCGGTCGTTTCGTATTTAATGAACTCATATAATTAAAAGAAAAATTAGGAAGTAAGGTAACAGCATGACACATAAATTTTTGTTAATGCCTTTGTCGGTATTAATCATGGCAGGCTGCCAATCATCGGGTGAGCAAGCCGCTTCATCTGAGGTTAACGGTGTGTCTTATCAAGCAGACACGACCGACCACATCAGTCGCAGTGTCTATCAACAAGAGTTTGATTCTGCGGTCCTATTCGCCAAGCAAGCCAACGAGCTAGAAGTCTTGATGCAGGGTTATTGCCAAACCAACAATGTAGAACTAGATGCGTTGAAAAATCAGTGGCAGCTCACCATGAACAGCTGGATGGCACTACAAGGCCAAGAAAGAGGCCCAACAGCAGCGCTTGAAGAGAGCTGGAATGTTCAATTCTGGCCAGACAAAAAGAACACGACGGGTCTTAAGATGCGTCAGTTAACTCAGCAGAACAAAGTTTGGACTCAAGACGAAATCGCGCAGCAGAGTGTGACCGTTCAAGGGCTAGGTGCGTTGGAATGGTCGCTTTATGACGAACAATCGCCACTGCTTCAAGACAAAGCGCTAGGTTGTCAATCATCACAAGCGATTACTGAAAACTTAGCGATTAAGTCATCTTCGATTGCACAAGCATGGCAGGTTAACCCTTGGTTAGCGCTAGACGAGACCCGCTGGGAGTCTGAATACATCGCTTTATTGACCAACCAACTTGATTACAGCATGAAAAAGCTGAGTCGCCCGATGGCGAAAATTGGTCATCCGCGTCCTTACTTCTCAGAATCATGGCGTGCACAAACCTCGATGACTCAACTAAAAGCGAATGTAGCAGCACTTCAGAATTTGTACCTTGCCGATGGCAATGGTCTAGACGGCTTGTTGAGAGAGAAGGGCTTAAACGACCTAGCTGATCGCGTTGCTGACCAGTTCACATTGACGCTAGATACTTGGCCTACAGACTCAAGCTTGTTTGAGTTATTGCAGAGCAAAGAGGGCTATAGAGATGTGCTGACTCAATACAACAAACTAGAACGTTTGAAGTACCTCATTCATGAAGAAGTGGCGATAGAGCTTGGTGTCGTAATAGGATTTAATGCTACCGATGGTGACTGATACTACGCGAAGAGTGCTACTCAAGGCTGCACTGGGTTGTGCAGCTGTTCCATTGCTTCCGTTTGGCTGCGCTAGTCGCTCTGGTGTTGTGAGCTCATCTAGTGAGCCTCAATTAATCGGTTGTGCGCTGAATGGGCGTGGCCAATATTCAGCGGTTGTGGCTGACGAATATGGAATGCCATTGAGTCAACTGCCGATCCCAGATCGTGGTCATGGCGTCGCGATTTGCCCAACCTCATCACATGCGGTGGTTTTTGCTCGTCGTCCTGGTGACTATTTTATGGTGTTTGACTATAAAAACGGTCAGCAGATCAAAATGGTCGTGAAAGGTAACAACCGTCACTTTTATGGTCATGGCGTTTACTCATTAGATGGCAAGTTACTGTATGCCACTGAAGGGAAAACGGACAGCAGCCAAGGTGTGATTGGCGTTTACGATGTCGCGCAAGGCTATCGTAAGGTCGAAGAGTTCAGCGGTTTTGGTATTGGGCCTCATGAAGTGATCATCATGCCGGATGGTAATCTCGCGATCGGCGTTGGTGGCGTTCATACTGATGGTAGAACACCGAAAAACTTGGATTCAATGCAACCGAGTTTAAGTTATGTTTCTCCTGAAGGTGTGTTACTTGATCAGGTTGAATTGTTGGATAAGAAGCTGAGCATTCGACACTTAGCCCATGATGGTGCTGAAACCGTGCTTTGTGGCCAGCAATATCGTGGTGAACCAGATGAGTATCCTTCGCTATTGGCGATGCATACTAAAGGCGGACAGTTTGAATCACTGAACGCAGAGCCAGAGCAATGGGCAAGGTTCAATCACTATATCGCCAGTATTGCGGCGTCAGATGATTGGATTATTGCGACTTCGCCAAGAGGCAACTGCTACGGTATTTGGTCTAAAGAAACCAAAGAGTTAGTAGAACTGTCTGCATTATCTGATGCTTCTGGTGCTGTGCTGCTTGATGGTGAGTTTCGATTAAGCTCTGGGGCGGGAAGTGTGGTAAGCCAGAGCAAGCCTTATGAGAAATCAACTCAGCAATCATCGGTCCAGTGGGATAACCATTGGAGTTCAATCTGATTTATAAAGCCTCTTAAAAATAACATGCTTACTCCCATTTCTTTGCCATACTTATGAGATGGTTGGTGATGGAGTTAAGCATGTTCGCGAAATACTTCTGTGGATTATTAGTTCTAGTTTCTGTGCACGCATGGAGCTATACGAGTTCTGACGAGAGTCGATTTATTCCGGCTGATTCAGAGCTCTCTTTTATGCTGATTTATCCAGAGCTTACCCAGAGTATTTATCAAGACTCATCTCTGCCTATTCTTTGGGATTCACCTGAACTTGTTAAGGCGTTTGAATTTCAATTGTCGCTTCTCGAACAAGCTCAAATGGCACCACTCTTCGATCGACAACTCAAGCAAATTCGTCACTATCAATCCCATGCTCAATGGCAAGAGTTGGACATATTACTCACCGATACTTTTATCTACTACCTGAGCTACGTTGAAAATGCGCCGCTTGCAGGTAAAGAGTGGTACTTCTCGGGCAAGCTGCATTCCAAATTACCAGCGCCTTCTCCGCATATTCTGATGAGATTAAAAAGCAGCGTCGCCAATGATTACTTATTGGAGATGGTGTTGTCTTACGCGCCGCCTGTTGGGGATTTTGACCAATTCAAAGCAACCTATTCGGTGTTAGAAACCGCCTCTGAACTTAATATTGAACGATATAGACAGAAAGGTTTGAAGCGCTTGGGTGACGAGCTTTCAGATAAAACGGTTCTTGTTGAGCGCATTGCCTTGGTTGGTGTTGATACCTCGATGATCGCGGTCGATTTTCCCGAGTTCGATCGAGATCTGCAAACGGCGATTAAATCTTTTCAGCGCATGCACGGCCTTACAGACGATGGGATCGTCGGGCCAGATACGATCAAATGGATCAACATGAGCTTTGATGATCGCTTGACTTCATTGGCTCTGAATGCGGAACGCGTGCGTTTGTGGCCACGAGACAGAGACTCACTCATCGTCGTTAACGTACCTAGTTTTGATATGAAGTATTGGGAAGATGGCGAAGAGGTCTTTGAGTCCAAAGTTGTCGTGGGCAGAAAGTCGCGAAAAACACCACTTTTAGAGATAAACCTCGATTCGGTCATCCTAAACCCGACTTGGAATGTGCCATGGAAAATCATGGTCAAAGACATCTTGCCTAAGGTGAAAGCGGACGAAAGCTATCTAGATACACACAACTTCCAAGTGATTGACGGTTGGCGCACTATGGAGACGGTCGACACCACTGAGATCGATTGGCAGACCATCAATTTCAATTCTTTCCCATATCGAATGCGTCAGCAGGCCGGCTCGCGTAATGCATTAGGTTTGTACAAGTTCAACACACCTAACAAGCGAGCGATCTATCTGCACGATACGCCAAGCAAAGGTCTGTTTAATGACGACTTCCGTGCTTATAGCTCCGGCTGCATACGTGTTGAACATGCAGAGGAGTTGGCTGAGTTGTTGTTTGCTACCAAGGTAAGGAAAGTACCTAACCAAAGTGATGACCTTGCTCCTAATACTAAGGTGCGACTCAAGAAGCGAATCCCCGTACATATCATTTATCAAACCGTATTGTTTGAAGAAGGGGGTATACAATATCGTGGTGACATCTATCAATATGATAAAGAGGGTGGTTAATTATCAATGAAGCCAATAAGGGTGATCTTGACCAAAAAATGACAACTAAGCTTCTATTGATAAAATTATAATGTGGATCAATAACTAACCGTGCAAAGGTTACAAATACTAACCTTTTGGGCGGTTTTTGTACGTTGACGCAGCAATTACCATTATGTATCGTGCATTTTTCGTTCGATCTAATTGGTTTTTTTGCTGTATGTCTCAAAGTTTATTTTCACGCCGTCAGTTTCTGACTTACGCTGGTGGTACCGCTGTTGTCGCCTCAATTACTCCTTCTATCGCTTTTGCTTCATACCCTGATCAACCAAGAACGATTAGCATGAACAATCTTCACACTGGTGAACGATTAGAGACCTGTTATTTCGATGGCACTAACTATGTTGGTGACGAGATGGCACGCCTCAGCAAACTATGTCGCGATTTCCGCCGTAATGAAATTCACCCAATGGATAAGAACCTGTTTGATCAGATCACTCAGATTCAAAATGTCTTAGGTATTCAAAAAGAAGTTCAAATCATCTCTGGTTACCGTTCTCCTGCGACCAATGAAGCATTGCGCTCTAAGTCGAGTGGCGTAGCTAAGAAGAGCTACCACATGTTGGGTAAAGCGATTGATTTCCGTATTGATGGCGTCAACCTAAAAGAATTAAGAGACGTAGCCAAAAGCCTGAACGCGGGTGGTGTAGGTTATTATGCACGTAGCAACTTTATCCATATCGATACTGGCCCAGTTCGCAGCTGGTAGCGCTAGGCTTAGATTGCGAGCGAAACGGTAGGGACTTGTCAAAGTA
Organism: Vibrio splendidus; assembly: GCF_024347615.1. Lineage (NCBI taxonomy): Bacteria > Pseudomonadati > Pseudomonadota > Gammaproteobacteria > Vibrionales > Vibrionaceae > Vibrio > Vibrio splendidus. The sequence continues at coordinate 2,400,964 of NZ_AP025508.1, read as the reverse complement.
GACATCCAATGTCATAGTTTGCCCAAATTTCAGTTTGCCCTTTAAGGTTTGTATATGTCTCTCAAGTATCAAGTTGTCCCTGTTACCTCTTTCTCTCAAAACTGCTCAATTGTGTGGTGTGATGAGACAATGGAAGGCATCGTTGTCGATCCGGGCGGTGACGTTCAACAGCTGGCTGCGATCATTGAAGAGCTAGGTGTTAAAGTGGTGAACTTGGTACTGACGCACGGTCACTTAGACCATGTGGGTGGCACTGTACCGCTTGCTGAGATCTTGAACGTGAACATTGTTGGCCCGCATAAAGCCGATAACTTTTGGCTTCAAGGTCTAGAGAATCAAAGCCAGATGTTTGGTTTCCCACTGTGCAAAGCCTTTGAACCAAACACATGGTTGGAAGAGGGCGACAAAGTGACTTTTGGTAACCAAGTGATTGATGTGATTCATACTCCGGGTCATACGCCAGGTCACGTTGTACTGTTCAGCGAGCAAGCGCGCATGGCGTTTGTTGGTGATGTTTTATTTAACGGTGCTATTGGTCGTACGGATTTCCCTCAAGGTGATTTCAACACGCTGATTGCTTCAATCAAGACTAAGCTTTGGCCACTAGGAAGCGACGTAACATTCGTTCCGGGTCATGGCCCTGAGTCTACATTTGGCCGTGAGCGCGCATCAAACCCATTCGTAGCGGATGAAATGCCTCTGTACTAGGTCTCTGATTTAATAGAAGAACGATTGAAAATGAAGCTTAGCTTTTCCTATGAAAGCTAAGCTTTTTTATTGCGTGCGAGTTTATTTTTAAACCTGTTTAATTTTAATCAGAAAGACGCTCGGCAGCCGCCAAGTAGCGTCGAGCAAGTCCAATAAACTCTTCCCCACTCATATTCAAATCTTGAGTTGATATGAAAATATCGTAACCGTGGAAACCCCTCTGATATTTCATCCTGTTCGCAAGCATCGCCTGTAACCCGGAATAGTCTTTAATCACTGTGTTTTTCGCATTCGATTTATGGGATTTCGATTCATGGGATGAACCTGGGCTAGTCTGTGTTTGGCTATCGTTGAAGATAACCTCGTCAGTATTTTGTGACTCTTTATATCTGTTCAGTTCCACACAACCGCTCTCAGTGCAGCGCGCATGGTAATGCGATGAGTCGAGCACCATATCTTCAAAGTGTGATTCTTTACCCGCTTGCTTCGCTCCTAGATACAAAAGTGCTCGCTGGCTCAGCAATAACTCGCAAGTGATTTTAGGGCAAATTGAATCGAGGTAGGGCGAGTAATCTTTAACCTTGATACCAACCCAAGGAAGAGGTTGATGCCACCCCTCTTGCTCGTAGGTACACATGCCAATCTTTTCAATATTGCTCCACTTTAAAACCCACCCACCTTTATAAAAATGCTGCTGAAAATGAGTCGGTGTGAGAGTGAACATCACTCTGCTGCGCAACATTAAATAATAGCCAGTTCCGAGTAGGGCAATAATGCAAAATGCACCCACGATCAGTAACTTTGGATTGTCACTGTACAGAGCAACGATCAAGCAAACGAAGCCTAAAACAACGGCCAGAATACGGTACGAACGTGTGAACGAAGGCAAAGAGAAATTTGTAAGGTGACGAGTGTCCATAGGTAACACCAAGTTTTCATATTTTTGTCTGGATGGATAACCAGTGTATATGACCCTGAATTGATAAGTCGATGATTAAATAATAGACGCTAGTAGACAATATCGGTATTTTTCGTCGACTTTCGGCGCTTCACTCTACAAATAGCTCCTGTTTTTTGGTATAAATCGCGCTTCAAATTTTCACCACTGCGAAAAGAGCAGTGAACTGGAGAAATATTCAATGAGACTTGCTCATAAGCGTAAGGTGCAGGCTAAACTGCAGAAACGCACTAAAGCGGCTGTAGTTAAAGCAGTGGCAACGCCGAAAAAAGCGAAGCCTGTCGCAGAGAAAGTTGTAGCAGAAAAAACTGTAGCAGCAAAACCAGCGGTAGAGAAAGCAGTAGCAGCAACTAAAGAAGTTGCAGTAGCACTGACTCCTAAGCAACAACAAGTTCTAGACATCGTTGTTAGCAATGCTGAAGGCATTAACCCTAAAGGTATCGGCCTAGCAGCTGGTCAAGAAGACGCGAAAGCAGCTTCATGGGCAACAGGCGCATTGAAAAAACTTCTTGAAGAAAACCTAGTAGCGAAAGAGCAACTTGCAGGTAACAAGGTTATCTACAAAGCTATCTAATCCCGCGGGATTACATTCGCTTCGTTAAAGTTTTTAAGCCTCGATTTTCGAGGCTTTTTTGTATCTGGCGGATCATGTTAATCCCAAATCCCAAATCCCAAAACCCAAAACCCAAAACCCAATCCCAAACTAAAACCCCTAACCCCCTAAACCCATACTTATATTCAAACCTAGCATTCGAACCAAGCCCCAGAAGCCTTATTTCCAATCGGCTGATCTCTTCCGTTATTCATCTGTCTGTCGCGTGTCCCATGTTTCGAATCAGTAAGCACCAAAGTAGGGCGTCTGATTCTGTGAAACCTGATTCTCATGGATTGAATGCATTTAGGTGCGTATTTGATCTGTGGTGTGAATAGAGCCTCATCACGAAATGGCAATCAATTGTTAACGGTATTTAATTATTAATACTTAGGTACTTATCAATAAGCATTCCCCTGATGAATAGAGTAAGTCCTTTAAAATCGACATAACTCAATTATCTCCTACGTAGTTCTACGTAATCCTTTGGTCTAATACGCAGTTTGTGTGCGTCGGTCGTGCGTGCTCTCCCTGATATCTAGTTACCTCATCAAGGTGCACTCTTATGTTGAACCATAAAAAATACTCACAGAAAGAGTGTTAATCCAACAAAAGGACGTGAACATGAGTCTCATTTCTAACTCCCTCACACGAGTTTTTAAAAACGTTGCGGTTACTGCAGCGGCTTGTTTAGCTTTGGTCGCAACTGGCGCCACAGCTGCTGATAAGGTTTATCGCTTGAAGCTTGCTGAAACATGGGGACCAAACTTCCCTGTTTTCGGTGATGCAACCAAAAACATGGCTGCGATGGCTGAGAAGATGTCGAATGGTCGACTGCAAATCAGAATCGATTCAGCGAACAAACACAAAGCACCGCTTGGCGTTTTTGACATGGTTAAGTCTGGTCAATACGACATGGGTCACTCAGGCTCTTACTACTGGAAAGGTAAAGTTCCAAACACTCTTTACTTCACTTCTATGCCTTTCGGTATGACGCCAGCTGAACAATATGCGTGGTTCTATCACGGTGGCGGTATGGAGTTGATGGAGCAGGTTTACTCTCCACACAACCTAATGTCGTTCCCAGGTGGTAACACGGATATTCAGATGGGTGGTTGGTTTCAAAAAGAGATCAACAGCGTTGAAGATCTACAAGGTCTGAAAATGCGAATCCCAGGCTTTGCTGGTGAGATCCTTGCGGAGCTAGGTGCTAAGCCGACTAATATTGCCCCTGGTGAGCTTTACACGTCTTTAGAGCGTCGCACAATCGATGCACTAGAGTGGGTAGGTCCATCACTTGATCTGCGTATGGGTTTCCACAAAATCGCGCCGTACTACTACACAGGTTGGCACGAGCCGGGTTCAGAGCTTCAATTCCTAGTAAACAAGCGTACATGGAACAAGCTTCCTGAAGACCTACAAGAAATCTTGCGTGTTGCAATGCGTACAGCGGCTTACGACATGTATACACAAGCAACGCACGAAAGCGGCAAGAACTGGGTTTCAATGAAAACAGAATACCCAGACGTACAAGTTAAAGATTTCCCGCCTGAAGTCATGTCGGCACTGAAAGAAGCGAACGATCGCCTACTTGCTGCACATGCTGAGAAAGATGAGTTGGCAAAAGAGATCCAAGCTTCACAAGCCAGCTACCTAGAGCAAGTGCGCTCTTGGACGGATATTTCACACAGAGCTTATCTAAATAGCCAAGCGAAATAATCGACAGTTGTTGAACTAATGAACCCAAAGCTGTTCTTGTTAGGTAACTAAGAGTGACTAAGCGGCGGGTTCATTTTAAACATAATAATTAAGCAGGATAAATCCTGTAACAAGATCCCAAGAACCCTTTCTACGTCGTGCATCTTGTTAGCGCTACTTGTTTTAGCTGCACTAACTCTAATACGCGATGTCTTTTCAAATTCCATGGAGTCGGGAATGCGAAGTCTAATTTATATTGAACGCCTATTTAATCGTATCGGTGATGCACTGGGATGGCTTTCCAGTATGTTGTTTATCCTTCTTGTTGCGAACGTTGTGTATGACGTTGTGATGCGGTACGCCTTTAACGATGTGTCTATCGCCTTCCAAGAAATGGAATGGCACCTTTTCTCAGCCGTTTTTCTATTAGGTGTTCCTTATGCCATCAAAGCGGGTGGCCACGTACGAGTGGATGTTTTTTACGAACAACTCAGCTTCAAGGCACAAGCGATTATTGACCTAATAGGCACCGTTGTCTTCCTGCTTCCTTTCTGTTTGCTGGTGGCTTGGTTTGGTATCGATGTTGCCAAAGAGAGTTATAACCTGGGTGAAACGTCGGGCGATCCCGGTGGCTTGCCGTATCGTTGGATCATTAAAGCGATGATCCCACTGTCGTTTTTCTTGATGGCAGTCAGTGGTGTTGGTTTGATTCTGCATTCGTTGAACAAGATTTTTAATCCGCACCTTATCCATGCAAATAACACGCATGCAAACAATACTCACACAAAGAATAAGTAGAGGCTGAACATGATTGGAATAGTAATGTTTTTCGTAGCCTTGTTTGCACTTTTACTTGGCTTCCCGGTCGCGTTCACCTTTGGTGGTATCGCGTTAATCTTTGGTGTTTGGGCTGAAGGCATCGAAATGTTCGCCTTCATGCCATATCGAATTCAATCGATCATGGAAAATACGGTGCTGATGGCCGTTCCATTGTTCGTTTTCATGGGGCTTGTTCTACAAAAGACCAAGCTTGCTGAGCAGTTGCTTGAGTCAATGGGACGACTGTTTGGTGGTGTTCGTGGTGGTATTGCTATCTCGACGGTACTTGTGGGTTCACTGCTTGCGGCTTCAACGGGCGTAGTAGGTGCTTCTGTGGTTGCCATGGGTCTTATCTCGTTGCCAGTTATGCTCAAGTACAACTACGACAAAGGCTTAGCCTGCGGCACTATTTGTGCGTCTGGCACGTTAGGGCAAATCATTCCGCCTTCTATCGTACTGATCTTATTAGGTGATGTACTCGGTGTGCCAGTAGGGGACCTGTTCCAAGCGGCGATTTGGCCTGGTGTCATGTTGGTGGGCGCGTATATCGTTTATATCTTGATATACGCCAAGCTTAACCCAGAAGCGGCTCAACCGATTGAACGTGATGACTCAATTAGTCGTAAACAAGAAGTCATCAATGCACTGAAAGCTATCGTACCGCCACTCGCGCTGATCATTGTGGTATTGGGCTCTATCTTCGCGGGTGTTGCCACGCCGACAGAGTCAGCTGCATTAGGTGGCGCGGGTGCCTTAGTACTTGCTTTACTGTACGGTCAATTCAGTTGGTCGATGGTGTATGAAGCGTCCAAAGAAACAGTGAAAGTCACGGCAATGGTCTTTGCTATCTTGCTTGGTGCGACGGCATTCTCGATGGCGTTTACCTATACTGGCGGTGATTATCTGGTTGAAGAGTGGATGCTGCAGTTGCCGGGTGAAAAATGGGGCTTCTTGATCATTACCATGTTGGTGATTTTGATTCTTGGTTTCTTCATCGACTTCGTAGAAATCTGTTTCATTATCGTGCCGATCATTGCGCCTGTTGCTGAACTGATGGGCATCAACATGACTTGGTTCGCTATCCTTATCGCGATGAACCTACAAACCTCCTTCTTAACGCCGCCATTTGGTTTTAGTTTGTTCTATTTGAAAGGGGTTGCACCGAAAGGCGTCACCACAAAAGACATCTACCGAGGCGTGATGCCGTTTATTCTGATTCAAATCCTCGTACTTGGATCACTTCTCGCTTTCCCTTCTTTCTATGGAATGTGAGTGAAGCCAAGAATGTGAATGATATGTTTCAACGGCTATCTATAAATTGCTAAAGTAAAACGGCTTATTGATGTTCAGTAAGCCGTTTTTTGTGAGGGAAAGGAATGCCTCTAAAAGCTAAGCTGATTTTGCTGACGCTACTCCCGTTGCTGCTGGTCACGGCGAGCATAAGTTGGATCTCGTTACACCAAACCAAGACGTTGGGTGCGAAAGAGGTCGAGATCTTCAGAGACAGCCTAATCAAGTCGCGTGAAAACGCCCTCAAAGACACGGTCGACCTCGCATTCGACGCCATTGAACACATCTATAACGATCCAAATATCCAAGAAGCCCAAGCCAAAAAAGAAGTTCGAACCATATTGTCTAAACTTAGATATGGCTCTGATGGTTATTTCTTCGCATATGATCGCCACGGAACCAATTTGGTTCATCCAATACAGCCGGAATTGATTGGGAAAAATCTGCTTCAATTGCAAGATGAAGATGGCGACTTTCTGATCGAAGCTCTGCTAAGAGAGGCGCAAACCGGAGGAGGGTTCCACCAGTATTTGTGGCAAAAGCCCTCGACAGGGGAAGTGGTCTCTAAGCTGAGTTACGCCGCTTGGTTAGAGCGTTGGGATTGGATGATTGGCACGGGTTTGTATATTGAAGACGTGCACCAAGAAGTGGCTTCGATGCAGGCTGCGATCAACAAGAATATTGAAACCACGTTCTTCTCGATTGTGGTGATTCTTAGCGTGACGGTGGCGGTTATTATCGTGCTGACGTTGGCCATTAACATGCATGAACATCGAATTGCGGATAATAATTTAAAAGAGCTCGCCCATAAAACGGTGATGTTCCAAGAAGACGAGAAGAAGCATTTAGCGCGAGAGCTGCATGACGGTATTAATCAATTATTAGTATCAAGTCGTTGCCACTTAGAACTACTTGGTAATAAGTTACAAAATGAAGACCTCAAAGCGCATTTGAATAAGTCGCAGCATTCATTGATGCGAGCGATCGAAGAGGTGAGGCACATCTCGCATCAACTTCGGCCAAGTTCTTTGGATGATATCGGCTTAGAAGCGGCGCTGTCTTCGTTGTTATTAGATTTTCAGGCGCATTCGGGTATTGAGGTTGAAACCTTGTTTAGTACTCAGCCCGGAAAATTGAAATCAGAGGCTGCGACGACCTTATATCGAGTGGTGCAAGAGTCCCTAAATAATATAGAGAAACACGCACAAGCGACCAAAGTAACGGTTATCGCACAGCAAATTGGCAACGTGTTACAGCTTCTAATCCAAGACAACGGTGTCGGTTTCAACACCTATAAAGCGATGGAAAAACGAGGGATCGGTCTACGTAACATGAGAGAGCGAGTGGAATTCATCGGTGGTGATTTTGAATTGATGAGTGAGATTGGCCTTGGAACGGAAATTACAGTGTTACTGACACTAGAGGGATTAATGAATGAGTGAAGTTATTCGAGTTGTGATCGCTGACGATCACCAAGTGGTACTGGATGGCTTTATGGCGAGATTGGAACTTGAGCCAGATATTAGCGTGATAGGTACGGCCAGTAATGGATTAGAAGCGGTTGAGGTCGTTAAGTCTCTGCGCCCTGATGTGGTGTTGATGGATATCAGTATGCCTATCATGAACGGCATTGATGCGACCCATCTGATTAAAGAAGAAGACCCAGAAGCGAAGGTGTTGATGCTGACTATGCATAACAACCGTGAATACATCATGAAGGTGATGCAATCGGGCGCAGTCGGCTATATGTTGAAAGAGATTTCGGCTGAAAAAATGGTGCAAGCGATCAAAACGGTCAATCAAGGCTCGACCTATTTTTGTGAAAAAGTGACACAGAATTTGTTTACTCAGCCGATTACTCCCACGCAATCTGTGAAGAATCCATTGAGCAGGCGTGAAGAAGCGGTATTGAAATTAGTCGCAAAAGGGGAGAGCAGTAAAGAGATCGCGAAGGGTTTGAATATCAGTTACCGAACGGTTGAAACCCACAGACAAAACATCAAGCATAAACTGGATATTCACTCTACGGCAGAGCTTGCCAAGTACGCTGTCAATTCGGGGCTTGTGGAGTAATCGTACGCTAAATGACACTAAATGTGTAATTTAATTACTAAATGTGTAATTCAGCCCTGCTTTTTGGAGGTTTTTTTAGTATTTTTGCGACAGGTTGATATTCTTCTTTTCGAAATTTAGGTGCAGAATGCAATGTTGCAAACTGTGCGCTACCAATTAGAGAGGAAGCATGGAGCCTGTAAAAGATAGGTATAGTATTGAAAATACCGATTATACAGTAGGACAAGATAACGTTCAGAAATGGGGTTTTGATGTTCACAACCCAGTATTTGGAATCAGTGCAGGAGCGATCATTGTCTTCTTGGTTGCACTTCTAGTCGCAGATCCAGAAACCGCAAAAGCGGCACTGGATGGAATCAAATGGAAAGTCATCGGTAACTTCGATGGTTTCTTCATGTGGGCAGCCAACATCTTTGTTATCTTCTGTTTTGCCCTCATTGTCTCCCCGTATGGCAAGATACGTATTGGTGGCAATGATGCCAAAGCAGAGCACTCTAACCTGTCTTGGATGTCGATGTTATTCGCCGCAGGAATGGGTATTGGCCTGATGTTCTGGGGTGTAGCTGAACCCGTCGCTTACTTTACTGGTTGGTATGAAACACCGCTCGGTGTTGAAGCTTATTCTCCTGAAGCGGCTAAGTTGGCATTAGGTGCAACCATCTACAACTGGGGTCTTCACGGTTGGTCGATTTACGCTGTTGTTGCTCTAGCCCTCGCTTTCTTCACATTTAATAAAGGCTTACCGCTTTCAATTCGCTCAATCTTTTACCCACTATTAGGTGATAGAACTTGGGGTTGGTTTGGTCATATTGTTGATATCGTTGCGGTATTGGCAACACTATTTGGCCTTGCAACATCATTGGGCCTAGGCGCACAACAAGCGACCAGTGGTATTAACCATGTGTTTGGTACCGATGGTGGTATTGGCATGCAGTTAGTTGTTATCGCAGTGGTTACTTTCTTAGCAACAATGTCAGTCATTCGCGGCATTAACGGTGGTGTAAAGGTTCTGAGTAACATCAATATGTTGGTTGCTTTGGGTTTACTTATCTTTGTGACGATCGCTGGTGGTATGGCGGGTATTAAAGCAATCCCAACCGCACTAATGGGCTACATTGAAAACTTTATTCCTCTAAGTAATCCTCATGGTCGTGATGATGAAACTTGGATGCAAGGCTGGACGGTATTCTACTGGGCTTGGTGGATGTCTTGGTCACCATTCGTTGGTATGTTCATCGCTCGTATCTCTAAAGGTCGTACTATTCGTGAATTCATCGTCGCTGTATTGTTCATCCCAACGACAGTAATCATCATCTGGATGGCTATTTTCGGTGGTATCGCGATTGATCAAGTGGCGAACAAGGTGGGTGAGATAGGCGTGAATGGTTTGCAAGATATTACGCTTTCTCTATTCCACACTTATGATGCGCTGCCAATGAGTTCTATGCTTTCTGTAGTATCGATTGGTTTGATTATGGTGTTCTTCATCACCTCGTCAGATTCAGGCTCATTAGTTATCGACAGCATTACTTCTGGCGGTAAAGTGGATGCCCCTGTTCCTCAACGTGTATTTTGGGCGTTGATGGGCGGTGCGATTGCAGCCGTTCTATTGTGGGTTGGCGGTACGGAATCGATTCAAGCACTGCAAGCTGGAACGGTATCAATGGCGCTACCATTTGCATTCATATTATTGCTTATGTGCCTAAGCTTATTGTTAGGTTTACGAACTGAAAATCAATTAGTTAACCAGCAAAATGCTTTGAGCTAAAAGTATTTTCTGAATAAAGGTCGACAGGGTCGGCCTTTTTTTCGTCATATACTTAAGTGATTTCGTGAATTTTGTTGGAAAATTAATCGAACCGATTCTGGTTTACTGAAAACAATAAGTTAACCTGCTAAACTTCAGACATCCAAGTATTTGAATTATTGTGACAACAGCTTGTACTACTTGGATTGTATGTTCGAGTTTGTGATTAAGTCGCAGGTAAGTAAGGAATACGAGGTCAATAGACCCTATTAGTATTCCGTAGAGAGGGATAATGACTAAAGGTATAGATAAATACAGTATCGACAGTACGGATTACACTGTCGGTCAAGATAACGTCCAAAAATGGGGTTTTGATGTTCATAACCCAGTATTTGGTATCAGTGCAGGACTTATTGCTTTGTTCCTGATCGGTATTCTGATTACAGATACCGCTTCAGCAAAGGCAGCACTAGATGGCGTTAAAGGCCAGATCATCAATTCGTTTGATTGGCTTTTCATCTGGTCGGGTAATGTTTTCGTTGTTTTCTGCTTAGGCTTAATTGTTTCTCCTTATGGTAAAATCCGCCTTGGTGGTGTTGATGCGACGGCAGATTACTCATTCTTCTCTTGGCTATCGATGCTGTTTGCCGCAGGTATGGGTATCGGCTTGATGTTCTGGAGTGTGGCTGAGCCAGCGGCTTACTTCACGGGTTGGTTTGAAACTCCGTTAGGTGTTGAACCCAACACACCAGAAGCTGCAAAACTGGCATTGGGTGCAACCATGTATCACTGGGGTCTACACCCTTGGGCGATTTATGGCGTAGTAGCACTGTCACTTGCGTTTTTCTCTTACAACAAGGGATTGCCTCTTTCTATCCGTTCTATCTTTTACCCAATTTTAGGTGATAGAGCTTGGGGTTGGGCTGGTCACATTGTTGATATTCTTGCTGTACTTGCAACGCTATTTGGTCTGGCGACGTCGCTGGGCTTAGGTGCACAACAAGCAGCAAGTGGTATTCAACATGTCTTCGGAATCGAGGCTGGCTTAGGGTTACAAGTTGTTGTTATAACCGTAGTAACGTTATTAGCGGTCGTGTCAGTGCTTCGCGGTATTGATGGCGGCGTTAAAGTTATCAGTAACATCAACATGTTGGTTGCTTTCCTACTGCTTATCTTAGTGGCTCTAATCGGCTATGCGGTGAGTTTAGGTTCTATCCCAACAACCTTTATGGCATACGTTGAAAACATCATTCCTTTGAGTAATCCTCATGGTCGTGAAGATGAAGCGTGGATGCACGGCTGGACTGTATTCTACTGGGCTTGGTGGATTTCATGGTCACCATTCGTAGGTATGTTTATCGCGCGTGTATCTAAAGGTCGTACGGTTCGTGAGTTCATCACAGCGGTTCTGATTGTTCCAACGACTGTTACTATCATTTGGATGTCAGTATTTGGTGGCATGGCGATTGACCAAATCGTGAATAACGTTGGTATCCTTGGTCAAGATGGTTTGACTGATGTATCACTAGCGATGTTCCAAATGTTTGATGCTCTACCGTTCGGTACGCTGCTATCAATCATTGCGGTTATCTTAGTTCTAGTATTCTTCATTACGTCGTCTGACTCAGGCTCTCTAGTAATCGACAGCATCACTGCTGGTGGTAAAGTTGATACGCCTGTACCTCAACGTGTGTTCTGGGCGTTCCTAGAAGGTGCGATTGCTGTCGCTCTATTGTGGGTTGGCGGTACTGAAGCAGTACAAGCTCTACAAGCGGGCGCAATCTCTACGGCATTGCCATTCACCATCATTCTATTACTGATGTGTGTGAGCTTGCTAATGGGTATGCGTACAGAAAAACGCTAGGCTTTTTAAGCTGAAATCTACTGCAATTTATACGCAGTAGAACGGTAAATAATATGAAGGCAGAAGAGAAAACTCTTCTGCCTTTTTTGTTTCTTCTTTACCGTGTTTTTTTGTCTATTTTTATCGTGTAAAGTGCGATAAAAATACTAATAACCGTAGAGATAATGCCGCCTTAAATTTGGCGACAAGCCAAGGAATTGACATTAGGTAAGCTTATGGTTTGCTTAAAATTATATTACGTTATTAAATTATAAAATCGCTCGAATTTAATACTGATATTGGGTAGTATGCGCGAGATTTCCCACTACTCGTGAAACTTTGACATGAAACTAACACTTAAGCAGAAGTTAATAGGTGCTAGCCTATCTGCTGTTGTCGTTATGGCAACAGCGTTAACTTGGTTATCAGCAAACCAATTATTTGAACAGACTCGTAACGGTGTATACCTGCGAGCTGAAAGCGTATCAGAAGCAGCATCTGAAGGTATTAAAAACTGGATTGATATCCGCACCGATATCGCATCAGCATTTAATGACTTTTCACGAGAGGATGATGTTGTTCCTTTCCTTAAGCAAGCTCGTGTAGCGGGTGGCTTTGACGATATCTTTTTAGGTACTCCAGAAGGCGGAATGTACCGTTCACACCCTGAACGTAATCGCGCTGGTTACGATCCTCGTCAACGTCCTTGGTACCAAGAAGCAAACGCTGCAGGTAAGCAAATCATTACCACTGCTTACCAAGATGCAATCACTAAAGCATTGCTAGTAACAATTGCAGAACCTGTGCGTCATAACGGCAAACTTGTTGGTGTAGTGGGTGCAGACGTACTTATCGACCAACTAGTGAACGATGTAATCAGCCTTGATGTTGGTGACAATGCGAACGCAATGCTAATTGATGCCTCTGACGGCACATTCCTAGCACACCCAGATTCTGCACTGAGCCTGAAGCCGGTAAGCCAGCTTTCAAACGACATCTCTATGCCAATTATCGAAAACGCAGTGCGTACGGGTAGCATCGAGATCATCAAAGAACGTGGCGCTGAGAAGCTGCTTTACTTCACGAAGGTGCCTAACACTAACTGGATCTTCGCGGTTCAGATGGACAAAGCAACAGAAGAAGCGAACCACTCAACACTACTTACTCAGTTGATCACAACGGCGGTCATTATTACGTTAATCGTAATCGTATTAGTGTCTTGGTTAGTGAGCTTCCTATTCCGTGATTTGAACCGTGTTTCAGCGGCACTTGAAGAAATTGCTTCAGGTGAGGGCGACCTTACTCAACGTCTTGAGCCTAAGAGCGATGACGAGATTGGTAAGCTTGCTGAAAACTTCAACCGTTTTGTAGGCAACATGCACACCATGGTGATCAAGCTAAGCGAAGTATCTGCTGCGCTAGGTAACCAAGCACGTCAGACGGCTTCTCAAGCTGAAGAACGTAGTGCTCGTATCCAAATGCAACAAGACGAGATCAACATGGTAGCAACAGCCGTTAACGAAATGGCTGCAGCAACACAAGAGATCGCGGGTAACGCTGACCACACTGCACAGAATTCATCTGAAGCGGTTGGCGCGTGTGAGCACGGTACTGGTCAAGTGACACAGACTCAAAGCTCCATTCAAAACCTTGCTCAAGAAGTTCAAATCGCAACTAACGTGATCCTAGAACTTGAAGAGCACGGTAATAGCATCAACGCTATCTTGTCTAACATTCAAGGTATTGCAGAACAAACGAACCTACTTGCACTTAACGCGGCTATTGAAGCAGCACGTGCCGGTGAACAAGGTCGTGGTTTCGCGGTTGTAGCGGATGAAGTTCGAGTTCTGAGCCAACGTACACATGGTTCAACGCAAGAGATTCAACAAACTATTGAGTTGCTACAAGGTACAACAGGTAAAGCGGTTAGCATCATGAACGATAGCCGTAGTCTTGCTGAAACCAGTGTTGATGACGCGAACTCAGCGGCTGCAAGCCTAACGCAAATCCATGCTGCTGTTGAACGCATTAGCGACATGGCAACACAGATAGCTTCTGCTGCAGAAGAGCAAGCGTCAGTAACGTCTGAGATTACTCGTAACACTGAGGGAATCCGTGACGTATCTAACGAGCTAGCAGACGAAGCGCACCAAGCTGCAGAGCAAGCTGCGCAGCTTTCTGAATTGTCTCACGAGCTAGAAAGCGAAATCAGCCGCTTCAAGCTGTAAGCGCGAACAGATAATTTGAAAGCCGAATGTGATTATCACATTCGGCTTTTTTGTGCCTGCTAGTTAGAGTTATGAATCCCTAACTAGTTGTTCGGATAGCCTGGGAATTTAGCTTTAAAGGCAATTCGCTTAGGGAAGTGCTGCTCCATAAATTTAACCATCGCAGGGTCGTACGCTTGCAGCTCAGTGAACGTCGCAGAACTTAACTCTTGCGCGTTGTAACCCTTAAAGTTGAGGTCGTAGTAGGCATACAGAGAATAGGCTAGGTACTCTTGATCGTATGACTCAGAATCTAGATCAGCTTCGACAATTGTTGAGTCTTTACCGTTTGGAAAGTAAGAGCCTGCAAGAATCGCTTTCTCATTCAGTTCATCTAACTCTTTCTGCATCGCAGCCCATTTCGATGAAGATGATTGTACCGCTAGGTTCATCACACCGTAATCGTGAACAAAGTGAATGATCTCTTCAAACGCAGCGTCTCGTTGAGTGACTAGATCCGGTTTATTCTCGCCTGTTGTTGTGTCAGTAGTTTCAGTCGCAAACAGATCTTGGAAGCGGTAATTTTCATCTAAGAAGTCGCCGCCATCTCTGTCAGACCAATCTTCATCATAAAAGAATCCCATGGTCGCTTTGCTGTCGTAAATCGTCTTAGTCACTTCAGCAGGGAAGCTATCAAGGTAGTACTCCATGATGTTTTTAACGTGAGCGACCTTTGCTTCGGAATTGTTTACAGATTTGTCTTCAATTAATAGTGGGATCTTATAGCCATGAGCTTCTACGCAAGTCTGCTGTTTGATGCCATTTGTAAGCAGCTCACCCGTTGTATTTGAGATAACAGAACAGTCAGCTGTAGGCACTCGTGAGAATGTCTCTGAGGCGCTTTGAGCGAAGGATGGAACAAATTGAATGCCATTGCTCAGAGTGTTGCCAACACGAACATAGAGGTTCATAGGTCTCATTTGATCGATATTAAATTTGACGCCAATATTATCAAGAATGAATTGCTTATTGATGGTTACGGTGTCCGATTTTTTCCATCGAATGACGTTATTTATGTTGTTTTCAACTTCTGCAATAGCAAGCTTTTCAAGGGTGCTCGTTGAGTTAAAGTTTTCGTAGTAAATATCGAAGTTTTCAACGCTGAACGTTTTACCCGCTGAGTCTGTTGCTGTTACAGAGAAGGTGATATCGGCATCGCTTTGAGTTTTGTAATTGCGCTCAGGAACGCCGTGAACTTGTGCGAAGCTGCCGCTAGATTTTAGATTATTACCATACTGAGTAATATCAATGTTCACGTTTTTGTCTGTACCCGCAGCAAGCGACTTCACGCTGAAATGCAGTGAGTAATTGCTTCCTAAGCTAACAACGGATTTTGCGCTTGATGCATCGATGACATTCTTTGACGCGCTAGTGTTATTGCTGTCGCTGCCGCCGCATGCAGTGAGCATCGTAGTCAGAACAAGAGTTGGAATAGTGAGTTTGTATACCATAGGGAACCAAGTTATCTGCAAGCTATAAAGCCTGCATGTTACAAGAAATGGCATTTGCTCTTGGTAAGCCTTTGTAAGTTTTGTATTGATGGCGCTTACAAATGAATAGCTTGTTATTTATTGAAGCTATTGGTTGTCGGTTGGAAGCTGCTCGATACTAGAATCACAGACACAAAAAAGCCCGAGTATAAACTCGGGCTTTGAATGGTTTTCTTTATAACTTATGAGGAGCTAGATTGCCTGACGAAGTTGGAAATAACGTCCTGCTTCGTTCAACAGTTTCTCGTGAGAGCCATTTTCAACAATCTCGCCTTGTTCAATCAGAACGATCGAATCCATCGATTCCAGACCAATCAAACGGTGCGTGATGAAGATAACCGTCTTGCCTTCAAAGTGCTTCTCGAACAGCGTCATGATGCTGTGTTCTGTTTGCTTATCTAAGCCTTCTGTTGGCTCATCGAGAAGCAGGATAGGAGCATCATGAAGAATCGCGCGTGCGATACCAATACGGCGCTTCTCACCACCAGATAGTTGACGACCACCGTCACCTAACCAGCTATCAGGTGCGTTATTCTCAAGCAGCTTTTCTAGGCCAACATCTCTTAGGATATTTGCTAAGTGATCATCGGTCGCTTCTGGTCTTGCAATCAACAAGTTGTCACGCAAAGTACCATTTAGAATGTCGACACGCTGGCTTACCACACTGATTGATTCACGAAGCTGTGATTCGTTCCACTGCGTCAGTTCAATGCCCGCGATTGAGATATAGCCCTTTTTAGGATCCCAGTAGCGAGTCAGTAGCTGAATCAAAGTCGATTTACCTGAACCCGTTTGACCAACAATCGCAACCTTGTGTGTGGCAGGGATCGTTAGGTCAACAGCGTTCAGAACACTGCGCTCAGAATCAGGGTAGTTGAACGTCACGTTTGAGAACGTAATATCAAGCGGCTTGTTGATGTCGAGTTTCTCTTCAGCGAACTGAACTTCAGGCTCTGACAGAATAACTTCGTTCAAGCGACGAGCTGAAGACAGAGTTTGACCTAAATACTGGAACGCGCCTGCGATTGGCATTAATAGCTCGAAGCTTGCCATAGTTGCGAATGCCATTAGTGCGATGAACGGATCTGGTGCATTACCACCCACGCCATCAGCCGCAAGCCAAAGCATAAGAACAAGCGTCAGGCCGTTGAACAGCATCAGAGCTGCTGAAGCCATACCAGTTAGGTTAGCATTCACAAACTGATTCGCCATCAGCTTCTGTTGCGTCTCTAGAATCGCATTACGGTAACGCTCTTCAGCACCGAACAGAGTTAGCTCGCTGTAGCCTTCAATCCAATCTAGCGTCGTTACACGAAGATCTGCTTTGTTCTGTGTCAGTTCACCACCGTTACGTTTACCCAATTTGTAGAACAAGATTGGCCAAACCAACAGCATGATCAGAAGGATAGAACCTAAGATTAAACCTAGTGAGCTATCGAACCACATTAGGAACAGAGTCAGGAAGAAGATCCCGAACACACCCACCGTCACAGGGCTTACTAAGCGCAGGTACACGTGATCCATCGCGTCTACATCAGCAACCAAACGGTTCAGTAGGTCAGCATCACGAAGGTTTGAGATACGACCTGGGATCAGCGGAGCCAGCTTCTTGAAGAAGAAGATACGTAAATCAGTTAACAGTTTGAATGTTGCATTGTGGCTGACAACACGTTCACCCCAACGACCCGCAGTGCGGCTCATTGCCAAACCACGTACACCACCACCCGGCAGCATGTAGTTGAAGGTTTCACGTGCAATCGTAAGGCCTGCAACCGCAGAAGCTGAAATGAACCAGCCTGATAGCGTTAACAAGCCAATAGAAGCCGACAGAGTAGCAAAAGCCAATAGCATGCCTAGCGATAGGCCAAACCAATGCTTTTTATAGAGTTTCAGGTAAGGCAGTAAATCACGCATCTAAATTACCCTTATTATCTTGTTGAGCTAAGTTCGCGTTCAGCATCTCTTCGAACAAACCACCCGCAATCGAAAGCTGAGAGTAATGACCTTGTTCAACCAGACCGCCATCGCGCATCACCAGAATATTATCGACTGATTTAAGAGGAGCGAGTTGGTGCGTCACAAGTAGGGCAGTGCGGCTTTCAATGTTGCTATTGATGCCTTTCATCACTAATTGTTCGCTACGAGTATCTAGACTGGCAGTAGGTTCATCTAACAACCAGAACTGACCGTCTTGAATCATTGCGCGAGCCAGAGCCAAACGCTGAGATTGACCAACAGAAAGGCCGCCAGAGCGATCAGAAATCATGTAATCCAAGCCGTGCTCGTTTACAAATTCGCTAGCAAATGATTGCTCAAGTGCATTCTCGACAATTTGGTCAGCGATATCGTGCTTACCTAGGGTGACGTTGTCACGAATGCTGCCGTGCAGTAGCAATGGGTTTTGACCAACCCAGCTAATGGTTTTACGCCAAGAGGCTAAGTCGAGGTCACGCAATTCAATACCATTGATTTTCAAGCTTCCTTCATAAGGCATGAAACCAAGAATAGCATTGATCAAACTTGTTTTACCCGCACCACTTGGGCCAACTAACGCAGTCGATTGGCGAGTGTTCAGTGCGAACGAGATAGGACCAACTAATTGAACACCTTCAGGGCTTAACACTTTTAGGTCGGTAGCTTCAATATTGATGCCTTGAGCTGAATCGAGTTGAGTGTTGCCTGATTTAACCTTAGTGATGTCTGTTTCTAGGAACTCGACAATACTTTCGGCTGCGCCAACCGCTTGTTGCTTCGCGTGGTAGAAAGTACCTAAGTCACGTAGAGGTTGGTAAAACTCTGGCGCTAAGATAAGGATAAACAAACCAGCGAATAGTGTAATGCCTGCACCGTAGTGGCCAAAGTTCAGCTCACCGATGTAGGTGAAACCAAAGTAAACCGCCGTCATTGCGATTGAGATAGAGGTGAAGAATTCAAGAACCGCAGAAGACAAGAAAGCGATTTTCAACACATCCATGGTACGCGTTCTGAACACTTCAGATGCACCTTTCAATACTTCTGTTTCAGCGTTGGTGCGGTCAAATAGACGAATAGTCGTCATTGACTGCAAACGGTCGTAAAAGTGACCAGAAAGACGCTGCAGCGCTTTGAAGTTTTTACGGTTTGCATCGGCCGCTTTCATACCAACAAGTGCCATGAACATCGGCACCAGTGGAGCTGTAATCAAAAAGATCAGTCCTGCAGCCCAGTTTACTGGGAACACCACAACCAAAATAATGAATGGAATCATTACCGACAGAGACATCTGAGGTAAGTAACGAGAGAAGAAGTCTTGCATGTCTTCTACTTGTTCTAACAACAGCGTTGCCCACGTACCGGCAGGTTTACCTTTAATGTAAGCAGGGCCTAACTCACGTAATTTATCTAGGATGAGTTGCCTGATGTAGACACGGATTTGTTCACCACAGCGATAACCTGCGATTTCACGTCCCCATGTACAGCCAGCACGGCCAACGACCGATAGTGCCAAGCCTGCGAAATGACCAACCAGTTCAGATTTATCGACATTTTCGATGATCAGCTGGTGAAGAATAGAGGCGAGAAGAGCTGCTTGAGCAATTAAGAACACGCTTGAAAGTACGCCAAGGCTAATCGCAATCATAAGCCAGCGTTTCGCTAACTTACTCTGTTGCTTAAGCCACTTGTTCAAGCTGCGTTGTTTTTTCTTATCCATTATGAAGGCTTAATGATAATTATTATTTGTTGAGGGCGGCTAGTATACAAAAGAAAGCCCAGTGGATATACCACTGGGCTCTAGGGATTTACAACAAAATGTGATGACGCCCTGCATCTACTGAGGCGAGAGCACCGATAATCAAATCTGCAATCTCAGATTTACTTATCGTTAAGGCCATCTAGGAAGCGTTCAGCATCCAGTGCAGCCATACAACCTGTACCGGCAGAAGTGATTGCTTGGCGGTAGTTGTGGTCCATTACGTCACCCGCAGCGAATACGCCAGGGATGCTAGTTTGTGTTGCGTTACCTTCAAGACCAGACTGAACGATGATGTAATCATCTTTCATGTCCACTTGGCCTTTGAAGATTTCAGTGTTTGGTTGGTGACCGATAGCAATGAATGCACCCATTACTTCGATGTCTTCTGTCTTATCAGACTGAGTATCTTTAATGCGAACGCCAGTTACGCCCATATCGTCGCCTAGAACTTCGTCTAGCGTGCGGTCAGTGTGAAGAACAATGTTGCCGTTCTCTACTTTGTCCATTAAACGCTTCACTAGAATCTTTTCAGCGCGGAACGTGTCACGGCGGTGAACAAGGTGAACTTCAGACGCGATGTTAGACAGGTAAAGTGCTTCTTCAACAGCGGTGTTACCACCACCCACAACTGCAACTTTCTGGTTGCGGTAGAAGAAACCATCACACGTTGCACAAGCAGAAACGCCACGGCCTTTGAATGCTTCTTCAGACTCTAAACCTAGGTACTTAGCTGATGCACCCGTTGAGATGATCAATGCATCACACGTGTACTCACCAGAATCGCCTTTAAGACGGAAAGGGCGGTTTGATAGATCGACTTCGTTAATGTGGTCGAACAGGATCTCTGTTTCAAAGCGCTCTGCGTGCTCTTTCATGCGATCCATTAGAGCTGGACCCGTTAAACCTTCAGGATCACCCGGCCAGTTTTCTACTTCTGTCGTGGTTGTAAGCTGACCACCTTGCTGCATACCGGTAACAAGTACAGGGTTTAGGTTTGCACGAGCAGCGTAAACTGCAGCTGTATAGCCAGCAGGGCCAGAACCAAGAATCAATAAATTACAGTGCTTTACGTCGCTCATGAGGACTCCGAAATTGAAATTGTTTTTATTTATAATCGCTTAGGATTGTATGGAAAATATGGAGGCAATAAAAGTGTAAACAAGGGCTGAAGTGTAATTAATCGTTATACGTTAGAACTTAATGGAGACAAACGTTTTCGTGGCTGGAAGATCAGTGAAAACATGCAAAGGCTTTAGGGTATTGGAATGAGGGCTATGGCTGAGTCCTTTAGACTAAAAGAGTTGGGAACAGTTCAAAATGCTATATGACAGTATGGAGTTGCCGACAGGCCAAGTCGTGAGGCCACAGCAAATATTAGCAGGGATTGCACTTTGGGGATCCAGTCTGAGTTGGAAATTAAAACTTCCACTCACTTACTAAGGCTATAGCAAAAGTGAAGATATAAAAAAGGCTCCATTGGAGCCTTAAAAGTTAAATTAGGCAGTTGCTAGTTCTGCAGAAACTAAGAAAACTAATGTTGAAGCGGTCATATGAAGCATATATGAGACTATATGTTCTGGGATTTCCGAGGTTTCAGAACCTTGACCATGCCCACTTAACTTATTTCTACCAGTTGGCACACTGCTTTCTAATAGGCTTCGTAAAGAAGTCATTTTTTGTTGCCAAAAAACCGGAATTAATTCGTTATCAAAACAAACTTGTATTAGGCCTTTAGATGTAACATTGGGTTGATATTTCCAACCTCTCTTATCGCAAATAGACTTCATTGTACTTTCAAAAGATTTTAAGCATTCGTTTAATGATTCTTTATAACGCTCATTACGATAATGTTCGTGAGCCAAAAGGAATTCTTGTTGAGCTCCTTCATAGTGGGAACTATTCAGCAATCTAAGCGCAGGTTTAACTACTTCTGAATGAATTAACTCAGAATCTACTCTTAGTATTTCATCACCTTCGTATTGGAAACCGAATGAGTGCTCTTTACAGCGATGGTTTAGTTCCTCGATAGCTTCATCAGCGATTGCCTCTGGATTGTTTTTATATAGGTAAACGTCATCGCGAGTTAAAGTGTTGATAACGTTGAACGTTAATTCAACAGTATCAAGTAATTTTTCAACATCATCTTCTTTCAGAAAGTAATCAATAAGCTCTTGCCAAAAGAAGCGCTGTCCATATGTCTTTGAATGAGGCAATTGAAACAAACCATACTCACGACATAAGGTTTCGACAATGAATTTGTAAGCGTCTTTTACTCTATATGAATGACAGTACTGCTCATGATCACCTAAAGCATCGTGCCAAATATGGACAATCTGAACTTTTAAAGAGCTTGGCATTGAGTCATATACATAAACGTCAGGTACATCACCTCGTAAGATTTTTTGTCTTTTCGAGTATAAATCAAATCTTCCCACTATCTTTACCTTCTCCAAAATCAAACGGTCAACTATGAAACTGCAAGCAATCAAACTAGTGGATTAGATTATCACTATATTAAAAATTCTATAAGAGTAATTATGAGGGATTAGATGGTCACATCACATCAAGGAGAAAGAAGCCGGGCTCATTGAGTTCGGCTTTTTATTTTTCCTGCAATTTATTGAAATACCAATTCAAGGCGTAATACGTGGTTGGAGACAACCTACATGGAAGTGACCCATTAAAATCGACTAGATTAAAAATTAGGGATATTATGCATTCAAACTACTAATGAGAGAAATATCGTGAGTGAACCTGAAGAACCTATGTTGAAACTCATGCGTGACTTTGCGACTGAGAAATCGATACCTATTTCCAGTGCAGCTAGTAAATTTGTATCTCAGGCCTCAAACGGTCAATACAATTTTTTTAACAGGTACATGCTTGAAGAGACCTTAATATTTTTCAAACGACAAGACCCTTACTGGATTACCACAGTTGATTTTGACGTTAGAACACATGGTGCTGATCTTAGACTAGAGCTTATTGATGCTTCTGGTAATAGTGTTGTGATATTACCAAATAGCAGAACCCCTTATGTACATAGTGAATTAGTAACCTTTAAGGTTGGACATGCAGCTAGTCAAATATCTGTAATAAGTGGTGGTGAAAAACCAGTTAGCCTAGCAACCTTAAGTATTTCTGGGCGAAATATCGGTGAGCTAGTTGATCTAATGAAGTCGGCTAGTTTTACTTGGAAAAATCTAGAATACTCTTATCAACAAATTAGAGAGGTTGTCGCCTCTGATTTGGAAGTTGAAAAAACAGAGGTTTTGCGGTTAAAAAGTGAATCGGCAGACGTCGAAAGTAGGCTTTCTCACTTAAAACAAGCAATACAGCTTGATGAAAAACAAGCTAAAACTGTCTCAAAGTATCTGTCAGATATTGAGAGCCAACATAACGTCCTAACTGGACAAGTTGAGAAACTCCTAAAAGACAAAGCAACACTATCAACGTCTAATCGTAAAGTTGAGAGTGAACTAGTGGATAGAAATGCTCAATTAGAAAATATTTCAGAAAAATTGGAGGATACTCAAGAAAAGCTCAAAGCGTTCAAAAGTGAGTCCTCCCTTTACAGTGAAGACTTCTCAGAATACAAAAGTGAAATAAATCGGCAGAACACAGTCTACAAAATGATTTTGGTATTTTTGTTGATGGTTGGATCCGTAATTAGCGTCAATATGTATGATGGTGTTAGGCAAATGTCTTCTGACCTTCAATTTAACTTTGACATCTGGAGCCTACTAGTAAGTAGACTACCGATTATAAGCTTAAATATTTTCCTACTTGGGGTTTGTTCAACAATTTTTTATAAAATGATCGAGCTTCTTACCAAAAATAATGAACGCTTGTCTTTAACAAAACAAGTGGCATACCTTGTAAAAGAATGTACTGATAGTCAATCAGAAGACTTAATTTTAGATGATGAACAAATTCTTAAACAGCGTATTTCAAATAAAATGTTGTTAATTAGGGAGTTCATTAATAGTCAATCAGCGAGTAATTTTGACAATTCAAAAAGTCCGAGTCTTGATAGCAAGTTTGACGAGTTAAAAGATGCTTTGCTTCAAAAAAAAGTTCCTTAACAAGAAAAAAAGCCCATATTAACCTGTTCGTATTTCGAATTTGCCCCCCGTGATACAACACGGGGATTCATAACGAACAGTATTAAAAGAATGGATAACTTTTAGTAGGGCAAAAGCTCATAAACAGGATGCGAATGAGTAAAAGGTCCAAGCAACTTTGGGGCATTAACGTGTTAGAGAAAAGCGCCTAACATTTTCGAAGACCTCTGATGCTCTTGGCTGTCAAAAATACTAACTAAATTCCTTTCGCAATATTTCACTTCAAGAAATTGACATAAACCACATCATCAATTCGAATTAGCGGCACACCGTTTAAAGCTGAGTGTTTTCGTGACTGAAAGGCCAGTGAAGCTGCGGTGTAAAGGGAATAAAATTGATTTGAGGGCGGCCGAGTTCCCCCCGAACTCGACCTGTTCCAGACGCGCAAGCAAAGGCGTTTGGTTTCTGGCTTACTTATAAATTAACCAATTTCAGTTTGTTGTGTAAATAATCAATAGCTTGGCAACTGATAGGTAGGTCGTATTTCGCTGTGCAAAAGCATAGAAATGAATGATGGCGAGCGTGGTGCCTGAGTTCATGCAAGGAGGCTGGCGTATTGAAGCGAAAGGGCTGACACAATATGAAACATAGCTTGCTAGTTTATAATATCGTTAAATTTAAATTTGTAGGTATTTATAACTAGCTAGTAGAGTGTGCTAGTTTTAAGAGTTGGTCATCTTTTATTCTGGTGTTATACACTGCTTTTTAATTTCAAGTTGGATTTAGCGTCTGAATTATTAAATCTGACGGGATAAATGATTGTTTAATGTTGATTTGGCAAGATCTTCAAGTATCCTTTATGTAAACAAAACGTTAAATGTCGAAAGTAAATTAACAATCATTAAGGAGTCGATGATGTTACATGCTCACGAAAATACCCTACATATTACCCACCTCAGTAACCACGCGGTTGAGGAGTTGTCACCATCATTCTCTAAGCTACCAAGCACAGAGCATGCGGATGGTCAGTTTCGATTGAGAAGATACTCGGTGGTTCAATTCAGTAATGGACAAGTCGTTGAGCAAGACAAACATAACTTTGTTCAGCCTGAAAACATTAATCACTTTCAAGGTGACGTTGTTCGTCAGTTCGAGCCGATTGAAGCGAATATTTTAGGCAGTGAAGGCATGCAAGAAATGTGTGAGCTGTTTATTGAAACCAACGGACTTGAAGACGGGCAAGAAATCGAAATCCATCAGATTCGAATTGCCGCTATTTTTGAAGAAACTCAGGTTGCCCCTGAAGGTGTCCACCAAGATGGTTTTGACCACATCGCTTTAATCGGTGTGAACCGTCACAACATTGTGGGCGGTGAAATCATGCTGTATCAAGACTCACATGAAGCGCCATTCTTTAGAAAGGTGTTGGGCGATGGCGAGGTTGCGATGCTGGCAGACAGTAAGCTTTGGCACAATGCACAACCGATTCGCACCATAGACCACGATGAGATGGGCTATATGGATGTGTTTGTTCTAACAGCTAAGGATGCGCGTAATGTCCTTCACTCTTAATGATGTGCGCCAACAGTTTAGTGCTTTAGGCCAATATCATAACGGCAAGCCTGTGACCTTTTTTGATGGGCCAGGTGGCTCTCAGGTGCCTGAGAATGTTTTAGCTTCAATGACCGAATACCTAGGGCATTTCAATTCAAACCTAGGCGGCCACTATTTTTCTAGCCAAAAGACCACAAGCTTAATGCAGCAAGCGCGAGAAGCGGCGCAAGCACTGCTTAATGCGGAGTCTTCTGGCAACGTTGTGTTCGGTGCGAACATGACATCTCTGACCTTCCAACTGAGTCGAGCGATCAGCCGCGATTGGAAAGAGGGCGATGAAGTTATCGTCACGGCGTTAGACCATTACTCAAATGTATCGAGCTGGCAGCAAGCGGCAGACGACAAAGGCGCGATTGTTCGCCAAGTTCGCGTAGACGAGTCGGATTGCAGTTTGGATATGGCGCATTTTGAATCGCTGCTTAACGAGAAAACCAAGCTTGTCGCGGTGACGTTTGCTTCGAACACGACAGGCTCGATTGTTGATATGACGAAAGTGATCGAACTTGCACATCAGCATGGTGCGCAGGTTTATGTCGATGCAGTGCATTACGCACCTCATCACTTGATTGATGTTCAGCAGTTGAATTGTGACTTCTTAGCGTGTTCAGCTTATAAGTTCTTCGGCCCACATGTGGGTATTGCTTATGTTGCGCCGCAATGGCTGCACACGTTAAAGCCTTACAAGGTTGAGCCAGCGACAAACATTGGCCCAGGTCGATTTGAGACAGGCACGCAAAGCTTTGAAGGCCTTGCTGGTGTGATTGCGGCGGTAGATTACTTGGCGCAGTTAGGCGATCCCGCCGATTCATTGCGTTCTCGTTTAGAGCAAAGCTATGCGCTTTATAATAAGCATGAAAGCCAACTCAGTGAGTACTTCCTTAAACGCTTGTCCGATCTTGAAGGGGCAAAGCTTTACGGGAAAACCGAATTTGATTCGAACCTAAGAACCCCAACGTTTGCGATTACCTTTGATAATCACTCTCCAGAGTTCATCGCCAAGAAGTTGGGGGAACATAATATCTGTGTGTGGAACGGACATTTCTACGCATTAGGTTTGGTGAAACAGTTGGGTATTGAAGAGCAGGGCGTGGTGCGTATTGGTTGTATGCATTACAACTCGATTGAAGAGATCGACTTGCTGTTCAATGTACTTGAAGGGATCTTGCGAAGTAACTAGCAAGAAGTAACTAGCAAGAAGTAACTAACACCTGGATGGTTACAAAATTAGAAAAGAGCATACTTCCTACTCAATATTATTGAGAGAAGCATGCTCTTTTTGTTCCATGGACTTATATCTGTTTAACGAAGTCTACTAAGACAGCTGCTTAACCAGAGCTGCACCAACTGCGTGCGCACTGGTTGGGTTCTGGCCAGTAATCACTCGCTCATCAACAATCACAAGCTCTTGCCAAGGTTGAACCTTGTTGAAACGCGCTGCGCTGCGAGCAAGAGACTCTTCCAATAAGAATGGGGTGTCGTTGATGGTGCCAAAGTCGATTTCTTCTTCACGTGTAAAACCAGTCACCGATTTAGAGCTCAATAGCTTCTCGCCGTTGCTTAAAACAATCGGAAGCAGTGCAGCTGGGCCGTGACATACTGATGCGATCACACCGCCATCTTCATAATGCTTAGCGGCAATCGTTGCGAATTGCTCGTCGGTTGCTAAGTCAGAAAGTAGGCCGAATCCACCTGGGTAGAAGATAGCATCGTAGCTTTCTACGTTAATTTGGCTTACAGGAATCGTGTTGTTAATGCGGTTCTGGAAGTCATCGTCAGCCAAGATCTCTGCGTTTACTGAATCACCTTCAATATCGGTTCCATACAACGGGCCTTTACCACCCTTGATAGAAGCGATGTCGTACTCAAAACCCGCAGCAATGATCTCTTTCAGAGCATGAGTCAGTTCAGGCGCGTAAGTACCGTTCGCTTGATCTGTGTCGCCTAGTGTTGCGTGGTTAGTTACAGGTATTAGTATTTTTTTCATGATTCGTCCCTTTGAGCACGTTTGTTTGGTTTCAGCGTCGTTGTTTAGTCATCCGCGTTTTTAAGACAGACATCAGTGTTTTTAATAGAGATACCGCTGTTTCGTTACCTGTAATACTAGTAGTAAACCATTTGAGTGATAATATACCGAATAGGCAAAACATTATTGCTATATAGCAATAGTAAGATGTGAATTAGTCGAATGTGAATTCGTTAGACGTAAACAGGTGAAGTATGGATAGCTTTGAAGGGATTAATGAGTTTGTTGCGGTAGCCGAATGTCACGGATTTTCTGCAGCAGCAAAACAACTGGGTTGCAGTACCAGTCATGTAAGCCGCCAAGTTTCAAGGTTAGAAGAGAGAGTGGGTGTGGCACTGCTTGCACGCTCTACACGAATGGTGAGCCTGACCGAATCGGGTCACACCTATTATCAGCAGTGTAGAGATTTGGTCATTGGGCTTCAGCAAGCGAACGAGCAAGTGACTTCTCAGCAGACTCAGCTTAGCGGTACTTTGCGTGTGAGTGCGGCAGGCGCGTTTGCAGAAAATCATGTCGCGGCGGCGCTGATGGAGTTTGCTAAAGAGCATCCTGAGCTCACCATAGAAATGAATTTCAATACCAAGATGGTTAACTTCATCGAAGATGGCATCGATTTCGCGATTCGTTATGGCCGATTGGACGATTCAGGATTGGTGGCAAGAAAGCTCGTCGATCGTCCAATGGCGGCAGCAGCCAGTAAAGACTATATAGAGCAATTTGGTACGCCGACTCATCCAGAGCAGTTAAAAATGCACAGCTGTATTATCGCCAACAGTGATCAGTGGCTATTTGAGAAAGAGGGCAAGCCGTTAAATGCAGTTCGAGTACATGGGCGCTGGCGCAGTAATAATTCGAGTGCAGTACTGAAAGCCTGTGAAGAGGGGCTTGGTGTTGTCTACCTACCTAAGAGCAGTTTCAATGGTGGCCTTAGTAATGGAAAGCTTGTCCCGGTGCTAGAAGAGTATTGGGGAGCAGGAACCAGCAGTTGGGTCGTATATCAAAACCGTCGTTTTTTACCTCAGAGAGCAAGATTGGCGATCGACTTCTTAGTCGCTTACTTTTCGGATTGGAATGAATAACCGACAAGGTTTCAAGCTAACAGCCAACAAGATAGAAGTGAATAATAAAAGGATTTCAAAAGAGTCGTGATTAGCTCTAGCTATCGATTTTAGAGCGGAAAACAGAAAAGCTAATGCTTACATAGATATACGTTATCTTTTTTTGTTTTTTGACGCGAGTAATAGGATTGAGATACTTGTCTACTTTTAGTGACTCGTGTTAGCGATAGAATTGTAGAGAAGCCCGTAGCAGTACGATATACTAGATACCATATTAATGCCCCTAACGCGTGAAAGATTGTGTGGAAGCGTTGGCAGGATGTGTTGTTATGCTCCAGTTTGTGGAGTATAGCGAGAGTGCGGAGTTGGCAATGTCTTCAATAAATTTCGAATCCACGTACGGTGTAATAACTATTCAAGATATGAATGTAGTTAGTGTTGACGCTAATTATGCTCGCATCTATGGATACCAATCACCCGAAGAACTACTTACTAATATAGATAGCTTCCTAGATCTAATCTCAGAAGAATACCATGTTTTAGCCTATCAAAATTACCTTGAAACGATCAGTGGTCAACGCGATCCGCAGGTCCACACCTATGTTAATGTTGATCGTAATGGTCGAGAGTTCACAGTGTTCTCTATTGACCATGTGACAGAGTGGCAAGGTCGGCCAGCACTGCAAGTCACGGTGATCGACCTTTCCCCTGCGATCCAGCTACAAAATGCGGTGCGTGAACAAGATAAGATGTATCACGATATGATCATGCAATCAGGGCAGGGCATCTTGGTTCACCGAGAGTTCAAACCGCTGATGGTCAATCAATCGTGGGTTAAAATGCAGGGTGGTTCTTCCATAGAAGAAGTTTTAAAGCTGGACTCTATCCTTACATTGGTGCCAAAGCAGAATACGGATGGCATCAGTAAGCACTATCAAGCGATCGTGTCGGGTGAATTGTCGGGAACCAGCACTGTGGTTGAAAACATTGGGTTCGATGGCATTCATCGATTCTTCAATATTTACGATAATGCGATTACTTGGCAAGGTCAGCCGGCCGTTCAGGTTGTGCTCGAAGATGTGACTCAAAAGGTGATGTTGGAAAAGCAATTGGTTCATCAAGCGAATTACGATGAAATGACTGACTTACTCAATCGCAGAGCGATTTATGAGTGGTTAAGGGAACATATTGCCTCTGATACTCATGTCGTTAGTATGCTGCTTGATATCGATGACTTTAAATCGATCAATGATACTTACGGCCATATGGTGGGCGATGAGGTTATTTGCGCATTGGCCAACATTACTAAACGTAATGTTGAGAGAGTGGGTGGTGTGGCAGGCCGCTGGGGTGGAGAAGAGTTTATTCTCTTTATTCCCAATGCGTCACCTAACGTTTCGCGAGAAGTTTCTGATCAGATCAGACAGCAATTTAATCAGGTCGAGTTCAAAGTGGGCGAACAGATTCGTTTTAATGTGAGTGTGAGTATCGGAGTGAGTGATAGTCGATCTTGCGAAGGGAAAGTGTCCATCGATGCACTCGTCAACCTCACAGACCAATCGTTATATCGAGCCAAAGCGAATGGAAAGAACTGCGTGTGCGGAGAAGTGTTTGTCAGCGATATAAGCCAAGCATTACCGCACTAGACGACTTCAATCTATTGAGTAAACTCGATCAATTTAGCACACTCAATCAATTTAGAAGCATAAGTAATAAATCTAGAAGCTTAAGTAACAAAGCTAACTAGGGTGTCACCCCGTTATAATGTTTGGTCATGATACAAAAATGCCCTCAAGCAATTGCTGAGGGCATTTTAGTTTTAGCTCATCAAAGCCGTTTAGCTTTCACCGATCAAAGCCGTTTCGCTTTGGTTTATCAAAACAGCGATCATCTCAAAACCGTTGGCTTACTAAGCAGAAACTTCTACTTCGTAAGAGCCAAATTTACGGATGTTAATCACACCAGTATCCAAGATAAGGTATTGGCCTTTAATGCCTTGCAGCACGCCAGATACTTCAGGGTTCTTATCAAAGTTGTGCGACACAATCTTCACCGGGTGCTGCTCAACTGGGTAGCTCAGTGAAGTGATGTTCTCACTAAGAATCTCGATTGCATCGTCGCCAAACTTCGCTCTGATCTCTTGAATCTTATCTTCTACTAGTGGCAAGAGTTCTTTGGCTTTTTCTACCAACTCCATATCGTCACCGTCGCCTTTTAGCAACGTGCGCCAGTTGGTTTTGTCGGCAATGTGTTTGGCTAACTCAACTTCAATCAGGCCAGAAATCTGACGAGTTTTCACTTTCAAGATTGGTAGGCCTTGAGTAGCACCTTGGTCAATCCAGCGAGTCGGGATTTGAGTATGACGAGTGATACCCACTTTAAGGCTTGATGTGTTCGATAGGTAAACGAAGTGATCAACCATGCAGTTCGCTTCGCCCCATTCAGGCTCACGACAAGTACCTTCATCGTAGTGGCAAGTTTCTGGCTTCATGATGCACATGTCGCAGCTTGCTAGCTTTCTCATGCACACAAAGCAGTGGCCTTGAGAGTAGCTTTTCTTGGTTTTCTTGCCACACGAGCAGCAAAAAATATTACCGGTGTGAGTGAGGTTGATGGTTTTACCAATCAGAGGGTTTAGCTCTAAAAACTCTTCACCGACAGGTAAACGGTAGGTAACCGCACCATCGAGCGAAGCACTCATTTTCTTGAGTGTTCCTTTTGCTAATAAAGACATGACATTACTCGTTGTATTTTGATTATTATTTCGTCGACTCGGACGCTCTGTAAGCAGGCGCTACGGTTAACGATGATTATGCGATGAGTATAACAAATAGAGTCCGTTTAATACGCAATATTACTTGATTATTGCGATGGATAATTGATGAGTAAACGCTCGCTCAAAATTATGGTATGACATTTTGTTCAGGCGTGATATAACGTTTTTAGTAAATTATTGGCATTAAGATCACTAATTTACCTAACTTATTTTTTATCGTGAAATCCCAACTATAGGGACCTTAAGCCGGAAGCTTAGACGTGAAGTGGATCCATAAAATAGTCATCTTTTTAGTTATCACGACACTGGCGATTGTCCAGTATTACCGTGTGAGCGGAAATCGTGTGATAACGGCAATTACGCCGGATAAATATGAGTTTATCGCGACCAGCGATCAAGTGGATAGAGGCGTCAGTACGTCCCAATTATCTTATCAAAATGGCCAGTATATTCTCGACTGTGAGCTTAAAAAGTCTGAGTATCCGTGGCCTTATTGCGGCCTATCGATTCGTATCAACCCAGACATTACCACTGGCCTTGACCTTTCTCAGTACCACACCTTTAGAGTCAATATTGATTACCATGCGGAGGCCGATTCTAGCGGTCGTTTGCGAACTTACCTGCGTAATTACAATCCTGCTTATTCGGTTCCTGATGACGAGTACACGCATAAGTACAACGGAATGGAGTTTTCTCCAGGCGTGGATGGTGGTGTGATTGAGATTCCGATCAAAAACCTGCAAGTAATGACATGGTGGTTAGCGGATAACGAGATTGCGCTAGAGCATTCAGCGCCTGAGTATTCGAATGTGAATATGGTCGAGTTTGCTACTGCGTCTGGAGCGAAGCTGGGCCACCACAGAATAGTCATCCGCAGTATTGAATTTGAAGGCTCTTATATATCCGCAGAAAGTCTGTTCTTGATTCTACTGTTTGTTTGGGTTGGTACGGGCACCGTATTCTTATTGTCTGAGTTAAACCGTTCAAGAAAACGCATGGTGCTTGCAGAGAAAAGACATCATCACTTAAAGAACGTCAATCGAGCACTGAGAGAGCAAAACTTTGAGTTTTCAGAAAAGGCTCATCGTGATGAACTGACTGGGATTCTCAACCGACACGCGATTCGTGATTGGCTAAAAATGCAGTCTCAGCAGGTAAAGCAGGGGCATGGAAAGTTGAGTATGTTGTATCTCGACATTGACTACTTCAAGAGCGTCAACGATAAATACGGACACCAAATGGGTGATCATATTTTACGAGAATTCAGCATGGTGGTCGGCAGTTCGATCAGCGCGACAGATAAATTGGTGCGCTGGGGCGGTGAAGAGTTCATTGTTTTTTGCCCGGAGACTGATCTTGGCGAAGCACAGAGAAAGGCTGAGAAAATACGACTGTTGGTCAGCCAACACCTTTGGGTTCATGGCGATCCACTTACTTGCAGTATCGGTATTGCTGAGATGAAACAAGAGCGGGTGACAGAGACCATTGCTCGCGCTGATGAAGCTCTATATCAAGCGAAGCATTCAGGCCGAAATCAGGTGATCTTGAGTCACTAATCTGAAAATTGTTTTGGTTAGTTTATAAGCCACACGTGCATATGTGACGTGTGGCATTTTTATGGGCGCTATATGAGTTTACCCTCTAGAGCCTTTGTTGATTTGCTTGGATAGCGTATAAAAAATGATATCACTGTTCTTTAAATGTTTGCTTGGTGCGGCGGCTGTTCTGTTGATTGCGCTGCTGTCGAAAAGTAAGAGCTTTTACATCGCAGGCTTAGTGCCGTTGTTTCCAACCTTTGCTCTGATTGCTCACTACATTGTTGGCACGGAACAAACCATGGTGGAGTTACGTACCACGGCACTCTTTGGCTTGTTCTCGCTTGTGCCATACGCGGCTTATCTTGGCGCGGTGTATGTGTTCAGTTATCGCTACAATTTGGTATCGACGCTTTCTTTAGCCACTGTCGTTTGGGTTATGTGTGCTTCTATGCTGCTGTTAGGTTGGACGCGTTTGGTGCCAAGTGTGGCGTGAGAGCCAGATTTTAGAACGGTAATGAGTGCTTGGTAGTTGATACAGAAAAGGTGACAAGCTGACACAAAAAAGGTGGCGCGGGGCCACCAAAAGGGAAAAGCGTTTCTTGTTTTTAGATGCCCGTTTAGCTGGTTTTGTTAGTTAAACTGGTCTTGTTAGTTAAACTGGTCTTGTTAGTTAAACTGATCTTGCTAGCTGAGCGGGCATTTTTGTACTGGTTGAGCCGGGGGAAGCTGCAACCAGATGTTTTTGAGTGTGTGGGGGGGGGGGCATTCCTATAAGCTCTTGTCTATAAACATAAGTCTATAGGGCGTTAGTGCTTACCAGAAGATCCAAGCGAACAGTGTTAGTACTAGGATACAAACTAGGTTCAGCACCATACCGACTCGCATCATTTCTTTTTGTTTGATGTGACCAGAGCCAAATACAATCGCATTAGGTGGTGTCGCGACTGGTAGCATGAAGGCACAAGATGCGGCAATCGCAATCAGTGCAGATAAGATAACAGGTGACATACCCAGCGCTTCAGCAATGGTTGCAAATACAGGGACAAGCAATGCCGCACTCGCTGTATTACTCGCAAATTCCGTTAGAAATACCACGAACGCTACCACGGCTAGAATCGTAAGAAGCACGCCTGCTGTTTCTAAAAATCCGCTTAGTGAGTGTGCTAGGAATACGCTGGTTCCAGTCGCTTTAAGAATGTTACTTAAACAGATACCGCCACCGAACAGGATAAGCACACCCCAATCCGTTGTCTTCTCGACATCTTTCCATTCAACCGCTCTAGAAGCGCCAAGCAGTACAATGGCACCAATCGCTACCAAGCTATCAAACTTAGAGAATCCGCCAATCATTGCGTTGATTGGTTTTCCGAATATCCAAAGTGTTACGGTTAAAAGGAAGATAGACAGTGTGATTTTTTTGCTGTTTGTCCACTCTACAGGAGCGTGGTCTAGCTCAAATTTATGGTCGAGCTTTGGCTTCGTCATCACGTACAGGACAACCATTGTGATTGGCAATAAGATCATTGAGATAGGTAGACCTAGCGCCATCCATTCTGTGAAACTTAAACCAACTTCTGCGGCCGCAATTGCGTTTGGTGGGCTACCCACTAAGGTTGCGATGCCACCAATCGATGCACAGTAAGCAATGCCTAGTAGCACAAATACGTAGGTGTTACGGTCTTCACTTTGGTCAACTTTGTTCATGATGCCTAGAACAAGAGGAAGCATCATTGCTGTGGTTGCAGTATTTGAGATCCACATTGATAAGCTCGCACTCACACCG
The DNA here is from genome assembly GCF_024347615.1 of Vibrio splendidus. Lineage (NCBI taxonomy): Bacteria > Pseudomonadati > Pseudomonadota > Gammaproteobacteria > Vibrionales > Vibrionaceae > Vibrio > Vibrio splendidus. The sequence goes on along the minus strand of NZ_AP025508.1, from coordinate 2,366,890 downwards.
AACAGCATGAACACGGCTACTGACATTCTGCCTTTTGCAATCAACAGTACTTTGTCAGCAATCGCTTTATCTAACTCTTGCTTGTTCAGCGCGGCTGCCAATGCGAAGCCACCCATGAATAGGAAGATGATTGGGTTCGAAAAGTTAGCCAGCGCAGCGGGCGTGTTGAATACACCAAACAAGACAGCCAATAGGGGAACGAGCAAAGCGGTGATGCTGACGTGAATCGCTTCTGTTAACCATAAAATGGCAACGAATACGAGAATACTTAAACCTGTATTCACTTGCGCTTCGAATGGCAGGGTATTGAGCAAAAGTGCAAATAGCGTGAAATTACCAATTAAGATCATGCTGTTGCGGGTGAACAACCAGTGTTTCAGTGTAGTAACAAGTGCCGTCATAAGACGCTCCTTTTGTTATCCTCGTTTTATTGGTGCACAAACTTCAAGAGCGGTGCTTATTCTGTACGAGGTATATAGCTTGATGTAGGGTCAGACTTTGTTGGAAGAATGTTACTCAAGTTAATAAAGGAGTGTTGGTGTGTTTTTGCTTAACAATGGGGAAGTGTGAGGCAACAAATTCAAAATGTGTAGTTTTCTACACATCGGTCTCTGCTGGTTCTAAAATAGGGCTTGTTGTAGGGTCTACAATAGGGTTTACAGTGGGGTCAGTGATAGGGTTTGGAATCGGAAATGATTCCGGTTTTGGACTGGGTTGAATTGGCTCTTTAGGTCCAAGGAACTTTGGCGTTGTCCCCATAATATACAGATCAAGGAATGCTTTGGTGCGCGCAAACACTTCACGTAAACGTATTGAGGTTCCCGAATGGTGAGTTGGCCCTGAAACTGCCAAACACTGCGCATGAATATCGTAAGAATTGGCGATGAAGAGCGCTCTTTCACAGTGGAATTTCTGAGTGATGATCAGAAAATTATCAGTATCGAATATCTTTTTAGCGCGAACAATCGAGTCCAAGGTTCTAAAACCTGCGTAATCTAGATTGATGCGTTCATCGGGTACACCCGCTTTCAACAAGTCGCGTTTCATCGTCCACGGCTCATTGTAAGAGCGATGAGCGTTATCGCCACTCAGTAGAAATTGATCCACTTTTTCACGATCGAACAGCTCAATCGCGGCTTCGATTCGGTGTTTATAATAGTCGTTGAGTGTTCTGCCCAGATATTTGCTTGTGCCAAGCACAACCGCGACCTCAAGCTCGGGCACGTCATCAATATCGTAGATGATGCGATCTTCCGCTTGCCATGAAACCCAATAATCGATCGCAATAACCGCAGCGCTGCCAACTAAGAACACGAGGAAAGCGCCAAACAGAAAACCTTGCAGTTTTTTGTAAGCTTTTTTTATGTAGCTACGGATAATGTGAGAATCAAATTTCACTCTCGGTATGGTCCTTTGACTGAGCATTAATTTTTGAGTGCTCGATAATACCAAATAAAAATGAGAAAAATCAGTTAAAAAGACAAGACAGTGTAAAGAAAAAAGCCCCTGCAGTTGCAGAGGCTCTTATAAGAGTAGTTAACGCTCTTTATTCCAAGCGCAGTACACTTTATTTAAAGTACAGCACGTTTTATTAGAATGCAGTACGCTTGTAGCGACGGTAAACCGGCTGCCAGAAGTGCTGGTCAATCGCTTGTTGAAGAGCTTCTTCAGTGATCTCTAGAGCAACGCCCTGTTCAATCGCCTTTTTACCTACCGCAAGAGCAATCTTCTTAGATACGGTGTGGATCTCTTCCAATGGTGGAAGTAGAGCGCCTGTGCCATTGATTGCTAGTGGAGAACACGTAGCAAGTGCACGGCTTGATTCCATTAGCATTTCATCAGTGATACGTGAAGCATTCACAGCCAATACACCAAGGCCAATACCTGGGAAGATGTAGCTGTTGTTACACTGAGCGATTGGGTAAGTGGTGCCGTTATGAGTTACTGGCTCAAATGGGCTACCTGTGGCAACCAGTGCTTGGCCATCAGTCCAACGAATAATGTCGTTTGGAGTTGCTTCAACACGGCTTGTTGGGTTTGATAGTGGGAACACGATAGGGCGTTCACAGTGTAGGTTCATCTCTTTGATGACTTCTTTGCTGAACAGACCTGGAGCACCAGATACACCAACTAATACTGTTGGTTTCGCGTGGCGAACAACGTCTAGTAGAGAGAAACCAGTGCCGTCGCTTTCCCAGTCTTTGGTGTTTTCGTTGGTTTGAACGAGACGCTGTTGGAAATCAAGCAGGTTTTGCATCCCTTCTTGTAGCAGACCCCAACGGTCAACCATGTAAACTTGAGAGCGTGCTTGTGCATCGCTGATACCTTCAGACACCATTTGAGCAATGATAGCTTCAGCAATACCACAACCTGCAGAACCCGCACCTAAGAAGGTGATGCGTTGATCTGAAAGTTTGCTGTTTGCTGCTTTACATGCTGCAAGTAGAGAACCAACCGTTACGGCTGCTGTGCCTTGGATGTCATCGTTGAAACAACAGAGGCGATCTTTGTAACGCTCAAGCAGTGGCATTGCGTTCTTTTGTGCGAAATCTTCGAACTGAACTAATGCATCAGGCCAACGGCGTTGAACTGCTTGGATGAACTCTTCAACGAATGCATCGTAGTCAGCACCTGTGATACGAGGGTGACGCCAGCCCATGTACATTGGGTCAGCAAGACGTTGAGGGTTGTTTGTACCCACATCGAGCACGATAGGTAGCATGTAAGCTGGGCTGATACCGCCACAAGCTGTGTACAGTGCTAGCTTACCAATTGGAATACCCATGCCACCGATACCTTGGTCTCCCAAACCAAGAATACGCTCACCATCCGTAACCACGATAACTTTAACGTTGTGGTTTGTCGCATTGTTCAGTAGGTCATCGATACGATCGCGGTTCGGGTATGAGATAAACAGACCACGGCCACGACGGTAAATATTTGAGAAGTTCTCACATGCTGCGCCAACCGTTGGCGTGTAAATGATAGGCATCATTTCAGAAATGTGGTTTTGAACTAAACGATAAAAAAGCGTTTCATTAGTGTCTTGGATGTTACGAAGGTAGATATGCTTATCCATATCACTTTCGAAGTTACAATATTGCTTGTATGCACGTCCTACTTGCTCTTGGATTGTTTCGGTCGTTTCCGGTAACAAGCCTTCAAGGTTGAAAGAACTGCGCTCTTCAGCAGAGAATGCGCTGCCTTTGTTTAGAAGAGGGGTACTTAGTAGAGCAGGACCAGCATAAGGGATATATAGAGGGCGTTTATCGTTGTTCATTGGATGCCTAATATGGGAGAAAGGGTAACCGAAAAATGATAACGGTTTAGTTATTCAATTGTAAATAGTTTCCCTCCGATCTTTGCAAACAAAATGATATTCTTACCCATGTCCCACACTTATCGAATTCTAGCGCCATAATTCGTTATACTTCGCTCACACTTTTTCGCGACTCCTCCTTTTTATGTCATTACTTCCTATCGATTCTTATCAAAACGTATTCCACGAGCAAATCGCCAATTCTCACCTTGTAGTCGAAGCTGAAACCGGATCGGGTAAATCAACGCGTTTGCCACTTTGGGCTTCTCAGCATGGACGAGTGCTGGTGGTGGAACCAAGACGTATCGCGTGTACGTCATTGGCTAAATACCTCGCACAGCAATCGGGTGAGAAGCTTGGTAGCAAGGTTGGCTATGCGATTAAGCTTGAGTCAGAGTATAACGAGCAAACTAACGTTGTTTTTGTGACTCCCGGTATCGCGCTGCGTTGGTTATCAGAAGACGGATTAGCCAGTTTTGATGTGATTGTGGTGGATGAGTTTCACGAGAGACGCTGGGACATTGATCTGCTGGTAGCGATTCTCAAACAAAAAGAGAGCCATCGCTTGGTGATCACTTCAGCAACCATTGAAGGAGAGCGTCTTGCTCATTACTTGGATGCGAATCGAATAAGCTGTGAAGGCCGAACTTATCAAGTTGCTATTGAACACAGGGCGAATGAATCCAGAGCATTGCCCGATATTCGACATCTAGAGCAACGCATTGCTGAAGAAGTGAATCATCAATTGATCGCTTCACATGACGATATCTTGGTTTTCCTACCAGGTAAAAAAGAGATCGTGCAATGTGAACAAGCCTTGGCAAAGAATCCAGACATCCAAGTAGTGAAATTGCATGCGTCGGTCTGTGAAAAAGAACGAGATCTAGCGTTATCGGGTCGTAATATCAATACTGAAGGTAATAGCCTGAGAAAGGTCATTTTGGCGACCAACGTTGCTGAAACCTCCCTCACCATACCTGATATTGGCGTGGTGATAGATTCAGGGTTAGAAAGACGCACCGTTCAACGAAACGGAAGAACCACACTGATGCTTAAATCCATATCACGAGCGAGTGCCAAACAACGAGCTGGCCGCGCGGGTAGGGTGATGGATGGCATTTGTGTGCGTCTATATGGCGAGCATGCGGCGTTAGAGTTAGTCACGCCACCTGAATTGCAGCGTGAAGAGCTGACAGAACCTGTGTTGGCCGCGGCATGTTGTGGTGCTCCGTTTGAGAGCTTGTCCTTCCTTGATCCTATTCCTGAGAAGTCATTAAACAGCGCGACTCAAACCTTGCTGACGATGGAGGCGATTAACGCCGACCATCAAATTACCGAGCATGGTAAAAAGCTGTATCCATTGCCGATTGATGCTTTGTATGCCGACATCGTTACTCGAATCAAAACCAAAGCCTTAAAAGAAGCGATGGTCGATCTCACCGCGGCGTTGTCCGTTCCTGCTCGCTTATACCAATTACCAACCAATGCAGAACATCTTGAAGCGCTGGCTCAGCAAGAAAAGGAAGGGTGTGATCTAAGCCTGTTGATTCAGATTGTTCGTGGTCGCGATTATCCGCATCTAGAAATAGACCAACAGGCACTGAATGAAGCACAAGGGCTGGCAAAGCAAATGCGTGAGGTGTTTGAACTTCCTCAGTTAGAAGTCGCGTCACGTTTCCAACGTATTGAGCTGCTTAAGACTATTGTGAATTTGCATCCTGAGCTGGTGTTTGTGCGCCGACTGAAGAGGAAAGAAGCCTTTGCCAATGGAGTGTTAGAGGCAGTACTCGGCCGTCAGAATCGTTTCCCGGACAATGCACAAGCGATGTTGGTGCTTGATACCCATAGTTTGCCGGGAAGAGGTGTTAAGCAAACACTGACCTTAGCGACGGTCACGGCACCTATTCCTCTTGAGCTTATCATTGAAGCTGAACTCGGAGAGTGGGAGCAAGGTGAAACAAGAGTAAATGATGATGGTGTCTTTACCGAGATGGCTTTGGTATACGCAAGCCGTACAATTACGACTAAGCTCGTCGCGGCTGAAGGGCAACTATCATTAAAGCCTATTGTCGATCTTGTGTTAAAAGGCGTCCAACTTCCCGGTTTTGCAAAGGTTCGCACTCAAGAAATCAAACACTGGCAGCTGTATGTGAAACTCGGTCTCGATGAACAAACCCAATACACACCAGAAATTGAGAACATTAACTTTGAGCTATGGTTGATAGAGCAGCTTGAGGTGCTAGGTGTCACTGATGTGAGCGAATTGGAAATGTTCGACCATGCAGACATACCTTTCCATGGGATTCCAAGTTGGTTCTATTCAGAGTTCTCTGAAAAATACCCGTTTGCACTGAGCCTTGCCGACTTACAACTCGATGTAGAATACTTGCCCGCGCGAAAGCTGATTTACGTTCACTATCAATCGGGTAGCCGAAAGTTATCACCAAAACGCTGGGAGCTGCCAACATGGTCTGGCTGGCGTATTCAATACAAAAAAGCGAGCCGGATAATTGATATAAAATAGATAGATAAGTTTTATCTCTAAAATATTAATCAAATAGGTGCATATATGATTATTCAGTGCTTATTTTGTTACAAAATTGATTTTTATATGCCTTTTTAACCAATCAAAAGGTCATAAAAGACTATTCTTCTATATCCTATTGCTATAAAGAAAGAGTTGATAGATATTGAGTATATTGTGTTGTCAAAGTGTCGGGGGACATCATGGAAAAACAGATAGAGACGCGTGTAGAGTTCGATTACACAACCTTTCTTGGCGCCTCATGCAGTAAAAAATGGACTTTTCTGGAAGCACTAACCACAATTGCGCCAGTATTCAGTACCGTCTGGCGAGATAGCATTAAAGAGCTAGCAAGCCCTGAAGATCGTTTATGGCAGATGGCATTAAAATCAATGTCGACGCGTAAAAGTGATGAGTCAAACATTGTTACCTTACTTAAGCTAGCTAGGCTGGAAGGGATCAATGAGCTCAAAGTTGTTATGCCATATTCTCTTGAAGAAGAGCAGATAGAGTACATCGAGACGCGCAGTCATTTGGTGATCGCCGAGAATACTGGAGAAGAGTTTACTATCAAGTTGTAATCTCTCATTATTACTTAGAGCTTAGAGCTTAGAGCTTAGAGCCTAGAGCATATAGCTTAGAAGCGAGCTCAAAGAATATTAAAAATCGCACACGTAAAAAGGGCCTCAATAATGATGAGGCCCTTTTAGTATCTGAAACTTGTGTTTACGAGCTTACTCGCTTTCTAGAATGCAATCAGTCGACTAGACCATAGTCAGCACGCAGTACATCGATGATTTCTTGCTTAGGATTCTCGCTCAGTACGATCTCTGCACCTGTGATTTTCGCTGCGATATCAAGATAAGTACGCGACAGAGACATCAGTGAATCGAGAGGCAGTTCATTGTCACGAGCTAATGCTTCACGTTCTGGCATGCGTTCTTTGTTCAAAAGAATGTCTGCATCAGGGAAGTAGTTAAGCAAGAACTGACGGAAACCCTCTTTAGAGTTTTCAACGATATTGCCTTTGTTGTATTCCTGAGTATCCCAAATGCGAGATGAATCTGGCGTACCCACTTCGTCCATGTAGATCAGCTTTTCTTTACCTTGAGCATCGTTGACGTAACCAAATTCAAACTTTGTATCCACAAAGGTTTGGTCGACTTTCGCAAGTGCTTGGCTGATAACGTTGAAGCCTTCTTTTAACAGCTTCTCGTAGTGCGCGATATCGCTTGCTTGAGTAAAGTTGAACGCTGCGAAGTTATCTTCGATGTTGTTACGCGAGATGTTCACATCGTCAGCTTCTGGAACACCAGGGATACCTTTCAAAATCCCTTTTGTTGAAGGCGTGATCAGTAGCTCAGGTAGCTTCTTGTCTTTCTCGAGGCCTTCAGGCATCTCGATACCACAGAATTCACGTTCGCCGTTTGCGTATGCACGCCACATTGAGCCGGTGATGTATTGACGACAAATCGCTTCAATCATAACTGGGCGAGCTTTTTGTACAATCCATACAAACGGGTGGGGGATATCAAGAATATGACTGTCAGCAAGTCCGTTGTCTTTAAACAATTTGAACCAGTGGTTAGAGATAGCATTCAGAGCCGCTCCCTTACCGGGAACACCTTTAAGATTACCTTCACCACGCCAGATACAATCAAATGCAGAGATACGGTCACTGATCACCATGATTGCTAAAGGCGCATCTGGTGCTACATCGTAGCCTTTCTCTTTGATTAGTCGTTGACTATCTTCTTCAGTTAACCAGTAGACTGAGCGAACTTTGCCACTGTGGACAGGTTTGTCAGTACGGATTGGTAGGTCATCATTTACGGCAAGAACTTGATCAGCAAGGCTCATTTAGACATTCCTATCTTTTATCAAACGTCATACAGAGAAGTGCGGTGTGCACATGATTAGACGGGCATTATACTCAATCTACTATTTCCTTCCAGATAAAAAGCAAACGATTGCTAAATCTATTGTTTAAATAAAAACCCCCGCCTAACAATTCGCCAAAAAATAGGCGAATCGTAGGGCAGGGGAAGGCAGTATATTTGGACTGTGTTTTGGAGCTATGCTGTTAAGTTAACTTAAGTTTGTTAGCTAAAAGATTAAGCTATGTGTATGGGCTATGTTTTTGAGCCAACAATGTTATTAAGCCAACATGATATTAAGCAAGGTGGCTTAGTGAATACGCTCTGAATTCGCATCCATAAAGAAGACTTCACACTGAAAGCGCATTCCTAATGTTCTTAGATATTGCTGACTGAATTGATCAATCGATGCACTTGCCACAATCGCACTCGCATTCTTAGAGCGAATGGCTTTCTCGACGGTTTCTACCTCAGTCATTTGATGAGAGGCTTTCATATGAATAACTCGGTCGCAGCAAACATTATGTTGCTTCAGCTGCTTGGCGGATGGTCTCGGTGTTTGAGCGGTAAACAGTAGCCACTGATGTTGGTTGGACAGCAACGCCATTCTTGCAAATAACGCTTCCTCGTTTGAATTTTTGCTTTTACGAGAAACTGATGTAAATGCGCAGTGAACTAGCGGGCTAGAGTGTTGGGCTTTAACGTGTGCTTGAATCATTTTGCTGTCCTTATATACATGCTGTATGTGTATACAGTAGTTTTAGTTGCTTATAAGATCAAGCGTTTTTTGCGGGATTATTGGACGATTTTGTCTGAAGTGATAGGTAGGATGTTGTTAAGTGATTGAAATTATTTAATAAATTAAATTCGAATGAATTTGCTGTTTTGTCTCATAAGTTGAAAAAATGTGAGCTTTATACAGGTGTATACAGTGGTTTTGACAGAAAAGTACTGTATACACCTGTATAGAAGAGAGAAGAGAGAAGAGAGAAGAGAGAAGAGAGAAGAGAGAAGAGAGAAGAGAGAAGAGAGAAGAGAGAAGATCTAAAACCACAGACACAAAAAAAGCGCCTTAGGCGCTTTCTTATATTTCAACGGTGTTGCTTATCTCAATGTCGCTTGGGAGAGTTTTGCTCTCATTTCCATTTCACCAATATTGAACTGGCGAACATCAATGGTTGCAATATCATTGCACTCTTTACATGCATGATGACACTTACCATCTAGGTAGTCGTGCTTTTTAACTAGGCTTGGCTTTTTGCACCAATCACAAACGCCTTCTATTGTGAACATATTCTCTCCTCACCTGTTTAAGTCAGGTGTATTTTCGGCGCAAATTATGACACAAGTAAGACCCATTAGTTAATAGTTTGTTACCCGTTTTTGAGAGGGGGATCGATTGCAACACTAATAAAATCGATATCTTTGCGACCTTGCAAATTTAATATGTGTAGTTGTTTACGGTTTTGTAACATTTTGTAAAATGGTTTTTAGCGCATTGTTCAAACGTTTCATTTCTTCGTCACATCCGTGACCATCTGGATGGTAGATCTTTGATAATTGTTTGTATCGTATCTTGATGCTTTTCTGGTCTGGAATTGAGCTAGGCGTGTAGCCAAATAGCGCACAAGCTACCTGAAAATTGTTCAAGCTCTTGTTGTTTTTCTGCTTCTTCAGTTCGTTATAGATAGTCTGAAGTTGGCGCTTTTGCTGTTTGATTGTGAAGTCTTTGGCGCTAAGCTGCGCTTCAAGTGTCTGCTGTTGCTGATTTAACTCACCAGACTTCAGAATCTGTCGCTTTCGCGATACAACCAGAGTCGCGCTGATACTCACTATTGCAATTAAAACGGCCAGTACTGCGCCGATCATATAGTCAGAGTTTGTTAGGTTAGAACGTGTTGCTTGGTCTCTAGAAGTTAGTGCCGAAGGGAAGGTACTTGGTTGATTCGTATTGGCTTCTGCACTGACGTTGTCATTGAGCTGCTCAATCGAAGAGATCTGTTTGGCGCGTTGTTGGTTAAATTGTGCTTCCAGAACGCGATTGTAACCATCTTCTGCATCAGGGTTGTCTTTTAAGGCCGCTTCATACCATAGCTGTGATGCATCTAATGGTAGGAGTAGATCTTTCTCAAGCGAGGACTCATAGATCTTTGCGACCTCAACTGAGGCGCGTTTGTTACCTTGCAATGCTGATTTGATAAACCATTCTAAAGCTAGCTTGTTGCTTTGCTCTACACCTGTCCCAGATAAATACAATTCAGCCAGCCTAAATTGCGCATTTGCATTGCCGTTATCCGCTGATTGCGAGTACCAATAAAATGCATCGCTGGTGCTCAAAGGGACGTCGACACCCGATTCATAAGCTTGAGCTAATTGGTATTGAGAAACTGGATCTTGAGGTTGTGACTCTTGAGATTGTGGAGCTAATGAAAATTCATCACCGCTTGCTGCGTGCACGAAATGTGTGGTGGACAACGGTATCGTGGAAAATATGAGGGCTAGAAATAGAGGCCTAAGAAGTGATGATGACAAAATGTTGGATAGGATCAGCAAAAGATAAGTCTCGTAAAAAGCCCAGAATCGATATGTCAGTATGAATACGCTTTATGGTCGTTGATTATTATTATCACGTTAAATGAGTAACATAACTGATAAGCAACTATATAGAGGTTAATTCAATAGATAAAGGTAACTGGGCTTTAACCGTGCTACTTAAGTGGCAAGATTTGAATTTCTACGCGACGGTTACAAGCACGACCTTGAGAGGTGTTGTTGTCACATAGAGGGTAACGTTCACCATTACCACGAGCAATGGCACGACCTGCAGCAACGTCTTGAGAGATCAAGAATGCACGAACAGATTCAGCACGACGCTCAGAAAGGATTTGGTTAGACGACTCGCTACCAGTGCTGTCAGTGTGACCGTCGATCACTAGGCTAGTGTCTGGGTATTCAACTAAGATACGAGCAACACCACGTAGTGTGTTGTGAATACTAGACTCCAAAGCGTAAGAGCCAGAACCAAAACCAATGCCGTTTTCTAGGCGAAGTAGAAGCTGGTTCTCACCAACGCGTTCAACTTGAACACCAGAGTTCATGAGTTCTTCACGAAGTGCAGCTTCTTGTTGGTCGAAGTAGTAACCGATACCACCACCAACGGCAGCGCCACCAGCAGCACCGATGAGTGCACGTTTACGGCGATCTTTAGAATCGTCACCAGTAGCAGCACCAGCAACGGCACCAGCGATTGCACCAATTAGAGCGCCTTGAGTTGCAGAGTTAGTCTCAGATTCGCCAGTTGTAGCATTTTGGCGTTGAGTTGCCTGACAACCCGTTAGAGCGACAGTAAGCGCTAGGGCTAGTGTGATTTTTTTCAACGTATTTCTCCATCATGTACTTCTGTCAAACGCATAGATTGCGAATGACAAACATATAGTCCTATAAGTATTATTGATGGTTTTAACAATGTGCTGAGGAAATGTAAAGAGCAAGCATTATGATTTAGCTAAATGGCATGCTCTACGATTTGGTGATTTTTTTAGCCGCTTGAGTTCCGCCAACAGGGCGGTTTACCGAAAGCTTACGACCTTTCTTCAAACCAACTTCATAGTCAGCGGTGAGGTTTTTCATCGCTTCTCTGAGTTGTTGTTTGAAGGTTTCACGGTCAATATTTTCAAATTCTTTATCAATGTAGTTATTGATTTTGTTGTTTGACTCGTCGTCCGGGGTAATGATAGGCAACTTTTCAAGCGCACCTTCTACCCAACCAGAGACGTAAGAATTCACACGACGAGTGACTTCGAGAGTTCCGGTACCAGATCCTGCAAAGCTGTTTCTGAATTGACCCGTATGCTCGTTCAATTCGCGATAAATAATATCGAAAGCAAAGGCAGCAAAGATTGCTCGATCAGCTTCACCAATGAACTCCACACGCTTAAGGCCTTTGTGGTTCAGTAATACGGCTTCTACGCCAAACTTGGTGTTAATACCGCGAATAACACGCAGCAGTGTAGAGCTGATATTTGCAGGTAACAGATGACTGGACTGAGTTTTTCCCATCTTGATAAATTCAATATCGTCTTTCTCGAGACCATATTTCAGCATCAAGTTATGCGCCATTTTTATCGCATTGGCCGCTTCATTGACGTTCGCAGAATTTCCAAGCTCAAGGCACTTGGCAATTTTCTTTAGGGCTTTTTTCTTATCCATCGACTACTTAATCATTACCGCAAATTTTGAAAAGTCCGACATTTTACATGTTTTGGCAGGTAACAGCAAAGTCAAAAGTCATTTGTTATTACGCGGTGAGCCATTTATGAAGGATGGAAGAGGTGGCTTCTGGGTAATACAAAAACGCCATCAAGCGTATTGATGGCGTTAGTGACACGATTTTCCGGATTAACTAGAGCATTAGCAAACTAGATACCAAGTTCATCGAGTAGATCGGCTGCAGAATCATTACCTGAACTTTGAGCGGGCTTATTCGCTTCCTGCATTTTTTTCTGAGTAGCCTCAAGAATACTGTCTGGACATTCGTCTTCAGCGATCTCAAATTCTTCTAATTGGATGAATTCTGTCTTATCCATTGCAAGCTCTAGGTAGAAGATGTTGTTGTTTGCAGTCGAGAAGGTCACACGACGGGCTTGTGGACGATCTAGGTTAGTATCAACAGAAAGGTTTACTTGCTTGTTCAATGCCAGCATTTTCGGTTGGTTCTGTGTGATGTTGGTTTGCAGTTCTTTACGGATCTTATTGGTGAAATCACCAACTAACTGGTTCATTAACTCGCCCAAAACATCGCCCACTTCGTCTGAAGTGTGTAGTACCGCCAGCTCATCTTCTGGCATGCCCATGTTACGCATGTAATTGGTATAGATCTCTAGCGCGGCTTTAGACGTAAAATTGATGACAACAAGACCAGAAAAGCCACCGTCAAATAAGACGAAACAACCAAAGTCTGGCTTCAGACTTGTCTTGTTGATCTTTTGAACCATAGCTGAATAGGACACCTGAGAAGCCGTCGCTGAAGTGAGTACGCTTGAGACTGATTGGCATAGCTTAAGAAGAATATCTTCAGTTGTGACTGTTTTGTTTTTTTTCATTGTGATGTGCTCATGGAGATGTCTTAAACAAAATGTTATTCAGTATATTGGACTGAATTAAGACGAAAGTGACTATTTCTCCATTCTTGCACTGAGATTCTGATTTGATCACCTTTTTATATGATCTTAATAGTAGTAAAGTGACGAAATTCAAAGAAAATTATTAAAAATCTCAGATAACCCAATGCTGATTGGATCAGCGAAGTAGGGGCAGGAAGCAAATGTTACCAAGACTTCAACTTAATGCTGATGTCGATCCAGTAGTCGTACGCTTTTTAGATGAACTAAAAACAGCGGGCTTTACTGGCGACATTGAATCTCAATATTCTAGCCGTTTGGCTGTGGCGACTGATAACAGTGTCTATCAGCAATTGCCGCAGGCGGTCATCCTTCCTAAAACAACTCAAGACGTTGTGTTGCTCGGTCAGGTGGGTGCTAAATCCGCTTACGAACGCGTGACCTTTTCACCTCGTGGCGGCGGTACCGGAACCAACGGACAATCCTTAACAAAAGGTGTTGTGGTTGACCTTTCACGATACATGAACAAGGTTCTTGAGATTAACGAGAAAGAGGGCTGGGTGAGAGTTCAGTCTGGCGTCGTTAAAGACCAATTGAATGATGCGGTACGTCCCTACGGTTACTTTTTCTCTCCAGACCTTTCTACCAGTAACCGAGCAACCTTAGGTGGCATGATCAATACCGATGCTTCGGGCCAAGGGTCGTTGAAGTACGGAAAAACGTCCGACCATGTGTTGTCGTTACAAGCGGTGTTCGCAGATGGTTCGTGTCTAGAGTCTGATTTATCACACGGCTTGCCAGTTGAGGGTGAATTTGCTCACCATGCCCTTGCGGTTACTGAGGCAGTTTGTCGAGACAAGCGCGCTCAAATTCTTAATAAATTCCCACCCTTGAATCGCTTCTTAACAGGTTACGACCTAAAGAACGCAATCAACGAACAAGACGACAGCTTCGACTTGACTCGCGTCCTATGTGGTGCTGAAGGTTCTTTAGCATTCATCACGGAAGCAAAGTTAAACCTAACCAAGATTCCAAAAGCGCGCACACTGGTTAACGTGAAATACAACACGTTCGATTCTGCGCTGCGCAATGCTCCGTTTATGGTAGAAGCGAAAGCGCTGTCTGTAGAAACGGTTGATTCAAGAGTATTGAACCTAGCGAAGCAAGACATCGTTTGGCACACCGTGAGCGACCTGCTTATGGATGTTCCCAATAAAGAGATGCTTGGTATCAACATGGTTGAGTTTGCAGGCCAAGATGAAGCGGAAGTTGAACAACAAGTTCAAGCGCTGACTGCACAACTTGAAAGCATGCTTGAAACCGAAGAAGCCGGTGTGATTGGCTTCCAAGTGTGCAGTGATTTGGCGAGCATTGGCCGAATTTACAACATGCGTAAAAAAGCGGTGGGTCTGTTAGGTGCGGCGAAAGGCCGAGCTAAGCCAGTCGCTTTTGCTGAAGATACCTGTGTACCACCGGAAAACTTGGCGGACTTCATCTCTGAATTTAGAGTGCTGCTCGATTCAAAAGAGCTGAACTACGGCATGTTTGGTCACGTTGATGCGGGCGTATTACACGTTCGTCCGGCACTTGATCTGTGTGACCCGATGCAAGAAGCACTGATGCACGAAGTCTCTGATGAAGTGGTTAAGCTGGTGGCTAAATACGGCGGCTTGATGTGGGGTGAGCACGGTAAAGGTTTTCGCTCTGAGTATGGCCCAGACTTCTTTGGTGAAGAGCTGTTTACTGAGTTAAGACGTGTTAAAGCAGCGTTCGACCCGCACAATAAGATGAATCCAGGCAAGATCTGTACGCCATTAGAAAGCGACGCTGAATTGGTGAAAGTCACCGATACCAAGCGCGGCTTCTATGACCGTCAGATCGACGTACAAGTTCGTGATAGCTTCAAACAAGCCATGGAATGTAATGGTAACGGCTTGTGCTTCAACTACGATACGAGCTCGCCAATGTGTCCTTCGATGAAAGTCACAGCTGACCGTCGTCATTCACCAAAAGGCCGCGCAGGTTTGGTAAGAGAGTGGTTGCGTCAGTTAACGGAACAAGGCGTCGATATTCTCGATTTAGAGCAAGAAGCGCTGAAGGACAATACTCCGGTTAAAACCATGGTTGAGCGTGTTCGTAACACGATGAACAAACGCCATGAATACGATTTCTCGCATGAAGTTCACGAAGCGATGAATGGTTGTCTTGCATGTAAAGCGTGTGCGAGCCAGTGTCCGATTAAAGTCGATGTGCCGAGCTTCCGTTCTCGATTCTTAAACATTTATTACTCACGCTACCAACGTCCTGCAAAAGACTATTTAGTCGCCAACATTGAAACCATGCTGCCGCTAATGGCGAAAGCACCAAAGGTTGTTAACGCAGCCTTGGGTCAAAGGTGGATACAAACCGCAACGGCTAAAACGGTTGGTTATGTTGATGCACCACTGATGTCGGTGCCTACGCTAAAAAATCGTTTGGCGAGTAAAGAATTGCAACTCTTCGACTTACAGTACTTAGAAAGCTTGTCTTCTGAGCAGAAGAAACAGCATGTACTTATCGTTCAAGACCCGTTTACTAGCTTTTATGATGCAGAAGTAGTTGAAGACTTCGTTACTCTGGCTCAAAAGCTGGGCAAAACACCGGTACTGCTGCCGTTTAAGCCAAATGGAAAAGCGCTGCACATTAAAGGCTTCTTAAGTCGCTTTGCGCGTGAAGCGAAATCCACATCGGATTTCTTGTCGATGGTGGCGGATATCGGCATTCCTTTGGTGGGTGTTGATCCTGCACTGGTACTTTGTTATCGCGATGAATACATCGAGATCTTAGGTGACAAGCGTGGCGACTTTGATGTGCTCACCGTGCATGAATGGTTAATGCCATCGTTAGGTGAGTTCGAAGCTCGTTCTGCAAGTGAAGAGATGTGGTACTTGTTCGCTCACTGTACTGAGAAGACCAAAATGCCGAACGCTGAAAAAGAGTGGGGCGCTATCTTCAAACACTTTGGTGCTGCGTTAACCAGTGTTCCTGTCGGTTGTTGTGGTATGGCAGGTACTTTCGGCCATGAAGTCGATAAGCTGCAAATGTCGAAAGACATATACGGTTTAAGCTGGAAACCTCAAATGCAGGACTTACCAAAAGATCGTTGTTTGGTGACGGGTTACTCTTGCCGTAGCCAAGTAAAGCGTTTTGAAGGTGAGAAGCTTGCTCACCCATTACAGGCGCTAGCAAAAATTCTTTAATACATTTAGCCCAGCAATTGCTGGGCTTTTTTCTAAACTAACAAAGGAATGTTAATAAGGAAAAGTATGAAATTTCTAGAATTAAAAGTACCACCCGTTGCACTGTTCATTATTGTATTCGTAGCATCATACTTCTGCGCTCAGCAGTTGAGCCAAGGGGCACTGGCATTACCTTATGGAATGGTTGTGCTAGGCATCGGGATCATATTGAGCGGTGTGATTGGAATATCAGGCATATGGGAATTCCGAAAACAGAAAACCACCGTTAACCCGATCAAAGTCGAAACCGCTTCAGCAGTCGTGGACAGTGGCATTTTTGGCTACACACGAAATCCAATGTATCTAGGGTTGTTTATCCTGCTATTTTGCTTTGGCTATTTCTTCCAAAACCTGTTCAGTGTCTTACTCAGTTTTGTATTCGTAATCTACATGAACCAGTTCCAAATTAAGCCAGAAGAACGCGCCCTAGAGCAATTGTTCGGTGCGGAATATGTTGATTACAAACAAAAGGTTAGGCGCTGGATTTAGTTTTGACTTGAGTGTCTTCGTATAGACGGGTATCGTACTAAAAAGCCCAGCTTGAGGATATCAAGCTGGGCTTTATTGATCTTATTCTAGAGCTTATTTACATCGAGATGTGTAAATAAGGATGCTGATTAAGCGGCAGCTGCGAACTGAGCTAGAAACATCTCTTTACGCTCGTTGAAGCGGTTTACTAGGTCGTCTACAGAAGCTTGGTCGTATGGCTTAAGGCCACTTGCTACCATGCGTTTCACGCCTTTACCGACAACTTCGCCGTCTTCTTTGAAATCGAAGTTCAGTGTCACGATGCCACGCTTGCCTTCAACATCAAAAGTCGCGCCAGAGAATTCTACTTCTGGGTGAGATAGGTCTAGGCGAGTAAATTCAACTTCCATGCTCTCGTAAATCACAAGAGGACGTTGGCAGTTGATCATCATCTGTTGCTCTTCCATAAGAGGAACCATGATGTGTGGGAAGTTCATGCCAGAGAACTTAACGTAGTTTGTTACTACGTGTTCGATGAATGCTTGATCGTAGCTCTTTTCACCTTCACAAGACATGTGCAGGTACTCTTTGCCTTTCTCGTCAACCAGTGAGCTTTCTTTATCACATTTGTTGTCAACGCTTAGCGCAATACCGTTACCCACCATACCTGAAAAATCAAAACGCATTTTTTGGCTGATGCCTTCTTTTTGCAGAAGTACTGCAAACAAAAGATCGCCAGGCACGCAGAAGCGCTTGTTGTCTTCATCGTGAATTGGGTTGAAGTCAGCGGCTACTTTTTTAGCAAAGTGGCTAGCCTGTTCACGAGTGAATTGAAATTGATTGTCTTCAGTAGAAAAGTAAGGTGTCAGAAACATAGTATCGCTATTAGTCATCAAATCTGGGGTGGATTATAGCTAACTAACTTCGTTCTAATGGTCTATCCAGTTAACTTTGCTTATATATCAGTCAATTAGATAAATACGTTGGATGGTATGTGACGATTTGAAGGGAGATATGGCCTTTGGCTCAATGCAACAAGGGCAAATTAATAGCCCTTGTTTATATGACACTCTAATGGGTGTTGTTCAGAATGTTTTTGCTTTAAAAGCTACACAAAGTGCCTTCTGGCATTAGGTGATTATGAACGGATAATTTGAGCAATAAGTTCGCTTGTTCAATATCCGGAGCAAAATATCTGTCTTTGTCGTAAAAGCTGACTTTTTCACGCAGAATCTGTTTCGCTTCTTCCACACGAGGAGAAGATAGATTCGGAGCGCGGAAGTCTAGCCCTTGTGCTGCTGCTAAATATTCTACTGCCAATATCCCACGGGTGTTTTCAGCCATGTATCTAAGCCTACGAGCGGCAAAGGTGGCCATTGATACGTGGTCTTCTTGGTTTGCAGAAGTAGGTAGGCTGTCTATTGACGCCGGATGAGCCAAGGTTTTGTTCTCACTAGCGAGTGCTGCAGACGTTACTTGAGCAATCATAAAGCCCGAGTTCACGCCGCCGTTATCGACCAAGAAAGGTGGAAGTTTGCTTAGCGCACTATCAATCAACAACGCCATTCTACGCTCTGACAAGCTACCGATTTCAGCTATCGCTAGTGCAAGGTTATCGGCTGCCATTGCGACAGGTTCTGCGTGGAAGTTACCGCCCGAAATGATGTCGCCATCGTCAGCGAAAACAAGCGGGTTGTCGGATACGGCATTTGCTTCAATCGTTAAAGTCTCTGCTGAATTACGAATTTGCTGTAAACAAGCACCCATCACTTGAGGTTGGCAACGCAGCGAGTAAGGGTCTTGAACCTTTTCACAACAAGTGTGTGATTCACCAATCTCACTTTTTTGATCAAGCATATGACGGTAAGCAAGTGCTGCATCCATTTGGCCACGGTGACCACGAACGCGATGAATACGCGGATCAAACGGACGACGACTACCCAGCGCGGCTTCAACAGACATTGCGCCACACACGGTTGCAGACGCAAACAAGTCTTCAGCTGCGAACAGACCTTCTAATGCAAAGGCTGTCGATGCTTGTGTGCCGTTTAACAGAGCTAAGCCTTCTTTCGGAGCAAGTGTGATTGGCTCCAAGCCAGCGATCTGCATTGCTTCTAAGCCAGTGATGATCTTGCCGTTGTGACGTGCTTGGCCTTCACCAAGCAGTACCGTACTCATGTGGGCGAGGGGAGCAAGATCTCCAGAAGCGCCCACTGATCCTTTTTGTGGTACGCACGGGTAAACTTGTGCGTTCACTAGATCGATAAGAGCATTTATGACCTTGAGTCGGATACCAGAGTAGCCACGAGACAAGCTGTTAATCTTTAGCACCATCATCAAACGCACAGTTTCATCAGACATGAACTTGCCGATGCCTGCTGCGTGAGAAAGCACGATACTTTTCTGTAGTACTTCTAAATCTTCAGGCGCTATTTTGGTATTCGCTAATAAGCCAAAACCCGTATTGATGCCATACACGGTACGATCTTCCGCAATCACTTGCTCGACAACGTGCATGCTCGCTTCAATATCAGGAATCGCTGCGGGGTCGAGTGATAAATTTACAGGGCTGCGGCTAATCTTACGCAGTTCAGGTAAGCCAAGAAGTCCTGGTTTAAGTAATAAATTCAACATGTTTTCTCCAGAAATTAAAGGCGACGAAGTTCTTCGTTTAGCATAGGCAAATCAAGCTTCTGTTCTTTAGCACACTGCTTGGCAATATCGTAACCCGCATCAGCATGACGCATAACGCCTGTTGCTGGGTCGTTGTGAAGTACACGAGCAATGCGCTGCGATGCATCTTCACTGCCGTCACAACAAATCACCATTCCTGAGTGTTGTGAGAAGCCCATGCCAACGCCGCCACCGTGGTGCAGAGAAACCCATGTTGCGCCACCTGCCGTATTTAGAAGGGCGTTCAATAGAGGCCAATCTGATACGGCATCTGATCCATCCATCATGCCTTCTGTTTCGCGGTTCGGGCTTGCCACTGAACCTGAATCGAGGTGGTCACGACCGATAACAACCGGAGCTTTCAGTTCGCCATTTTTAACCATTTCATTGAATGCTTGGCCTAAACGTTCGCGATCTTTCAAACCAACCCAACAGATACGAGCGGGTAAGCCTTGGAACTGTATGCGTTCACGCGCCATATCTAGCCAGTTGTGTAGATGTGGGTTATCTGGAATCAGTTCTTTTACTTTTTGGTCTGTTTTGTAGATGTCTTCTGGGTCACCAGATAGGGCAGCCCAACGGAACGGACCGACGCCTTCACAAAATAAAGGTCGTATATAGGCAGGAACGAAGCCTGGAAAATCAAACGCGTTTTCCACACCTTCTTCAAGTGCCATTTGGCGAATGTTGTTGCCGTAATCTACGGTCGCAGCGCCACGGTACTGAAGATCTAACATAGCTTGAACTTGAATCGCCATTGATTGCTTAGCGGCTTTCACTACTTTCGCTTCATCAATTAAACGTTCTTGTGCTGCTTTCTCCATCGTCCAACCTTGCGGCAAGTAGCCGTTCAGCGGATCGTGGGCTGAGGTTTGGTCAGTCACTACGTCAGGCGTGATATTGCGTTCAACAAGCTCTGGGAATACGTCTGCTGCGTTACCGAGTAGGCCAACAGAGATTGGTGTGTCTGATTCTTTAATCATTGCCATCGCTTCATCTATGCTGGTGGCTTTTTTGTCGACATAGCCTGTACGCAAGCGGTAATCGATTCGTGATTCATCACATTCAACCGCAATCATCGAGAAGCCAGCCATAGTCGCTGCGAGAGGTTGAGCACCACCCATACCGCCGAGGCCACCAGTAAGAACCCATTTGCCGTTTGCTTCGCCTTGAAAGTGCTTCTTCGCGATAGCAACAAACGTTTCATAAGTGCCTTGAACAATGCCTTGAGAGCCAATGTAAATCCAGCTGCCTGCGGTCATCTGGCCGTACATCATCAAGCCTTCTTTATCGAGTTCGTTGAAGTGCTCCCAATTCGCCCAGTGTGGAACAAGGTTCGAGTTCGCGATCAGTACGCGAGGCGCGTTTTTATGAGTCGGGAACACGCCCACAGGTTTACCTGATTGAACAAGCAACGTTTGGTCGTCTTCTAAACGCTCTAATACTTCAACAATCTTGTCATAACATTTCCAATCACGCGCAGCGCGACCGATACCGCCATACACAACCAGTGCATGTGGGTGTTCTGCCACATCAGGGTCTAGGTTATTCATCAGCATACGCAGTGGTGCTTCTGTTAACCAAGATTTAGCGCGCAAAGTGGTGCCATGAGGTGCGCGAATTTCGCGAGTCGTGTCGAGACGAGGGTCACTGTTGTGGTGTTCCGTCATTTTGGAATTCCTTCTGTTTCACGTTATATCGTTGTAGTTGTAGTTGTAGTTGTAGTTATCGGTATAGCTGGATTAGTCGCTGGCCATTGCACTGGCTATATCCCAACACAAACGTGCCGCCAATCGAGCCGTTTGGCCATCGACGTCGTAGTCTGGGTTGTATTCCGCAATGTCCGCGATAATGAGTTTTTCACTGTGTTGGAAAATCTGTTCTAGAAAAGGAGCGAGTGCTTCATAGCTCACGCCTCTTGCCGCTGGTGCACTGACGCCCGGCGCTGTCGCAGCGGGGAATACATCTAGATCAATGGTGAGATAGAGGTAATCACACTCAGCGATGAATTTTTGCAACTTAACCAGTTGAGCGACTTGGTTAACTTGGGTCATGTTGCGGTCGTGTTCATACCAAACACCTAGTTGGTCAGCTTTGTTAAACAGCGCTTTGGTATTGCTAGCAGCACTCACGCCAAGGCAAGCGTAATGAAACGGCCATTGATGTGTGTGGCAGTAATCACTTATCTGGTTGAAAGGTGTGCCTGAGCTCGGTTTAACATCGGCAATGTTGCTTTCAAATTCGCGAAGATCAAAGTGAGCATCAAAATTAACGATACCGATCTTAGATTTGTGCTCTGATTGAATTTTATTTAGATGTTCCGCAAGACCTTGAAACGATGCCCAAGCAACCTCGTGACCACCGCCAAGGGTAATCACTTTGTTGGTTGATAACGCATTGGCAATCACAGAAGCACACTGTTTCTGGCTGACTTCTAATTGACCATCGTTACACTCGATGTCACCAAGATCCGCAATGTGTGAGTCACTGTGCCAAGCCATATTAGCTAACGCTTGGCGAATCAGGTTAGGTGCTTGTTTTGCGCCAATTCGGCCTTTATTTCTTGCAACGCCTGCATCGCTGGCAAAGCCAACTAAGGCGATAGCGCCATCAGTAAGCTCGTTACTTAACTCACTACTTTGAACTTGTTTGGTAATGTGATGAACGCGAGTACCGAGTGCGCCATCTTCAAGATCATTACGCCCAGTCCATACAAAGTTATGTGTGGTTGCTGCATTATCTTGGATGACGTTGGACTTAGATTGAGTCATGACACACCTCGCCGTTAACAATACGTTTATGCAGATGAGGAACACCGACTTGATAGCTTAGATCGGCAGGGTGGTCGATATTCCAGATAGCTAAATCTGCGGCATAACCGATTTCGACTTTGCCTTTGGTTTGTGACTCGCCAATGGCAGCGGCGGCGTTACAAGTTACACCACGCAATGCTTCTTCAGGTGTCGTGCCAAACAGGGTGCAGCTCATGTTCATCATCAGCGTTAAATCTGCAAAGGGTGAGGTGCCGGGATTTAGGTCGGTCGCGATCGCCATTGGAATGTTGTGTTCACGAAGTAGGGCAACGGGCGGTTGTTGAGTCTCTTTCAAGAAATAGAAAGCTCCGGGTAGCAAGGTGGCTACTGTCCCTGATTTCGCCAGTGCTTTTACTCCGGTTTCATCAAGGTATTCAACATGGTCGACAGAGAGTGCACCGTATTTAGCTGCGAGCGCACTGCCGCCCATATTTGAAAGTTGTTCAGTGTGGCCTTTAATCGCGAGCCCATGTGCTTTGGCAGCTGCAAAGACGCGTTCGGTCTGTTCTAGGTTGAAGCCGATAGACTCGCAGAACACGTCAACCGCATCGGCGAGCCCTTGCTCTGCAGCTTTAGGAATGATCTCTTGGCAAACCAGATCGATGTAGCTGTCCGGTTGTTCTTTGTATTCAGGTGGCACAGCATGCGCTGCAAGGAGAGTGGTGGTGATCTTAATTCGGCGATGATTTTCTAACGCTTTAGCAGCGCGTAACATCTTGAGTTCATCATCAAGCGTTAAACCATAGCCAGATTTTACTTCGATGCTGGTTACGCCACTTCTTAGTAGACCATCGAGTCTCGGTAACGCCATTTCAACCAGTTCAGACTCTTTCGCTGCGCGTGTTGCAGTGACTGTCGCTAGAATGCCGCCGCCTTGCTTGGCGATGTCGATGTAAGACACACCATTCAAACGCTGCTCAAATTCATTGGCACGATTACCCGCAAATACGAGGTGAGTGTGGCAATCAATCAACCCAGGGGTGACTAACTTGTTTTTGCAATCATAGGTGATGTAATCCAAAGAACCATCAACACTTACTTGTTCTAACTCAGAAGCAAGTACGCCTTGGTTTGAACAAGAGATGGACACGATTTTACCGCTTTCGATAACGATATCTTGAGGGGAAGAGGGCTGATAGCCATCGGCTCCCGAGCTCATGGAGACCACTCGTGCGTTTTTGAGGATCAAATTCATAATCACCTAGATCTTTGCTAAACATTAAATGTATATACAAATAAATAGGCTAAACGCTGACCCGAATCAAGTTGATGTTGCAAAAATGTGATCGGCGATCAGGATGATGTTCTTTAATCTAGAAGTATCTTGGAGCTTAATTTGTACTTAGAGCCAGGATGGTAGAGCAATGCAAAGCTGATGAGGCGCTCTTTGCTCCATGTTCTTCTATTCAAAAGAAGGCAAGGCTCTGATTCAGATAGTTTTAGTGACGCTCTGATTTGAGTGTCTGGAATAATGGCTTCAACTGTATGCTCGATAGCACTCAACGGGCAGCTTTTTGAAAGGTATTCGTTGGGTGTAGAGGTTGAAAAGTCTTGCTCTAGGTATTTTGGAGCGGCTTGAGAGTTCACCCAACGCGCTTCCAATTGTATCGGCACGTTGTCGGCAAAGTGTATGATTTCACTATAGAACACTTCAGCATTGATCATCACTCCTAACCGTGTAGCCGTGCTTTCATCAGCTTTGATGCTATCGTGTTTGATAACTTGGCTAGTATACGTTTGGCCACGGTCTTTGATCTCTTGCGCGATGTTGTTGATATCAAGCAGCGGAGATT
Organism: Vibrio splendidus; assembly: GCF_024347615.1. Lineage (NCBI taxonomy): Bacteria > Pseudomonadati > Pseudomonadota > Gammaproteobacteria > Vibrionales > Vibrionaceae > Vibrio > Vibrio splendidus. The sequence continues at coordinate 2,343,025 of NZ_AP025508.1, read as the reverse complement.
GCGCTTTTTCGTCTGGTTCACAAACAAAAGTCCCCAGTCTTGGTTTCCTGATGAGCTTGCCTTCAGACACCAGATCTCGAATGGCTTTATTGACCGTCATTCGACTCACATTGAACTGCTCTGTGAGTTCGAGTTCTGTGGTTATCTGGTAACCCACTGGCCAGTGACCATTGTTGATATTATCGTCTATGAACTGTTTTATCTGTAGGTAGAGCGGCGCTTTCGACATAATGAAACCTTATTTGACTATACAAATAGAGTAACGGAATTTTTCACGATTTCAACATTTCCTCGGGCAATGTGACCTTATTCAACATAGATGGGGCAAATTGCTTGATTCTGTGAGGCAAGTGTCGCAAATTGTCACGCAATAACTATTCGTAAATCAGATAATTAGAAAGGGAAATAATATGTTTAAGAAATTAAAGGCCTCGTTGGGCATCGGTGCAGCAAAGGTTGATACTGTCTTAGATAATATTGAAGTTTTCCAAGGTGGAGAGTTGTCTGGCAATGTTCACATTGTTGGTGGCGACGTTGAGCAACAAATCGACTTGATTAACTTGGTTCTCAACACAGAAGTAAAAGTAGAAACTGAAGACAGTACCAGCTACGAAACCTTTTCACTGGGTCGTATTCAAGCGGTAGAGCCTTTCGTTATCCAACCGGGTGAAACCAAACTGGTGCCATTCCGTCTTAAGTTAAATGATGAAACGCCAGTCACCGCGTTGAACGCACAAACGAACCAATGCCATGTGTGGGTTGAAACCAACCTAGATATAGGCTTCGCGATTGACCCTAAAGACCGTGACTTTATCTCCGTACACCCACTGCCAACAGTTGCTAAAATCATCCAAGGCGTGGAAGCATCGGGTATGGCAATGGTGAAAGCAGATGTAGAGAAGGGCTTCTTAAAAGGCAACAACTTTGCTTCTCGTTTGGGCTGTTACCAAGAGATTGAATTTCGCAGCGGCGGCTTCATGAATAATAAAGAGATCGAGCTGTCATTCATCGTTGAAGGTTCAATGGTTCACTGCCTAGCAGAAATCGACCGCTCAATGAGCTTCCGTGGCGACCAATACATCTCATTCAGCTTACCTGCTAACGCGGCCGACTCAGACATTCGCAATGCTGTATCAAGAATCATGAGTGCGTAGTTCCCTCTCTGTTAGTAGTCGCTTTTTCTATTAATAGAGACAAGACAGTACGATTTCTATAGCCGAACTTAACCGTTCGGCTTTTTTAATTCTACTATCTCGACCTTAAATGGACTTACCACTGATGACGATAAGCCAATTGAAAAGCGACATCGGTGGAGTTGTCCATGTTGAAGATGTTTTCGATAATGGATATCTCGATCGCTGAACGTTGCATTAGGTAGCGATATCCAAGCATTATTTCATTTGCGGCTTCTGAAAACTCAGTGTCACCGTCTTCGGCGCCTTCATACCAACGATACTCAAAGTGCAACTCATGGTTTTCAAATAGCGTGAGTTGATATCCTCCCATCCATGACCATGTTGTTTTCTTATGTATAAAACTATTTTCCACCTCTCGATTAGACTGATTGGCCAACCCTAAGCTTGTATAGAAGGTATTGATGTCGAGTTGGTATGCATAGTTGAGTTGAGCGCTTTGTTCGGTGCTGTTTCCCTTAAATGCACCGTGGTTGACGTTGTTGTGATAGAGGGAGACACCAAAAGATAGTCCATGGTTTTCAAGGTCTATGATTTGGTATTGAGTGTAGAGTGTGAAAGCACTTGTCAGCGTGTCGCCAGAGAAGTCACTGATATTGATGCCATGGCTTGGCGCGTAAACATCAAATTGGTGTCTGTCTTTACGTTCCCGCCCTGCTTGGTCGATGCCAAATAGATCGTGGTAATTGATGATGACCTTATCAAGGTGATTATTGGCGGCGTATAACCAGCGGTAGTTGAACTCTAATTGCCATGCTGTTGTTAGTTGCCATTTCAGCCCTGTTTGAAGTTGATTCTGATAATAGTCTAAATGATAGTCGTGAGAGTTAGCCCATATACTCGCGGCGGTTAAAGAAGCAAATACTTCAAGCTTGTTTTCTTCGAGCGGAAAGCCAGAACGGAGCGTTGGAGTAAGACGAACGGACTGTAATGGTGCTTGGGTATAACTGATTAGCGGGCCGTAATCTTTGTTGGCCCATGCGGTTGGAGTAAAAACAACAGTTGCTATTAGTAATGGTAAAGGTGGTATGAACGATATAAAGACAGCCTGTTTTCCCATATGCACCTCATCCGCATTCCGTTGCTTCTATACAGCTTAGTTCTAAATAACTCGTTTGTAAGAGATAAGTTGTAAGGGCGTACTCACAAGAGATAGGACAAATAGTTGAGTTGATACAGCTTGACTGGAAAGAGGAGGGGCAGGGAAGTTACCGGTATTATGATAAAACCTTATGAAACGAAGTGGTTGGAGAGCGGGCAGATTCTCTCTGTCATTGTCATTTCATATAATTTCGTTACAATGTTCGGCTACTCACAAATGGGGCATCTGTATTTGCTTCTATGTGGGTATCTTTATTATGCATATATCTCCGATCGACATACTTGTTGATTGAAAAACATATATTAAACATTTTCATGTGTTGCTTGGTGTGCAACACCACTGTAAAGGACAAATAATGCCAATTATTACTCTTCCTGACGGTAGTCAGCGTCAATTTGACAACCCTGTATCAACTCTAGATGTTGCCCTATCAATCGGTCCTGGTCTTGCGAAAGCAACCATTGCTGGTCGTGTAGACGGCGAGCGTGTTGATGCTTGTGATCTTATCGAAAACGATGCAAGCCTAGAAATCATCACAGCTAAAGATGAAGTTGATGGCCTTGAGATCGTTCGTCACTCTTGTGCTCACCTTTTAGGTCACGCGATTAAGCAGCTTTTTCCAGAAGCGAAAATGGCGATCGGTCCTACCATCGATAACGGTTTCTACTACGATATCGACCTTGAGCACTCTCTAACGCAAGAAGATCTAGAAAAGATTGAAAAGCGTATGAAAGAGCTAGCGAAGACCAAGTACCAGGTTGTTAAGAAGAAAGTTAGCTGGCAGGAAGCGCGTGACGCATTCGAAGCTCGCGGCGAAGCTTACAAAATCGAAATCTTGGATGAGAACGTTTCTAAAGACGATCGTCCAGGCCTCTACCATCATGAAGAATACATTGATATGTGTCGTGGTCCACACGTTCCACATATGGGCTTCTGCCAACACTTCACGCTACTTAACGTAGCGGGTGCTTACTGGCGTGGTAACAGTGACAACAAGATGCTTCAACGTATCTACGGCACTGCATTCCACGACAAGAAAGCGCTTAAGGCTCACCTAGTGCGCCTAGAAGAAGCGGCTAAGCGTGATCACCGTAAAATCGGTAAGCACTTAGATCTATTCCACATGCAGCAAGAAGCACCAGGCATGGTGTTCTGGCATCACAATGGTTGGACTATCTTCCGTGAGCTAGAAGTATTTATTCGTCAGAAGCTGACTGAGTACGACTACCAAGAAGTTAAAGGCCCATTAATGATGGACCGTGTTCTTTGGGAACGTTCTGGTCACTGGGATAAGTACGCTGAAGCGATGTTCACTACTTCTTCAGAGAACCGTGAATACGCGATTAAGCCAATGAACTGTCCTGGTCACGTTCAAATCTTCAACCAAGGTTTGAAATCTTACCGTGATCTACCGCTACGTATGGCTGAGTTCGGCTCATGTCACCGTAACGAGCCGTCTGGCGCACTTCACGGCATTATGCGTGTTCGTGGCTTCACTCAAGATGATGCTCACGTATTCTGTACTGAAGACCAAGTTCAGCAAGAAGTTAAAGCTTGTATTGAAATGGTTTACGATACTTACACAACTTTCGGTTTCGAAAACATTGTTGTTAAGCTATCTACTCGTCCAGAACAGCGCGTAGGTTCAGACGAAATGTGGGACCGTGCAGAGGCCGATCTTAAGCAAGCGCTTGAGGCGATGGAGATTGCATACGAGATTCAAGAAGGCGAGGGTGCGTTCTACGGACCTAAGATTGAATTTACTTTGCATGATTGTTTGGACCGCGCATGGCAATGTGGTACAGTGCAGCTCGATTTTGCATTACCAGAACGTTTAGGTGCAACTTACGTAGGTGAAGATAACGAGCGTCACACGCCAGTTATGATCCACCGCGCGATTTTAGGTTCACTAGAACGCTTCATTGGTATTCTTATTGAAGAATACGCTGGCTTCTTCCCAACGTGGTTGGCGCCAGAACAAGCAATTGTTATGGGCATTACGGACAAACAGTCTGAATATGTACAAGAAATTGCGAAAAAACTGCAAAAAAGTGGATTTAGAGTCAAAGCAGACTTGAGAAATGAGAAGATTGGCTTTAAAATCCGCGAACATACTTTGAAACGTGTACCGTTCATGCTTGTGTGTGGTGACCAAGAAATGGAAGCCGGCGAAATTGCAGTACGTACACGTAAAGGTAAGGACCTTGGTAAATTTAAAGTGGATGACTTTATTTCATACATCCAAGCCGAGGTTTCAAACCGTAAGCTCAATCTGGAGGAATAGCTATTAAAGGCGGAAGACGTGGCCAACAACCGGCCAAACAAAACCAGCACCGTTTAAACGGTGACATTCGTGGCGTTCGTGAAGTGCGTCTAACTGGCGCAGACGGCGAAGCTGTTGGTGTAGTAACAATCGCTGAAGCGATGGAAGCTGCAAATGAAGCTGGTATGGATCTCGTAGAGATCAGCCCTAACGCCGAGCCGCCAGTTTGTCGTGTGATGGACTACGGTAAGTTCCTCTTCGAGAAGAGCAAAGCTGCGAAAGAGCAGAAGAAAAAGCAAAAGCAGGTTCAGATCAAGGAAATTAAATTCCGACCTGGAACTGATATTGGAGACTATCAGGTAAAACTACGCAACCTGACTGGTTTCCTTGAAGACGGCAACAAAGTGAAGGTAACAATTCGCTTCCGTGGCCGCGAAATGGCTCACCAAGAAATCGGTGTTGACGTTCTTAATCGTTTGAAAATCGATACTGAAGAATTTGCAGTTGTCGAATCTTTCCCAACGAGAATTGAAGGTCGCCAGATGATCATGGTGTTGGCCCCTAAAAAGAAGTAATTAACGGCTTTACAAGTAATTAAACCTTGCAGCCATAGGCTGTAGGGTTTTATTCGCCCTAATTACTATGTTATTAACAACTCAACAATGCGGAGTTATTCATCATGCCTAAGATGAAAACCAACAAAGGTGCTGCTAAGCGTTTCCAGAAAACTGCTGGTGGTATTAAGTTTAAGCACGCTGGTAAACGTCACATCCTGACTAAGCGTACTACTAAGAACAAGCGTCAGCTTCGTCCGAACTCAATCCTTCCAAAATGTGAAGTGGCTGCAGTTCTACGTATGATGCCATACGCTTAATTCTTTTTAGTTTATAAATTCGTTTAGTTTAGGAGAAGCATAATGCCTCGCGTAAAACGTGGTGTACAAGCTCGTGCACGTCATAAGAAAGTTCTAAAACAAGCTAAAGGTTACTACGGAGCACGTTCACGTGTTTACCGCGTAGCTTTCCAAGCAGTTACCAAAGCTGGTCAATACGCTTACCGTGACCGTCGCAACAAGAAACGTCAATTCCGTCAACTTTGGATTGCACGTATCAATGCGGCATCTCGTCAAAATGGTCTATCTTACAGCCGTTTCATCAATGGCCTTAAGAAAGCATCTATCGAGATCGACCGTAAGATTCTTGCTGACATCGCAGTATTCGACAAAGCAGCATTTGCTGTTCTAGTTGAAAAAGCGAAAGCATCTCTATAATTTAGAGTTAGCTTAAAGGTTTAAGAAAAGGAGAACTTCGGTTCTCCTTTTTTATTGCCTGTAATTTGGCTCTTTAGAGATTCCTTCCTTGCTTCCTTGCTTCCTTGCTTCCTTCGTCAGTCTAGGGAATGACGAGATGAAATTCCGCATCTAATTTTTATTCGCTTGAACAGGCATTCTGGTATATAAACATCTACCTAACCTCTAATGTTAAGCGACTGAGATAAATGACCGCACCTACCACTATGACGTTCTTCGAACGTTTTGAAACTGACATCCTTTCTGGCAAAAAGACCATTACTATTCGCGATGAATCTGAACGCGACTACCAGCCAGGTAGCGTTGTGGAAGTATCTACGCTAGAGCAAGGCCGTGTGTTCTGTAACCTTAAGATCATCAGCGTTGAACCAATCCTGTTTGATGACTTAGGTGAGTTCCATGCGGAGCAAGAGAACATGACGCTGCAAGTACTCAAAGACGTGATTCAAGATATCTATCCGGGTATCTCTCAGCTGTATGTGGTTTCTTACGAGCTTGTGTAACCCGCTTTAAATGAAATTTGTTGATCACTACAGTGTTTAACTGCTGAGCAATAAGAAAGGGAAGTCACAATGAGTGAATTACAGAACGAAACAGTTCAGCAAATTTTGCTTCAACTTTATTGTCGTGAGCAAACTGAGCTACCGTTAATTTCTCGAATTGATCTCGACATTGGTCTTTATGATAATGAAGGCTTTCTAGCGTGGCGTGATACAAAGCGTGACTTTACTGTCAGTGATATCGAGAGTCGAGTTTGGGTGAAGAGTTGCCCCGGCGGCTATATCACTGAAGTGCACTTCAATGCTGACGGTTCTCTAACTGAATACCGTTTGTTCGATCGATTTGAAACAACAGGACAGTGGCAGTTAGCAGACGGTTTGTTACACGTCGAGATTCTGAAGGGTGACAACCGCTACCAGTTTGCTGTTGTGGCTCGTGCTGACCTTAATATTCATTCTGCGGTGGAATATAAAAATGGTGAACTGCATTCGTATCTGAAATTGGTGCAGGCTGAGCGTTAATCCCTTTTAGCCGACCTTGCTTGTCCATTAAAATAAGTGATATTCCAAGAATAAAAAAGCCAACAGTGATGTTGGCTTTGTTGTTTTCAATTCGACCGAGTACTTCTAATCAACGCGCTATTAAGCTATTAAGTTAAGCCATTAAGCTTCGAAGTTCGCCAGTTGAGTATAAAGCTCGCTGTCTTGATCTTGCTTTGCACAAACCGTCAGTAGGTCTTCAATAAAGTACTTCAATGCACGTGCTTCAATTCGACGAATACCTTGTTGCTGCTCTTCAGTTAGGTAGCCGTAGATAGTTGCCGCTCCAAAGTCGCCAAAGATCATCTGACCTTGCTCATTCACTAAAGTGTTGTGAGCGTATAGATCACCATGACAGACCTTGTTGGCATGAAGGTGTTCAAACACATCAATCATCTGCTCTGTAATACTGTTGATCTGATCAATGGAAAGCTCAAAGCCTTCGTTGAACGTATCGCGAGTGCAGCTCTCAAGAGTAGGGGGCAAACCTAGGTTGTAATAGTTGCTCGGAATCAGTTCCATGACTAACGCTAGGTAGTCTGACTCGTCGACTTGAGCGATAGACTTCACTAGGTTGCTATGTTGGCCTGCTTGAAGACACGCTTCAAGTTCATCATGTGGGTAACCGTCACTGGTCACTTCGCCTTTGAATACTTTAACCGCCACTTCTTGTGGGAAATCAAAGTCACGGTTTAACCAGTTAGCATGAGAAATCACACCAGACGCGCCTTGGCCAAGCACTTGATTGAGTGAGTAGCATTGCGAGCTCACGGCTGGCACGCTATCTAAGCTGCTTGGGTGTTTACAAAACGGGTTACCCGCAAACGCTAGCCACGCCAGTTTTGGTAGCTTGATTAGGAACTCAGGGAGCTCAGTCAGTTGGTTTGCAGACAGGCGAACCAGTTCAAGGTTTGATAGGTTTTCCATGCTATCTGGTAAAACACGAATCTTGTTACCCGCCAATGCGAGCTTTTGTAGTCGTGGTCTTTCACCTAGTGAGCGAGGCAAAACCTCGATTGCATTATCTGTCACAATCAACCAACGTAATTGAGCTGGCAAAGATTGCTCGCTAACGGTTTTGATTTGGTTGGTTTTGAAGCCAACCATTTCAAGCTTAGGAAGAGTACCTAGAACATCAGGCAGGTGCGTAAACAGGTTATTCGACGCGAAGATAATTCGCAGGTTAGTCAGCTGCGATAACTCTTCTGGTAAATCTGACAGTTGATTGCCTGAAAGGTCTAGAATCTCAAGAGAATCAGCGAGTTCTAAGATCTCTAAAGGAAATTCAGTGAGATCTTCTGACAGTTGTAAGCGCGTAATACCGTTTAGTTGCCCTGATTTTAATTGTTCTAGAGTATGCAAACCTTAGCCTTATGAATAGATGTTCGAGGCGCGTAGTTTACTTGTCTCAATCAAGAAAGGCGAGCACCGGAACGATGCTCGCTTAACTAAACTAAGTGAACGATTTTACAAAGGTTAAAGTCGTATATGGTTTTGGCTGACACCGACCTCCTCAACAAAGTCGCTGTCATGACTCACTAAGATAAATGCACCTTGGTATTCACGTAAAGCGGACGCCAATATTTGCTTTGAGTCGATGTCTAGGTGGTTGTCTGGCTCATCGAGTAATAGAAGCGGGGAGTCTTGCTTGTGGCTAACGATCAACATCGCCAGTTTCATTTTTTCACCACCACTTAAATGTGCCACTTTTCGGTATACGGAGTCTCGTCTGAACCCTATTCCAGCCAACAAGGTTCGCGCGTCGCTCTCTGTTAATCCAAAGCTATGCGTTATTAAACTATCGAACATCGTATCGTTGGTGTCTAACAGGCCAAAGTGTTGGTCCAAATAGACGGTCGCCCCCAAGCGCTTGATCGAGCCTTTATAATTGGCGTGTTGACCGTGAATCGCTTTTAACAGTGTCGACTTTCCGCACCCATTAGCACCGGTTAGATAACACCGTTCCCCTTGTGATAAAGAGAAACTGATTGGCGCACCTGAGCTGTAAATAAGGCGGCAGTTTTCAACGGTTAACAAAGAGCTCTTTTTACTGCTATTACTTTGCTGTAGATACAAAGCTTGTGGTTTCAGCCGTTCCTTCAGTTCTTTAAGCGACTGAAGTTTATGTTGGTTTTGGTCAATGAGATTCCTTTGGCTTGTCGCAGACGCGGCTTGGCTTTGGCCTGCTTTATCTTTCATAGCATCTAATAATATCTTGGGTTGGCTGCCTGACTTTCTGAGTCGGTTTCCCTGAGATTCTCGCTGCTGTGCCTTTTCCTTGTTGGTTTGAGCTTGACGCTCGAGTCGTTTCTTTTCGGACTGATGATGCGCGATCTGTTTGTTTAGCGCTTCGCTTTGGCTAGATACTTGTTTGAAGTAATCATCATAATTTCCTTTATAGAAACGTACGCCCAAGCTATTGAGATGGTAGATCCCGTCCATTTGTCTCAATAAGCTTCGATCATGACTGACGATAAGTACCTTGCCTGCAAACAATTGGCATTGCTCTATTAACCAATTGCGTCCATCGTTATCCAAATGGTTTGAAGGCTCATCGAGGATCAGTATGTCGTTATTTGATACGAACAGCTGATGAAGCTGTAGCAAGGCGAGTTGTCCACCACTCAAAGAGCAACAGGGCGTGTTCAAATCACTAGTGATCTTTAATGTACCTAGCAACTGCTGGGTACGTGCCTCTAGATCCCAATCATCACCAATGATATTGAAATGCTGCAATTCACAGCTACCTTGTTCTATGGCGCTTAATGCTTGTAACTTTTCTGTGAGCCCTAAGAAGTCAGCGATGGTGATGTTGGAACTCAGTAGCGTTGATGGTAACTGAGAGTAAAAGCCTATTGAACCTTGTCGCGAAACACTGCCTGTTGTGGGCTGTTTTTGTCCAACGAGTAATGAAAGCAACAATGACTTTCCAGCCCCGTTTCTTCCGACTAGGCCGGTGAGGCGAGTGCTCAAATTAAAGTTGATGTCTTTGAATAACCACTCTCCAGTATCGAGTTGGAATGAGAGATTATTGGCTAATATAGTAGGCATAGAAATGCCTCCCTTTACGTGTAAACGAGTAAAAGGGGTGAGGCGCTTTTTCTATATAGAACCCTACACAGAATTCTATGTATAGATCGCCAAAGACGTTACTTAGGTAGCGTACCAATCAAAGATAGGAAATAGAGTGCTGATCTGATTTCTGTCTTTAAGGTGCTGATCTTAAAGATGTAGGTTGTCAAAAAACGGATCTTTAAGAGCTTGATTTGTCGCGAAAATAGATGACGAAGTAACGCCCACTAACCCCGAGTGTCCAAATGATTTTTATAAAAATAAATCGGATGTCAGGATGTTAGTACTTCATTATGGCGTTATTCTCTTTTGAAATGATGGTGGGATGGTACTGAAAGAGGGTGCTTAAAGTCAATATACTGAGGTGATTAAATTGTGTTCAAATGATTAAAGCGCCTATGTGGCGCTTTAGTGATCATTATTGGAAATAAGTTGAGTCTAGAACTTATATTTTGGAGCTTAGAGCTTAGAGCTAAAGCTACTTGGTTTGTCCACCAACGGCTCGCCAACACATATCAAAGCTATCATTGATGTACTTCGATGTTTGCTCTGGTGGAGATTCGTTTTGCTCAATAAGCCAGTTTGCACAAATCAGAAAGTGACTGTGGATGAAGTGCCTTACAAGGTTAATGTCTAATGCCATCAATTCACCGTCCTCTTGTCCTTTCAAAATGATCTCGTCTAGCGACGCGAACATCTGCGAGACGATTACTTCTCGAGTTTGGGTCGTTGGGTCGAAATGAACATTGGTGAAGAACTTCATCGCAACCGGATTTTCTAGTGCCCATTCAATCCCAGTGATCCACATGAACTTAAAGGCTTGATAGAGATCCTGCTCAGCAATATCAGTGTGTTGTTGAAGGGTAGAGAATAGCTCCAACTTCAGCTCGCGAAACAGTTCATCAATCAATAGAGATTTGTTCTCGAAGTGGTGAAACAACGTCGCTTTTGCCACGCCGGCTGTTTTCGCTATTTGTCCGGTAGATGTGCCCTCTAGCCCCTGTTGAGAGAAGAGCAAGAGTGCAGCATCTAGGATTTTTTGTCTTTTAGTGATCATCTATTGAGTACTTTGAACAGAATCTTTTTAACTGGATTGTTGTAAGGAGGGTGCATTAACTTGGTGAAGTTAATTTTACCTCTACTTAGAACGGTTTTAGCATGACTAAAGGTCTTAAAGCCTTCAATGCCATGGTAGTGTCCCATGCCTGAAGGGCCTATGCCACCGAACGGCGCGTCTTCTGCAGCCACATGCACCAAAGAATCATTAATACACACGCCGCCAGAGTGCGTGCTCGATAAGATTAGATCTTGAGTCTGCTTATCATGACTCATCAGGTACAAAGCAAGCGGACGTTCTCTTGTTGTGATGTAGCTGATCGCTTCTTCAATAGAATCATAAGGAACGATAGGCAGTACGGGGCCAAACAACTCTTCTTGCATTGCGACCATGTCGTCGTTCACTTCGGTGAGAAGGTGCGGCGTCATTCTGTGGTTTACATCGTCTTGCGCTTGTTCGGTGACGGTGTGAACGACTGCGCCTTTAGATTGAGCATCTGTAATCACCCCCTTCAAACGATTGTATTGACGCATATCGATCACTGAAGTTAAGTCTTTGCTCTCAATGCCTGCTTTATACAGCTTTTTGAAGTATTGCTTATAAGCTGTGATGAACGCATCGACTTTTTCTCGTGGCAATAAGATGTAATCGGGCGCCACACAAATCTGGCCAGCGTTTAAGCTTTTTGCAAACAGGATGCGTTCAACGGCGTCAGCCACATCAAAGTCGGGAGCAATAATCGTTGGAGACTTGCCGCCTAACTCCAAAGTTACTGGCGTTAAGTTGTCGGCTGCTGCTCTCATGACGTGCTTACCAACAGAGGTCGAGCCTGTGAAAAGGATATGGTCAAACGGCAGTTGGCTAAATTTAGCGGAAACGTCAGCTTCGCCTTCGATAATCGCGACTTGATCTTCACTAAAGCCTTCGGCCAGCATGGCTTTTAAAACTCGGTTGGTCGCAGGAGTAAACTCGGACATTTTGAGCATTGCAGTGTTGCCCGCCGCTAACGCAGTGATCAGAGGGCCTAAAGAGAGCATTATAGGAAAGTTCCAAGGAACGATTATGCCTACAACGCCCACAGGCTGATAATGAACCGTGATCTTTGCTGGCGTCAGCATCAAACCGGCTTTGCGGCGTGATGGCTTCAACCACTTCTTAAGGTTCTTATCACTGTAATTAATTTGGTGAAGAGAAGGGGTGATATCAGCAATCAAGCTGTCGTGTTTTGCTCGGTGGCCATAATCTTCAGACACCGCATCAATCAATTGCCCTTGGTAGCGCATTAGCAACGCTTTTAATTCTGAGAGGTTTTTTCTTCTCTGCTCAAGCGTTGGATTAACATTGCTGCGGTAGTGATCTTTTTGTCGGTTGAACATTTGATCCATGTCGTTGATGCTCGACGTGTTTGGTTCAAGGTCTAGATTATGGCTCATAGTATCCCCTAAATTCGAAAGCTGACCGATTGGTTGGTCAGTTGAAATTACAAGAAGATTGAACCGAATACAAGATATGTGCGAGAAAAGTTTATTTTTTGTTCAGTTGCACGTTGTTTGTTCGAAGGGGAATTGAGGAAAAGTGACTTAGACGTTGGGTGATAATAGCTATCGTAAGAAGATAAGAAGATAAGAAGATAAGAAGATAAGAAGACAACGAGTGCCTTTGACGGAATCAAAGGCACCAAGATAAGCGTTTAATGACTACGCAGGGGCTTTTTCACAACGGATAAAGATAAAGTTAACGTTCTTTGACAGTCGTTCGTATGTCGCTTCAGAAATTTCTTTAGCTTTCTCATCGATAGTGCCTTCCGTGATGTTTGAAATCAGCAAGCCTGATTGAGTCACCGCTTGGCAAAGCTCAGTTAAAGAACGGCGGTAGAAGCTCACTTGAACGGGGGTACCTACCGTGTTCCACTCTTCTTGAATGAATTCACGCTCGTAGTAATTACCAGAAATCGTAAATTCAAAGTCAGCAAAAGGGTGGTGTGTTGAAAAGACGATGTAACCACCGGGCTTAAGGACTCGATGAAGATCATCAAAGACGGGTTTTAGATCTTCAATGTAGTGCAAGACTAGCGGACACACGATGACATCGGCACTGTTGTCGGCTTCACTAGGTAGGCCAAGGGCGGCATCTTGAGCGTAAGCGGAAACATTTTTGATTTGTTTTCCGTTCACCAAGTCGACCATATCCTGAGATAGATCGGTGCACGTCACTTTATTCGCGCCTTGGTCAATAAACCATTGTGCGTAAATACCAGATCCACAACCTAGGTCGACAATATCCATATCTTTTACATCGTCAAGCAATGCCATTGTTGATGGGCGTTCAAGTAGTGCATTGTAAATATTATCGCGGGCAGCAGAGTCGTATTGTTTAGCGTAGGTAGTGTACATTTCAGACATGGTTTAGCACTCATCAATAGGCATGGGATAACAGGATACAAGGTATCGGGATGATAGCGACAGTTCTGGTAGATAAGTGGTTATATTTGTCACAACCCTGACTTAACTTGACCAGACTAACCGAGGATTTTATGTGTCTTTGGTATTTTATTCACCTGATTTTTTGTTAGAAAGTGCTTTAAATCTAATGCGCTTCAGCCTGTTTTTTTGCCTAAAACCTTGTAATACCTTACCTGTCACTTTAAGTCGGTTCGACGATAAAAAAACGTAATCGTAACCACAAATATCAATGGTTGGACTCACTCTTAATAATATCGGTTAATGCAGCCAACAAATCGTTTTTGAACGTTTTTTGTTGGGTTATACCTCGCTATTCCAATGAGGTATCTTCTGTCGATGGCCCTATAGTGTGAGGTCTCTAGAATTGGAAAATTCGGTTAATTTGGAACGCATCCGTGCTGAGTATAATGTAAAGCACTGGAGCCAAGGTTTTTATGGAATTGATGATAATGGCGAGGTGTATGTTTCACCGAGCGAAACCGATCATCAAGTTCCTCTTAGTCAGATCGTAAAACAGTTAGAGCAGAGAAATATTGGTTTGCCTGCTCTTGTGCGTTTTCCTCAAATAGTGCATCAACGTGTGCACAATATCTGTAACGCATTTAACCAAGCGATCGACGAATATCAGTATGACAACCGTTACCTGCTTGTTTACCCGATTAAAGTTAACCAACAGAAAGAAGTGGTTGATGAGATCTTAGCGAGCCAAGCTCAATTAGAACAAAAGCAGCTAGGCCTAGAGGCGGGCAGCAAGCCTGAACTATTAGCGGTATTGGCACTGGCTCAAAAAGCCAGCTCAGTGATCGTGTGTAACGGTTACAAAGACAGAGAATACATCCGTCTTGCGCTTATTGGCGAAAAGCTAGGTCATAAAGTATTTATCGTTCTAGAGAAGCTGTCAGAGCTTGATCTTGTTCTTTCTGAAGCGAAGGCACTTGGCGTGAAACCTCGTTTAGGTTTGCGTATTCGTCTTGCTTCTCAAGGCGCAGGTAAATGGCAAGCAAGTGGTGGTGAGAAGTCGAAGTTCGGCTTGTCTGCATCACAAGTGCTTACCGTTATTGAACGCTTGAAAGCAGAAGATCAGCTTGATGTTCTAGAGCTAGTACACTTCCATCTTGGTTCACAAATGGCCAATATTCGTGATGTACGAAATGGTGTGAGCGAAGCGGCTCGTTTCTACTGTGAACTGCGCGATATCGGTGCTCAATTGAAGTACTTAGATGTTGGTGGTGGTTTGGCGGTTGATTACGACGGTACACGTAGCCAGTCTTCAAACTCAATGAACTACGGCTTGCTTGAGTACGCTCGAAATATCGTAATGACAGTAGGGGATATCTGTAAGCTCTACAATCAGCCACAACCTGTGATCATTTCTGAATCTGGTCGTTCGTTGACTGCGCATCACGCTGTGCTTGTTACTAACGTGATCGGTACAGAAAGCTATTCTCCGGAAGATATGGCTGCGCCTGAAGTTGATGCACCAATGTTGCTAAACAACATGTGGAAGAATTTTTTAGAACTAGATGCAGGTAACGATGATCGAGCGTTGATCGAGATCTATAACGACACGCAGAGTGATATCGCAGAAGCGCACAACCAATTTGCAACAGGCATGCTGAATCTTCAGCACCGTGCTTGGGCAGAGCAGATGTCTTTGCGTATTAACTACGAACTTAGCTCGCGTATGAGCACTAAGAACCGTTACCACCGTCCTATTTTGGATGAGTTGAGCGAGCGTTTGGCTGATAAGTTTTTCGTGAACTTCTCGCTGTTCCAATCGTTGCCAGATGCTTGGGGTATCGATCAGGTATTCCCTGTATTGCCTCTAAGTGGTTTGGATAATGCGGACGAGCGACGCGCTGTTGTATTGGACATCACATGTGACTCTGACGGCACGATTGACCAGTATGTTGACGGTCAAGGTATTGAAACGACTCTGCCAGTTCCTGCATGGAACCCAGATGAACCTTACCTGATGGGCTTTTTCTTAGTAGGCGCATACCAAGAGATCTTGGGGGATATGCATAACCTATTTGGTGATACTCACAGCGTAGTGGTGAATGTTGATGAAAGCGGTCAAGCGAATATCGACTACATCAATGAAGGCGATACGGTTGAAGACATGATGCGTTATGTTCACATCGATACGGATCTGATTCGTCAGAACTACAAAGATTTGGTCACGGCGAAAGTACCAGCACAAGAGCAACAAAGCGTACTTGAAGAGTTAGAGCAAGGCTTGATGGGTTACACCTATCTTGAGGATTTTTAATGAACGATCTATTTACCAAACCAGATTACTCGCTGTACTCCAACGCGATGACTTTTATGCGTCGTCCATTGGTACAGAACCCAATTGATAACGATGCTGATGTGGTTGTGTTGGGCGCGCCGTTAGATATGGCGACGTCTGGTCGACCGGGTGCTCGTATGGGTCCTGATGCGATTCGTCGTGCGTCGGTAAACTTGGCGTGGGAAGGCAAAAAGTTTCCTTGGGACTTCAATGTATTTGAATATACCTCGGTGATTGATGCTGGCGATCTTGTGTTTGATTGTGGTGATGCAGAAGACCTAACTCAGCGTTTAGAAGCGGCTGCTGATGCGATTCTAAATAGTGGTAAAACTTTGTTAGGTTTAGGTGGCGATCACTTCATTACACTGCCTTTGTTAAGAGCATACGGCAAGAAGTACGGTGAGATGGCTCTGATTCACTTCGACGCGCACACTGACACTTACAGTCAGGGCAGTCGTTACGATCATGGCACTATGTTCTACCATGCGCCAAATGAAGGCCTTATCTCGCCAGAACACTCAGTGCAAATTGGTATTCGTACAGAGTACAAGCAGGAAGGACACGGCTTTAACGTTATTGACGCGATGCAAGCGAACGACATGAGCGTGGACGAGATCATTGCTCAAGTGAAAGGCATTGTTGGTGATAAGCCAGTTTACCTAACGTTTGATATCGATTGTCTGGATCCTGCTTTTGCTCCGGGTACAGGTACGCCAGTATGCGGCGGTTTGAACTCAGATAAAGTCCTGAGAATCATCCGCGGTTTGCAGGGCATTAATATGGTTGGTATGGATGTTGTTGAGGTTTCACCTGCGTATGACCAAAGCGAGATTACAGCATTGGCTGGTGCAACTATCGCACTTGAGCTGCTTTATGTTTGGACGGCAAATCGCCTCGCTAAATCATAGTGTTTGATTGTTAAAAGCGTAACGCTACATACTGATTTTAAAGCCCACTAAGTTTCAACTTAGTGGGCTTTTTTGTTTTGTCGAGCAACAAAAATTCTATTCTCGCATCTCAGTAAGTATTCTTTTCTTGGCTGTGAACTAATATGCTAAAAGGCTCGTATTCTACGATCTATTTCATGGTTTGTGAGCGAAAAATCATCACATTGATTCTGAGATGTGTCTCAAAGATGGGACTTGCCTCTGCTTTACTAAGGATGCAGAGCTTACCTCGATTAATGCCCTGTATTCGCTAATGATTTATCAACTTTATTACTGTATATATTTATAAAACGAAGATGTGTCTTTATATTGCGCGCTCATTTGCATATCAATCAGCATCCTACTAACTTTTGACTAGGGTTTTTAAGCCTTGAAAGAATACTTGGATTTGCGAAAAGATGTCTCTTCGCACAGACATGGCATTTTTTATGGGGAAGACTAGGCTTAAGGGTAAGTAAACTATAAAAAAACAGGTGAAATACTTCTCTCTTTTCAAGCCGATTGGGCATAACAATGGATTGCCATTGATGAGAGCTAAGTATGCGTTCAATTAAAACCTGAAATTGCTATTACAAATAATTTTCACAGCGCTTAAAAATAGTGCTTTGTGACAACGGGGGATGTATGGATATTGAAGTTTCGCGCCAGGTTGCGGTAGTTGAAGCTACGAGTGGAGATGTCGTCGTAGTTAAGCCAGACGGCAGCGCAAGAAAAGTTTCAGTTGGCGATACCATCCGTGAAAATGAGATCGTGATTACGGCCAACAAGTCAGAGCTTGTATTAGGCGTTCAGAATGATTCGATTCCGGTTGCAGAGAATTGCGTCGGTTGTGTTGATGAAAACGCTGCATGGGTAGATGCCCCAATAGCTGGTGAGGTAAATTTTGACTTACAGCAAGCAGACGCAGAAACCTTCACTGAAGACGACCTTGCTGCAATTCAAGAAGCCATTTTAGGTGGTGCCGATCCGACTCAAATCTTAGAAGCAACGGCTGCTGGTGGCGGACTAGGTTCTGCAAATGCTGGCTTTGTGACGATTGACTATAACTACACTGAAACTCATCCATCGACTTTCTTTGAGACCGCTGGTCTAGCAGAACAAACTGTTGATGAAGACAGAGAAGAATTCAGATCTATCACTCGTTCATCAGGTGGCCAATCAATCAGTGAAACACTGACTGAAGGCTCCATATCTGGCAATACCTATCCCCAATCTGTAACAACGACAGAAACGATTATTGCTGGTAGTTTAGCTCTCGCCCCTAACTCTTTCATTCCAGAAACTTTATCCCTCGCTTCACTACTTAGTGAATTAAACAGCGACATTACTTCAAGTGGTCAGTCCGTTATCTTCACCTATGACGCGACGACTAATTCTATCGTTGGTGTTCAAGGTACCGACGAAGTATTACGTATCGACATTGATGCCGTCAGTGTTGGCAATAACATTGAGCTTTCTCTAACCACAACGATTTCCCAGCCGATTGATCATGTACCGTCGGTTGGCGGTGGTCAGGTTTCTTACAGTGGCGATCAAATAGATATTGCCTTTGATATTCAAGGTGAAGACACCGCTGGGAACCCGCTAGCAACACCCGTTAACGCACAAGTTTCAGTGTTTGACGGGATAGATCCGTCTGTTGAAAGTGTCAATATCACTAACGTTGAAACTAGCAGCGCGGCAATCGAAGGGACGTTCTCAAATATTGGTAGTGATAACCTTCAATCAGCCGTATTTGATGCAAGTGCACTGGACCAGTTTGATGGGTTGCTCAGTGATAATCAAAACACGCTTGCGAGACTTTCTGATGATGGAACAACGATTACTCTGTCCATCCAAGGCCGAGGTGAGGTTGTTCTCACTATCTCGCTTGATACCGATGGCACATACAATTTCCAACAGTTCAAGCCAATCGAAGAAGTGAGCTCCGACACTCTTTCGTTTGCATTACCAATCACGGTTACCGATTTTGACCAAGATGTTGTAACCAATATCATCAACATTGCCATCACTGATGGTGATAGCCCCGTTATCACTAATGTTGACAGTATTGATGTTGATGAAGCGAGTATTGTTGGTGGCTCACAAGAGGGCACGGCGGCAGTGTCTGGCAGCGGCAGTATTACCGCGGATATTTTTGAAAGTGACATCATTGACCATTATGAACTTGAACCAGCAGAATTTAATACTGGCGGCAGCTTGGTTTCAAATGGTGAGGCTGTGCTACTTGAGTTGATTGATGAAACCAACGGTGTAAGAACTTACGAAGGTTATGTTGAAGTCAATGGTTCTCGAATTACGGTCTTTGACGTTAAAGTGGATAGTCCGTCATTGGGGAACTATGAATTCACTCTGTACGAAGAGCTTTCTCACCAAGGCGCTGAAGACGGGTTGTTGACCTTTGCATTGCCAATTTATGCCGTTGATGCAGATGGTGACCGCTCTGCACTGTCTGGAGGTTCGAACACACCAGCAGCTGCTGAGATTCTCGTTAATGTTACAGATGATGTTGTTGAGTTAGTCGATAAGGTTGAATCTGTCACTGAGCCGACTTTAGCGGGTGATACCGTGGTTTCGTATAACCTATTCAACTTTGAAGGCGCAGATGGTTCGACAATTCAATCCTTCAACTACGACGGTGTTGACTATTCATTAGACCAAAGTTTATTGCCTGATGCTGATCAGAACTTCAGTTTTACTGAGGGTGTGGTCACTATCTCATTGAATGGTGATTTCAGTTTTGAAGTCGCTCGTGATATCGACCATTCAAGCAGCGAAACTATCGTCAAACAATTTTCATTTTTAGCTGAAGATGGTGATGGAGACACTGATACCTCAACACTTGAGCTAAGTATCACTGACGGCCAAGATCCAATCATTGATTTGGTTCCGCCTGTCACTTTATCTGAAACAGATCTTGCCGATGGTTCTGCACCAAGCGGAAGTACAGTTAGCGCTACCGAAACGATTACCTTTACCGCTGGCAGTGATGATGTAGCTAGATTCCGAATTGAACCAACCGAGTTCAATGTGGGTGGAGCTCTGACATCCAATGGGTTTGCGGTTGAGATAAAAGAAGACTCTGCTAATCCGGGTACTTACATCGGTTTTATTACCAATGGTTTGGGCACTGAAGTTCCTGTATTCACGATTGCCTTCTCTACGAGTACGTTAGGCGAATACACCTTTACTCTGCTTGAAGCGTTAGACCATGTGGATGGTTTAGATAATAACGACCTGAGCTTCGAACTGCCTGTTTATGCAGTTGATACAGACGGCGACGATTCATTGGTGTCTCAGCTTAATGTGACTATCGGTGATGATGTTCAAATCATGCAAGACGGTAAGTTAGATATTACTGAGCCAAATCTTGCAGACGGCACAATTACAACCAACACCATTGATGTGATGCCAAATCAGAGTGCTGATGGCGCGACGATCACTCAGTTTACTTATGATGGCCAGCTACGAACACTTGATCAAAATGACACTGGCGAACAGCAATTCAGTTTCACTGAAGGTGAGTTGTTTATCACCCTTGAAGGTGAAGTGCGTTTTGAACCTAATCGCGACCTAGACCATTCCGTTAGCGAAGACATCGTGAAGTCGATTGTCGTGACTTCAAGTGATTTTGATAATGACTCTCTGACTTCAACCGTAACGCTGACGATCACTGATGGTGATAACCCGACGATTGATATTATTCCAAGCGTTACCCTTTCTGAAACTAATCTGAGTGATGGCTCTGCTCCAAGTGGCAGCGCGGTAAGCTCGACTCAAACCATCACGTTCACCAATCAAAGTGATGATGTTGAGAAATTCCGTATTGAACCAACTGAATTTAATACTAACGATGATCTTGAATCGAACGGTTTAGCCGTTGAGTTACGTGAAGATCCGGCAGGGTCGGGCGACTACATTGGTTTTACGACCAGTGCGACGAATGTAGAAACCACGGTATTTACTCTGAGTTTCTCTAGCACTACATTAGGTGAGTATACTTTCACTTTACTTGAAGCGTTGGATCACCAAGATGCTCGAGGCAACAACGAACTCAGCTTTGATTTACCCGTTTACGCGGTAGATAGCGACGGCGATGATTCAATGATGTCACCGTTAAGTGTGACCATCGGTGATGATGTTCAAATCATGCAAGATAGTGCGTTAGATATCGTCGAGCCGAATCTTGTAGATGGTACAGTGACAACCGGTACTGTCGATGTGATGCCAAACCAAAGTGCCGATGGCGCAACGATCACTCAATTCACTTATGATGGCCAACTTCGAACGCTGGACCAAAATGATAATGGCGAGCAACAGTTTAGCTTCACAGAAGGTGAACTGTTCATCACTCTTGAAGGTGAAGTGCGCTTTGAGCCAAATCGTAATCTAGACCACACGCTGAACGAAGACATCGTGAAATCGATCGTGGTGACATCTAGCGATTCCGATAACGATGTGCTGACCTCAACCGTCACTCTGACCATTACCGATGGTGATATCCCAACCATTGATAATGTGCCAACAGTGAGCTTGTCAGAAACGAATCTGAGTGACGGCTCTGCGCCAAGTGGCAGCGCGGTTAGTTCAACTCAAACCATTACCTTTACTAATCAAAGTGATGATGTAACAAGTTTCCGTATTGAACCGACTGAGTTCAATGTTGGTGGCGCTCTCACATCAAATAGTTTGGCCGTCGAACTGAAAGCCGACCCAACCACGCCGGGTGGTTATATCGGTTTTGTTACGGATGGTTCAAACGTTGAAACCAACGTGTTCACGATTAGCTTCTCGGATACCAATTTAGGTCAATACACCTTCACCTTACTGGAAGCGTTAGACCATGTAGATGGCTTGGCAAATAATGATCTGAGCTTTGATCTTCCTGTTTACGCCGTTGATAGCGATGGCGATGATTCACTGGTGTCTCAGTTAAATGTAACCATCGGTGATGATGTTCAAATCATGCAAGGTGGTACGTTAGATATCACCGAGCCAAATCTTGCAGACGGCACGATTACAACCAATACCATTGATGTGATGCCAGAACAAAGTGCCGATGGTGCGACGATCACTCAGTTTACGTATGACGGGCAAGTTCGCACTCTGGATCAAACTGACAATGGTGAGCAGCAATTTAGCTTCACAGAAGGTGAGTTATTTATCACTCTTGAAGGTGAAGTTCGCTTCGAGCCAAACCGCAATCTAGACCACACGGCTAGCGAAGACATCGTTAGGTCGATTGTGGTGACCTCAAGCGATTTAGACAATGACGTACTGACTTCAACTGTTACTCTGACTATTACAGATGGTGATATCCCAACCATTGATGCGGTGCCAAACGTTACCTTATCTGAAACCAACCTTTCAGATGGTTCTTTACCAAGTGGCAGTGCAGTCAGTCAAACTGAGACGATTACCTTCACCAATCAAAGCGACGATGTAGCAAGTTTCCGTATTGAACCAACAGAGTTTAATGTGGGCGGTGCACTTAAATCGAATGGATTTGCGGTTGAGATAAAAGAAGATTCGGCTAATCCGGGTACTTACATTGGCTTTATTACCAACGGTTCGGGCGCTGAAATCCCAGTGTTTACGATTGCTTTCTCTACGAGCACATTGGGTGAATACACCTTTACTCTGCTTGAAGCGTTAGACCATGTAGATGGTTTAGATAAGAACGATCTGAGCTTTGATCTGCCTATTTATGCGGTTGATACGGACGGCGACGATTCATTGGTGTCTCAGCTTAATGTGACTATCGGTGATGATGTTCAAATCATGCAAGACGGTACGTTAGATATCACCGAGCCAAATCTTGCTGACGGTACAATCACAACCAACACCATTGATGTAATGCCAAATCAGAGTGCCGATGGCGCGACTATCACCCAGTTTACTTATGACGGCCAATTACGAACACTTGATCAGAATGACACTGGTGAACAGCAATTCAGTTTCACGGAAGGTGAACTGTTTATCACCCTTGAAGGTGAAGTGCGCTTTGAGCCTAATCGCGATCTAGACCACTCAGTGAGTGAAGATATCGTGAAGTCGATTGTCGTGACTTCAAGCGACTTCGATAACGATCCGGTGACTTCAACTATTACGCTGACGATCACTGATGGTGATAACCCGACGATTGATGTTATTCCAAGTGTTACGCTTTCTGAAACTAACCTGAGCGATGGCTCTGCTCCAAGTGGCAGCGCGGTAAGCTCGACTCAAACTATTACTTTTACCAATCAAAGTGATGATGTGGTTCGTTTCCGTATTGAGCCAACGGAATTCAACACTAACGATGATCTTAAATCGAACGGTTTAGCCGTTGAGTTACGTGAAGACCCGGCAGGGTCGGGTGACTACATTGGTTTTACGACCAGTGCCACAAACGTAGAAACTACAGTATTCACATTAAGCTTTAATTCTGGGTCATTAGGTGAATACACGTTCACACTCATCGAAGCGTTGGACCACCAAGATGCCCGTGGCAACAATGACCTCAGTTTTGATTTACCTGTTTACGCGGTAGATAGCGACGGCGACGATTCGCTGATGTCTCCGTTAAACGTGACCATCGGTGATGATGTTCAAATCATGCAAGACGGTGCGCTCAATATTACTGAGCCGACGGTCGCTGATTTAGCAGCAGGCACACCGACGACGGCGATTTTCGATGTGATGCCAAATCAAAGTGCCGATGGCGCGACGATCACTCAATTCACTTATGATGGCCAGTTTCGAACACTTGACCAAAATGATAATGGCGAGCAGCAGTTTAGCTTCACAGAAGGTGAACTGTTCATCACGCTTCAAGGTGATGTGCGCTTTGAGCCTAATCGTAATCTAGACCACACACTCAGCGAAGACATCGTGAAATCGATTGTGGTGACTTCTAGTGACTCGGATAACGATGTGCTGACTTCAACCGTCACTCTGACCATTACCGATGGTGATATCCCAACCATTGATAATGTTCCAACTGTGAACTTGTCTGAAACTAATCTGAGTGATGGCTCTGCACCTAGCGGCAGCGCGGTGAGTTCAACTCAAACTATTACTTACACCACTCAAAGTGATGATGTGACAAGCTTCCGTATTGAACCGACTGAATTTAATGTTGGTGGCGCTCTCACATCAAATGGATTGGCCGTCGAACTGAAGGCCGACCCAACCACACCGGGTGGTTACATCGGTTTTGTTACGGATGGTTCGAATGTTGAAACCAACGTATTCACGATTAGCTTTTCAGATACCAATTTAGGCCAATACACCTTCACCTTACTTGAAGCGTTAGACCATGTGGATGGTTTAGCGAACAATGATCTGACCTTTGATCTGCCAGTTTACGCCGTCGACAGTGATGGCGATGATTCATTGGTGTCTCAGCTTAATGTGACCATCGGTGATGATGTTCAAATCATGCAAGATGGTACGTTAGATATTATCGAGCCAAATCTGGCTGATGGAACAATCACAACTAGCACCATTGATGTGATGCCAAATCAGAGTGCCGATGGCGCGACTATCACCCAGTTTACGTATGACGGTCAAGTTCGCACTCTGGATCAAACTGACAATGGTGAGCAGCAATTTAGCTTCACTGAAGGTGAGTTGTTCATCACGCTTGAAGGTGACGTGCGCTTCGAACCTAATCGTAATTTGGACCACACGGCTAGCGAGGACATCGTGAAGTCGATTGTGGTGACCTCAAGCGATTTAGACAACGATGTACTGACTTCCACAGTGATGCTGACGATTACTGATGGCGATATCCCAACGATTGATGCGGTACCAAGTGTTACGCTTTCGGAATCTAATTTAGCCGATGGCTCTGCGCCAAGCGGAAGTACAGTAAGTCAAACTGAGACGATTACTTTCACCAACCAAAGCGATGATGTGGCGAGTTTCCGTATTGAACCTACTGAATTCAATGTCGGCGGTGCACTGAAATCGAATGGTTTTGCGGTTGAGATAAAAGAAGACTCTGCTAATCCAGGTACTTACATCGGTTTTATTACCAATGGTTCGGGCACTGAAGTTCCAGTGTTCACGATTGCTTTCTCTACGAGTACGTTGGGTGAATACACCTTTACTCTGCTTGAAGCGTTAGACCATGCGGATGGTTTAGATAACAACGATCTGAGTTTTGATCTGCCTGTTTATGCGGTTGATACGGACGGCGACGATTCACTGGTGTCTCAGCTGAATGTGACCATCGGTGATGATGTTCAAATCATGCAAGATGGTACGTTAGATATTATCGAGCCAAATCTTGCAGACGGCACAATCACAACCAACACCATTGATGTGATGCCCGAGCAAAGTGCTGATGGTGCGACGATCACTCAGTTTACTTATGACGGTCAGCTAAGAACGCTTGATCAAAATGAGACTGGTGAACAGCAGTTCAGCTTCACCGAAGGCGAGTTGTTTATCACCCTTGAAGGTGAAGTGCGCTTTGAACCTAATCGCGATCTAGACCATTCCGTTAGCGAAGACATCGTGAAGTCGATAGTAGTGACTTCAAGCGACTTCGATAACGATCCGGTGACTTCAGCCATTACGCTGACCATTACTGATGGTGACAATCCGACTATCGATTCGGTACCGAGCGTTGTACTTGAAGAAGCTGATTTAACTGATGGCTCATCGCCAAGTGGCAGCGCGGTTAGTCAAACGGAAACCATCACTTTCACTAATCAAAGTGACGATGTTGAGAAATTCCGTCTAGAACCAAGTGAATTTAATACTAACAACGCGCTCAAGTCCGATGGCTTGATCATTGAGATTCGAGAGGAACCAACAGGATCAGGCAATTATATTGGTTTCACGACCGATATTTCGAATGTCGAAACCACTGTGTTTACACTCGATTTCAACAGTACCACTTTGGGTGAGTACACCTTCACGCTTCTGGAAGCGATTGACCACACACCAATTCAAGGCAATAACGACCTAACATTTGATTTGCCAGTTTACGCAGTGGATACCGACGGTGACGATTCGTTAATGTCATCACTATCGGTGACGATTACTGATGATGTTCAAGTGATGGTGAGTGGTTCGCTTAGTATCGAGGAGCCTACTGTTGCCGACTTGGCTGCAGGCACGCCAACAACATCAGTATTTGATGTATTAACATCCGCGAGTGCTGATGGGGCGACCATTACTCAGTTCACTTATGATGGTGGGGCGGTATTAACGCTTGATCAAAACGATACAGGTGAGCAGAAGTTCGTGGTTGCTGATGGGGCATTATATATCACTCTGCAAGGCGATATTCGTTTCGAACCAAGTCGTAACCTTGACCATACTGGTGGCGATATCGTGAAGTCGATAGTCGTAACTTCAAGTGATTCCGATAGCGATCTTGTGTCTTCAACGGTAACGCTAACCATTACTGATGGCGATATCCCAACGATTGACATGGTGCCAAGCGTTACTCTGTCAGAAACGAATCTGAGCGACGGATCTGCTCCGAATGCAAGTGCGGTAAGTTCAACTCAAACCATTACCTTTACTAACCAAAGTGATGACGTGACGAGTTTCCGTATTGAACCGACTGATTTTAATGTTGGTGGTGCTCTGAAATCGAACGGATTGGCGGTCGAACTGAAAGCTGACCCAACTACACCGGGTGGCTACATCGGTTTTGTGACTGATGGTTCGAACGTTGAAACTAACGTGTTTACGATTAGCTTCTCGGATACCAATTTAGGTCAATACACCTTCACCCTGCTTGAAGCGTTGGATCATGTAGATGGCTTAGTGAAGAATGATCTGACTTTTGATCTTCCTGTTTATGCGGTTGATAGCGATGGTGATGATTCACTGGTGTCTCAACTGAATGTGACCATTGGTGATGATGTACAGGTCATGCAAAACCAAGCGCTTAATATTATTGAGCCAACGGTTGCTGATTTGGCTGCAGGTACTCCGACGACAGCCACTGTTGATGTGATGCCTAGCCAAAGTGCCGATGGCGCGACAATCACTCAGTTTACTTACGATGGCGGGGCGGCAATAACACTCGACCAAAACGACACCGGTGAACAGAAGTTTGTATTTACTGAAGGTTCACTGTTCATCACCTTGCAAGGTGAAGTGCGTTTCGAGCCAAATCGCAATCTAAACCACACAGCGAGCGAAGACATCGTGAAGTCGATTGTGGTGACTTCAAGCGATTTAGATAACGATGTACTGACGTCAACGGTCACTCTGACTATTGCTGATGGTGATATCCCAACCATTGATGCAGTGCCAAGCGTTACTCTGTCTGAAACTAATCTTAGTGACGGCTCAGCGCCAAGCGGCAGTGCTGTAAGTCAAACAGAGACGATTACCTTCACCAATCAAAGTGATGATGTGGCGAGTTTCCGTATTGAGCCAACAGAGTTCAATGTGGGCGGTGCACTGAAATCGAATGGATTTTCGGTTGAGATAAAAGAAGATTCGGCTAATCCGGGTACTTATATCGGTTTTATTGCCGATGGTTCGAATGCTGAAGTTCCTGTATTCACGATTGCTTTCTCTACAAGTACGTTGGGCGAATACACCTTCACCTTACTTGAAGCGCTAGACCATGCAGATGGCCTAGATAAGAACGATCTGAGTTTTGATCTTCCTGTTTATGCGGTAGACAGTGATGGCGATGATTCACTGGTGTCTCAACTCAATGTGACCATTGGTGATGATGTTCAAATCATGCAAGACGGTACGTTAGATATCACTGAGCCAAATCTTGCAGACGGCACAATCACAACCAACACCATTGATGTGATGCCAAATCAGAGTGCCGATGGTGCGACGATCACTGAATTCTCATTTGGCGGTATTGTCAAAACACTCGATCAAAGCATCGTAGGTGAGCAGCAGTTTAGTTTCACCGAAGGTGAGCTATTCATCACTCTGCAAGGTCAAGTGCGCTTTGAACCAAATCGTGACCTTGACCACTCTGCCAGCGAAGACATCGTGAAGTCGATAGTGGTTACTTCAAGTGATTTTGATAACGATCCTGTGACTTCAACCGTTACGCTGACCATTACCGATGGTGATATTCCAACTATCGATGCGGTACCAAGCGTTACGCTCTCAGAAACAAACCTAGCTGATGGTTCTGCACCAAATGCTGGCGCGGTCAGCTCAACACAGACGATTACTTTCACCAACCAAAGTGATGATGTGGTTCGCTTCCGTTTAGAACCAACCGAGTTCAATACTAACGATGCGCTTAAGTCGAATGGCTTAGTGGTCGAACTGCGCGAAGATCCTCAAGGCTCTGGTCAGTACATTGGTTTTACTACCAGCTCGTCTAATGTAGAGACGACAGTATTTACACTGGACTTCAACTCCGGAACCTTAGGTGAATACACATTTACTTTAATCGAAGCTCTGGATCATCAAGATGCGCGTGGCAACAACGATTTAAGCTTTAATTTACCTGTGTATGCGGTGGATAGTGATGGCGATGATTCGTTAGTTTCTCAGCTTGGTGTGACCATTGGCGACGATGTGCAGTTGATGCAAGACGGCACAATCACCAGTCGTGAGCCGGCAGCAAGTGTTGAAACATCAAATACCTTTGATGTGATGCCAAACCAAAGCGCCGACGGAGCCAAAGTTACTTCATTTGTTTTCGATGGTAACACTGCAGAAAGTCTTGATTTAAATGTGAATGGTGAACAAGAGTTCGTCTTCACGGAAGGCTCGGTATTCATTACGACGGAAGGTGAGATACGTTTCGAACCTGTGCGTAATCAAAACCATGCAGGTGGCGATATTACCAAATCTATTGAGGTGACGTCTGTTGACCTCGATGGCGATATTGTCACATCGACAGTGACGCTTAAGATTGTTGATGGTGACCTTCCTACCATCGACCTTGTTCCTGGAATTACGTTATCTGAAGTGGATCTGGCTGATGGCTCTGCGCCAACCGGTAATCCAGTGACAATGACACAAACCATTACCTACACAGCGGGTAGTGACGACGTAAGCCATTTCAGAATTGACCCTACGCAGTTCAATACTTCAGGATCTTTGAAATCGAACGGTCTAGATGTCGAAATAAAAGAGCAGCCAGCTAATTCTGGTAATTACATTGGCTTCGTCAAAGACGGTTCTAACGTAGAAACCAACGTCTTCACGATCAGCTTCTCGACGAGTAATTTAGGACAATACACGTTCACGCTGCTTGAAGCGTTAGATCATGTCGATGGATTACAAAACAATACACTAAGCTTCGATGTCCCTGTGTTAGTGGTTGATGCAGATGGTGATGATTCTGTAATGTCGCCAATGACAGTTGCTATCACCGATGACGTACAAGGCGTTCAAGATGGCACCTTGAGTATCATCGAGCCTTCATTAGCTGATTTGGTATCGGGTACGCCACCAACGACGCCAATCATTGATGTTATGCCAACGCAGAGTGCTGATGGCGCGAAAGTGACACAGTTTACTTACGATGGTGGCACAGCTGTAACGTTAGACCCAAGCATCGCCACAGAACAAGTCTTTACCGTAACCGATGGCTTACTGTACATCACCATTGAAGGGGAGGTTCGTTTTGAGCCGAGCCGAGATCTTGACCATTCATCCGGCGACATTGTAAGAACGATTGTCGTCACCACCAGTGATTTTGATAACGATACAGATACCGCAGATGTCACCTTGACGATCAAAGACGGTATCGATCCCGTTATTGACGTGGTTCCAGATGTTAACTTATCGGAAGTCAACCTAGCGGATGGCTCTACGCCAACTGGTTCTCCGGTAAGTTCGACTCACACAATCACTTACACCGAAGGAAGTGATGATTTTAGTCACTTTAGAATTGCGACCAACGAATTCAATCCTGGCGATCTGTTGAAATCAAGTGGTCTTGTTGTTCAACTAAAAGAAGATCCTGCTTCTGCTGGTGACTACATTGGTTATACCGATGATGGTATGGGTAACGTTACCGATGTATTTACCATTAGCTTTGATAGTGCAAACAAAGCTCAGTTTACATTTACCTTGATTGAGGCACTTGATCACCTTGATGGCGTGCTTTACAACAATCTGACGTTCCGTTTGCCTATCTATGCTGTTGATACAGATGATTCTGAATCAACGAAGCGCGATGTGGTGGTTACGATAGAAGATGACCTCCAGCAAATGCAAGATGGCTTCTTAACCATTACCGAACCAAGTTCTGGTACTCCAACAACAACTACCGTTGATGTGATGCCAATACCAAGTGCAGACGGCGCGAACATTACGCAGTTCACGTATGACGGTGGTTCTCCAATTACTCTGAATCAGAACATCAGTGGCGAACAAGAGTTTGTTTTCACTGAAGGTTCATTGTTTGTGACATTAGATGGTGACGTAAGGTTTGAGCCAAATCGAAACCTTGATCACTCTGCAGGGAACATTGTTAAGTCAATCGTGTTCACGTCTTCAGACTTTGATAACGATATCTTTTCGTCGACGGTTACGCTCACCATTGTTGATGGTGATGGGCCAACAATCGACGTTGTGCCGGGTGTGGCATTGTCAGAAAGCTTACTTGCTGATGGTTCGACGCCTAGCGTAACCCCTGTGAGTATGACTCAAACCATTACTTCACTTGCAAGCAGTGATGATATTGCTGAAATAGTGGTGGAAGTAGGGTTGTTCAATACCAACGGCGCGTTGAAGTCTGATGGCCTTGAATTGAGTTTACGTGAAGATCCAGCTGGTTCAGGCGACTACATTGCATTTACTACTAATGGTTCAGGTGCCGAGAAAATCATATTCACTCTAGATTTTGATGATACGAATCCGAGTCAATACACATTTACTCTGCTTGAACGTTTAGACCATGTTGATGGCTTAGGAAACAACGATCTGAGCTTTGATCTTTCTGTTTACGCGGAAGATACCGATGGTGATATTTCAGCGTCTAAACCGCTGACTGTCACCATCACCGATGATGTTCAGCTGATGCAATCAGGTGCGCTCAACATCACGGAGCCAAGTACGGGAACACCAACTACAACAGTCTTTGATGTGATGCCTGCACAAAGTGCAGATGGCGCCACAATTACTAAGTTTGTGTATGACAATCAAGCTGAAACAGCCTTGGTACAAACCAACACGAGTGAGCAAGAGTTTGTATTCACTGAAGGTTCTTTGTTTATCAATCTCGAAGGGGATGTACGTTTTGAACCTAACCGAAATCTAGACCATTCTGGTGGTGATATCGTCAAGACCATCACGGTGACATCTGAAGATAAAGATGGCGATATCGTGACGTCTACAGTGACGTTAACTATTGCCGATGGCGCGCCACCAACTATCGACACCGTACCGGCTGTCGCGTTGGCTGAAGCAAATCTGATTGATGGTTCTTCACCGGGCTTACCTGTTAGCCAAACTGAAACGATTACCTTTACCCAAGGTAGTGATGATGTGAACCACTTCCGTATTGATACCACTCAGTTCAACACATCTGGCGATCTGAAAGCGGATGGTTTGGTGGTTCAGCTAAAAGAAGATCCTCTGAACAGCGATAATTATATTGGTTACGTTGAGAGCGGCGGTGTCCAAACGGATATCTTCACCATCACCTTTAGCAGCGTGGTTCTAGGAGAGTACACATTCACCTTGTTGGAAGAGTTAGATCACCTGCCTGTACAAGGTAACAATGATCAAATCTTCACCTTGCCAGTGATCGCAGTCGACAAAGACAACACTGATTCAGTGATGAAACCCCTTACCGTGACCATTACCGATGATGTTCCAACCATTACTGACACCACTGTCGCGAGTACGTTTGTGGTTGATGAAGGTGATTTGGGCGCTCTGGCACAAGCGACAGGTTCGTTTGTGACCACAGAAGGTGCAGATAAAGTTGAGGCTTATGAGCTACGTAATATATCTGACCTAGAAGATGATCTGACATCAGGCAACGAAGCGATTTCGATCACAGAGGTCACTGGGGTTGCGAACACAACCACCTATCAAGGAACCACCACAAGTGGAACACCGATTTTTACTCTTGCTTTGGGTAACGATGGGTCATACACATTTACCTTGCTTGGCCCTCTCAATCACGCTACTACACCGAGTAACCTCGATACACTCACAATACCGTTTGATGTTGTTGCTGTTGATGGTGATGGCGACGATTCTAACCAATATGTATTACCAATCGAGGTGATCGATGATGCGCCTGTAATGACGGCGCCGACTGGTGAAACGGTTGTTGATGAAGACGATCTTACTGGTATTGGTTCCGATCAATCTGAAGATACCATTATCAATGGACTGTTCACTGTTGATGAAGGTGCCGATGGCGTTGTGCTGTATGAGCTGGTTGATGAAGATTTGGTTCTGACGGGCTTAACCTCTGATGGAGAAAGCTTAGAGTGGCTAGCTGTTTCACAAAACGGCACAACATTTACTTACGTTGCTCAAACTGCAACGAGTAATGAAGCGGTGTTCGAGATTATTTTCGATACCTCGGATAACAGCTACCAATTTGAATTGTTTAAACCACTTAAACACCCTGATGGTGCAGATGAAAATGCGATTGACCTTAATTTCTCTGTTGTTGCAGAAGATTTTGATCAAGACCAATCAAACGCGATCGATCTAAAAATCACAGTTACTGATGATGTTCCGTTGGTGACAACTCAATCGATTACTCGTCTTGAAGGTCAGGGTTATGGCAACTCTAAAGTCGACATGTTTGCTAATGCGACGGATGTGGGGGCTGATGGTGCGGTACTGAGTCGAATTGAGGGTATCTCAAATAATGGTGCAGATATTGTTTTCCGTACAGGAAATAACGGACCATACAGTAGCGGTTTCGATTTAAATAGCGGTAGCCAACAGGTACGAGTTTACGAGCAAACCGATGATGGCAATGGTGGTACTCAGGAAAGGCAGCTTGGTACTTTACGCATCAACTCAAATGGTGAGGTTGAATTCAAAGCTAACGGCTATCTCGATCATGACGGCTTAGACACTATCGACTTCTCGATTAACGTGATTGCGACGGATGGCGATTTAGACACCTCTGAAACACCGTTAGATATTACGATTACTGATAGGGATTCTACAAGAATTGCGCTGAAAGTGACGACCTTCGAGGATGCGGGTAGAGACTCAACCATACCTTACGCAACAGGCGATGAGCCGACTCTTGAGAATGTTCAAGATAACCAAAATGGCTTGCCTAATGCACCAGCTCAAGTTGCGCTGCAAGTTAGTCTGTATGACCAAGATAACGCTGAATCTATTGGCCAGTTGACGATTAAAAGCCCGAACGGAGGTGATAGTCATCAAGGTACTTTTTATTACTTTGATGGTGCTGACTACATTGAATTAGTGCCTGAGTCAAATGGGAGCATTATATTTGGCTCTCCTGAACTCGAACAAAGCTTCGCTCCAAACCCGAGTGAACCAAGACAAACTATCGCGACGATAGACAACCTGTTCTTTGTTCCAGACCAACACGCTAGTTCGGATGAAACTGGTGGGCGAGTTCGTTATGAGCTTGAAATTGAGAAAAATGGCACTACGGAGCACACCATTAACTCAAACTTCAGAATCGAGATTGAAGCGGTAGCGGATATTGCGACTTGGGATGATTCCAACAGCACGTATCAGTATCAAGTCAACGAAGATGAAGACAATGTCACGTTGGAGCTGAACGCAGAGTCGCAAGATAACAGTAATACTGAGACGATTACCTATGAACTTGAAGCAGTTCAAGGCGACGGGAAGTTTGAGTTACTTGATCAAAATGGCAATGTGTTAACGCTCGTTAATGGTGTTTATATCATCGCATCTGCTGATATCAATAGCACCGTAGTTAACCCTATTGATAACTTCTCAGGGCAGATTGAGTTTAAAGCGACGGCAATTACGGAAGAGACGCTTAACCCATACGATGATTCAGCCAACGGTGGAGCAAACGATAAGACGACGGCTCGTTCTGTGGAACAAAGTATTGTTATTGATGTGACCGCAGATGCGGACCCTGGCACATTCAGTGTTAGTCGAATTCAGATCAACGAAGACAATATCGATGATCCAGATTACGTCGGGCCTTTGGACAATAAAGACGCGTTCACGTTAGACGAAGTCATCACCATGACAGGTTCGGTCGATTCTGACAGTTCTGAAGAACTGTTTGTGCGCATCAGTAATGTTACTGAAGGAGCAGTGCTTTACTTCTTAGGCACCACGACAGTCGTTCCGACCATCACGATCAATGGTGTGGATTATCAAGAAATCGCGTATTCCGATTTGGCTAACGTTGAGGTTGTTCCAACTAAACACAGTAATGTCGATTTCACCTTCGATGTCACGGGTGTGGTCAAAGATACGGCAAATCTATCCACGGGCGCCCAAATCGATGAGGAGATACTAGGAACTAAAACCGTCAACGTTGAAGTCAAAGGCGTTGCCGATACTCCTTATGGTGGGACGAATGGTACAGATTGGACAACGTTTACAGATGGCGCGACAAACGGTGTTCAAACTACCATTGAAGAGAGTCAAAATGGCGATAGCTTTGCTCTGCTTGACTTCACTGTATTGTCTGGCGAACGTAAACCTGATGACCCAACAGATTCTCCTCTAACTGGAGATGGATCTGAAGCCATTACTGTAATCCTTTCAGGTATTCCTGATGGTGTGATTCTCGAAGATGGCGACGGTACGGTTATTGATCTTAACTTTGTTGGTTACGAAACTGGACCGGGCGGTAGTCCTGACTTATCCAAACCTATCTACGAAGCGAACATTACTGAGGCGGGTAAAACTTCAGGCATTCGCATCAGACCTGTCGACTCTTCAACCGAGAATATTCACATTCAAGGTAAAGTGATTGTGACTGAGAATGATGGTCACACGCTTACATTCGATCAGGAAATTCGAGTGTTGGTTGAGCCGATCATCGACACATCAGCAACCTACAGCAACGTTACAAACGGAAATGAAGATACGGCTATCAACATCGATTGGCACCCAGAGGGTACTGACTATATTGATGATGATGAGCATTTCACTTCTATTGTCATCAGTGACATTCCAACGGATGTTGAAAGTGTTGTGGTTAATGGCGATGTAACTTGGGTTTACGATGCTGCCGCAGGCACTTTAACCATCACACCTAAGAGTGGCCAGACGCCAGAAGAGTTCACTCAAATCGCGCTGAACAATAACTTCATCCAAATCACTCCAGCTCAAGATTCAAGTACTGATTTCACGCTTGATACTGTTGTAATGATCGAAGAGCGAGATCATGAATACGTTGACGCTGGCAATCCTGGTCAAGGCATCGTTACCGCGACGATTAACGGTTCTATTGATGTTCAAGTTCGACCTGTGGTTGAACCAGAAGACGCCGCCAACAAGATTGTCGTCAATCAGGTTGCGGGTATTATAGATCTAACAACAGTGGTTGCGGATGCTCTGACCGGTGTCCTCAAATTTACAACCAACAGTGACAATACATCGGTAACGGATGAATTCGTCATTCGTTACGAAGAAACTGATGCTTCGTCTGCTATCGAAGAAGTGGACCAGTTAGTTATTCAATTGACAAACGTGGACGACTCGGCGCTATCGGATGATGTGCTCAATCAGTTACTTGTTATTGGAGCTGCTTATGAAGGTAATGGTCGTTGGGTTGTAACCAATGAAGATCTGTTTAGCATCAGTGCACCGAACGGTCTTGCTTTTCCTCCTGTATCAGGCACCGCTGGCGTTTTCAATGACATCAAGATGACCATCTTTAGTACAGTAGTTGATCGCGGTGATGGTGTTGAAATTGAGTCATCCCCAGCGGTTCAAAGGGAAGGCGAAGTTAATCTATCGTTCCCTCAAGTGCTTGTTGGCGGGAATGAGGTGGCTGCAGATATTACGATGACACCAGATAGCGTTGTCGATGCTATAGAAGATACACAGCTAGACTTAGGAGCTGCACTAAATAGTTTGATCACTTTCTCTGGCGAAGATGCTTCAACAGACCAAGTGACCATCATTATTGATGACTCAGTTACTATTAATCCAGGAGGCACATTCCCAATTAGTTTGTCGGGAAGCAGTGAAATCGATTTCGTTAATGGAAAGTATGTCTTTGAGACGACAGTCGACCAAGGCGTTTCAACGGACTTTTCTGGGCTGTTACTGAACCTACCAGCGGACTATTCTGGCGACTTTAGGTTACCCATCACAATTGTAACCAAAGATACACAATCTGGCGATGAGAAGACCTTAGTGACCGAAGTTATCATCAAAGTCGCACCGGATGCGGAGACGGATCCAACGATTGAGGTGAATGTCGTGGGTTCTCTTGATGATGCCTTTAATCCTGTCGATAACGATGGCCAAGCCGGACAAGATCCGGTGGGTTACGAAGACACCTATATTCAACTCGACTTCAATTCGACTATTTCGGATCAAGTATCAGGCGTCGAAGGCGGTCAAGAAGAGTTTACTTCGATTACCTTGACGTTGGACGATCCTTCTATAGGCGCATTTTATGACAATACGGGTACTTCATTAGGTACGTCTGTGACGTTTAATCAGGCTGAAATTGCGGCAGGTGCACTCGATAATGTGCTCTTTAGGGCAATCGAAAATTACCCAACGGGTAATGATATTAATCAAGTGCAAGTTAATGTCAGCGGTACCGTTACAGATACAGCAACCTATAATGATCCTGCTTCTCCTGTGGGTACGGCAACAGACTCCGATACCTTCTCTACAAGTGTCAGCTTTGAAGTCGTTCCAGTGGTGGATGACGTGTCTGTCACAGGGCCGGGCAGTGATCCGGATGTTATCGAGATTACTGGTAACGAAGACCAGCTCATTTCCTTGTCAGGTACGGGCCCAGTATCGATCGCATTGACTGACCTTGATGGCTCAGAGCAGTTCGTTTCGATTAAGTTCACGGGTGTACCAGATGGCTTCTTAATGAGTGCAGATGCTGCCTCAACTTACACAGTGAAGAACAACGGTGGTGGAGAATGGAGTGTTCAACTGCCTCAAGCATCAGGACTGTCATTCGACCTGAGTGAGCTGTCGATTTTACCGCCGAAAAACTTCAGTGGTACAGCCGAGTTTGGCGTTGAAGTCTTCACTCAAGAATCTTTGTTGGGTGTGCCTACTGCGGCGGCAAACTTGCCAAGCTTCAAACTGCATGTGGTACCTGTTGGTGATGATGTCGATACTAACCCGACCGACTCTGTGACAGGCAATGAAGGCCAAAATATTGATATCGAAATCAACGCGACGATTTTGGACAAAGAACTGTCTGCAACAGGAAGTGGGACGTTTACTGAAAATGCTCCTGAAACACTTCGAGTTGAAGTGGCGGGTGTGCCTCAAGATGCTTCTATTTTCTATCCAGATGGCACGACATTGGCTAGCTACGATCCGGCAACTCAGCTTTGGACACTTGATGTTCCTGCTCAGTCGTTAGATAAGATCGTATTTAATTCGGGTGAACACAACAGCGATGCGGGCAATGCGCTTGGTATCAATGGGCCGTTGCAAATTACGGTTCGCTCAGTGGATACAGACGCTGACAACACCGAATACTTAGGTACGCCAACCAGCTTCGATGTTGATTTAGTGATTGATCCTATCAACGATCAACCGACGTTTGTGAATGTGACCAATATTGAAACGCCGGAAGATATTAGCATCGCTATCGACAACTTCAGTATCTACGATGTTGACGCTAACTTTGATAACCCGGATGCGCCGTATGTTCTGACGTTACAAGTGGATCAAACACTGCCAGG
Organism: Vibrio splendidus; assembly: GCF_024347615.1. Classification (NCBI taxonomy): domain Bacteria; kingdom Pseudomonadati; phylum Pseudomonadota; class Gammaproteobacteria; order Vibrionales; family Vibrionaceae; genus Vibrio; species Vibrio splendidus. The sequence goes on along the minus strand of NZ_AP025508.1, from coordinate 2,305,492 downwards.
AGCGCAAGGTGTATTTGAGTTTACGAGCTCACCTGACGTGACGTTTGTATTGCAGCCTGATGGTTCGTTGGTGATTACCGGTAAAGAAGCTGACATCAATACCGCGTTGACCAATGGGGCTGTGGCCTTCAAGCCAGATCCAGACCAGAACTACCTCAACCAGAATGGTTTAGTCACAATCAATGCAACGCTCGACGACGGTGGCAACAATGGTCTGATTGACGCGGGTGATCCGAATACCGCTCAAACCAATCAAACTACGTTCACCATTAAGGTGACGGAAGTGAATGACGCTCCGGTGGCTACTGATGTCGATTTAGGCTCGATTGCGGAAGACGGTCAAATTGTGATTGTTGAAAGTGACTTGATTGCAGCCAGCTCTGATCTAGAAAACCATAATCTCACAGTAACCGGTGTGACTCTTACTCAAGGGCAAGGTCAACTTACACGCTATGAAAATGCTGGTGGTTCTGATGACGCGGCGATTACGGGGCCATTCTGGATATTCATTGCAGCCAATGATTTCAATGGCGATGTGAAGTTCAATTACGACATCATTGATGACGGTACCACCAACGGTGCGGATGATTTCTTAACGGATAATGCTGAAATTAGCCTTGTGGTCACTGAAGTTAATGACCAGCCAGTGGCATCGGACATTGATTTGGGCACCATGCTCGAAGAAGGTCAGCTGATCATTAAAGAGGAAGATCTGATTTCAGCAACCACTGATCCGGAAAACGACACGATTACCGTGAACAGTTTGGTGCTCGATCAAGGTCAGGGGCAATTACAGCGCTTTGAGAACGTGGGCGGTGCTGATGATGCGACGATCACTGGCCCATACTGGGTATTTACCGCCGCCAACGAGTACAGCGGTGATGTTAAGTTCACTTATACCGTTGAGGACGATGGCACAACCAATGGCGCTGATGATTTCTTAACAGATACCGGCGAAATCAGTGTTGTGGTAACGGAAGTGAATGATCAGCCAGTGGCAACGGATATCGACTTAGGTAACATCCTTGAAGAAGGTCAGTTGATCATCAAAGAGGAAGACTTAATTGCTGCTACGAGCGATCCGGAAAACGACACGATTACCGTGACCAATCTGGTGCTCGATGAAGGCCAAGGTCAGTTACAGCGCTTTGAGAACGTAGGTGGTGCTGATGACGCTATGATTACTGGCCCGTTCTGGATATTTACGGCGGCTGATGAATACAGCGGTAACGTTAAGTTCACCTACACCGTCGAAGATGATGGTACTACCAACGGTGCCAATGATTTCCTAACCGATACTGCGGAGATCACCGCGATTGTCGATGGAGTGAACGATACACCTGTTGTTAATGGTGACAGTGTCACTACGGTTATTGACGAGGATGCAGGTCAGCTATTGAGCGGTATCAATGTCAGTGACCCTGATTATGTTGATACATTTTCCGATGATCTCATGACAGTCACGCTGACGGTGGATTACGGTACATTGAACGTATCACTTCCGGCAGTGACGACAGTGATGGTCAACGGCAACAACACTGGTTCGGTTATCTTAGTTGGTACTTTGAGTGACCTGAATGCGCTGATTGATACGCCAACCAGTCCAAACGGTGTCTACCTCGATGCGAGCTTGTCTCCAACCAATAGCATTGGCTTAGAAGTAATCGCCAAAGACAGCGGAAACCCTTCTGGTATTGCGATAGAGACAGCACCTGTGGTTTACAACATCGCGGTTACGCCAGTGGCAAATGCGCCAACCTTGTCTATTGATCCGGCATTTAACTATGTGAGAAATATTACGACCAGCTCATCTGTGGTCGCTAATAGTGGAGTCGCTTTAGTTGGAATTGTCGCTGCATTGACGGACATTACTGAAGAGTTAACGTTGAAGATTAGTGATGTTCCGGATGGTGTTGATGTAACCAGTGATGTGGGTACGGTTTCGTTGGTGGGTGATACTTGGATAGCGACCGCTGATGCGATCGATAGTCTCAGACTCGTCGAGCAGTCATCATTAGGTAAGCCGTTAACCCCGGGTAATTACACCTTGAAAGTTGAGGCGGTATCTGAAGAGGCGGATAACAACGATATCGCGATATCTCAAAACATCGATCTGAATCTCAATATTGTTGCCAATCCAATAGATCTCGATCTGTCTTCTGAAACAGACGATGTGCAACTTTTAGCGAGTAACTTTGATACCACCCTCACTGGCGGAACTGGAAATGACCGACTTGTAGGTGGAGCGGGTGACGATACGTTGGTTGGCGGTGACGGTAACGACACACTCATTGGTGGCGGCGGTTCCGATATTCTAACTGGTGGCAATGGTATGGATTCGTTTGTATGGCTCAATATCGAAGATGGCGTTGAAGACACCATTACCGATTTCAGCCTGTCTGAAGGAGACCAAATCGACCTACGAGAAGTATTACCTGAGTTGAAGAATACATCTCCAGACATGTCTGCATTGCTACAACAGATAGACGCGAAAGTGGAAGGGGATGATATTGAACTAACGATCAATCCTGATGGTTTAGGGACCACAGAACAGGTGATTGTGGTTGAAGACCTTGCGCCACAACTAACCTTAAGTGGCACCATGCCGTCAGACATTCTGGATGCGTTAGTGCAACAAAATGTCATCACTCACGGTTAACGCCTAATTGGAGGCTAGCTATTAGAATCTAACGATTAAACTAAAAGCGGACCATTTAACCATAACGAAAGAGGCCAGCATTGCTGGCCTCTTTTTTGTCACTGTATAAATCGTAAAGAGTTACTTAAGAGAGTTGTGAATCAGGAACTCTTCTTCAACGCCTTTCAATTTCATCTCATCCATAATGAAGTTCACTGTGTTCAATAAACGTTGTTCACCTTTAGGAATCAAGTAACCGAATTGACTGTTGGTAAATGGTGTCTCACAACGAGCCGCTTCAAGGCGCTCGTCCGTCACTTGATAGAACAGACCTTCAGGAGTTTCTGTCACCATTACATCAACTTTACCTTCCGCAACGGCTTGCGGAACGTCTAGGTTGTTCTCGTAACGTGTAAAGCTCGCGTCTTGCAAGTTAGCATCCGCAAAAATCTCGTTAGTCCCGCCGATATTAACGCCAACACGCACAGAAGAAAGGTTCACTTTTTCAATGCTGTCGTATTGTCCAACTTTGCCTTTCGCGACTAGAAAACACTTACCAAAGGTCATGTAGCCTTGAGTTTGTTCAGCGTTTAACTGGCGCTGCATTTTACGTGTGATACCGCCCATCGCGATGTCGTATTTATCGCTGTCTAGGTCGGTTAGCAGATCTTTCCATGTGGTACGAACAATCTGTAATTCAACGCCTAACTGCTCTGCAACATGCTTAGCTACGTCAATGTCATAACCAGAGTAGGTTTTGCCGTCGAAGTAAGAAAAAGGTTTGTAGTCGCCTGTGGTGCCAACGCGAAGTGTGCCTGATTTTTGGATGTCTTCTAGCTGGTCGGCTTGCACTACACCAGAAAGTGCCAGAGTAATGGAAGCAAGTAATAGTGATGTTTTTTTCATTGTAATTATCTGTTGTGTTTGTGTTGTTATTCAAAGTAACAGAAACAATCAGAAAAAGAGATCAAACCATTGGAAAGGTTGGAAAAGAAGATAAAACGAGGGTAGGAGATAGGTAACTCTATTGATTTGTGAACATTGATAAAGATGTGTTTCATATTCCATTTTGATAAACCGTAGACAAACAAAAAGCCCATGTTATCGAATAACATGGGCTTCATTTTGGTTTAACTTGTTAGCTGCTTAGCTGCTTAGCTGCTTAGCTGCTTAGCTATTTAGCAACAGACTCGTTGTTCATCTTAGCTGGAGCTTTAGATGCGTTAACCAGTAGGATACCAACGGTGAGCACCATCGAACCACATAGTAGGAACAACAAGCGTCCTGTTGGTTCGTTTGGAATCAGAGCCATTGCTAGGATACCGAAACCTGCTGTGCTGATAAGCTTACCAAGCATTGAACGCTGTTTAGTATCTAGGTTTTGTTGCTCTTCACCTTCCGCTACTAGCGGCGTGTTCCAGTTAGTGAATAGTTGGTCAACTTCTTTCTCACGTTCAGGCGATAGGCCTTTGTAGAAGCGAGAAGTTAGGATGAAGTAACCACCAGTAAACACTACGTGAGCAGCTAAGCTAAGACCTACTTTTAAGTCGCTCCATTCACGGCCAGTAAGCGCTGTTTCCATACCGAATAGGTGCTCGATGTCTTCTGCTTGAAGCGAGATACCGAAGATGTAAGAAACGAAGCCACCAACGATTAGCGTAGACCAACCAGCCCAGTCAGGCGTCTTACGAATCCACATACCAAGTAGTACAGGGATAAGCATTGGGAAGCCAATTAACGCACCTACGTTCATTACGATATCGAACAAGCTCAAGTGACGTAGAGAGTTAATGAACAAGCCAATCGCGATGATGATAATACCCATCATGATAGTGGTTAGCTTACTGACAATAACCAGCTCTTTCTGAGTCGCGTTTTGGCGAAGAATAGGGCTGTAGAAGTTCATTACAAAGATGCCAGCGTTACGGTTCAGACCTGAATCCATAGAAGACATTGTTGCAGCGAACATTGCTGACATAAGAAGACCAACCATACCTGCAGGCATTACGTTCTGTACGAATGCTAGGTAAGCTGCATCTCCCGCTTTATCACCCATTGAAGCGTACTCCAATGCGAAATCAGGCATGAATGCACTTACGTACCAAGGTGGTAGGAACCAGATTAGTGGGCCAACAACCATAAGGATACATGCTAGGCCTGCCGCTTTACGTGCGTTTTCACTGTCTTTTGCACATAGGTAACGGTAAGCATTGATGCTGTTGTTCATTACACCGAACTGCTTCACGAAAATGAACACAACCCAAAGTACGAAGATGCTCATGTAGTTAAGGTTATTACCTAACATGAAGTCGCCGTCGAAGTTTGCAACGATGTTAGTTAGGCCATCACCGTGGAAGTAAGCTGCAACCGCACAAGTAATCGTAACCGCCATGATAACAAGCATTTGCATGAAGTCAGAAGCAACAACCGCCCAAGAGCCGCCTGTTACTGCCATCAATACTAGAACCATACCCGTTACCACAATGGTTGCTTCCATTGGGATGTTGAATACCGCTGCTACGAAGATAGCTAGACCATTTAGCCAGATACCCGCAGAGATAAGGCTGTCAGGCATACCTGCCCATGTGAAGAACTGTTCAGACGTTTTACCAAAGCGCTGACGAATAGCTTCGATCGCCGTTACCACACGAAGTTGGCGGAACTTTGGAGCGAAGTACATATAGTTCATGAAGTAGCCAAAAGCATTGGCTAAGAATAGGATTACAATAACGAAACCGTCATTGAACGCGCGTCCTGCGGCACCTGTAAACGTCCATGCTGAAAACTGTGTCATGAAGGCGGTTGCACCAACCATCCACCACAACATTTTGCCGCCCCCTCTGAAGTAATCACTAGTCGACGTGGTGAACTTACGGAACATCCAACCAATAGCGATTAAAAAGAAGAAGTAGGCGAGAACAACAAAAGTATCGATAGTCATCTTTTCAGCCTTTTAAATATCATAATTAACTGGGCTTAGATTAACGCGTTCAAAGGTTTATTTGTACTACAATATGTCTTTAGTATGATCTAGGTCGCATTGATTTTTTAGCTATTGGCAAATTACTAATCAAGCCATTGTTTTAATTGGTTTTAATTGGTTGTGTATTTTGTTTTAGATATAAAATAAAATGAGGGTTAAATGTTTATATGTATTACAATATAAGCAAAAGCGCTTACTTTACTTTATCTATAAGATTTTAATTATAACCGTAACAAATGTGCTACAAATTGGTGTGTTGTGCGACGCCATTTACGTTAATTTGGAACTCTATTCTGGAAATTCTTGTATTAGGATTTCAAGTGTAGCTCATTGTTTTCACCTCGCTATTTTGTGTTTGTCTGCGGTTCTGTAGCCTTTCCATGTTATTTATTCATTTTTTCGTGCTAGAGAGGTGCGTATTTGGAATTTTTGTCACTGAGTGGGCGTTAAACTGGACGACGGGACACACTTTCGGCTCACTTTGTCTATTGTGGTCTTCAGTGCATGCTATGAGAGATGTTTGACGAAGTATTAAAAAGGAATATTGTCGGATAAGGGATGGATAAGGAGCTGGATAAGCGGTAGGTAGCACCAGTAACGCTTCGCTAGATGCATACTGAGGTTGCTTGAAAGCCTTACATCACTCGTTCTTGCCTGTCTTAGTCACGGAGCTGTACGAGGCCATAGGGAGAACGGCGATAGGGTATGGGGAAACAGAACGTTGATTGAGCGTGTTTTACGGTTAGTCAGCGCAATAAACGCCAGATAACAAAAAGCCCCACCGAAGTGAGGCTTTATCACGAAATCTAAAACAGATTAAGCGTTAACGTGATCAACTGCGTCACGAACAAGCTTGCCTAGTTCGTCCCACTTACCTTCATCGATAAGGTTAGTTGGAACCATCCAAGTACCGCCACACGCAAGAACAGAAGGGATCGATAGGTATTCATCTACATTCTTCAAGCTTACGCCGCCAGTAGGCATGAATTTAACAGGGTAAACTGCTGTTAGTGCTTTAAGCATACCAGTACCGCCGGAAGGCTCAGCAGGGAAGAACTTCAACGTGCGAAGACCCATTTCCATTGCTTGCTCAACTAGGCTTGGGTTGTTAACGCCCGGTACGATTGCAACACCTTTGTCGATACAGTATTGAACAGTACGCGGGTTAAAACCTGGGCTTACGATGAAATCAACACCAGCTTCGATAGATGCGTCAACTTGCTCGTTAGTCAGTACAGTACCTGAACCGATTAGCATGCCTGGGAATTCTTTACGCATGATGCGAATCGCTTCGATTGCACATTCTGTACGTAGTGTAATTTCTGCACATGGCATGCCATTTTCAACCAACGCTTTACCTAGAGGGATAGCGTCTTCAGCACGGTTGATCGCGATTACAGGAATTACTTTTAGGTTTGCTAGTTGTTCATTTAATGTCGTCATGAATTCTTTCTCACGTTAAATGTGGGCCTGCTTTAAACTAAGCAAACCCTTGATTAATAGTTAAAGTGCGTAATTATAGAGACAGATCAGGCGTCGCTTCTAGAGGAATGATAGCACCTGGATGCTGAATCACGGTTCCTGCCACAATATGACCTGCAAATGCAGCATCACGAGCACTACCGCCGCTCAAGCGCTTGGCCAAGAAGCCTGCACTGAACGAGTCGCCAGCGGCAGTCGTATCAACGATGTTGTCTACAGGGTTGGGTGCAACGTATTGAGCGCTTTGGCTTTCAACCACTAAGCAGTCTTTCGCGCCACGTTTAATGACGATCTCTTTCACACCAGACTCAGACGTACGTGTAATACATTGTTCAATGCTTTCGTCGCCGTATAGCTCTTGCTCATCATCAAACGTCAGCAGAGCCGTATCTGTGTACTTAAGCATTTTCAAGTACCAAGAAATCGCTTCTTGTTGGCTTTCCCAAAGTTTAGGTCGGTAGTTATTGTCGAAGAATACTTGGCCGCCTTGAGCTTTGAATTTGTCTAAGAAGTTGAATAGCTGCGTGCGACCATTTTCTGTCAAGATTGCCAGCGTAATTCCACTTAAGTAAACCGCGTCAAAAGAGAACAGCTTATCAAGAAGAGCAGGCGTGTCTTCCTGATCAAACATGAACTTCGCTGCAGCATCACTACGCCAGTAGTGGAAACTGCGTTCACCAGTTTCATCGGTCTCGATGTAGTAAAGCCCTGGTTGTTTGTGATCCAGCTGAGCTATTAAGCTCGTGTCGATACCTTCCGCTTGCCAATTTTTTAACATGTCGGTACTGAATGGGTCAGTGCCGAGTGCAGTTACGTAGCTCGTGTTGATATCTTGCTCTTTTGTTAAGCGTGACAAGTAAAGTGCAGTATTCAGCGTATCGCCACCAAAACTTTGCTTAAGCCCGTCTTGTTTCTTTTGTAGCTCAACCATGCACTCGCCAATGACCGCGATGTTTAATGATTTCATATGCTTACCTTAGCAACTGAGGTTGCGCCAGTTATTATTTTAGGAAATCTTCACGCGCAGGGTTGAAGATATCAAGAAGGATGCTGTCTTGTTCTAGAGCAACTGCACCGTGCATCATGTGTTTACGAGCGAAGTAAGCATCGCCTTCTTTAAGGACTTTCTTTTCGCCTTCAATCTCAGCTTCGAAGCTACCACGAACAACATAACCGATTTGGTCGTGAATTTCGTGAGTATGAGGATGGCCAATCGCGCCCTTATCAAAACACAGGTGTACAGCCATAAGATCGTCAGTGTAAGCAACGATTTTACGCTTAATGCCGCCACCAAGTTCTTCCCATGGGTTTTCATCTAGGATAAAGAAAGAGTTCATTGTGTATCTCCTAATCTGTTTAAATCTTTTAAGTGTTACTTAACTTGGATCCATCATAAGGGAATGAGCTCAATTGTAATACAATATATCTAAATTTGTGTGATATTGATCAAGCGATACTTTATATAGCGTAAATAAATCAATAACTTAATAAATGGCTGATATTTATCATTAGTCATTTTTATCAATGACTTACGGTTGATTGTGTGACTCTAATCATCATTTGGTAACGAATAGGTATAATTAAAGCTCTTATTGTATTACTTTATATGGAGTTTGAAAATTTAATCAAAGTTTAAGCAGATAAACTCTTTATTGAGGGTGACAAAGAATATGACGACTAAACCAGTATTGTTGACTGAAGCAGAAATCGAGCAGCTTCATCTTGAAGTGGGCCGTTCTAGCTTAATGGGCAAAACCATTGCAGCGAACGCGAAAGATCTAGAAGCATTCATGCGTTTACCTATTGATGTCCCAGGTCATGGTGAAGCTGGGGGTTACGAACATAACCGCCACAAGCAAAATTACACGTACATGAACCTAGCTGGTCGCATGTTCGTGATCACTAAAGAGCAAAAGTACGCTGACTTTGTTACAGAATTACTCGAAGAGTACGCAGACAAATATCTAACGTTTGATTATCACGTACAGAAAAACACCAACCCTACCGGTCGTTTGTTCCACCAAATCCTGAACGAACACTGCTGGTTAATGTTCTCAAGCTTAGCTTACTCTTGTGTTGCTTCGACACTGACACAAGAGCAGCGTGACAACATTGAGTCTCGCATTTTTGAACCCATGCTAGAAATGTTCACGGTTAAATACGCACACGATTTTGACCGTATCCATAACCACGGCATTTGGGCTGTTGCTGCTGTCGGTATCTGTGGTCTTGCTTTAGGCAAACGCGAGTACCTTGAGATGTCAGTGTACGGCATCGACCGTAACGATACTGGCGGTTTCCTAGCGCAAGTTTCTCAGCTATTTGCACCTTCTGGTTACTACATGGAAGGCCCTTACTACCACCGTTATGCGATTCGCCCAACGTGTGTGTTCGCTGAAGTGATTCACCGCCACATGCCTGAAGTAGATATCTATAACTACAAAGGTGGCGTGATTGGCAACACAGTACAAGCGATGCTTGCGACGGCTTACCCGAACGGTGAGTTCCCGGCTCTGAATGATGCTTCTCGTACAATGGGTATCACAGACATGGGTGTTCAGGTTGCCGTCAGTGTTTACAGCAAACATTACTCATCTGAAAACGGCGTTGACCAAAACATTCTTGGTATGGCGAAGATTCAAGACGCAGTATGGATGCACCCATGTGGTCTTGAGCTATCTAAAGCATACGAAGCCGCTTCTGCAGAGAAAGAAATCGGTATGCCTTTCTGGCCAAGTGTTGAATTGAATGAAGGCCCTCAAGGTCACAACGGCGCGCAAGGCTTTATCCGCATGCAGGACAAGAAAGGCGACGTTTCTCAACTTGTTATGAACTACGGCCAGCACGGCATGGGTCACGGCAACTTTGATACGCTGGGTATTTCTTTCTTCAACCGCGGTCAAGAAGTGCTACGTGAATACGGTTTCTGTCGTTGGGTTAACGTGGAGCCAAAATTCGGCGGCCGTTACCTAGACGAAAACAAATCTTACGCTCGTCAAACGATTGCTCACAACGCAGTCACGATTGATGAAAAATGTCAGAACAACTTTGACGTTGAACGTGCAGACGCTGTACACGGTTTACCTCACTTCTTTAAAGTAGAAGATGAGCAAATCAACGGCATGAGTGCATTTGCTAACGATCACTACCAAGGCTTTGACATGCAACGCAGCGTGTTCATGCTAAACCTTGAAGAGATAGAATCTCCGCTACTATTAGACCTTTACCGTTTAGATTCTGAAAAGGGCGGCGAAGGCGAGCATCAATACGATTACTCACACCAATATCAAGGTCAGATTGTTCGTACTAACTTTGAATACCAAGCAAACAAAGAGCTGAACACGCTAGGTGACGATTTCGGTTACCAACACCTATGGAACGTCGCAAGCGGTGAAGTGAAGGGCACAGCAACTGTAAGCTGGCTACAAAACAACACCTACTACACATGGCTAGGTGCAACGTCTAACGATAATGCTGAAGTGATCTTTACTCGCACTGGCGCTAACGACCCAAGCTTTAACCTACGTTCAGAGCCGGCGTTCATTCTACGCAGCAAGGGCGAAACAACACTGTTTGCTTCTGTTGTTGAAACGCACGGTTACTTTAACGAAGAGTTCGAGCAATCAGTTAATGCACGTGGTGTTGTGAAAGACATCAAAGTCGTGGCTCACACGAATATCGGTTCGGTAGTTGAGATCACCACAGAGAAATCAAACGTGACAGTGATGATCAGCAACCAACTTGGCGCGACTGACAACACTGAACACAAAGTAGAACTGAACGGCAAAGTATACAGCTGGAAAGGCTTCTACTCAGTCGAGACAACTTTACAAGAAACGAATTCAGAAGAACTTAGCACTGCAGGGCAGGGGAAATAATAATGAGCTATCAACCACTTTTACTTAACTTTGATGAAGCAGCTGAACTTCGTAAAGAACTTGGCAAGGATAGCCTATTAGGTAACGCACTGACTCGCGACATTAAACAAACTGACGCTTACATGGCGGAAGTTGGCATTGAAGTACCAGGTCACGGTGAAGGCGGCGGTTACGAGCACAACCGTCACAAGCAAAACTACATCCATATGGATCTAGCAGGTCGTTTGTTCCTTATCACTGAGGAAACAAAATACCGAGATTACATCGTTGATATGCTAACAGCGTACGCGACGGTGTACCCAACACTTGAAAGCAACGTAAGCCGTGACTCTAACCCTCCGGGTAAGCTGTTCCACCAAACGTTGAACGAGAACATGTGGATGCTTTACGCTTCTTGCGCGTACAGCTGCATCTACCACACGATCTCTGAAGAGCAAAAGCGTCTGATCGAAGACGATCTTCTTAAGCAAATGATCGAAATGTTCGTTGTGACTTACGCACACGACTTCGATATCGTACACAACCACGGTTTATGGGCAGTGGCTGCAGTAGGTATCTGTGGTTACGCAATTAACGATCAAGAGTCTGTAGACAAAGCGCTTTACGGCCTGAAACTAGACAAAGTCAGCGGCGGTTTCTTAGCGCAACTTGACCAACTGTTTTCGCCAGACGGCTACTACATGGAAGGTCCTTACTACCACCGTTTCTCGCTACGTCCAATCTACCTGTTTGCAGAGGCGATCGAACGTCGTCAGCCTGAAGTTGGTATCTATGAATTCAACGATTCAGTGATCAAGACAACGTCTTACTCTGTATTCAAAACGGCATTCCCAGACGGTACATTGCCAGCACTGAACGATTCATCGAAGACAATCTCTATCAACGATGAAGGCGTTATCATGGCAACGTCTGTGTGTTACCACCGTTACGAGCAGACTGAAACTCTGCTTGGTATGGCTAACCACCAACAAAACGTTTGGGTTCATGCTTCAGGTAAAACATTGTCTGACGCGGTTGATTCAGCAGACGACATCAAAGCATTCAACTGGGGTAGCCTGTTTGTAACCGACGGCCCTGAAGGCGAAAAAGGCGGCGTAAGCATCCTTCGTCACCGTGACGAGCAAGATGACGACACGATGGCGTTGATCTGGTTTGGTCAACACGGTTCTGATCACCAGTACCACTCTGCTCTAGACCACGGTCACTACGATGGCCTGCACCTAAGCGTATTCAACCGTGGCCACGAAGTGCTGCACGATTACGGCTTCGGTCGCTGGGTAAACGTTGAGCCTAAGTTTGGCGGTCGTTACATCCCAGAGAACAAGTCTTACTGTAAGCAGACGGTTGCTCACAACACGGTAACGGTTGATCAGAAAACGCAGAACAACTTCAACACAGCATTGGCTGAGTCTAAGTTTGGTCAGAAGCACTTCTTCGTAGCAGACGACCAGTCTCTACAAGGCATGAGCGGCACAATTTCTGAGTACTACACAGGCGTAGACATGCAACGCAGCGTGATTCTTGCTGAACTTCCTGAGTTCGAGAAGCCACTAGTGATCGATGTATACCGCATTGAAGCTGACGCTGAGCACCAGTACGACCTGCCCGTTCACCACTCTGGCCAGATCATCCGTACTGACTTCGATTACAACATGGAAAAAACGCTTAAGCCATTAGGTGAAGACAACGGTTACCAACATCTGTGGAACGTTGCTTCAGGCAAAGTGAACGAAGAAGGTTCTCTAGTAAGCTGGCTACATGACAGCAGCTACTACAGCCTAGTAACCAGCGCGAATGCGGGCAGTGAAGTGATTTTTGCTCGCACTGGTGCTAACGATCCAGACTTCAACCTTAAGAGTGAGCCTGCGTTCATCTTACGTCAGTCTGGTCAAAACCACGTGTTTGCTTCTGTACTAGAAACGCATGGTTATTTTAACGAGTCTATCGAAGCCTCTGTAGGCGCTCGTGGTCTAGTTAAATCAGTATCTGTTGTGGGCCATAACAGTGTCGGGACTGTTGTTCGCATTCAGACTACTTCTAGCAACACTTACCACTACGGTATCTCAAACCAAGCTGAAGACACGCAGCAAGCAACTCACACTGTTGAGTTCGCGGGTGAGACATACTCGTGGGAAGGATCATTTGCTCAACTGTAAATGATTAACATACATGCCGTTTAACGATGGCATGTATTGATGTGGTGCTTTGCGGGAACGAAGCATCACATTGAATTCAGTCGTGATTGCAAATCGTTCGTTGATACCAACAACGACTGAATACATCGGGAATAAGTCAAACCGAGTAACTCACTGTGAGTTGCTCGGTTTTTTTATGCGTGTAGAAAACAGAATCGAACGGTTTGCTAGACAGGAAAAGGAACAAACAGAGAACCTGATCCGCTGAGAATAAGCGATGCATACTTGTGTTTAGACTACAGTAACTGATAGGAATAAACGGTTAGGGAGTGAACCATGAAGTTAATGAAAGGGTTGGTATCAATACTTGCGGTGTCTTGTTCTACCTTTGTTTTTGCTAACGCTGCTTTAGCAAATGACGAGTCTGATAGCAGCGTCGAAACTGAGGAGTTCGTGCGCTATCAATATCAAGATAAGATCAGCTATGGGAAGTTAGATAAAGACTCTGTGTTGCCAATCAGTGGTGACATCTTCGGTGAATATGCAGTCGCAAAAACCTCGATTCCTCTTGAGTCAGTCGAAGTATTATTGCCTACCAAGCCTGAAAAGGTGTTTGCGGTCGGCATGAACTTCGCTAGTCACCTAGCATCACCTGCCGATGCGCCGCCACCTATGTTTCTTAAGCTTCCTTCTTCTTTAACCCTCACAGGCGAAGTGATTCAAGTGCCACCGAAAGCGAAGAACGTTCATTTTGAAGGCGAGCTGGTGGTTGTGATTGGTAAAGAGTTGAGCCGAGCCAGTGAAGAAGAGGCGGAACAAGCGATCTTTGGTGTCACTGTGGGTAACGATATTACAGAGAGAAGCTGGCAAGGCACGGATTTACAATGGTTACGAGCGAAAGCATCCGATGGCTTTGGCCCAATTGGTAATACGATTGTTCGTGGTGTCGATTATAACAACGTGCAACTGACCACACGCGTTAACGGCGAGGTTGTGCAGCAAGAAAATACGTCTTTCATGATTCACAAGCCTCGAAAAGTCGTCAGCTACTTGAGTCACTATTTTACTCTCAAGCCGGGCGATCTTATTTTTATGGGCACACCGGGCAGAACGTTTGCTTTATCCGATAAAGACCAAGTGAGTGTCACCATTGAAGGAGTAGGTACTGTCGTTAACGAAGTGCGGTTCTAAGTGTGAATTTGTCTGTAAAGTCTTAACAAACAAAAAGCCTACTCAGTGAGTAGGCTTTGATCTTATTACTAGCTAACCGTCTATTTGACGTTGTTTTTAGTATTTAGATAAGGGCTTTTCTTGCTTTGGCTGCCACCCATTCGGAGAAGATGACTGTCACTAGAATCGCACAGAAAATCACAGTCACTTGAGGCCATGCCAGCATTGCCATCGATTCTTGCAGTTTTAAGCCGATACCGCCAGCGCCCACCAAACCTAAGACGGTAGACTCTCGAATGTTGATGTCCCAACGGAACAAGCTCGTGCCGATGAAACTTGGCATCACTTGCGGAAGAATGCCGTAGTTCAATACTTGTAGTGGGGATGCCCCCGTCGATTGAATCGCTGACATCTGCGTGACGTTTACTTCTTCAATCGCTTCGTACATCAACTTAGCTACGAAGCCAATCGAGCGTAGCGCAATCGCGATAATACCGGCCAGTAACCCTGGGCCGATGATAGCCACTAACAGGAGTGCCCAAATTAATGAGTTGATTGAACGACTAGCCGCAATGATGAACAGTGCGATAGGCCTGATAAACGTTGTACTTGGCGTTGTGTTGCGTGCGGCTAAGAATGCAACTGGAAATGCCAGTACGATTCCTAACAGTGTGCCAAGTGTTGCGATGTTAATGGTGTCCCACAAAGGGCTCCAAAGTGACTCTAAATAGCTCCATCTTGGTGGCCACATACGTGACGAGATATCAGCAAGTTGATTCGGTGAGTCAGTCACAAAATACCAAATCGTGTCCTTGTTCATGACTTGCCATGCAAAAACCGTTAGCGCAACAAAGCAAAGCCAGCCAATCCAAAGCATTAGGCTCTGTTTACTGTCGTAACGCTGCCATTGGGTACGATTCATGGAGCTTGTAGAGGTGTCATTTAGCGTGCTCATTGGTCGCTCCTTACTGCACATGCTTGCGGATGATGGTCGATAGGTATTCACACAACATCACGATCACGATAATAATCAATAGTATAGCGGCCGCTGCACTGTATTCGTAACGGTCCATGGCGGTGTTCAATGTTGCGCCGATGCCCCCTGCGCCAACAATGCCAATCACAGCAGATTCACGAAAGTTGATGTCGAGTCGATACATCGAAAGCCCGATAAAGCGTGGCATTACCTGCGCTTGAATCGCATAGTTCACTTGTTGTAACCAACTTGCGCCAGTTGCGCGCATTGCGGTGAGTGGTGCTGGGTCGATGGCTTCAATTTCATCGGCAAACAATTTCGCGAGAAAGCCGATGGTTGCGAATGTCAGCGTGACAAAACCTGCAAACGTACCAAAGCCAAACAGAGCCACACACAGAATCGCAACGATGATCTCTTGTAAGCTACGAGCGATCGAAATAAACGCACGGCAGAATAGATAAACGGGAGTAGGGGCAAGGTTTTTGGCTGCGCCTAATCCGAATGGGATCGAGAGAATGACACCTGCCACGGTTGACGTGAGCGTCATGGTTAAGCTCTCAATCAAACCTTGTGAGATGTTGTTCCAACGTCCGCCAAAATCTGGGTTCATGAAAGCCAAAATGAACTGCCAGCCGCGTTCGCTGCCTTCGTAAATTCGAGTCCAGTTGACGTGTACCGATTGAGTCGCAAGGTATAAGTAAACCGCAACCATGATGATCAAACTCCAACGCAACCATGAGTTGGATATCAATGGCGGCTTTGTCCATTGTGTCGGGTATTGTTTGGGATTTTGTTGTGCTGAATTTAAATGTTGCTGAGTTTGAGTTTGAGTTTGAGTTTGAGCTTGATTTGGATATGGTTGAGTCATACTGTTGCCTCAGACAAGCGAGGGTTCATAATGATGAGATCCTCTTCCTCTTCTTCTGCTTGTTGGCTCCAATCTTCTTCACCGTAGATCTGTGTGAGTACGTCTTCGGTGAGCAAGTTTGGTTTGTCATCAAATACCACACAGCCAGCATTTAGGCCGACAACACGGTCGACAAACTGTTTCGCTAACTGAACATCGTGAATATTGATGATGGCTGGGAGTTGTTGTTCTGAACAAATTTCGCTGATCAATCGCATGATCTGGCGGGCAGTGCGTGGATCGAGCGCGGCCGTGGGTTCATCTATCAACAGTAATTTTGGTTTCTGAGCGAGTGCACGTGCGATACCTACGCGTTGGCGCTGGCCACCTGATAGGGCATCGGCTCTTTTATTGGCGTGCTCTAATAATCCAACGCGGTCGAGTAGCGCATAAGCGGCTTGGATATCTGATTCTGGGAAACGACGAGTAAAGCTTTGCCAGAAGTTTACGTATCCCAAACGCCCTGAAAGCACATTCTCCATAACCGTTAAGCGCTCAATCAATGCGTACTCTTGGAAAATCATCCCAATTTCACGTCGTGAATGTCTCAGTTGGCGCTTAGACAAGGTCTCTAGGTTAGTGTTGGAGAAGATAACTTCGCCGCTGGTAGGCTCGGTTAGTCGGTTAATACAGCGAATCAGCGTTGATTTACCCGCACCAGATGGGCCAATCAATCCAACGACTTCGCCGGCATTCACCGATAAGCTAACGTTGGTCAGAGCTTTATCAGAACTGGAGTAGTGCTTGGTAAGCCCTTTAAGGGTAAGAGTAGACATAGAATTCCTATAAGGACGGTGTACTAACAGTTCGCCTGAGGCAGAAATCGGAAGCAAACCGCTGAGAGTAGTGAGTAACTGCAGGCGCGTAAGCCTGCAGTTAGTTTTATCAATGTGTGATTGGCTTTTGTTCGGTTGAACTTAGCTACACGTGTAAGACACTTTATTAGCGGTATCGATAGTGCGGATCACTTCCCAGTGCTCTTGGTATGTGATCGGAACGAACTTCGCTTCACCGTTACGCTCAAATTCTTCTTGGAGCTTGGTGCCTTCCCAGTCGAAAGTGAAGAAGGCTTTTTGAATCTTCTCTTGAAGCTCTGGTGTTAGGTTGTGCGCTGTGCCGTAAGCCGTTGTTGGGAAGGTTTGTGACTTGTAGATACTCTTGATTTGACCTTCTTTCACGACTTCACGTGAAAGCATACGGTTCAATACTGAGTTAGCGACGGCTGCTGCGTCGTAATCTTTGTGTGCCACACCCAAAATTGAGTTGTCGTGAGCGCCAGAGAAAGCCGGTTTGAAATCACGCTCAGGTTGAAGCTGGTATTCAGCATCCAGAATCGCAGAAGGGGCTTTGAAACCAGAGTTTGACGTTTGCGATGTGAATGCTAGGTTTTTGCCTTTTAGGTCTTCAACCTTTTCGATGCCTGAGCCTGGGTGTGTGATGATTTCCATTTCGTAACCGAAAGAGCCATCTTCAGCCGCCATCATTGTGAATGGAGCAAAGCCAGCACAGTTAACTGCTAGAGGCGTTGAACCAGTGTTGAAACCTGCGATATGCAGACGACCTGAACGCATTGCTTCAATTTGAGCTGCGTTATTTTGTACAGGGAAGAAACGAACCGTTTTTTCCGTTGTTTTTTCAAGGTGGCTCAAAAACTCGCTCCACACATCAGCGTATACTGCTGGATCTTCAACTGGCGTGTAAGCAAAAATTAGCGTATTTGGATCCACCCATTGTGATTCATCTTGGGGTACATCGGCAACCAAGTTACCAGAGCGGTCTTCGTATCGCGTATCCATCGCTAATGCAGAACCAGAAAAAATCAGCGCAGCAGTAATAGCGCTTTTAAGCGTGAGATTTGTTTTTGTCGGTTTCATTATGTCAGTCCAATTGAGTGATTTGTTGGAAGGAAGTATAGGAATCGAGGATGACAGAACCGATGCTTTTTGATGACGGATTTATGAATGGTGTAACATAATGTTTCTAGCAGAGTAGAATTAGATACTTTCTAAGTGTTTGATTAGGAGAGTAAATTAATAGCCTGTGATTCGTTTGGATTTTACTCAATTGGCTGTAGGTTGAAATACTGTTATAGTGATCCTTAAATAATACATAAACATAACATATAAAATAAGTGAACTTATGGTTACCACTTTTAATTCAATTTCGGGCTCGAAGCGCAGCCTGCACGTGCAAGTAGCTCGTGAAATCGCTCGTGGAATCTTGTCTGGCGAACTGCCACAAGGTTCTATTATTCCTGGTGAAATGGCGTTGTGTGAACAGTTTGGTATCAGCCGAACGGCACTTCGTGAAGCAGTTAAACTATTGACCTCTAAAGGTCTGTTAGAGTCCCGCCCGAAAATCGGTACTCGTGTAGTCGACCGCGCATACTGGAACTTCCTTGATCCTCAACTGATTGAATGGATGGACGGTCTAACCGACGTAGACCAATTCTGTTCACAGTTCTTAGGTCTTCGCCGTGCGATTGAACCTGAAGCGTGTGCACTGGCGGCAAAATTTGCGACGGCTGAGCAACGTATCGAGCTTTCAGAGATCTTCCAAAAGATGGTCGAAGTGGATGAAGCTGAAGTGTTTGACCAAGAACGTTGGACAGATATTGATACTCGTTTCCATAGCTTGATCTTCAATGCGACAGGTAACGACTTCTATTTACCGTTCGGTAATATTCTGACTACGATGTTTGTTAACTTCATCGTGCATTCTTCTGAAGAGGGAAGCACATGTATCAATGAACACCGCAGAATCTATGAAGCTATCATGGCCGGTGATTGTGACAAGGCTAGAATTGCTTCTGCCGTTCACTTGCAAGATGCCAACCACCGTTTGGCTACAGCGTAGTAGAGATGAACAGCTTCACGTTCTGATAAACGATCTAAAAAGGTATGCCAAGTGCATGCCTTTTTTATTGTCTGTTTTTTACATAAATTGATTGTTTATTGTGTACTAAAAAGCCAGAGGCGTAGGTCCCTGGCTTTGATTTTTAACGTTATAGGTTTTAGGTCATAAGCTAAATGCTATGCCTTAATCGCTATCCTTTGAACAAGCAGTCAACTATGGACATTGTTCAGTTTCCTTTTGTTTCTGTTTCTTCTTCATTTTTAACGTTGAATAAACAGAGAATATAGCCAGCACGATAAACGCGAGTGCAATAGGGCGCTCATAAAGGAAAGACCAACTGCCATCGTACATCAGCAGCGATTTCCTCAGATTTGTTTCTGCCATTGGCCCTAAAATGATCGCAAGCAGAATTGGCGAAGACGGAATGTCCAGTTTAGTTAAGATAAAGCCCAATAGACCAAAACCGATCGCAATACCCACATCAAACATCGAGTTGTTAATCGCGTAAGCACCAACGATCGACAAGAAGACAATAATTGGGATCATGATGATCTTGGGTACTTCAATGATACGGCAGAAGAAACGAATACCCAGTAAACCAATCACTAGCATCACAAGATTAGCAACCAACATCGAGCTGAATACGCCATAAACCACTTCGGGGTTTTGGGCAAACAGCAGAGGCCCCGGTGTTAAACCTTGAACAATGAGTGCGCCTAAAAGAACCGCTGCCACAGCATCCCCCGGAACGCCAAGTGTTAACAATGGAACTAACGAACCACCCGTTACACCGTTGTTTCCAGATTCGGCTGCTGCTAGACCTCGTACTGATCCTTTACCAAACTCTTCGGGATTTTTCGATGAACGTTTTGCTTCGTTGTAACAAACGAATGCCGAAATATCAGCACCAGCACCCGGTACAGAACCGATGGTTGTTCCCATCAAACCACTTTTTATTGCGGTTGGTAGCATTTCTTTAAGGTCGCCTTTGCTCAATAATTTGTGGTCAAACTTCGGCGCGACGACTTTCTTTTCAGAGAACAGTTTCTCTAGTTGGTTTAATGCTTCAGATAGAGCAAACAAACCAATCAAAACAGGGATGACATTGATTCCGCTGTAGAGATCCATGATGTCAAAAGTAAACCTTGGCACACTGCTGATTGGGTCGAGCCCAACGGTAGAAACCAGTAGTCCAATCGTACCCGCAAGTAACCCTTTAAAGATGTTGTTCGAAGAAACACTCGCAATGATAGTTAAACCAAACAGAGCAAGTGCGAAGTACTCTGGTGCATTAAAACGCAACGCAAAGGTCGCCAGTTTAGGTGCAATGGCAATAAGGACGATCGTACTGAGTAACCCGCCAATAAATGAAGCAACTGCAGAGATACTTAATGCTCTTGCTGCTTGCCCTCTCACAGCCATGGTGTGGCCGTCGAGTACACTTGCTGCAGACGCTGGTGTCCCTGGTGTTTTAAGTAGTATTGCGGCAATAGAACCACCGTAAATGCCACCAATGTATACACCAATTAACATCACGAGGGCTGACGTCGGTTCCATGCCAAAGGTAAACGGAAGGAGAATCGCAACGCCCATCGTCGCCGTTAGACCGGGTAGTGCGCCTAAAATTACGCCGCCCAGTACACCAAAAACAAGGACAGGTAGCACTGCAAAACTCACAGCGGTTGCGAGACCATCGATTAGATATTCAAACATTATGACCTCCTATGACCAGGTTGCTTCAGGAAGCGCGATGTAGAACACCTCGCCAAACAAATAGTAAACCGCAAACACAAAGACAACGGCGACAACGTAGTAGATTGGCTTCTTAACTTTGAAGTAAACGAGGTAGAACATAAAGGCAATCAAACTCGCGTAAAGGTAGCCAACCACACTGATGAGTAATGCGTATCCAATAAGAAAGGCCACGCCGAAGATAGACATCTTGCTTATCATCGCTTCTTGTTGTTCTGGAACACCTTTGAGTTTGTGCTGAACGATGAGAACAATACAGATAGCAATTTGAGCAATCACAATCATCATTGGGAAGAATTTTGCATCAACACTTGCATCTTGATACATCGGACGATCAAACTGAGTAATCAACGCGAGTGCTATTGCGCTTAATATGATGATTATGGAAGGGAAAACGACATTCCGATTTAAGTTGGCGTTAGACATAGAATTTACCCCTAAAAAGTAAAGCAAGGGAAAGGTACATACCGATAAAAAAGGCACAACTGATCGTTGTGCCTCTGGATGAATGTTATTGAATTAGTTCAGTAAGCGATTTTGTATCTTCGGAAACGAACGTAGTGAAGGCTTTATCGTCAAGATTGTGGATAGTCATTGCGCCTTTTGCCATGAAAGACTTGAACTCTTCACTTGCCATTGCTTCATCAAATGCCGCACCTAGTTTCTCGATGACTGCATCCGGCGTATCTTTTGGAGCGCCGATACCACGCCATGTTCCTGTTACTACATCAATACCTTGCTCTTTCAAAGTAGGAACATCGGGAATGTACTGAATACGTTCTTCTGACATGACACCTAATGCTTTTAGTTGGCCTGAACGAAGTTGAGCGATAGCTTCACCCGGTGTCACCATGGTTACGTCTGTGTGGTGGCCTAGTACTGCAGGAATCGCTTCAGATGCACCGTTATAAGGGATAGCGTTGAGTTTAATATCTTGGTCTTTTTCAAGAGACATTAAGTAGAAGTTTGGCGCAGCGGTTGAAGCAAATTTCACGCTACCAGGTTTTTCTTTGGCTTCTTTAATCAGATCATTAATGGTGTTGTATGGGCTATCGGCTGCAACTAATACGACCGCTGGGTCGAGGTTTACTAAGCGAATGAGTCTAAAATCGTCTGCGGTATGGCGCATCAAACCCATTTGAGGGAGCGAAGCGATTTCACGAGTGACTACCGTCAACGTGTAACCATCAGCGCGCTGCTGAGCACCAAAGCTCATACCTACGGCGCCCGCACCACCCGTACGGTTCATGATTGAAATGTTTTGTCCTAGAATGTCTTTCGCACTATTTGCAAGGGTGCGGCCAACTGCATCTGTACCGCCGCCCGCGCCAAATGGGACAACTAAGCGAATGTTTTTGCTCGGGTAGTCTGCTGCAATCGACGTTGCCGAAACAAGTATGCCAGCTGCCAGCATGATGGATTTTAATAATTTACTCATAGTAAGTTCCTTCTGTTTCTAATTATTAGCGATATGTTTTTGTAGGGTTTTCTGCTTTTTCTGTTTGGTATTCGTGCATTGCTAGCTGTTCAATAGCTACCGCTATCCAGCCACTGATCAGCATGTCATACCATTGTTGTACGCCACTGCAGGCAACAACCACGTTTCCGTAAACAAACGAACCATAAAACAGTAAGTCTTCGTCACGTAATGAAGATGGGTGTTGAGAATGAAGTGTTAGATTGCTTGTCGATTCTCGCCATGCTTGCTGAGCTTTCTTACGAGCAAGGTGATCAAACTTGATAGTCCAGTTATCAGGGGTTCCTAAAGACTCTTCATAAAGAATGGCGTCTTCGAAAGAGGCTTCCCAAGGCTTGAGGTGTGGATTCATAACGACAATATGCAGTTCTTTTCTATTGGTTCTTTCAAACAGTTTGTCGATAGAGGGTTTAACGATATCGATAGCGTCTTGAGTGATATCTTTCATTGAGCGCATGCCACATGTCCTTATGTCTGGTTAGGTATATAGAATATTGTATGACAATAATTCTTCAATTAACGAAAGCTTGGAAGCGCGGAGCGATCACAACCGGAAGTCTTCTAACTAGACTTCGATCTTGTTTTAACCGTATTGTTTCGGAAATAGTGTGATTCTGGTCTTTTTTTAAGCTGGATATAAATACACAAAGACCCAGTTTTATTTTGGCTGATTTTTTAGATATGAGTTCACCATCATATGGTCACCGTTCTGTTTATTCATATGGGCGAAAATTTTGGCGTGATAATAAGCACCCAATAAAACAATGGGAGACATACGAACATGTTAGCGAGCTAATCTGTTTGTTTTTAGGAAGCGTGTTGCACTGTTTTGGTTCAATTATTTTTCCATTTTTCTTTAGCTATTCGGGTTGCTCAATACCCTCTATTCTTTGCACGTTCTCTTTATCACTCCCAGAGACAGCATCTTAAATTTCCTCTCTTAACTCATCAGGAAATGGTTGAAATAGTCATTCGATTGAGGTGATTTCTCATCCATTTATATTTAGATCTAAAGATAAGAGCACTACACAAATTTAAATTGAATTCTAATGATATTACCCGCTCGATTTTGATAAAAACACTGGTTTATTGTGTGATGAATGATGTGGGTTTGGTCACGGATTCTCTTTTATTATTTTTGAGGTCTTTATGTTTATATGTGTTTGGTTGTATTTGTTAATAAGTGTGCAAAGTCTTACTTTTATTTTAAGTTGTTGTTTTTAATTATTAATTTATTTTGAGTGTTTGACCTTTTGGGTTTTACCTAAAACTCTAACAATTTCCTTAATGGATTAGCCATATTCCATCCTATGTCATATATATAATTAACTTAATCAATCAAAATAAGATCACCATCACTTATTTGGATTATTGTACTACAAATAAAGAGTCGAATTTCCTATAGTCCTCATAACAAATTAAAACGGACAAAGGATACACGATGGAACTCAACACGATTATTGTCGGCATTTATTTCCTATTCTTGATTGCGATAGGTTGGATGTTTAGAACATTTACAAGTACTACTAGTGACTACTTCCGCGGGGGCGGTAACATGTTGTGGTGGATGGTTGGTGCAACCGCCTTTATGACCCAGTTTAGTGCATGGACATTCACCGGTGCAGCAGGTAAAGCGTATAACGATGGTTTCGCTGTAGCGGTCATCTTCGTAGCCAACGCATTTGGTTACTTCATGAACTACGCGTACTTCGCGCCGAAATTCCGTCAACTTCGCGTTGTTACGGTAATCGAAGCGATTCGTATGCGTTTTGGTGCGACCAACGAACAAGTATTCACTTGGTCTTCAATGCCGAACTCAGTGGTATCTGCGGGTGTTTGGTTAAACGCATTGGCAATCATCGCTTCGGGTATCTTCGGTTTCGACATGAACATGACTATCTGGGTGACTGGCCTAGTGGTATTGGCAATGTCGGTAACGGGTGGTTCATGGGCGGTAAACGCATCTGACTTCATGCAGATGGTTATCATCATGGCGGTAACGGTAACTTGTGCGGTTGTAGCGGTTGTTCAAGGTGGCGGTGTTGGTGAGATTGTTAACAACTTCCCAGTACAAGATGGTGGTTCGTTCCTTTGGGGCAACAACATCAACTACCTAAGCATCTTTACGATTTGGGCATTCTTCATCTTCGTTAAGCAGTTCTCAATCACGAACAACATGCTTAACTCATACCGTTACCTAGCAGCAAAAGATTCAAAGAATGCTAAGAAAGCTGCATTGCTTGCTTGTGTGTTGATGTTGTGTGGTGTGTTTATTTGGTTCATGCCTTCTTGGTTCATTGCAGGCCAAGGTGTTGATTTATCCGCGGCTTACCCGAATGCAGGTAAAAAAGCGGGTGACTTTGCTTACCTATACTTCGTACAAGAGTACATGCCAGCAGGTATGGTTGGTCTTCTAGTTGCCGCGATGTTTGCAGCGACAATGTCTTCAATGGACTCAGGTCTAAACCGTAACTCAGGTATTTTTGTTAAGAACTTCTACGAAACAATCGTTCGTAAAGGTCAAGCATCAGAGAAAGAGCTAGTAACCGTATCTAAAATTACTTCAGCGGTATTTGGCTTCGCTATTATCCTTATCGCACAGTTCATCAACTCGCTTAAAGGTTTGAGCCTGTTTGATACGATGATGTACGTAGGTGCGTTAATCGGTTTCCCTATGACGATTCCTGCATTCCTTGGTTTCTTCATCAAGAAGACTCCGGACTGGGCTGGTTGGGGTACGCTAGTTGTTGGTGGTATCGTATCTTATGTGGTTGGTTTTGTTATCGACGCAGAGATGGTAGCAGCGGCGTTTGGTCTTGATACTCTAACAGGACGTGAATGGTCTGATGTTAAAGTTGCGATTGGTCTCATTGCTCACATCACGCTAACCGGTGGCTTCTTCGTACTATCTACGATGTTCTACAAGCCTCTCTCAAAAGAACGTCAAGCGGATGTTGATAAGTTCTTTGGCAACTTAGATACACCATTAGTAGCTGAATCGGCAGAGCAAAAAGTGTTGGATAACAAACAACGTCAAATGCTTGGTAAGCTTATCGCAGTAGCGGGTGTTGGTATTATGCTGATGGCTCTTCTGACTAACCCAATGTGGGGACGCCTAGTCTTCATCTTATGTGGTGTGATAGTTGGTGGTGTCGGTGTTCTACTTGTGAAAGCGGTCGATGACGGCGGCAAGCAAGCTAAAGTTGTAACTGAAAGCTAATATATAACGAACACTTAGATAGAATGCGACGACTCGAAAGGGCGTCGCATTTTTTGCTTGGCGAAGCGAGTAAACGTGTCAGCCTTACAACATCAGACCTAAATCACGAAAACTGTAAAAAATTGTACGATTGAATCGAAATACATTCAATTGTCCTACAATAAGACGTATATTATTGCTAATTACTTTCAATCAACTTGAAAAATAAGTGAGTTAGAATGAGCGACCAAAAATCTCTTGATGCAATCAGGAAGATGAAGCTGGAAAACGATACTTCAGCAGGTAATCTTGTAGACCTACTCCCTATCGAAGTTCAAACACGTGACTTCGACCTATCATTCCTAGACACCTTGAGCGAAGCACGTCCGCGTCTTCTCGTTCAAGCTGATCAGCTAGAAGAATTCAAAGCAAAAGTGAAAGCTGATCAAGCTCACTGTATGTTTGATGATTTCTACAACAACTCTACCGTTAAGTTCCTTGAGACTGCTCCTTTCGAAGAGCCTCAAGCGTACCCAGCTGAGACGGTAGGTAAAGCTTCTTTATGGCGTCCTTATTGGCGTCAAATGTACGTTGATTGCCAAATGGCACTGAACGCGACACGTAACCTAGCGATTGCTGGTGTTGTAAAAGAAGACGAAGCGCTCATTGCGAAAGCAAAAGCTTGGACTCTAAAACTGTCTACGTACGATCCAGAAGGCGTGACTTCTCGTGGCTATAACGATGAAGCGGCTTTCCGTGTTATCGCTGCTATGGCTTGGGGTTACGACTGGCTACACGGCTACTTCACAGATGAAGAACGCCAGCAAGTTCAAGATGCTTTGATTGAGCGTCTAGACGAAATCATGCACCACCTGAAAGTGACGGTTGATCTATTGAACAACCCACTAAACAGCCACGGTGTTCGTTCTATCTCTTCTGCTATCATCCCAACGTGTATCGCGCTTTACCACGATCACCCGAAAGCAGGCGAGTACATTGCATACGCGCTAGAATACTACGCAGTACATTACCCACCATGGGGCGGTGTAGACGGCGGTTGGGCTGAAGGTCCTGATTACTGGAACACGCAAACTGCATTCCTAGGCGAAGCATTCGACCTATTGAAAGCATACTGTGGTGTAGACATGTTTAACAAAACATTCTACGAAAACACAGGTGATTTCCCGCTTTACTGCATGCCTGTTCACTCTAAGCGCGCGAGCTTCTGTGACCAGTCTTCAATCGGTGATTTCCCAGGTCTAAAACTGGCTTACAACATCAAGCATTACGCAGGTGTTAACCAGAAGCCTGAGTACGTTTGGTACTACAACCAACTGAAAGGCCGTGATACTGAAGCACACACTAAATTCTACAACTTCGGTTGGTGGGACTTCGGTTATGACGATCTTCGTTTTAACTTCCTTTGGGATGCACCTGAAGAGAAAGCCCCATCGAACGATCCATTGTTGAAAGTATTCCCAATCACGGGTTGGGCTGCATTCCACAACAAGATGACTGAGCGTGATAACCATATTCACATGGTATTCAAATGTTCTCCGTTTGGCTCAATCAGCCACTCTCACGGTGACCAAAACGCATTTACGCTTCACGCATTTGGTGAAACGCTAGCGTCAGTAACAGGTTACTACGGTGGTTTCGGTGTTGATATGCACACGAAATGGCGTCGTCAAACGTTCTCTAAAAACCTTCCACTATTTGGCGGTAAAGGTCAGTACGGCGAGAACAAGAACACAGGCTACGAAAACCACCAAGATCGCTTCTGTATCGAAGCGGGCGGCACTATCTCTGACTTTGACACAGAATCTGATGTGAAGATGGTTGAAGGTGATGCAACGGCATCTTACAAGTACTTCGTTCCTGAAATCGAATCTTACAAGCGTAAAGTCTGGTTCGTTCAAGGTAAAGTCTTCGTAATGCAAGACAAGGCAACGCTTTCTGAAGAGAAAGACATGACTTGGCTAATGCACACAACTTTCGCAAACGAAGTGGCAGACAAGTCTTTCACTATCCGTGGCGAAGTTGCGCACCTAGACGTAAACTTCATCAACGAGTCTGCTGATAACATCACGTCAGTTAAGAACGTTGAAGGTTTTGGCGAAGTTGACCCATACGAGTTCAAAGATCTTGAGATCCACCGTCACGTTGAAGTGGAATTCAAGCCATCGAAAGAGCACAACATCCTGACGCTTCTTGTTCCTAATAAGAACGAAGGCGAGCAAGTTGAAGTGTCTCACAAGCTTGAAGGCAACACGCTACTGCTAAATGTTGACGGTGAAACGGTTTCAATCGAACTGTAATTCGCTGAAGTAACAGAAGCTAGATATTAAAAACTCCGAGTGAAAGCTCGGAGTTTTTTTGTTTGGCTAGCCAATTAAGTTGGAGTTGGATAAGTCAGTTAAGTTGGATAAGTGGCAAACCCATCAGGTTGCAAGAAAACTTAATTGGTCAGAGATAAATAGCTTCTCGATGCCAAGTCAGTGGCCCAGGGCTAAATCTGGACACTGATACACACAAAGACCGGGCATGTACTTAGCCACTATGCTGAATGAAATGTGCAGGAGTCGTATACGAGACTCGCATGTGTCGCTTTGTTAGAAGAGTAGGGCGCAACACCTGTTTCCTAAAAACTGATATGACTTACTTTTCCGTGAACAGCCTAATCACTGGCTGAGTAAGGGAGTAGTGAACTATACATAGATAAAGGCGTAGCTTGTTCTTACTAATCGTATGACATTTAACGTATGTTATTTCATCAATAGACAGTTTTTAAAGTGGCAAATAGTTCCTGTAAGTACAAAGCGTGCCCCATATTTTCTCGTAAAGTGAACCCCCGTCACAACTTGCGTCTAACCATCAAATCAATGCCCTAAAACTATTGCGTAACGAGAAAGACGTCGTTATTATAATGAGCATATAATCATACAATACTATATTTGGAGTTTGAACATGACTAAACCTGTAATCGGTTTCATTGGCCTAGGCCTTATGGGCGGCAACATGGTTGAAAACCTACAAAAGCGCGGCTACCACGTAAACGTAATGGATCTAAGCGCTGAAGCTGTTGCTCGCGTTACAGATCGCGGCAACGCAACT
Source organism: Vibrio splendidus (assembly GCF_024347615.1). Taxonomy (NCBI): domain Bacteria; kingdom Pseudomonadati; phylum Pseudomonadota; class Gammaproteobacteria; order Vibrionales; family Vibrionaceae; genus Vibrio; species Vibrio splendidus. Next base: position 2,276,925 of record NZ_AP025508.1, on the reverse strand, counting down.
GCATTCACTTCTGCTAAAGAACTAGCTGCTGCAAGTGACATCGTTCAGTTTTGTCTGACAACTTCTGCTGTTGTTGAAAAAATCGTTTACGGCGAAGACGGCGTTCTAGCGGGCATCAAAGAAGGCGCAGTACTAGTAGACTTCGGTACTTCTATCCCTGCTTCTACTAAGAAAATCGGCGCAGCTCTTGCTGAAAAAGGCGCGGGCATGATCGACGCACCTCTAGGTCGTACTCCTGCACACGCTAAAGATGGTCTTCTGAACATCATGGCTGCTGGCGACATGGAAACTTTCAACAAAGTTAAACCTGTTCTTGAAGAGCAAGGCGAAAACGTATTCCACCTAGGCGCTCTAGGTTCTGGTCACGTGACTAAGCTTGTAAACAACTTCATGGGTATGACAACTGTTGCGACTATGTCTCAAGCTTTCGCTGTTGCTCAACGCGCTGGTGTTGATGGCCAACAACTGTTTGACATCATGTCTGCAGGTCCATCTAACTCTCCGTTCATGCAATTCTGTAAGTTCTACGCAGTAGACGGCGAAGAGAAGCTAGGTTTCTCTGTTGCTAACGCAAACAAAGACCTTGGTTACTTCCTTGCTCTTTGTGAAGAGCTAGGTACTGAGTCTCTAATCGCTCAAGGTACTGCAACAAGCCTACAAGCTGCTGTAGATGCTGGCATGGGTAACAACGACGTACCAGTAATCTTCGACTACTTCGCTAAACTAGAGAAGTAATCGACGTACGACCTCGCTAGGGTATTGCCTGTCTTTTTAGGCGGCGATACCTCAGCGAGGTTCGTTTTTATCTGCCATATCCAACCTTTGTTCCCTCGTTAAAATCTTCTACTTCTACTTCTACTTCCTCAGCTACACCTAATCAAAACTCTGTTACTGCCTCAATTCCTATTTTTTTCTATATCTATATCTATATCTATTTCTAACGGCAAATTCAAAGCCTTCTAGCACCCACTCGTTCACTTACTTTTCTACGCAAACTTAAAACCAGTGCACTTACAGGATTGTTGGTGATGACTTAACACCGCTCGTGTATCGGGCCTGAAAAGAAAGTAAAAAAAAGCCCACACAGCTGGTGACTGTATGGGCATGTTCGGACGAGCCGTCTGGACAAACAAATGAGCAATAGTAAGTGAAAAAACGAATAACGAGATCCCCCGACAGTTTCTACGTTAAACGCGTTCAATGACCTTAAAGCGGCTGCTTCAATTATCACTTTGAATTGAACAAAAGCATCCAGAAAGAACTTAAGTTATGATTCAAATACACCATAGTACAAGATTTATTGTATTACAAATAAATTTTAAGATTGAATGCCTTTAGTGAATGATTAGTTGGTAGAAGTGTGAGTTAAGACTCATTTTTACACTCAGCGGGGTGAGGTAAAGAAGAAGAGTTTTCGAAAAGATGTTATCGGAGAAATGATGAGAAAATTATCTAAAAATCGATCTATTTGAATGTGTTATGCGTCAATGTTTAACTTCGAACAAAATCCAAACTCATAAATGATACCTATGTCACAGGGCGGTTTTAGCCAGTTTTAATATATCAAGATCGCTCACAGAATGCCTGGTTAATTAAGCATACAATATTAATTAAATTGATGGTTGTGACGATGGATCGGCATGAACAAGTTTCGCTTTCCGTATCTTCGAAAATGTAAAAAATGGCCATTTCATTCGGATGAAAATAATAGACATAGGTTGATATGGATGATGAGTTTTATGAATTCAAAATTGTCTCTAGGGTTTAAAGGAAAATTGATTTTAATGGTAGCGGTCGTCAGTTCTAGTGCTTTGGCATTTACGAACTGGTTTACGCTTAACTTGGCCACTGAACAGGTAAACCAAACGATTTATAACGAGATTGATCACTCGCTTACGATAGAAATCAATCAAATAGAAAGTACCGTTCAGCGCACCATCGATACCGTTAACTCTGTTGCACAAGAGTTTACGAAATCCCCATACCAAGTGCCGAATGAAGCACTCATGCATTATGCGGCTAAGCTTGGTGGCATTGACAAGATTGTGGTGGGTTTTGACGACGGCCGTTCTTATACCTCTCGCCCTTCAGAGTCTTTCCCTAACGGTGTTGGAATAAAAGAAAAGTACAATCCAACCACTCGACCTTGGTATCAACAAGCCAAATTGAAATCAGGCTTATCTTTTAGTGACCTGTTTTTCACTAAGAGTACTCAAGTGCCTATGATTGGTGTGACGTACTCATACCAAGATCGTGTCATCATGGCCGATATACGTTTTGACGATTTGGAAACGCAGCTTGAACAGCTGGACAGCATCTACGAAGCCAAAGGCATTATCATCGACGAGACGGGGATGGTGGTCGCTTCAACAATCGAAAACGTGCTTCCGCAAAGCAATATATCTTCTGCAGACACTCAGATGAAACTCAATAGTGCCATTGAACAGCCTGATCAATTCATTGAGGGTGTGATTGATGGCAACCAGAGAATCTTGATGGCCAAGAAAGTGGATATTGGCAGCCAGAAAGAGTGGTTCATGATCTCCAGTATTGACCCTGAACTCGCGCTCAATCAGTTGAATGGCGTGATGTCGAGTGCGCGCATCCTTATCGTTGCTTGTGTGCTTGGCACGGTGATATTGATGATTTTGCTTCTAAATCGCTTTTACCGCCCAATCGTTTCACTGCGTAAAATCGTCCACGACCTATCTCAAGGTAACGGAGACTTGACCCAAAGGCTTGCTGAGAAGGGGAATGACGACTTAGGGCATATCGCCAAAGACATAAACTTGTTCATTATCGGTTTACAAGAGATGGTTAAGGACGTCAAATTCAAGAACTCGGATCTCGATACCAAGGTATTGAGTATTAGGGAAGGTTGCAAAGAAACCAGCGATGTATTGAAAGTTCATACTGATGAAACGGTTCAAGTGGTCTCTGCGATTAACGGCTTGTCTGAAGCATCAAACGAAGTCGAGAAGAGTTCTCAGTCGGCGGCAGAAGCAGCAAGAGAAGCGGCTGTGTTCAGTGATGAGACGAAACAGATTAACATGGTGACGGAAACCTATATCAGTGATCTTGAGAGGCAAGTCTGCACCACCTCTGATGATATTCGCTCAATGGCCAATGAAACGCAGAGCATCCAGTCTATCGTGTCTGTGATTGGCGGGATTGCGGAACAAACTAATTTGCTGGCATTGAATGCGTCAATCGAGGCGGCAAGGGCGGGTGAGCATGGTCGAGGTTTCGCGGTGGTTGCTGATGAAGTCCGTGCGTTAGCCAACCGAACTCAAATCAGTACTTCTGAAATTGATGAAGCGCTCTCTGGCTTGCAATCTAAATCAGATGGTTTGGTTAAATCGATTGAGTTGACCAAAAGTAACTGTGAACTGACTCGCGCTCAAGTTGTTCAAGCTGTAAACATGTTGGCGAAGCTAACCGAGCAGATGGAAACAGTAAGTCGTTTTAATAATGACATTTCGGGTTCGTCTGTTGAGCAAAACGCCCTTATTCAGAGCATTGCTAAGAACATGCATAAGATTGAAAGCTTTGTTGAGGAGCTTAATAAGCTAAGCCAAGATCAGCTGATTGAATCAGCAGAAATCAAAACACTTAACGGCAGCGTTAGTGACTTGATGAGCAGCTTTAAGGTTTAACTTTTCTAATATTTATATTTAAAAATCAACATACTAAGTTTAGTTGTTGATCTGAGAGCCACTCAATAACTTGCGAGTTTAGAGTGGCCTTTATGCGTTTTTCTTGAGTCTAACTCTACGCAATACTCATTCATTTCACTTCATTTGCCGCATCTCACATTCTGATAAATAGATAATTGACATAAAATAGTACAAATATACATTATCACTCTACTCTTATGGATAAGTGAGATAAATGTGAATAAGCCAATCTTTGTCGTCGTACTCGCTTCGTTTACGTATGGCTGCGGTGGAAGCAGTTCCGGTGACTCAAGTGACCCTTCTGATACCAATAACCCAGGAGCATCTTATGGTGTTGTTGCTCCCTATGATATTGCCAAGTATCAAAGCATCCTTTCCAGCTCAGATCTTCAGGTGTCTGATCCTAATGGAGAGGAGGGCAATAAAACCTCTGAAGTCAAAGATGGTAACTTCGATGGTTATGTCAGTGATTATTTTTATGCTGACGAAGAGACGGAAAATCTTATCTTCAAAATGGCGAACTACAAGATGCGCTCTGAAGTTCGTGAAGGAGAAAACTTCGATATCAATGAAGCAGGCGTAAGACGCAGTCTACATGCGGAAATAAGTCTGCCTAATATTGAGCATGTAATGGCGAGTTCTCCCGCAGATCACGATGAAGTGACCGTGCTACAGATCCACAATAAAGGTACAGACGAGAGTGGTACGGGTTATATCCCTCATCCACTATTACGTGTGGTTTGGGAGCAAGAACGAGATGGCCTCACAGGTCACTACTGGGCAATCATGAAAAATAATGCCATTGACTGTAGCAGCGCTGCTGACTCTTCGGATTGTTACGCCACTTCATATAATCGTTATGATTTAGGAGAGGCGGAGCTCGATAGCTTCACCAAGTTTGATCTCTCTGTTTATGAAAACACCCTTTCGATCAAAGTGAACGATGAAGTTAAAGTCGACGAAGACATCACCTACTGGCAGCATCTGCTGAGTTATTTTAAAGCGGGTATCTATAATCAATTTGAAAATGGCGAAGCCACGGCTCATTTTCAGGCACTGCGATACACCACCACACAGACCAACGGCTCAAACGATTGGGATATTAATGATTGGAAGTTGACGATTCCAGCGAGCAAAGACACTTGGTATGGAAGTGGGGGTGACAGTGCGGCTGAACTAGAACCTGAGCGCTGCGAATCGAGCAAAGACCTTCTCGCCAACGACAGTGACGTCTACGACAGCGATATTGACCTTTCTTATTTCAATACCGATGAAGGAAGAATGCACTTTAGAGCGGATATGGGTTATGGCACATCTACCGAAAATTCTAGCTATATTCGCTCTGAGTTAAGGGAGTTGTATCAAAGTAGTACTCAACCGGATTGTAGCACCAGCGATGAAGATACTAGTTGGTATTTGGACGACACCAGAACGAACGCTACCAGTCACGAGTTAACCGCAAGCTTACGAGTTGAAGATTACCCGAACATTAACAATCAAGATCCAAAAGTGGTAGTTGGGCAAATCCATGGTTGGAAGATCAATCAAGCATTGGTGAAGCTGTTATGGGAAGGCGAGAGTAAGCCAGTAAGAGTGATACTGAACTCCGATTTTGAACGCAACAACCAAGATTGTAATCATTGTGACCCGTTCAGTGTCGAGTTAGGCACTTATTCGGCAAGTGAAGAGTGGCGATATACGATTCGAGCCAATCAAGACGGTATCTACTTGGCGACTCATGATTTAGATGGAACTAATACAGTTTCTCACCTAATCCCGTGGGGAAAGGATTACTCAGATAAAAATGGGGACACGGTTTCGTTAACAGCAGATTGGACATCGACAGACATTGCTTTCTATTTCAAAGCAGGCATCTATCCACAGTTTAAGCCGGACAGCGACTACATCGGCGAGGTGTTTGATGTGAGCTTTAGTTCTCTAAGAGCAGAGCATAACTGAGTTGTCTGATGTTTGATTAGCCATGTCGGTAATGAAGAAGACCATATTGATACCTACAATGTGGTCTTTTTTGTTTTTGGACACTTACAGTGATGTGTTTGGAAGGACAAATATTCTGCCCGAACCATGAAAATACACACGATTACAGCTTGCTTGTTCTGCCCTTGCTAGCTCATTTCGCATTCTAAATTCTTATATATTGTCTTTTATCAATAGGAAATGTGATCCAGTTAAAGTATGGAAAAATCGGAAAGTGTTCCTAGTCTCATTTATCCAACGAAGTGTTTTATTTGTATTATAAGATTACGTAATATTTTCGTGTTATCGCAAATACTGATAGGTGAATCGCCTTATAGCTCGTGTTTGCTGATTTAGCTTTCACTTACGAACGCTGTCTTTGTATTATAATAATGGATTAAATATGAAACAAATTACTCTAAAAACTTTACTCGCTTCTTCTATTCTACTTGCGGTTGGTTGTGCGAGCACGAGCACGCCTACTGCTGATTTTCCAAATAACAAAGAAACTGGTGAAGCGCTTCTAACGCCAGTTGCTGTTACCGCTAGTAGCCATGATGGTAACGGACCTGATCGTCTCGTTGACCAAGACCTAACTACACGTTGGTCATCTGCGGGTGACGGCGAGTGGGCAACGCTAGACTATGGTTCAGTACAAGAGTTTGACGCGGTTCAGGCATCTTTCAGTAAAGGTAATCAGCGCCAATCTAAATTTGATATCCAAGTGAGTGTTGATGGCGAAAGCTGGACAACGGTACTAGAAAACCAACTAAGCTCAGGTAAAGCGATCGGCCTAGAGCGTTTCCAATTTGAGCCAGCAGTGCAAGCACGCTACGTAAGATACGTTGGTCACGGGAACACCAAAAACGGTTGGAACAGTGTGACGGGATTAGCGGCGGTTAACTGTAGCATTAACGCATGTCCTGCTAGCCATATCATCACTTCAGACGTGGTAGCAGCAGAAGCCGTGATTATCGCGGAAATGAAAGCGGCAGAAAAAGCACGTAAAGATGCGCGCAAAGATCTACGCTCTGGTAACTTCGGCGTAGCAGCGGTTTACCCTTGCGAGACGACCGTTGAATGTGACACTCGCAGTGCACTTCCAGTTCCGACAGGCCTGCCAGCGACACCTGTTGCTGGTAACGCACCGAGCGAAAACTTTGACATGACGCATTGGTACCTATCTCAACCATTTGACCATGACAAAAATGGCAAACCTGATGACGTTTCTGAGTGGAACCTTGCAAACGGTTACCAACACCCTGAAATCTTCTACACAGCTGATGACGGCGGCCTAGTATTCAAAGCTTACGTGAAAGGTGTACGTACATCTAAAAACACTAAGTACGCACGTACAGAGCTTCGTGAAATGATGCGTCGTGGTGATCAGTCTATTAGCACTAAAGGTGTTAACAAGAACAACTGGGTATTCTCAAGCGCACCTGAGTCTGACCTAGAGTCGGCGGCGGGTATTGACGGCGTTCTAGAAGCGACGTTGAAAATCGACCACGCAACAACGACAGGTAATGCGAACGAAGTAGGTCGCTTTATCATTGGTCAGATTCACGATCAAAACGATGAGCCGATTCGTTTGTACTACCGTAAATTGCCAAACCAAGCAACGGGTGCGGTTTACTTCGCACATGAAAGCCAAGACGCAACAAAAGAGGACTTCTACCCTCTCGTAGGCGATATGACGGCAGAAGTAGGTGAAGATGGTATCGCACTTGGCGAAGTGTTCAGCTACCGCATTGACGTTAAAGGCAACACGATGACAGTTACTTTAATGCGCGAAGGTAAAGACGACGTTGTACAAGTAGTTGATATGAGCAACAGCGGCTACGACGCAGGCGGCAAGTACATGTACTTCAAAGCCGGTGTTTACAATCAAAACATCAGCGGCGACCTAGACGATTACTCACAAGCGACTTTCTACCAGCTAGACGTATCGCACGATCAGTACCAAAAGTAATCTAATCGAATAACACTTAATATTAAAGCTATCGCAATAGCCTCCAGCTCGTAGAGTTCGGAGGCTTTTTTGTGTCTGCTGGTTGAGTGGAAGTTATCAGTTACCATTAAACGTCCAACTAACGTTTTGACCAGTGAGCTCAATTCCTATTTTGAGATTTCCCTGTTCTACTTTCCTTAGCGAACCTTGGGTTTATCCTCGATAGTTTATTCTAGAAAGCTTAACGTGAGAAAAGGGGTATCAATTTATGATTAGCCCCAAATATTGGCTTAGTCACTTCTGGACCATGAAGCTGAGGAGCATACCTCCCGTAGGCGTTTCGATCGACCTCTTGAACCTTAAAGGTCAATGTGTTGTAACTAGCGATTGGTAGCTATTGCAGGGAGTACAGAGTCCTTGGTGGAAACTCAGGTCATAGGAGTCTCGTTGTCACCTTCAGAGGACTTTACGAACGGTCGAATAGAAGAGATAGATGTAAAATATTATTCTCAGTTGCTTATGGGAGTAGGTGACTTTGGTCTTATAAAGGCAGAAAGAAGAGTAGTATTCACTAGGTTATTTTGAGGTTTACCTCTTTTGTTCACTGTCATGATTTTATAGTTACAAAAAAGCCAGCAACAAACGCTGCTGGCTAGAGTACTTAGTTATGAATTTAACTATTCTGCATTAAAACCGAATTGGTTTGCGCGTGCAGCCACTTCATCAGCAGTTAACACATCGTTAAAGAACGCTGCATTATCAATTACACCCTCTAAGTTTTTCTGAGAGCTGTTAGAGCCACCGCCAATATAGACTTTATCGCCGTCTTTAGTATTAGGAACAAAAGTTAAACCAGTTGCTTCTTTCTCAAGTACACCATTGATGTATAGCTTGGCTTCGCCATTATTGAACGTCGCTAGGATATGCATGAAGGTATCATTTGTTAAGACCGTTTCTGCTTCCACTGATGTCGAACCAGAGCCATCATATATGCGGAATTTAGGCTTTAATGAAGACTTATCAATAATCAACTTATATCCTTTATTGCTATCTGTGTTTTCCAATAGCTGCAGGTCCTGGCTAAAGCCAGGGTTAAAGTTGACGTCATCAGCACTAAACACGATTTCCATAGAGTACGTACCATCTTCAAACGCTAGTGGGTCTGAGGAACTGTCCATTGTCGTGTAGTAATAACCGTAAGATCCACTATCAGTTGATTGAGTAATATGTACAGCGCCACCAGTTGATGCAGCACCATCTACAACCTGTTTAGGGTTACTGTCGTTTTTACTTGTTGTGAGAGTTTTGCCAAGTGCAGTTCCGCCGTCTACATCTGAGAAGTTCCATTCAAAATCCGCTTGTGCAATATTTCCGTCACCGTCACCGTCACCGTCACCGTCACCGTCACCATCACCACTGCCATCATCGCCACTTAAACTAATAACTGTTGCTTCAGAAGTGCTGCTGTTATAAGGGCTATTGTTTAAGTCATACCCCACAGAGTAGTCGTTAAAGTTGTCTTTGAACTCTTCGACATACTCTCCAGAAGATTCGTCAAGCGAGTATACTTTTAGGTTGTCAGCAATTAGCTCATAAGGTGTTACGCCACTGTTTGTGCCTAGACGAAGTGCGATAACTTGAACTTCTTTGAAGCTGCCTGGATCTGAAGACACTGCGCCAGTGTATGTTTCGCCATTGATGGTAAACGTGTGTGACGTTGGCGTCCAAACCACCTCGACAGTCGCATCAAATGTGCTGTTTGCATCAAAAGTGCCACCTGTTGCTGTCAATGAGCCTGAAGCATCACGATATTGAATAATACCGTCACCAATTGCTATATCACCATGATGATATGCGTTGCTGACTTTATCGTCTTCATCATTTGTTGAGTAAAGCGAAATATAAGAGTTGTTCTGACCTTCATCAACCTGTTCACTGTCAGGGTTGAGTTGATAAGTCAAATCAACCGTCAATTTACCCGAAGAGATTGTTTTTCCAACTGTGGAGCTGGTGTTCAAGATCTTTAGTCTTAGTTCACCTGTGTCATCCGTTAATGTATCTAAAATTTGAGCTGCGTTATCCACACCTGAAGCTTCATCAGCGGTGTCTGCAGGGCCAGTAACTTCAGTATTATCACTGTGGTCGGTACCTGAAACAGGAATGTTACCGCCAATAGCAAGACCACCGTCAGCTGCGGAGTAATCGCCATCTACAGATACAGAACTTACCGTACCGTCATCATTGAATAGCGTGAACGCAACTTGACCTGAAGTTTCATCTTCAATTGTCTCTTCATAAGTGGTTTCAAATCGTTCGTATTCACCAAGTGTGGTATCCGCTGAATTGTCAGTGTAGTAATAAAGTGTTTCACCATCTGCAGAAAAGCGATAGACGTTGGGTAAATCATCACTACTCGATGAAGAGTAGGCAGCTGAGAATGCTGCTGTATCAGAAAACTCCCAATAACCATTTAATAATGCTGAAGTTGGTGTTGCTGGATCGGTAGAACCATCCGTCGGAATAGGTAAACCATCACTGTTACAACCGAATAATAAACCTGTCGAAAGAGCGACAGCTGTAGCGACTTTAGAAATCTGCATAAAATATTCTCTTTATGATATTAAATCCATATGTAAATCACATAAGAAATAGATAATGAATAGTCGTTAAATATTTATTAGGATGAAGCTAATTCTGATTAGAACATCCTATTATTTAAAATAAAGTAATTAAAATATGCCCAAATAAATTACAAGAGGAGAGGGCTATTTTATATCCTGACTATTTTTATTATTAGAATGAATAAGCAATACCAACACGGTATTTAGCTTCACGATCTTTTGAAGATGAACTGATATCAGAAGACCAGATTTCAGCAAAAGGTTTCCAAGAACCGAACTTGTAGTTTACTTTTAAGCCAGCATCCCATTCCCAGTCATCACTATTATAAAGAAGTACGTTATCCAAAGATTTTACATAGTTTGCTTCGTAAGAAAGGCCAAGCTTAGGTAGAGATTCAATTTTGTAAGAACCCGTCAGTGTAACTTTAGATTTTTGAGCTGATTCTAAGCGTTCGCCAGTTTCAGAATCTTTGTCGCCAAATTGTGTGTGGTTACGGAAGTCAGCATATTCATGACGGTAACGAATAGCAGTTGTTAAACCCATGTCTGCTTTATAGCCAACGCGGAACTGAGGTTTAAACGTAACCTTTTTCATCTTCCAGTCGCCATCGTTAGCATTAGGCTCATCCCAATCCCAGGCAATAGGCATACCCATTTGTAGATACCAATTATTGTCTATTTTGTATGTCGCAGTGTTATCGATCTCCATACCATAGATGTACCAATTGCCATCGTAAAAACTCTGGCTGTTTGCTGATTTAACAGAACCTGAATCTTCATCATAGTAAGAGTCATCACCGTGGAACTTAAGTTCTAGACCAGTAGAGTGCTTCCACTTGTCTGACAGCTTAAAGCTTTCACCTAGCTTAACTCGGTGTTGATGGCGAGCGTCTACGTGAGCCGTATCACCATTAGTCTTTGTATAATCCGTCGCAGCACGATACTCGTAACGATAATCAAGAGATGCACCAGCAGCTGTGCCCGCTAAAAGAGTACATGCAACAGCTGCAGCAATTTTTGTAACAGAATTCATACCTTTGTCTCACTATTATTTTTTTATTTTGGATACATCCAATGTACCCCTGACTCACAAACCAATACCTTATATGGTATTAAATTAATGTATGACAAATATGGTATTTATTCCCAGGGTAGATTTCTGTGAGATCTATCAAAAGTTCCGACTAATGGCCTATTTATATAGCTAAATGTTATGAATATCTCAATTTAAGGCTTACCAATCAAATCAATCATGACTCAGTTCTCATATTAACAAACCTTGTAAGCTCAGTTGGTTGTATGTGTTAAAATAATACAAATATAAGAATATTCCCACACTTTCATATCGATGTTCTAGTTGTTGTGGTTTAAACATAACGGGGCATGTTGAGGGATATAGATATAAACCACCGCCAAATGTTTGGTAAAAGTTAAAAGATGGCGAAATGTAAATTCTATTTATTGGTTGGTTTATTTAAGTCGAAGAGAAAATATTTAGTACTAATTCGTGTTCAAAAGTAGTTTCTGTGCTGAGAGTGTACTCAGTATCTGTTAACAATAAAGGATGAGTCATGTTTAAGAAAAACATATTAGCAGTGGCGTTATTAGCGACTGTGCCAATGGTTACTTTCGCAAATAACGGTGTTTCTTACCCCGTACCTGCCGATAAATTCGATATGCATAATTGGAAAATAACCATACCTTCAGATATTAATGAAGATGGTCGCGTTGATGAAATAGAAGGGGTCGCTATGATGAGCAACTCACATAGTGATTTCTTCCATCTTGATAAAGACGGCAACCTTGTATTTGAAGTGCAGAACCAAGCGATTACGACGAAAAACTCGAAGAATGCGCGTTCTGAGTTACGCCAGATGCCAAGAGGCTCAGATTTCTCTATCGATACGGCTGATAAAGGAAACCAGTGGGCACTGTCGAGTCACCCAGCGGCTAGTGAATACAGTGCTGTTGGCGGAACATTAGAAGCGACATTAAAAGTGAATCACGTCTCAGTTAACGCTAAGTTCCCAGAAAAATACCCAGCTCATTCTGTTGTGGTTGGTCAGATTCATGCTAAAAAACACAACGAGCTAATCAAAGCTGGAACCGGTTATGGGCATGGTAATGAACCGCTGAAGATCTTCTATAAGAAGTTTCCTGACCAAGAAATGGGTTCAGTATTCTGGAACTATGAACGTAACCTAGAGAAAAAAGATCCTAACCGTGCCGATATCGCTTATCCAGTGTGGGGTAACACGTGGGAAAACCCTGCAGAGCCGGGTGAAGCGGGTATTGCTCTTGGTGAAGAGTTTAGTTACAAAGTGGAAGTGAAAGGCACCATGATGTACCTAACGTTTGAAACCGAGCGTCACGATACCGTTAAGTATGAAATCGACCTGAGTAAGGGCATCGATGAACTTGATTCACCAACGGGCTATGCTGAAGATGATTTTTACTACAAAGCGGGCGCATACGGCCAATGTAGCGTGAGCGATTCTCACCCTGTATGGGGGCCTGGTTGTGGCGGTACTGGCGATTTCGCTGTCGATAAAAAGAATGGCGACTACAACAGTGTGACTTTCTCAGCGCTTAAGTTGAACGGTAAATAGCACGTAGCATAACCAATAGGCTAGCTAGACGCAGTCCTTAAGGAATATTTTCGAAGACCACTTAACCGAATGTTGAGTGGTCTTTTTGTTTTATATGAGTTTTAAGATGACCTTGGTATTAATGTGACCTTGGTATTAATGTGACCTTGGTATCAACGAGGGTGTGCTGAAGCCTACCAATGAAAGGTACAGCTAAAACAATACAACCTTGTCAAAAGACAAGGTTGTATTCAGAAAGCGTAGGAAGATTTTAGGACGGCAACTCGATACGGAGTTTAGTCATACATCAACTCTTTGGCTTTGTCGGCATCAAACTCTTTAAGAGACTTTCGAGCCAAATGACGGAATGGAAAAGCTTTAACGACTTCTTCAAAAGGTTGGATAGCGAAAGCCCAAAAGATAGAACCGTCTAATCCAAAGATGATCAATGCACACAATGGAATTGAAATTACCCATTGACCAGTAAAGTTGATTTTGAAGACTGCGGTCGTTTTTCCTAGTGCTCTTAATACATTCCCATGAACCGTGTTGTAGCCACGGACAATCGGCAAGAAGATGTAGAGTGGGGCGATAACGGCCAATGCTTGATAGGTAGACTCATCCAAGTTCGGGTAAATGTCACCAATGACCAGACTTAATCCTGCGAACAAGATTGCACACACAAAAGAAATGACGACCGCAATATCAATACTGGTATCGACTTTTTTGACTAGGTCATCCATCTTTTTAGAGCCAATCGCTTGGCTGATAGTAATTGCGGAAGAGTGAGCCCAAGCAGTAATAAATTGAGAGACAGCCCTGATCCAAGGCATCACCAAAGTAATCGCAACATACGCGTTGATGTTAAGTTGCGAATACAGTAACTGATAAATCGTTGCGCCAATCAATAGCATGGTTACATTTGCTGCGACAGGGAATATCTCGATAAAGTGACGACGAACGTTTGTCATGAACTCAGATCGCTGGGCGTCTAATTTGAGTGAAATTGCCGAGCTTAGATACACGCAAAGAACCAGATACACAAGGCGAAGGGTGATAGCAATAACACTGCCTAGCGCGGCGCCTTGAACACCAATACCTTCGAAATTTGAAAAGCCGTGAATGAGTCCATAAGAAAGTCCAGCGTTGATCGGCAATTCAATCAAATACCCTTTAAACGGTATCTTGGTTCTTCCTAATGCATTAAATAGGGCGATAATTACTTGCGTTAATGCTGTGAAAATGACGAGATACTTTGAGATATCAAGGTAGTGGCTGATTTCTAAGTAAAGGGCTTTATCTTCGGTTAAGGCTTGAATTAAAGGCTGTTCTAAAAAGGTGAGCAGAAACCAAAATATTGTCGCGATACCTAAGTTGATGAACAGACCTGCCCAAAATGCTTTGGATAATGAAGCGGTAATGCCAGAACCCACGGCGCGGCTCAATACTAGCTGAGTGCCGTTTGCCAGCGCCATTTGAATACCGAGTACAAAGGCAACCATAGTCGTCGCAATTCCCATGGCAGCCAAAGGTATTTCACCAAGAGGAGAAATCTGCAGCGTATCGATCATCAACATCGACTGCATCAATATACCGTTTAGGGCTAGGGGCCAGGCGAGAGAGAAATTTTTCCTTACATACGATTGTGTAGACACAAACAACACCTTATGTGTGTAACCGTAAGTTTTCTCTGAGAGGACCCGAGTTCAACATTTAAAGATGAAACACTACGGTAATGGATGGTTAAAAATGGGCGCTAAAACTGACTGACTCGTGTATTGGGATACACGATTCAGTCTGGTCAATCTTGGTTATGCGATGGCTAATTCAACCCTAGACAGCTTTTGGTTTTCATCATCAAGTAAAGCTTGAGAGGCTATTCGAGCCTGATTCGCATTGCCTGACATAATCGCATCGTATATCGCTTTGTGCTCTTCTAAACAGAAGCGACCGCCTTCGGCAGAGTGGTCGATAAACTGTTTGAAAATTGTCGACAGAATGTTCGCGAACGGAATGTAAAACTGGTTACCCGTCGATAAGAAAATCGTTTGGTGAAACAGATGATCGTTGGTTGTCCACTCTTGATAATCAAAGCCGTTTGCCGCGATGGTCATCTTTTGGAAAAGAATCGAAAGCTCTTTGCGTTGCTCTACCGTAGCGTTGGATGCTGCAAGCGCACACGCTTCTGGGTCAATCGCTTTTCTTAACCCCAAGAATTGAGATAAAAAGGGTTTGGTGTCTTCTAAATCTTGGATCCAATACAGTAATTGAGGATCTAAAAAGTGCCATTGCGTTCTTGGTTTGATACGAGTGCCCACTTTAGGCTTTGATTCAATCAACCCTTTTGCTGAAAGCAGTTTAGTGGATTCTCGAAGGGCAGTTCTGCTGACTCCAAAGATCTCGCACAACTCCATTTCGCTAGGTAACTTCTGATTTTCTTTCAACTCGCCAGACAAGATTTTGCGAGCAATTTGTCTAGCGACTTGAACATGAATTCGGCGGCTTGAATCTTCCACCAATGTAAATATTGACATTTAAACCACCTGAAATTGAAACTTTGAAAACAAAAAAAGCCAGACGAATCTGGCGCTTAGTGTCAGTGTATACGTCTAATATAGTGTGAGGTTTCCCCTCATCTATTTGGGTCTGATGACCTTATTTAGTGTGACGATCTTAACGACTTTATATAACTTAACGATTCTATATAACTTAGTGAGCTTATATTAGTCAGCTAGCTAGGGCGTTATTTGTCCGCCGTTAACATCTAGGATTTGCCCTGTGATGTACCCGCTACAAGCGTGTGATGCAAAGAAAGCAAATGAAGGGGCAACTTCATCAATATTGCCAAAGCGTCCCATTGGAATGTTGTTAGCAATGGTCGCTTTCAGATCGTCGCTTTTGCCATCGTGAAATGCGGTGTCAATAGTGCCCGGTGAAACAATGTTGAAACGGATATTGTCTTGCGCGAACTCTTTCACCCAATTGCGGTGAATGTCGTGTAACCACGCTTTAGATGCGGCATAGACGCCAGCACCCACACCACCGCCTTCGCGAGCGGCAATAGAGCCCGTGCTAATAACACACGATGTTTGCCCCGATAGAGCAGCAGATGCACGCAAGTGTGGGATGGAGAACTTAGTTGTCATCAGCGCGGATCGAACATTTAGGTTCATCACACGCTCATAAAACTCGTCATCGATATTTTCTAGACTTGCACGCCCACCAAGGCCACCTGCGTTGTTAATCAACACATCCATGCCGCCAAAATGGTCGGTGAACTCTTTGACTAACCTTTCGCACTCTAATGTGTCCATTAGGTTTGCAGGAAAAAACGCAACATCGCCACCCAATGCGGTGAGTTCGGTGAGAACGTCATCAACTTTTGGGCTGAAAGCACGACTATTGATGCCAATCTTTGCGCCGTACTTTGCAAAAATGCGTGCAGTAGCTAGGCCCATACCAGCAGTAGAGCCAGTAATTAAAATGCGTTTGCCTTTTAAATCGTTAAACATCAGAGTCGCCTATATTGTAGATTATTTGCGTTAATAAATCATACAATAACACTTGCTATATTCAAGAGTGTTCATCTAAAAACTGATCATTACCGACATAAATAGTGAGAGTAAGAGTGGTTTTGTGAGTTCACGCATACAAAAAATGTGTAAATAAGAACTATTTGTATGAATAAATGGGTATGTTTGGTTTGATGAGCTTAATACTTACAAGATTGTCAAAATAATGCTCTAGCCTATATTGGTAGTGACCTCACGTTATTCTGATACTGAGTTGGTAGAGATATAAATCAGTGTTATAGTACGAATTAAATAATACATATCTAATAAGTAAGTAGACACATGGCTGGTCATTTCAATTCTATTTCAGGCTCTAAGCGAAGCCTTCATGTGCAAGTTGCACGTGAAATCGCTCGTGGTATTTTGTCGGGCAATTTGCCTCAAGGTTCTATTATCCCTGGTGAAATGGCTCTGTGTGAGCAATTTGGTATCAGTAGAACAGCATTAAGAGAAGCGGTTAAGCTTCTTACTTCAAAAGGCCTATTAGAATCTCGCCCTAAGATTGGTACTCGTGTTGTTGACCGCGCGTTCTGGAACTTCTTAGATCCACAATTGATCGAATGGATGGACGGTTTAGCTGACACCGACCAATTCTGCCATCAGTTTTTAGGCTTGCGCCGTGCCATCGAACCTGAAGCTTGTGCGTTGGCCGCTAAATTTGCGACTGCAGATCAACGAATTGAATTATCAGAAATTTTCCAAAAAATGGTGGAGATATCTAGCGAAGAGATTCTTGATAAAGAGCGTTGGCTAGATATTGATATGAAGTTCCATAGCCTAATCTTCAACGCAACAGGGAACGACTTTTACCTACCATTCGGCAATATCTTAACGACTATGTTTGTTAATTTTATTTCTCACTCTTCTGAAGAGGGAAGTACCTGCATTGAAGAGCACCGCCAAATTTATGAAGCAATCATGGCGGGGAACAGTGATAAAGCGCGTCAAGCGTCAGCGAGTCACTTGCTAGAAACGAACCACAGGTTACCAATCGCTAGTTAATTGTTTTAAAAAGATTTTTACTTTGAATCTTTGTTGGAACCAGTTCATTGGAACTCAAAGGTACACCAGGAAAGCACGTTTAATACGTGCTTTTTTTGTATCTAAATTTGATGGAAACCTGACTGATGTCCAATATTTGACCTATTCTTTGCTGTTTTGTTAAAACCACTAGCAACCAGCCTTGTTAGTTATATAATAATACTAATTAAGTTATTGCGAGTGTGATTATGCCTCAGTCTTTATTACCAAATATTCTTCAGTTTATCGGTCAGATAGACCCATTCGATAAGATCCCTAAAGAAGCGCTGCGTGAACTTGCCTCTAATGTTCAGATCACTTACCTCGGCAAAGGTGATGTGGTTGATCTGTGTGAATCGGGTAAGGAAAAGTCGCTCTATATCATTCGAACTGGCTCTATGGAGCAACGAAAATCGGACGGTGTGCTTCGCGCACGTCTAGGTAGCGAAGACTTGTTCGGTTTTACATTCTTAGATTCTGAAGTCAACGACGAGAAAGGCTATAGAGCCATCGCAATTGAGAACACCTTACTTTATGTGATTCCACACTCGGCACTTCAAACGCTTTTCAAAGCTTTTCCAAGTTGCGCAGAACACTTTGCTTCACAGGCTCAGGTTCGTTTGAAGTCGGCATTGGATGTTGTGTGGTCAAATAAAGAGAAAGGCTTGTTCATTCGTAAGGTTGAAGAAGTGGCAAGCGGGCAGGTAGCCATTGTTAAGTCTGAGCAAACCATCCAATCGGTAGCGGTGGAAATGCTTCATCAACGCTCTCCATGTGCGGTGATATATGAGGGTGAAACCATTGTTGGTTTGATTACCGACCGTGACATGACTAAGCGAGTGATCGCTCACGGTGTCAGTACTGATAGCCTGATCTCAGAGGTAATGACACACTCTCCACTCACAGTGAAACCGGATGATTTAGTGCTGCATGCTGCATCTATCATGATGCAATTCAATATCCGTAACTTGCCCGTTGTGAAAGAGAATAAGGTCGTTGGTCTCCTCACCACGTCTCACTTAGTTCAAAACCACCGTGTCCAAGCGATCTTCTTAATCGAGAAAATCAAATACGCGGGCAGTGTGAAAACCATGTCTTCGTTTACCCCAGAGCGACAAGCTATTTTTGAAGCGCTGGTGGAAGGCAAGGTTGCACCGGAAACCGTCGGTAAGGTAATGACCATGATCATGGATGCCTACACCCGCCGATTGATTCAGATCGCGATTGATAAATTAGGCCCACCACCGTGTGATTTCTCTTGGATCGTAGCCGGATCGCACGCGCGTAATGAAGTGCACATGTTGTCGGATCAAGACAGCGCGATTGTACTGGCTGATGATGCGACAGACAGTGACCGTATTTACTTCAAACACTTAGCGATGATGGTGACCAACGGGTTGGCAAGCTGCGATTATCCGTTATGCCCAGGTAAATTCATGGCAGCGACGCCAAAATGGTGTCAGCCACTCAAGGTTTGGAAGCACTACTATAAAAAGTGGGTTGCCAACCCTGAGTATGAACGCCTACTCAACATCAGTGTGTTCCTAGAGATCCGTACTATTTATGGCAACAGTGAGTTCGAAGGTATTCTTCGTGATGAGCTGCATACCAATATTCGCGGCAACCGTGAGTTCCTAAGTACGCTCGTGAAAGATGCGGTCAATACCAATCCACCTTTGGGTATCTTCAACAGCTTGGTGTTAGAAAAATCGGGTGAGAACAAGAAAACCTTGAACGTGAAGAAATACGCCATCAACTTGATTATTGATTTAGCGCGTATTTATGGTCTCGCAGTGGAGTGTGACTTGTCGGCCACTGATGAACGCTTTGCGGCAGCCAATGAAAAAGGCATGCTGAGCGACGACGCATTCAAAAACATTCTAGGTGCTTACCAGTTCATTCTCTCTTTCCGATTCGGTCATCAACTTGAAGCGTTGAAGAACGGAGATGTGCCCGACAACAATATCAATCCAGATAGCTTTGGTAGCTTTGAGCGTAAACACTTGAAAGATGCCTTTAGGATCATTGCTGACCTTCAAGAAGCGGCGAAAATTCGTTTCGGAGCGCGCTAATGAAATCGTTTTTAAATTACTTTCATCCGCTTGAGCGAATTAAACGTAAACGTAAGCAATATCTGGAAACGGTTAAGTTGCCAGAAGCGTTACATGATCTCGTAGATCAGCCTTGCCCTGAAATGACGGACTTGGCCAAAGACAGTGACTATATCGTGTTGGATCTTGAGACCACGGGTCTAGACAGCGAACAAGATCTGATTTTGTCCATGGGTTGGGTCGATGTGGTCAAGGGGCGAATAGACTTAGCGTCCGCCAAGCATATTTACCTGGATAACGATTCGCAGATCAACGCCGAAACCGCCGTGATCAACCATATTACACCGCAAATGTTAGAAGAGGGCGCTTCTATTCATGATGCGATGCTGACGTTCTTCGAAGCTGCGAAAGGCAAGATTATTGTCGCGCACGCTTGCATGGTAGAAGAGAGGTTCATTAGCCAATATCTTCTTCGTTGTTATGGTTTACGAGCGATTCCTCTGCTTTGGCTAGACACATTGTGTATCGAAAAGAGTATGGAGAAAGCGATCAGCAATCATGAAGAGGTGGATTTGACTCTAGCAGGCACTCGTGAAAGATACGGGCTTCCTGAATACAACAATCATAATGCGCTTGCTGATGCAGTATCAACTGCGGAATTGTTTTTAGCTCAGCAGAAGCGAGTTGTGCCTAACGATGAAGTGACCGTTGCATTTCTCTATCGGATCAGTCACTAGGGTGAGGAGCGTTAAGTACTCGTCTCTTATTTAAATGAATTGATTGGAAAGAAGAAAAGCCAGCGATTAAGCTGGCTTTTGTTTAGGTCTTAGAAAATTAGGACAGTAATTATCTTAGATTATTTATATAGCTATCGATTAGAAGCTGTAAGTTAGACCAACACGGCTACGTAGCTCACGAGTCGCTTTAGTCGATGAAGTACTCACATCACCAAACTCTACATATGGTGCCCATTGACCCATCATGTGGCGAATACTTGCGTTCAACTCGTAGTTGGTATCGTCGTTGTCGTAGATGTCATATCCATCCGCTTTGTAGTAGTTACCCTCTAAACCAAAGCGCCAGTTTTCCATTGAGTAGTTAACGTTTGCCGTTAGACGGTGGCGGCGTTGGTTTTCAATGTTTTTCTCAACACCGACAATGTCACCATTACCGTCGAGCTCGTACTCAGTCGTGCTAGTATTTTGTCTCATATCGTAACGGTAACGAGCACTTAGGCTTAAGCCATCAATGCTATCAACGCTGTATGTCGCACGAACTTGAGGTTTGTACGTAATGCCAGATTCACGACCTTCAATTGGCATACCGTAAGTCATTGTCCAGTTATCGTTTAGTACATGACGGTAATTTAGACCAAGCTCCCAACCGTTGTTCTTCAAATCTTCCATGAATTTACCGTCTTCTCCCTTGAATTTCGCTTCGATATCTACAAGGAAGTTGCCAACGCTATCGCCCAGTTTTACACGAGTAGCGTGTTGATCTGTATGACTCTTGTATTCGTGTCTCATATCGAAAGACGCAGCAGATACAGAGCCAGCAGCGAGTACAGATGCCACAGCAATCACGATTTTAGTTTTATTCATGGTATTAATTCCATATTTATAGGTTGAGTATTGGCCATAATTACAAGCCAAATAGAGTAGTTCTTGTCTTCAATGCAATTTTTTGTTGAAACGATTTCTTGGCCATTTTCTTGGCTATTTCAAATTTGTTTTGCATTTAAATAATACAAATATGCTAACGATTTGAAGGCGCATGATCTGTGAATTGGATCGTGTTGTGGGGACAAAACCACTATTTACAAAGGGTTACAAAGTCAGTTTGCGATGGTAAGTTTATGATTTTTAGTGTTTTATTTGTATGTTGGTCATGATTTTTAAGGGTTTTGTTCATCAAT
Source organism: Vibrio splendidus (assembly GCF_024347615.1). Lineage (NCBI taxonomy): Bacteria > Pseudomonadati > Pseudomonadota > Gammaproteobacteria > Vibrionales > Vibrionaceae > Vibrio > Vibrio splendidus. The sequence goes on along the minus strand of NZ_AP025508.1, from coordinate 2,255,553 downwards.
AAATGTGCGCTACAGCAAAAAATTGAATCTTTAGATGCTATTTTCATTTGTAATACATTATTATTTACTAGCTTTCTGTAGCAACACATAACTTTGCTGTGTTGATTGCATGAACTGACGCTGCGAAGCGGATAAGTAAGAACGATTTAAAGGCTAAATGGTTAGAAAGGAAAAATGGCTGAAAGCCAAAATGCTTTAGACCGCTAGCATTTGTTTTAGGTGTTATAGAGCTCGACCAGAGATGGTTTGAAATGTAGTAGGCAAGGCAGTGACATAGCCTGCTATATAGATATGAACTTGATAGGAATGAACAGGGTTCGAATGGTTTCCCGTTGTTCTTATTAGCGACAAAGAAGAAATCGTTGAAGTGCTTGCGAAAGCATTTTGATTATTGCTCCCAACTATTCTAATTATAACTTCTGCTTTCGTTTAGAAAGGTAGGAGACGGTAGTCGAAGATCTACCCTTGCGCTCATGTTGATACAGGCAACATGAGCGTTTTTTTATCTGAAATTTGAGTAGAGAATAGTTTGATAAGCAAAAACGTGTAAGCCGCGCCTTAAGAGCTAAGCTTTTAGGTTGATGACAGCGCGTTCAAGTGAGTTTGTCTGTTCTACCACTGAAGTTGCAGAAGCGGCGTTTTTTGAAGCGCTCGTTACATTCGTCAGTGTCAGTTGTTTAATGGCATCTACGTTTTCGATGATCTCTGACGTCACTTCACTTTGCTCCTTCATTGCATTGGAGACTTCTAAACTGTTATTTAGAATGGTTTCCATGTCTGCGATAACCGATGTGATTCTTGAATGTGCCTTCTCACAAGAGTCGACACTGCTGTTACCTTTTTCACAACAATTTTGAATCGTGTTAACCACCATTTGGGTTTGATCTTGAACCCCTTGAATAATGGTTGAGATCTCTTCGGTTGAAAGCTGTGTTCTGCCAGCCAAGGTTCTCACTTCATCGGCGACGACCGCAAAACCACGACCTTGCTCTCCAGCGCGCGCTGCTTCAATAGCGGCGTTCAAAGCGAGTAGGTTGGTTTGTTCAGCAATGTCTTTAATCACTTCTAGTACGGTATTGATCTTTTCTGAGTGCACAGAAAGGCGATTCACTTCTTCACTCGCACTCACTAAGTCAGTTGAAAGCGTATTGATTGTGTCTCTGGTGAAGGCCACATCGTTCAGGCCATCATTTGCCGTGGAGAAGCTGGTCTGAGCATTTGATGATGCATTTTCACTATTGGTCGCAACACTTTGGATATTGCTGCCCATTTGATTTATCGCGGTCGCAATATTTTCTGTTTGTCGTTGCTGCTTGTTTAAAGCGCTTTCCACTTCTATACCGTCGTGTTGCAACTGGTTCGAAATGTTGCCGAGCTCTTGGATCGACCCTTGTACTTGACCAACAAGTTGACGAATATCTTCTAAGACGGTGTTAAATGACTTGGCAATATCCGCAATTTCATCTGAACCGCTGTCTTCCGCTTTAACGGTAAAGTCACGTTGTTGGGATACGTGCAACATGGTTGCGTTTAACGAGGCTATCTTCTTAGCGACACGCGATGAGATCCCAAAGGACAGTGCGATCAGTAATCCAGTGACGGCGATTACGGAACTCACAATAAACGTAGTGATGGTTTGTTGAATCGATTCGACCTGTTGTTCTAAACGACCTTCAACGCCGGTAAATATCGAGATGATATCTTCAAACAGCATTTTCATTTCTGATTTCAGCTCACTGACCTTTGCAGGGTTGCGTTCTATCGCGTCTACCATCAAGGAAAAATCTTTGTCGTATTGTTTTACTTCTCGTGTCAGCTTGTCTAACTCAGGCACCGCTATATCTGACTCTTCAAGTAAAACAGAGAAGCTATTCATCAACTGTTGGAAGTGTGAATACTCTTTGGCGAATTCAGGCTTGAGGGCTTTGTCGTGACTGATCAGAAACTCTAGTTCCGTTCGATTTAGTTGAAGCATCGAAACTTCAAGCGACTTCACCTTGATCAGGGTTTTCTCAAGTTTGATCAGCTTTAGGTTTGCCATTTCAGTGAATGAGACGACAACCAATAACGAAATAATGGATAAACAAGCAAGGCTAAAAAGGGAGGTTTTAATTTTCATAGGCAGGCACCAAAGCAAAACAATATGACTCAACAACGTATTTGGGAATCTCGTTTCTCTTATTTGCGTGATCAGTAGCTTACAAGCGGATAACTGGGATCTGACTCGCAACGGAAACGTTTGCTTACAGTATTTTATGGAAAGGTTATGCGCAAGTTAAATATTTATTATTTTCAATGACTATTGGTGATTGTTTTATCACTAGATGGAGTGCTGTAAATAATAACGAGAGATTGAGGTATAGTCGGACCAAAGTGATGAGGGGAAGTGGTAGAGAAAAGAGCAAGTGAAAAAGCCACGAACATTCACGCTTAGTCACATGAATGCTCGTTTCTCTTGTCTTCTCTTGTCTTCTCTTGTTGTGTCTCTTGCTCTTGTCGCTTAATTGCAGACGGGTTAGCAGCAGACGGTTAGCTGCAGGCGGATTCGCAGCAGTCGTTTATATGTATGAGACTAACCCTGTGAGAGCCGTTTTTTAGTATTAGCTTTCCGTCGGCATCCAAACCTGTTTAGACGTGACTTTGTGGTCTTTAAAGGTCAGTTCTTCAACCTTGTCTCCGTTAGCATTCCAGCGAGTGAGTTTCCCGTTTGCTACTTCGCCTTCATCAAATTTCGCTTGGCTGGCCTTATTGCCATTAGGGTAGTAGTCCGTTACCAATCCATCTTTTTGCCCGTCACTGAATTCGGCTGTTAGGCTTTGTTCGCCATTCGGATACCAGCGAGAGGCAACACCCGACAGCTCATTGTCTTTATAGTTGAGCTCCGCTTTTTTCTGTCCGTTTGGATACCAGGTCTCGGCCTTACCTTGCAGCTCACCTTTAACGTAATTCACTTTAGAAGCGACTTGGCCATTCGGATACCAGTTGGTTTCTAACCCAAGTTCTAGGCCATCGGCAAATTGAGCTTGGGTCGCGACTTGGCCGTTATCGAACTTCTCTTCAAATTGACCAGTAAAGGGTTTTGAGTGGTTTACTTGATAAGCCACACCTTTGCGCATTTGTAAGTAGTCAACAGCATCATCGCTGGTGGCTGCATAGCTCATAGAAGATACCGTACTAAGAGCAATTAAGATTGGAACGTATTTCTTCATAATGACACCTTTTTAATGGACGAGGGGAAAGTGTAACGGGTGTGTTAAAAGCATTTCACTTCCGAGAACCACTGTCAGTATCTAATAGTGGTTTTCAAGTTTTCATTATTGGCTACCTAATATAGGGAACTTTTAAAAGCGAATTCCCAATTCTATTTGTACTACAAGTGTGTTGGTTTGATTCATTTTTATAAATTATATCTAACGATATTTTTGCTGTTCTTCTTTGAGCTTTGATCGTGACAAATAATAGTTTTTGTCGATAATCATTCGTTTTTAGAGGGTTAGTTCATGTTTTTCGGGGTTTTTGTCGAAATCTAGTACGGATGGCTGCACTCACTTGAGGAATTATGCTCGTAGGTGGTGCAACTTTGAACTCGATCACTTGTATGATTAATTGAGTGTCAGACTGTAAGATCACTGTCACGTATTTAGACTATTGTAGTACAAATATGCTTGCCATCTATCTATAGTGACCTCAACAAAAAACATAAATAAAGGTCTCAAGATGGAACTCAATACCCTGATAGTTGGCATCTACTTCCTATTCTTAATTGCAATAGGGTGGATGTTCCGAACGTTTACAAGTACGACGAGTGATTACTTCCGTGGGGGAGGTAATATGCTGTGGTGGATGGTAGGTGCAACCGCATTTATGACCCAGTTCAGTGCGTGGACATTTACTGGTGCAGCAGGTAAAGCCTTTACCGATGGTTTTGCCGTAGCGATTATCTTTATCGCGAACGCATTCGGTTACCTAATGAACTACCTTTACTTCGCTCCGAAGTTCCGCCAACTGCGCGTTGTGACGGTTATTGAAGCGATTCGTATGCGTTTTGGTAAGGTGAATGAGCAAGTGTTTACTTGGTCTGGCATGCCAAACAGCGTTATCTCCGCAGGTATCTGGTTGAATGGCCTTGCGATCATCGCATCGGGTATCTTCGGCTTTGATATGACAACGACGATTGTCCTAACGGGTCTGGTTGTACTGGTGATGTCAGTAACGGGCGGCTCTTGGGCGGTAATCGCATCTGACTTTATGCAGATGGTTATCATTATGGCAGTGACCGTAACGTGTGCTGTAGTAGCGGTCTACCACGGTGGCGGTGTTACGCAAATCATCAATGATTTCCCAACCGATTCATTTATTACGGGTGATAACCTTAACTACCTAAGCATTTTCAGCATCTGGGCAGTGTTCATCTTCTTGAAGCAGTTCAGTATCACCAATAACATGCTGAACTCTTACCGTTACCTTGCAGCGAAAGACTCAAACAACGCACGTAAAGCAGCACTGCTTGCTTGTGTACTAATGACACTGGGTCCAATCATTTGGTTCATGCCTTCATGGTTCATGGCAGGTCAAGGTGTTGATTTAGCCGCTGCTTACCCAGAAGCTGGCAGCAAAGCCGCTGACTTCGCTTACCTTTACTTTGTTCAAGAGTACATGCCGGTTGGTATGGTTGGCCTTCTGATTGCCGCGATGTTTGCAGCAACAATGTCTTCAATGGACTCTGGTCTAAACCGTAACTCAGGTATTTTTGTTAAGAACTTCTACGAGCCGATTCTTCGCCCTAAAGCGACAGAGAAAGAGCTAATGGTTGTTTCTAAGCTAACGTCTACTTTCTTCGGTATCGCAATCATCTTGGTTGCTCTGTTCATCAATTCTCTTAAAGGTCTGAGCCTTTTCGACACCATGATGTACGTGGGCGCATTGATCGGCTTCCCTATGACGATTCCAGCATTCTGTGGCTTCTTCATCCGTAAAACACCGGATTGGGCAGGTTGGGGCACGCTAGTTGTAGGTGGTGTGGTTTCTTACTTCGTTGGTTTCGTTATCACAGCGGACATGATTCAAAACTGGTTCGGTCTAAACGAACTAACTGGCCGTGAGTGGGCTGATCTGAAAGTGGCTATCGGCCTTATCGGTCACATCGTATTTACTGCTGGCTTCTTCGTTCTTTCAACATTGTTCTACAAGCCATTACCGGAACACCGTGAGAAAGATGTCGACAAGTTCTTCAACAACCTAGCGACACCATTAGTTGCTGAGAGTAATGAACAGAAGAAACTGGATAACAAGCAACGTCGTATGTTGGGTTCACTTATCGCGGTAGCGGGTGTGGGCGTAATGACTATGTTCGTACTGCCAAACCCAATGTGGGGACGCATGGTATTCGTTCTGTGTGGTTTGATTGTGTTCTCTGTCGGCCTGTTACTTGTTAAAGCGGTCGATGACAAAGTCGAGCAACAAGACGAAGTAACTCCAGCCGAAGGCTAATTTAATACGCATCCTAAATAACATCACGGCCACCTAAATGGGTGGCCGTCATTTTTTATAATCCAAACTTTAACGTGAGATGTACGATGAACAAAAAACTATTATCGGTAAGCATTATTAGCGCGTTCACGCTCGCTTTTGCAACTGGCTGTACAACACAAGAAAAAACAGCACCCGCAGTCAGTGTCGCTGAACAAGCTGCGCCAGCTATTAGCGAAATCGACCGTAGTTACCTGTTGAGCAGTGACCGCTTAACTGAGGTCGATGGCGACACTTTAGCCGTTGCTTCAGAAGAACAAGTTGCTGCACTTAAAGCACAATTTGAAAACCTAAAAGATGGCGACGAAGTGGTGATCCCTGCTGGTAAATACGCGAACTTAGGTCAAGTGACTATTACGGCGAATGACATCACTATCAAGGCTGAGCAAGCAGGTTCTGCGTGGATCACTGGTTTGATTCAGTTTGAACTGAAAGGCGATGACATCACGCTTGATGGCTTGGTATTTACTGAGGGCGGTCCTAACGAAAGGTTTGGCGGCGTACGAATGATGGGCGACAACAACACTTTAAAGAATTCAACATTTTACTATTTCAACCACGCTTATGAATATCAACCTGATGAGCGTCGTTCTGAATACCCAAGATACCTATGGGTTTCTCTATGGGGTAAAGACGGCAAAGTCATCAACAACCGTTTCGAAGGTAAGCAAAAACGCGGCACGTTGATTGGTGTGCAAAAAGATGACACGCCAGACAACCATCTGATCGCAAATAATATCTTCATGGATCAAAAGCCGAACCAGTTTAACGAATTCGATATCAAAGAGGCGATTCGTTACAACGGCAACAGCTGGGAAGCACTTCGTATTGGTGATTCAAAATCTTCTCAGTGGGATTCTAATTCAAAATTCGTTAATAACTTGATGATCGACATGGATGGCGAGCGCGAGCTTGTCTCAGTTAAGTCGGGTGGCAACACAATTTCTGGTAATACGATTTTTGAAAGTTCAGCTTTGATTTCTTTGCGTCATGGTAAAGGAAGTAGTGTTGAAAATAACATTATTCTAGGTAATAAAAAGAACTTAACGGGTGGTATTCGAATCTACGACGAAGACCATGTGATCCGTAATAACTACATTGCGAATACTCGTGGACGTGACGGTGTGATTGAAGGCAATGCCGACCTACGTGGCGGCATTGTTATTAACACAGGTATCATCGACGTAGCGAATGGTGAACAGCTAGATCAATCAGTGAAGGGCAAAGAGCTGAACAAGCAATGGACGCCGAAAAACATCACCATCGAAAATAACTCTCTAGTCGACACTGAGTGGGGCATTATCTATGGCAACCAAACTCACCGTGTTAGCCTGTTCAATAATACGGAAGTTGAAAAGATTTATGCAGGTGTTGATGTAGCGTTCAAACACAACGTGGTTGATAACTCGCAATCACCTGAGTTTGTCAGTGTGCGTGCAACGCAAGATTTCCCATTAGTCGGCGCAACCTACACAGACGAAACTTACGTGGGTCAAGTGACGGATTCTGAGCTGATTGAAAGCTATTCGGTTGAACTGCCAAAAATGACGGTTGAGAACGGTATCAACGCTTATCAAGGCGAAGGTGCAGACGTGTCTAAACTTGCGGTCGTGACGGCTGAAACAGCGGGTCCGGACTACGTGCTTGAGAATACGACTAAGTAAGTTATTGGCTATGGGTCATTACTTAATGGCTAATGCTTAATGGTTTGAGCTATCAAATCAATTCACGATAGCTGTCTTGACCATTAACACTTAAAAAGCCTCAACAGATAATGTCTGTTGAGGCTTTATCGATCTTAGGTTGTGACTATCTCGATCTTACGTCGTGACTACTGTGATTTATACTTATGCAGCAGATCCCAAGGGATATGGCATAAGTGATGATCTTCAGGAAATAGGCTCAAATGATGCTGGTGGATGTCGTCGCTGGCAACATAATTGGTCAATGGCAATATCTCGAGTGCGATACGGTCGGCGTCGTCACGAGAGGCAACATAGTGCTTAGCTTCTGTTAAGTGTGCTGCGTTGGTGCTGTATACGCCTGTGCGGTACTTCTCTCCGACATCGACACCTTGTTTATTGACGCTGTAAGGGTTGATAATCTCAAACAAGTGTTTCATCAAAATCATTACAGACGTGACGCTTGGATCAAATTCAATTTGTACGCACTCTGCATAGCCATCGTAATCGCCTTGCGTCGACCCGTTTTCTGTTAGCTGGGCGCTTCCATTGGCACGGCCTGCTTCTGTGCTGATAACACCAGGAACGTACTTAATAAATTCCTGTACGCCCCATAAGCAACCGCCAGCTAAATAAATTTGTTCCATACTTACCTTTTACTTCTCTGTGTTTGTTGATGTTTGTTCGATGCGTGAATCAATACGATGATACCCGCACGTATAAAAAAGCGCCTATAAAAAATGAGCGCGCAAATAAAAACAAGCGTTTAGGTATTGTAAACCTGTGCGACTGAACAAACATAAGTTTAATATGATTTGTGATTATATAAATCAGTATTGCTTTGTCATCAACTCGAATCTCAACATCAAGTGAGCGTTACTCTAAACATGTTTGATCAAATAAAAGACTTCATTAATCCGAGCAAGAACCCAGATCTTACTCAGGCTCATGAATACCAGCGTCAGCATCTGCCGACATTGTGGCTCTTGGGAAAAACGGGGGCGGGCAAGTCATCGTTTATTCAGGCGGTGACTGGTGACTCGTCTGTAGAAGTGGGCAATGGTTTTGCGCCTTGTACCATGACGGCGATGTCTTACGAATTTCCACAAGACAAACCCGTGATGCGCTTTCTCGATACCAGAGGATTAAGCGAAGCGAATTATGATGCGAAAGAGGATCTGGAAGAGATTGGCCAGGCAGGTAATGCGTTAGTCGTTGTAATGAAAGCCGACGAACCTGAACAATCCTCAGTGCTTGCGGCTCTAAAGCAGATTAAGAAACAGAAGAAAATTAAACACTTGTTGCTTGTTCATACTGCAGTGTTGTCTTCCAGTGAACCAGATCGAGCAAGGCAGGTTCAGTTCAACACCAACCAAGTCGAGAAGGCTTGGGGTAAAGAGTTTGAATCGGTAGCAGTCGATTTCGAAACGGATGACTCGAGCAATAACAGTGGTTCAATTTACAACTATGACATCTTGTTAGAAAAGCTGACCAGTATTCTTCCTGTTATTGGAATGATGGTGCAAGACAAAGAGCATTCCACGCAAGAAGAAGCCAACTTTGATCAAGTAGAAAATGAAGTGCTTTGGTACGCAGGAAGCACGGCAGCGAGCGACCTGATTCCGGGTGTTGGTTTGGTGTCGGTGCCTGCGATTCAAGCGAAAATGCTACATAGTTTAGCGAATCAATATGGGGTCGAGTGGAACAAGAGAGTCTTCAGTGAGCTGATAGGCACTCTGGGAAGCAGCTTTGCTTTGCAATACGGAATGAAGCTGGGCACTCGACAGTTGATAAAGCTGATTCCAGTTTATGGTCAAACGGTAGGGGCAGTGGCTGCAGCGGCAATGAGTTTCGGCACCTCTTATGGTTTAGGTCGCGCGGCTTGTTTTTACTTCTATCATAAGAACAAAGGCGAAGAAGTGTCTGAACAAGAGATGCAGAAGATCTACAAAGAATCCCTGAAAAAAGGAAAGGCGGCGTCGGGCTATGAAGAAAATTAGAAACCTATTTCGATTACTGGCAGTGCTATCGAGCGGCCGCTGGGGTATTGCCCTGATTTCTGCCATCTTCCCTAGCATTATCATGATGGGTTTTGGTGTCTTCTTGGCGATCAAATACGGTTACCTACTCGAAATGTCGATTGCCATTGCCGTGAGTACCTTGGTATTCACCATTCCTTTGTTTATTTCTAGCCGTTCTTCTCGCGATTCTTCAAGCCGCTCTTCACGCCGATCTTCAAGTACGGAGCCCTTCTCAAATAAAGAGAGCGACGGCCTTGGCGAAGATGCTTCTGAATCTGAATCACAACATAACAAAGCTGATATCAACGATGCATTGGTTAAGGCTTCGACTGATTGGTCTCAAAAAGAACTGTCGATCTGGAATGATTCAAAACACCATGTACGCCAACAATTAATGGTCGACATAGAGTGGGGCAACCTAGACCAAACCGGTTTAGAAGTACTTGAGTTTGTGGCGAAAAAGTTTGATAAGAAATCGCTCGATTTCTCGATTCCTGAAGGGCTAAAGCTGTTCGAAGAGGTAAGCCGACGCTACAAACTGGTAGTGCGAGAGCATATACCGGGCATTGAGTATCTCAAGGTTTCTTACATTAAGGCGGGCTACGAAGCCTATGATAAATATGGCGAGCTAGGGCAGAAGATCGTTAAGGCCGCTATTTGGGGGAATCACCTCAAAAACCTCTATTTGAACCCGTTAAAAGTTGTTTCTGATTTAGGGAGAGAGCAAGCGACATCTTCAATGACAAGAGGTGTGGTTGATGACATGCAATACGCCGCCAAGCAAGCCTTATTAGATGAAGTTGCGGCGGTGGCGATTGATCTCTATAGCGGACGTTTCAGCATTGAAGATGAAGCACTGAAAGCGTCTGATGTTTCTGAACTCGACGAACAACGCTTTGCTCCAGAGTTAGAACCCGTGCGAATCGTGCTGGTGGGGCAAACCAGTTCTGGTAAATCTTCGCTTATCAATGCGCTTAAGCAAGAGTTGGTAGCTGAAGTGGATGTACTGCCATCAACCGACACTTCAACGGTATACAACGCGTTTGTCGACGACAATGATGTTCGCGTGGTTGATCTTCAAGGGCTTGATGGCAATCCTAAAACCGAAGCCTTAATGCTGAAAGAGATGACCCAAGCCGATGTGGTGTTATGGGTGCTTAAAGCCAATCAATCTGCGCGTGATTTGGATAAGCAATTGAAAGATAGATTTGATGCTTTCTATGACGATCCTAAGAACATCTCACGCAAGAAACCGATTGTGGTGTCGGTTGTGAATCAGGTAGACCGATTAAAGCCTGTAGACGATTGGCAACCGCCGTATGACTTAGAGAATCCAACATCAACCAAAGCAAAGATCATTGCTCAAGCGCTCGAATACAATCATATATTGCTGCAAACCGATATCGTGTTACCGCTGGCGATTGCGCCAGAAAAGGTACAGTTTGGTTTAGATACTTTAAGGCAGACGTTACTCGAACGTATCGCTGACGCAAATAACGTGCAGAGAAACCGCCAACGTTTAGAAGCCATGAAAAGAGGCACGTCGGTTAAAGGCCAACTGAATAAAGCGGTCAAGGCGGGTAAGAAGGTTGCCCCCAGTGCATTGAAAGCAGCGACGCCAAAACTGGCTGAAATGGCCATCAAGCAAGTCGTGAAGAAAAAGTAATCCACGACTGCGGCTGCAAAACGGTTCTGATGAGGCTTGAGACTCATCAGAGCTTATCTTTTCTAGATCTTGGCTTTTTAGCTCAATAGATTTCCAGAAAACAGCCATATTTGCCCCTTATTAGAGATGTATTGAGTTTAAAAGAGATTCGATATTATTAAGTAACTCGCTGAACTAGTTTAATAGTATGTAAACGGCTGTGATTCACAGTTTATATAACATGCTATCGTATTTAATTATCATTCTAAATGTTGATCACATTTATACTTTTCTAAGCTGTATTTATAAAACAATTGCACTATATTTAAATTTCGGATCATCTTGATTTCAACGTAGGGATATATTGTGAACATGTATCTGAAATGGCAATCAACAACATGGCTAACCTTGTTAGCTTGGTATACCTTAGATCACCAGCTCTCGTTCCGCCTTTCTTCAGAGTAGTACCCTCTAGGCGTCACGCGCCAGCAAAGCAGCGTGCTTTGTTTACCTATTAGCAGCTTTGATAACCTTTGAACGCATGAATGTCGCACTTATTATTTCGTGCAGAATATTCGTTGTTTTGTCGTTCTCGCTAATTATCTCAGCCTCTGTTTAGGTTCGATTAATAACTAATTATTTAACTTGTTTATTTTCACTGTTAATTTTCCGTCTATCTTTATGCGGAGCTATTAAATTAATGGTGAGGATTCGTGACATCTAAAGAAAATAGATTTCGACCTGATCGGAATGTATAGAAAGGTACTATTATGGAAAACTTCAAACATCTACCAGAACCGTTTCGTATTCGTGTTGTAGAACCAGTAAAAAGAACAACCTCTGCATATCGTGAGCAAGCCATTGTTGAAGCGGGCATGAACCCATTCTTACTGGATAGTGATGATGTGTTTATCGACTTACTGACAGACAGCGGAACCGGATCTATCACCCAACGTATGCAAGCCGCGATGTTAATGGGGGATGAAGCTTACAGTGGTAGTCGCAGTTACTACGCATTGTCGAATGCGGTTAAGGATATCTTCGGTTACGAGTTGACGATTCCAACACACCAAGGGCGCGGCGCAGAGCAGATCTACATACCTGTTCTTATCAAGAAGCGTGAAATGGAAAAGGGACTCGATCGCAGCAAAATGGTCGCTCTGTCGAACTACTTCTTCGACACAACACAAGGCCACACCCAAGTGAATTGCTGTGTGGCGAAGAACGTTTATACCAAAGAAGCGTTCGATACCTCAGTGAATGCGGACTTCAAAGGCAACTTCGATGTGGCGAAGCTGGAAGAAGCGATCTTAGAAGCGGGCGCGGCTAATGTTCCTTACATTGTGAGCACCATTACTTGTAACTCTGCTGGTGGGCAGCCAGTGTCTATCGCCAATCTAAAAGCCGTGTATCAAGTTGCTCAGAAGTACGACATCCCTGTGATCATGGACTCTGCACGCTACGCTGAAAATGCCTACTTCATTCAACAACGAGAAGCGGGTTATCAAGATTGGACAATCGAACAGATCACTCGTGAGTCTTACAAATACGCGGATGGCTTAGCCATGTCTGCCAAGAAAGATGCCATGGTACAAATGGGCGGCTTGTTGTGCTTTAAAGACGACTCTTTCATGGATGTGTACACAGAGTGTCGAACTTTGTGTGTGGTGCAAGAAGGCTTCCCAACCTATGGTGGCTTAGAAGGTGGCGCGATGGAGCGTCTTGCGGTTGGCCTTTATGACGGCATGCGCCAAGATTGGTTAGAGTACCGTATTGGTCAGGTTCAATACTTAGTCGATGGCTTAGAAGCGATGGGCATCGTGTGCCAGCAAGCAGGTGGTCACGCTGCGTTTGTCGATGCGGGTAAACTGCTTCCTCATATTCCAGCAGGTCAGTTCCCGGCACATGCTTTGGCGTGTGAACTCTATAAAGTCGCGGGTATCAGAGCGGTTGAGATTGGCTCATTGCTGCAAGGTCGCGACCCAGTAACCGGTGAACAACACCCATGTCCTGCTGAGTTGTTACGCCTTACCATTCCTCGCGCGACCTACACACAAACGCACATGGACTTCATCATCGAAGCATTCGAAAAAGTGAAAGAGAATGCTGGGAAAGTGAAAGGGCTCGATTTTACTTACGAACCGCCGGTGTTAAGACATTTCACTGCGCGCTTGAAAGAGGTAGAGACCAGCGAGAAACAAACAGAAAAAAAGAACGAACAAACGCTCGAAGAAGCATTTTAAAATAAAAACATAAGCGAATAGTCACTAGAACCCTAATCAAAGGCCCCCTCGGGAGCCTTTTCTTTTTTGGATGGTAGGGAGTTAAGTCATCAAGCAGCTAAGCGGCTAAGTCTTTAAGCTTTATAAGCTCTTAACCCGTTAATCATTTAGGCCTTTAGATGTTGAACTACGCTTGTTTGTTTTTTAGGGTGGATTTCAACATTTGGAATAGCCACTGATTCAAAGGCGCGTCTTTCTGTGAACGACGGCAGCTCATCACATAACCCACATCGATCGTCAGCTTTTCGGGCAAATCAATACTACGACAGCCTTCTGGTACGCTGCCATTGAGGGTGATACCAAAATAGTCGGATTTGAACACAACATCGTGAATCATCGCAGGGTGGTCGACTTCCACTCTTGGGTTGACGTGAAATCCGATATTCCTAAGGCGATCAAGGATCGGGTATTTATTGTCATTCCATCCCGGGGTTTTAAATAGAATGATTGGATAGTTGGCGAGCGACTCAAAGTCTTTCGCTGGATGAGCCTCTCTCACGAAGAACACCACTTTTCCTTTGCCGAATTCCATTTGAGAAATTGATTGTGGCAAGGTTTCATCAAAGTAATGAACCGCTATGGATTCTTCGCCGTCGATGAGCCTGTTCCTCACATTGCTTCCCCACCGAACGAATGAGTAGTGAGCATGCGGGGCTTCTTTACTCAGAGCAAAGTAGAGCTTCGAGCCAAAGCGCTCCCAGAACAGTGTATTTGCGTAGATTTTGATATCACCTTGGTAAGTTTCTGGCGAAAATACTTGGTGTTTAATGGCTTCAACGCTGCTCAAGATCTGCTCAAAATTTTCGATGTTGGTTTCAATAAAAGTCGTGGGTTCAAACCCGTGTTTGGTTTGAATGAACAGTGGATCGTCGAGCTGCAACTTTAACTTCGAGAGGTTCTTGCTGATCGCCCCAGAGGTTTTGCCTAGCGACTCCGCAACCAGTCCAACATTGCGAAGTTCATACATACGCTTGATGACGAGGATATTTTGAATGTCTAGATTGATGTCCACAGGCTCTCCAAATGAATCCTTTTATAGGCAGTAATTTCGGTGCGGTATGCGTACAGAAATTATGTGACTCTAATATCATAGTGGTAGTACAAAACAGATAAGACAGAACAGCGTCAGAACTTCGCTAATCCCTTGATTTTCCATTTGGTAAATCTTGCTTTTCCTCGAATGGCTTGCACTCAAGCGCTAAAGTTACCTCAACAAAGAAACACAGATACCAAACGAACAAATAATTAAAAATAATATGAGGTGATGTATGAAAAAGTTAATCGCACTAGGCTTAATGGCTCTTTCAATGAATACTGCTTTTGCTGCCGACGGTACGTATACAGGGACTATCGACATGACAAGAAGCGAAGGTAATCAAGTAAAGGCTGAGCGTGTTGAATCTGACTTAACACTGGAAGGAAGAAATGAAGCGTCTAACGGCGGAATCCAATTCCAAAAGAACGTTGATCAAGACCAAACGATCCAGCTTACAGGTCGTCGTGACTAACGTTAAAGATGTGCTTACTATTGTCATGAGAAATGCTGCGCCCTTGGGTGCAGCATTTTTCGTTTTGGGATTTGGGGTATTTTATAAACTCTAGTGGTCTAGCCTTGGCATGGTGTGTAACGTGTGGCATTTTGTCTTTCTATTAACTTTAACTCGTGACTCGATGTGGTCTCAGAATGACACACAAGCAAACGAAGACTCGAAAGGACTAGGAATGAATCGAAAAGAAACGGGAATGATTCGTCATATTTTGCTGATTAAGTTTAAAGAAGAGGCTGAAGCTTCTGAAATAGAGAAACTGAAAGGACTGTTTGAAGCGATGCCCAGTAAGGTGGAAGGAGTAACTTCAGTCGAGTGGGGGCTAAACGACAGTCCTGAAAACAAGAACCAAGGTTATACCCATTCCGTTTTAATGACGTTCGCAGATGAAGCAGGGCGTCAAAACTATCTTCCGCACCCAGAGCATGATGCGCTGAAAGATGTGTTTCGTCCTTTGTTAGATGACATCATCGTGTTCGATTACTCCCTGTAATCAGCTTCTCAGTATGTCTCTTATGTTTTACTCACCTTCGATAATGAAGAGTTAGGGCTTATGTGACTAAGCCCTAACTAAATAAGAAACGGTTTACTCTGTCGGTGAAATCGTAACAGGGGTGAACGAAGCAACCGCATTACCGCCAGCACCCGGACGATCAACATAAGGGGTGTTTTGCATTAAGGTGTAATACACGTCCACGAAGTCATCATCATTCACTAATACGCCTTCAGGAATCACGTCGATAATCTTGCCTGTGATCTGAGGAATGATCGCATAACCCTGAACTTCAGGATCTGGAATCATCTTCAATATCTCTTCTGCGGCTTCAACTAGCAGTTTGGCTAACGCTTTATAATCGGTGCCGTCATCGTGCTCCATCAAAATCATATCGGCAGCACCCCAACGGTAGCGAGGCCAGAAGATTACCGTTTGATTTGGGTAGTAGGTTTGTTTGTCGTAATCCAGATAAGGCATCTCAACGAGGTCGATCTGTGGTTCTATACGGCTTGCATTAACCCCAGTGACAATAGCGTAGATTTCAGCTTTGCCAGAGATCCACGGTTCTCTATCAATGGCCAAACGAATCTTAGATAATTGGGTGGTGTTCAATTCTTCAGGTTCAGATTCTGAAATAGAGCGACGAACTTTGTTCATTAAAGGCTGTTGTTGAGACTTGTGGACGCTGATTTTATCACTGTTGGCATTGATTTGAGTTGCAGTACCCAGTTTGTTCATCTCAGTCTGCATCGCCATTAAGCCAGCTTTGAGTTCTTCTGCACCGTTACTATCAATGACAAATACAGGAACGTCTGGCGTTTGGTACACGTCTAGTTCGTGAACCTGCCCATACACATCATAGGCTTCAATGTATTGCCAGTTTGAATCATCGCCTGATGGTTCGAAGGCAAACAGCGGGCTCTCACCGTTCTTCCAAGCTTCAATCATCGCTTCATCAGCCATGCGAACCTCTAACACAGAGTCGCTGAAGTCGTTGATCCCTTTCATCTTGCGATAACCCAGATCCGCTTTCTGCATCCGGCTTGAAAATGCAGAGTAGGGCTGAGTAGAGCTCAATTTATCTACAGGCGCGGATAAGTTCTTTTCTGAGATCTGAGCCTTCAATGAAAGCTCAAGATCGGAATAACGCTCGCTGATTTGCAACGCCAGAGATTGCTTTTGCGCTGCGCTACTTTCTGCAATACCTAATGAATCAGTTGTCTCAATATTTTGCGCAAAAGACTGGAAGCCAACCACTGTCGTTGCAAGCACCATACTGATAGGAAAAGATGGTCTCATAAATAATCCTTATTTTAATTTTTATCATTAATAGAGCATTTGCCCTATAAGGATTAACCTATCAGCAACGTGAATGTGTTCAAAAGTTAGTCAGTTATTTTTGTTTCGTTGTGCAGCACAGGATCTCAACTTAAACTGTTTTTATAAAATAATACCTAAGCAACCTTGATATTTATAAATTAATAAACGTATCAGTAAATAACTTTCAATATTATTAGCTACTACGGTGTGTCATAAAAAAACCTACTCAAAGTGAGTTAATGCCGATCGTTTAAGAAGACTTGAACGATCTTGCAGTTAGCAGATAATCCCCATCAACAACGTTGATGGGGATTTTTTATGCTTGAACAAGAATTAGCAATGGCACACGAGACCATTGAAGATGCCGACAATTATGAATCTGTCGTCGACGCCATTCAGATTGAGTGGATAGAACAAGCTCTTCTTGAAACCAATAAAGCGAGCATAAGACGACGCCGACTTCCCGCTCAGCAAGCTGTCTGGTTAGTTATTTGGATGGGGCTGCAACGCAACATGTCTATCAAAGAGGTATGCAGTTCATTAGACATTGCACTTCAGCCTAAACCTGAAGATAGCTGGTCTCGTGTTGCGCCCAGTGTCCTAACTGATTCACGCCGACGTCTAGATGAGAGTCCGTTAGCGGCTCTGTTTCACACAACGGTAAAGGCTTGGAACGGAGATATCCTTCAACAAGATAAGGACTTAGAGCTTAATGTTCTTGCTGTCGATGGAACAACATTTAGGTGCCAAGATTCTCCAGAGAACGCTGAAGAATTTGGGTTCATCTCTAAAAAATTGAAACCTTACCCTCAACTTCGTTTAGTCGCTTTGATGTCAACAGAAACACGAATGATTATGGGTGCGGCTTTTGATGGCTGTCATGTCGGTGAAACGACCTTAGCTAAGCGTCTATTCAATGATATCCCCGCACATTCATTGACCTTATTTGATCGTTGTTATTTCTCGGCAGACCTTTTGTTGTCGTGGCAAGATAGTGCGGAAAATGCTCATTGGTTAATGCCTGCAAAACGTAAGCTACGCTATGAAGTGTTGGAGAAATATGCGGAGAACGACATGCTCATCTCAATGCCCATCTCTCCTCAAGCTCAACGGCAGAATCCGAATTTACCCGCACGTTGGGAAGCCAGATTAGTCCTATATCAAGAGCCAAAAGGTGAGATAAAAGGTTTTATTACTTCACTTACAGACCCTAGTAAATACTCGCTAGAAAGCCTGCTGCGTATTTATTGGCAACGCTGGGAGATAGAAGAAGGTTATGGTGAAATTAAACAGACTCAACTGCAAAGTCACGTCACTTTACGAAGTCGTTTTTCTGCCGGTGTGAAGCAAGAGCTTTGGGGCGTATTACTTGCCTATAACTTAGTGCGATTAGAGATGGTTAAGATAGCTTCAGAAGCCGGGGTTCGAGCGACTAGGGTCAGTTTTACCGCCGCAATTAACCTTATTGATGCGCAATTACGTTGGTTAGCTTTAAGTCCAGACGGAACTCTCCCTGTAAAACTGAAAAGGATGAGAGACAGTTTGAGTCACTTCATTCTTCCAGATAAAAGAAAGGACCGAACGTTTCCACGTTCGGTCCTCTTTGTCCCAGCCAAATATCCGTTCAGGTTCAAGCAATAATGCTTATCCGAACGGCATTAACTCAAAGTGAGTAGGTTTTTATTTCGCGGTTAACCGCTAGTTCTCGATTCACAACTTGTTTGAGAGGCTCGCTCCAACTCAATCTAAACGTAACGTTAGGCCAGAGTAGTTCGAGTATCCGCGCAGTAACACATGATAGGTCACACCCGACTGAGCGCTCACACTGCACTGCTCAATGTTTCCAGGACGGTAAGGGCGACAGTCGTAACTTGATGTTGTTGGCTTGCTTCCCGATTTCACATAAAGGTCGGCATCACCTGAACCACCAGACATTGAAACCGTCACGTTGGATGCAGAATCAACGGTGAACGTGTAGAAGCTCTCTGAAGATTGGTTTCCACTTAAGTTCGAAATCGGTGTGCCTTTCGTTAATACATTGCCAGTTGGAGGCGTGACACCACAACTTGCATTCACGCCGACGGTATTAAAAGCATCTTCAACATCGGCAACCACATAGCCCATGTCGGCTGCGGCTTTCGCTACGCCACACGCACCGGCATCAAAGGTACTGTTTGCCGTCCAATACAGTTGGTTTGCGACTGTGAATATTTCAAAGCCCTTACGTACATTCCAACCCGATTTGTTCGCTAAAAGGTAAAAGGCGCGGTTGTAAACACCGCTAGATAAGTGAACGTTCAAACCGTCGTAATATTGAGAGGCATGATCAATCGAGCGGCCATCTTTTGAAGGTTGATCAAAGTAACGCAAGCCACCTTCCGATTTGAAGATATCGCTACCGACCACCCAATCCACATTGCCACGCAAGTAGTATTCAGCCGCTTCGCCTGCAATGTCTGAGAAGGCTTCATTCATACCACCCGACATATTTCGGTACACAAGACCGGAGTTTTGCTCTGTGAAGCCGTGGCTGACTTCGTGAGCACTCACGTTGATATCGACCAATGGGTAAAAGGTGTTTTTGCCATCTCCAAAAGTCATTGATGTACCATTCCAGAAAGCATTTTCATAATCGGTGCTGTAATGAACTCGCATCGTCAGCTGGAAAGTTAAAGGCGATGTGTTCATCCACTCTTTGTACATATCAAACACGACATTACCAAAGTAGTGTGCATCGTTAAGAGGCGAGTAAGCCCCGTTGATGTATTTATGATCGGTGTAGTTAGTTCCGTCGGCACAGTTGTAGCTGTAGGCAGCGCTGCCAGAGGTTCCATGATTCAAGTTGACCGTCTTAACCGAATCGTTCTCTAACTTACACGTCGTGCCTGTTTTGTCGATGGGAAAGCTAGGGAAGTCACTGCCATATTCATATCGAGTGGTTTTGATATTACCACCTGGGCCAGTACCTAATGCTTTAGCGTGGTTTAGCCCATTCCATTTTTGGAGCACATCACCAGTCGTGGCATCAATAAAGTAGAAAGGGCGCTCTGGCATTGAGGACGCGATAAAGAAATCGACCAGATACACCACTTGCGCGGTTTGGTTCTCATCCAGTCTCACCATCAGTTTGGCATTTTTGTTTTCAATCGACTTTTTGCCAACGGTAAACGTGCGGTGAGCAGACAGTGCGGCTTCAATCGCTTGTTCCTGATTCAGTTTTGGTGCGATGCTGGATAGGTCACCGCTGATCCCTTGTGCCATTGAACCGAACACCTGAGTGGGTTGGTTCTTGGAAAGAGTGGCGACAACGGAGGTATCAAAGACGGGTAAGCCTAGGTGAGTTTGTTGATAGCGGACTTTGGTTTTTCCATTGGGTAATACCACCCGTTTTACTTCAGAAAAACCTAATTCTAGTGGGGCAACACTCTTCGACTGAGCGACGAGGCTTTGTTGTAGTAATGCATCATTATCGACTCTGACCATTTCTGCAGCGTGTGCATTAAAGCCAAAAGATGTACCTAGAATAGCTGCTATTTTCCAGCTTAGTTGACGTTGTTGGTTCATTTTTCGTTCCTGATTTTAATATAAACTCCTTCTTCCCAACGGCTTTATAGGAAGTCTATATGCAACACGATAATGCCATGTGTTGCGAATCAAGATTGGAAGAGCATTTGGATTTATGACAAGTTTATCAAGGAGATTTATTTTTAGAGTATGTAATTCAAAGTTTACAAAAGTTCTTATTAACCAAATTGTTTTTATAAAATTTAAGTTTGTTATTTATCGTAAACGTATGAGAGTAGTGGGTTTATTTGAACTCGATATTTTTTGTTTCATGCCTCAAATATCCTTATACAACGAGCTAGTTATCCAAATTTAAATAAATTACAAAATTGACAACAAAGGTTGTTTTAGGTTTTTGTTATGCTTTCTATCTATATGGAGGTTTTTAATGCGTACTGCTAGATATGTTATTTGGTTTTTTGTAAATAGCCTCTTATTGGGCAGGATGATGTTGAATTTTCGTAGTTAATCATAAATAAATTTATATAACCTCTTGTTATTTATAAGGTGGGTCAGGTAAGATTTACATGATAATTAACTGAATGAATCCTTATTCTAAAAGCAAATTTTCTGGTTGGTGACTATCTTTAGGGAACAATTTGTCAACCTAAAACATTCACTTACCGTATTGGGTTTTTAATTTAGGCTTGGTTATCATTTTGCAAAGTTTGGTATTCATATAGTTATGTTTAATGAAAATTAAAAGGGTCACAATGAGAAAGGTAATTTGCGTCTGTGTACTGTTCTTCTCGTCAATTATTTATGCTGGTGAGCAGCCCCTTACTGAAGAAAAGTACAATAATATTATTAAGCTCATGGAGATGACCGGCTCAATTGACCTTGGATTACAGATGTCTCAAACGATGACTAGTCAGTTGGTTGTAATCGTATCAAAAAATAACCCTGATATCCCCAAAGAAAAATTTGAAATAATTGAAAGAACTGTTAACTCTGTGGTTGAAGAGCAACTAAGAGGTAAAAATGGATTTTTCAAAATGATGACTCCCATTTATCACAAGTATTACACCAATCAAGAAATCGAAGAGCTTATTGCTTTCTATGAGACAGCACTGGGGAAAAAGAGCATAAAAATAATGCCTAACATTGTCCAAGAGAGCTTTAGCATAGGCTAAGCTTGGGGCAAGCGAGTAGCGCCTATTGCAATTAAAGAAGTGAAGAAGCAATTTGAAAAAGAAGGTTTTACTTTATTACTGTAATCAAGGTGTCAATTAAATTGATGCATGCCGTTTGGCATTTTTAGAACAGAGTTTGGTGTGTTTGATAACGTTAATTGTTTGCGCCATTTGGGTAAGATGTTCTGTTAACTGAGAAAGGATAATTAGAGATGATGGAATCCAATGTTTTTGAACGAAAGAATACCGGTGAAAAAGAAATAAACTCAAGGTTATATAACCTTACCATCGGAGCCGTTCTTTGTTGGGGTTTTTGGGTCAATTGGCTAATGGTATCGAGTATACCGGTTGAATCTATAACTGCGTTCAACCCTTGGATATTTTTTATAGGTTACTTTACAAGTTGCTTCTTCGGAATCTATCTGTTTAGCAAGTCATCAAACCCACTGGTTAGTTTTGTTGGTTACAATTTCGTAGTTGTCCCTTTTGGGCTTATTATAAATATGGTCGTATCTAACTACTCTCCATCTTTGGTTCTTGATGCTATTAAGGTGACAGGCTTAGTGACAGGTATCATGATGTTGCTCGGTACAATATTCCCTGTTTTTTTTCAGAGAATTTCTGGAGTGCTAGCGATTTCATTAATAGCAGTTATTGTCGTTGAACTTTTCCAGGTATTTGTGCTTGGTATCCATCAAGAGTGGTTGGATTGGGCGGTCGTCATCATATTCTGCGGGTACATAGGTTATGATTGGGGGCGTGCAAATCGAATACCCAAAACCTTAGATAATGCGGTTGATAGTGCAGCAGCTCTCTACATGGACATCATTAACTTATTCTTAAGAATTGTTCGTATTATGGGGCGGAAATAGATCTAAATAATGTGTCATACTACTTGATTTACAGTAAGTTACAATCTAATAAGACATTGTTTTTTGTGGGTTATTTATCATAAAAACAAGGGGGGGAAGTGAAGTATCCAATTTTGTGGGTGAAAATATGGAAAGAACTATCCAAAATCATGAATAAAAGTCTGTCTTTGACTTTTGTTTCATTGATTATTATTCGATTTTTTAAAAGTGATATGAGTGCAGAAGCAACTTTTGAATACATAACTATTGCTCAACTACCATTTTTCTTTCTTGGCATTTTCATGATTTCAGTAGTTTTGTCTCTTTTAGTTGCTCTTATTTATAGATTGTCAGGCGTTGAGGTTAAAGGTGGTTGTTTAATTGCTCCTAATATATGGATGATAAAAAGAAACATACCAATAAAATATATTGAACAGATCTATCTAGCAAAAAATGACGCTCTTCAATCTGTAGTGGTTGAAGCTGGCTCATATGGCAAAGTTTACATTTCACTCCATGTTGAAAGGCTGGGTGATCTTTTGGATTATTTAGAGGAACATACCGGTATAAGTTGAGTATAAGAGTGTGCCGTTTAGTTAGAATTTTCTATAACGATGTTTGATTTATGAGAACAAAGATAATCTCGAAATACTAGCGTATTGGACTAGCTTGCAAGTGTGGTGTTACTAAAAATAGTAAATAAATAATATACAGAAGGAAACGAAATGAAATGTCCGAAATGTAATTCAAATTTTGAACAGCTTCAGACTCCATTAGGTGATGTTGAAAGGTGTACTGAATGTAAAGGGTTGTGGATTGATGCCTATGAAGTTGAAGCGATGAAGCCTCTAGCGGATGTCATCGATTCTGGAGACGAAGAAGTGGGTAAAACGTTCAACGTGATTGATCGCATTAGTTGCCCAGTTTGTCCGAACAATAAAATGCTGCGGTTAGTTGATCCAAAGCAACCTCATATCTGGTTTGAGAGTTGCCCTACATGTAAAGGGCGTTTCTATGACGCAGGCGAATTTAAGGATTTAGCAACTTTAGACTTTTCAGATTTTCTAAAGAAGTTTAATTTAGTAGAACGTCTTTAGAGATCACTTAGTCGAACATTGATATACGATTCGTAACACGTGGTGACTTTTCCCTAGTAAAATTTAAGCTAGATAGTATCAGTGCTTTAATAACACATGATTTAATGAGAGCAAGAACATGAAACACACTCCAAGTTCTTTTGTGGAAATGAAAGGGAAACAACGTATTCCGATGTTGACCGCTTATACATTCCCAGTGGCTGCAAGTATCGAATCTGCTGGGATACCTATTATTCTCGTTGGTGACACTGTTGGCATGGTTGAAATGGGCTTTAGCAGTACGCGAGATGTGACCATTGAGCACATGGAATATCATGTAGGGGCAGTGCGTCGAGGTGCTCCAAATACTCACATTATTGGTGACCTCCCATACTTAACCGATCGTTCTCCTGAAGTAGCGTTATTTAATGCTAAAAGGTTGATGCAGGCAGGTGCCGACAGCATAAAGCTGGAAGGTGCAAAACTCGATGTGATTGCTCACCTTGTAGCAAACAATATCCCAGTTGTTGGCCACACGGGGTTAACTCCGCAAACGGCAACAAACTTCAAGAAAGTAGGGCAATCTGCTGAAGATGCTCAAACCGTTAGCGAGGAAGCAAAAGCGATTCAAGAGGCCGGTGCGTTTATGTTGGTGCTTGAGCACATACCTTCTTCACTTGGCGAATCGATTACTCAAGAGGTAAGCATTCCTACAATTGGGATTGGTGCGGGAGCCGATTGTGATGGGCAGGTGTTAGTTATCAATGATGCACTTGGACTTGGTAACCGATGGCCTCCGTTTTCAAAACAGTACGCCCATTGCAGCCAAACTATCTTTGACGCAGCAAATGAGTTTGCTACGGAAGTCAAAACGAACGTATTTCCGAACAACCTGAGCAAATAGGCCACTTAGATAATAGCTTTAGGTTGAATCGTAATGCATGGTATTTTTCCGTGCATTACGATAAGCATATGATGTGTATTTGGACGTTCGGTGTTGAGCTGTCTTGACTCTCTCATCAAACGTCAGTTTCACGGAGGAAACATGACAAGCGACCAACTATTGGAAAAGGCACTTTATAGCAGTGCCAGCATCCATCAACCTCATTCTTTAAAAGCTTATTTGGCTGCGAATTATCTAAATGGGTATTTCGCTAAATCAGGTAATGTGTGGCTTAAAACGAGTGTGTTGATAGATAAAACTGAGATTGAAGTTTTAGGCGAGTACTCTGCAACGCTGCAAGCGCCTAAGTTTACGGATTTTCGTATTCACAGGATATTGGATAACGGGGTATACCCAGCGGCGTATGCTGCTTTAACGCAGTGGCATGAAAACAAGGGCTTTCAAGACATCTTCGCGCATTACGTTTCGCAGGCTTCTCAAACAAGCGAATACCTTTCCCACAATGTGACTATTTTATTGGCGCTGAATCGTGTTTACCGTGAGTTAGAGCCGTCTCAAGTACCAGTATTCCTTAACCGCTTCACTGAATTTGTCACATCGACCCGTTCTGACGGCGACCGAAGCACTGACACAAGTGAAGTTGTAGATCTCGATAAGGTATTACAAGCATGCTTAAAACAGTTTGGTTTCTTTGGGCACAACCTAATTACGCTTGCGTGGATAATGCGTTGCAAGGAAGAGCTGTCGAAAGAGCAATATGACTCGATGCTTTCTAATCTTTATCGTCAGGCCAATAGCCCATTGGAAGACCCTGACGATGAGATTGATCAAGCTATCTTAGCGCAGTGTCAAAGCTCAGATAATTCAGATGAGCTCTATGACAATGTCCACCGATTGGTTTTTGGGTATACGTCGAATCTACATCAGATAACCCTAGCGGATGCATTGTGCTTTCTTCACGAACGATTCCCTGTACATGGAGCAGAGCTAACATGTGTCGCAGAGTATCAGTGTCGTTTGTTAGAACAGTGAGTTTAATTAGGACGTTGCATTTAACTTATGCAACGTTATCAGTCTAGTTAGCGCAGAAGTACAACTTACACGTTAATCAGATCTCAAATTGAAAAAAAGAGCTACTCGATAATGCAGCTATGCTCTTTACTTCTGAAAACCAGTCCGGTGTCAAATATGGCTCACATATTACGGGTCTCCCATGCAAAGGCGAACGTTTGCCTTTTGTTTCTCGGAATTTAATTACAACAGTAAGTGACATACAAACGTAGAGGTAGCGCACAGAATCGAAAAAGGGGATATCGCGATTACGGAATCATTGATCTAGCCGATAGTGAGATAGTGATAAGAGGTCGATAATTCGTTGTCGGACTAAATTAGAACTTTAAATCTAATTTCTAAGTAGTTGTTATCTCAGGAAGAGTTTTTGTGCTATGCGCCCCTATATTAAATACATTATCCCTATTTTAATTCCTTTCATTATCCTCGTAATGCCGCTATCAGCGTTTCCATTTGAAGGCCTTACGATTATTCAACAACGCGTTATCGCGATCTTTTTATTAGCGGCATTGTGCTGGGTGTTCGAGCCTATCCCGATCTACGCGACGTCTGTTGTTATTATCGTTCTGCAATTATTGATGTTGTCGGATAAAGGGCTGATCTTTTTAAGGTTTGAGCATGGGCAGGAACATTTTGGTGAGTTGTTAAAATACAGCGACATCATGGCGACATTCGCCAGTCCAATCATCATGCTGTTTTTAGGCGGTTTTTTCTTAGCGATGGCCGCCACTAAGTATCGATTAGACGTAAACTTAGCCCGTGTATTATTGAAGCCATTTGGACAAGACCCGAAGTTTGTGATGCTCGGCTTAATGTTGATCACTGGTATCTTTTCGATGTTTATGTCTAACACGGCAACAACGGCGATGATGCTATCTATTTTAACGCCGGTACTGGCTGTGTTTGGCCCGAAAGACCCCGGTCGTATAGCGTTTGCGCTTTGTATCCCTGTTGCCGCAAATATCGGCGGAATTGGTACCCCAATCGGTACCCCGCCGAACGCTATCGCACTTAAATATTTAGTTGGCGATAACCTCATTACGTTCGGTGAATGGATGGCATTTGGTGTGCCGTTTGTCGTTATTATGATGGCGTTAGCGTGGTTTTTAATCGGCTTTATGTACAAAGCTGACCAAAAGAAAATCGAGCTAAGCATCAAAGGTAAATTCCTTAAAACGCCCAAAGCCATTGCGGTATACGTCACTTTTGCGCTGACCATCATTCTTTGGTTAATGGGCTCAAGCCATGGCATGAACTCTTATACCGTCGCTCTTATTCCTGTCGCTGTGTTCTCACTCACAGGGATCATCAATAAAGAAGACCTGAAAAAGATTTCTTGGGACGTACTGTGGCTTGTATCAGGTGGTATTGCGCTTGGTTTAGCTCTCGATAAAACTGGCTTAGCAAGGCTCGTGGTACACAGCATTCCGTTTGATTCCTACTCACCCTATGTGGTGTTGTTCGGAGCGGCGTTCTTGTGTTTGGTAATGGCAAACTTTATGTCTCATACCGCAACGGCTAACTTGTTAATGCCAATTATGGCTGCATTAGGTTCGTCTATGGCTTCACTCACGCCACTAGGCGGTGAGTTAACGTTAATTCTGGTTGTGACTTTTGCCGCTTCATTAGGTATGTCACTGCCAATCAGTACGCCACCGAATGCGTTGGCTCATGCCACTGGTCATGTGCAAAGTAATCAAATGGCCAGAATCGGTATTATTTTGGGTGTGGTTGGTGTGCTACTGAGTTTTGTTATGGTGTGGGTGCTACATTCAATTGGTCACATAGGATAACGATACGTGTATCAACAAAAGCTAGAAGCACTTATCGATCGTTATTTTAATCAGACAGAGCGTCGGGTGACGTGCCGTGCCGGTAACACCATTATTGAACAATCAGCGTTAAACACTCGTTTATATTATGTGTTTAGTGGAGAACTGGAAGGGTTTTATTCCGAAGCGAATACACCGCAAGTGCGAGTATTTAGCGCGGGTAGTGGAGCTTTTATAGGCGTTCATAGCTTCTTTTCAGGTAATTGTACAGCATCTTCAACGGTTGTTGCTAAAACCGATGTTGAGTTAGCGTGGATCGATAAAGACACGCCTGCAGAAGATGAACGTAACTTTGGCCCTCTTACCGCACAGTTCACACCTGTGATCGTCAACGAGTTGTCGCGTCGTCAACGCCGTGCAACACAAGAAGCGATAGCGAAACAAAAAGCGCTAGAGAAGTTACATACTGCTGAGCAAATGACAACCTTGGGTCAATTGGCTGCAGGGATTGCCCATGAGCTTAACAACGCTATTGGTGTAGTTAATAGTAAATCTGGCCGACTTGAAACGGTCATCATGGATCTACTTGAAGAAGTGCATCCAGAAGCCAGTCAATTTTTCGATTTTGGGTTAATGCATGGTCAGAAAACGTCGTCGTCAGAAGCGCGAACACGTGGGCGACAATTTGAAAGAAAATATGGTTTAGACAAGAACATTGCTCGCTCTCTTGCAAAGGCGATTCCAATTGACACTTCATATGCAACAGACGTTATTTCAAAACATTGGCTGAAAAACCCAGAAGAAGCGATTCGCTTTTGGCAGATGGGCTGTGATTTACATGATTTACGTTTGGCATCTAGACACACCGTTGGCATCGTAAAATCGGTTAAACAACTTGGCAGAGTTGATATTGACACCGAAGAAGCGGTTGATATTAATGACTCCATTAACCATGCCTTATCGTTGTTACAAAGTGAGTTACGTAGAGTATCTGTGCGATTGAGCCCTGCAGATTTGCCGACTTTTAAAGGATCGAAAACAGAGCTCGTTCAGATTTGGGTCAACATTGTAAAGAATGCTTGTGATGCAATGTCGAATTCAGACGATGCTGCAATAGAAATTCAAACCAGATTAAGTAAGAAAAGAATATTAGTTACGATCACTAATAACGGCCCTGAGATAGACGAGGTGACTCGTAGAAAGGTATTTCAGCCCAACTTCACCACTAAAAAAGGTGG
The DNA here is from genome assembly GCF_024347615.1 of Vibrio splendidus. NCBI lineage: Bacteria > Pseudomonadati > Pseudomonadota > Gammaproteobacteria > Vibrionales > Vibrionaceae > Vibrio > Vibrio splendidus. The sequence goes on along the minus strand of NZ_AP025508.1, from coordinate 2,227,422 downwards.
TTTATCGTTTGGATTGGGCTTGGGTCTATCAATAGTTAAGCGGATCGTGGCGGGTTATGGTGGAAGTATCATTGTGAAAAGTGATGCTTCTAAAACTGTATTTAGAATCAAGTTACCAATAGAGGGTGAACATGGAGAAGCTTAATTTAATCTGTGTCGATGACCAGAGAGAAGTACTGAGCGCAGTGGTACAAGATTTAGAGCCGCTGGCGAGTTGGCTGAATATTGAAGATTGTGAATCAGCGCAAGAAGTGCTTGATCTCATTGATGAACTTGACGCAGAAGGCGAACACATTACCGTCATCGTGTCTGATCATGTGATGCCAGGGAAAACGGGCGTGGAGTTACTCACTGAAGTGTTCCATGACAGCCGCTTTCCGAATACAAAGAAAATTCTTCTTACGGGGCAGGCCACTCACACCGATACCATCAATGCGATTAATGCAGCAGGTATCGACCGTTACTTTGAAAAGCCTTGGCAAGCAAGCACGTTAGTTGAATGCATTCGCACTCTTGTCACTGAGTACATATTTGATCAAGGGCTTGATTACACGGACTATCAGAATGAGCTCGACCAGCAAGTTGTGTTGAGACGCTTGCGTTAGTCTCTTATGTTAGCGACTTACGCTAGTCACTTATGTCAGTCGCTTGAAATTATATGCACCGAAGGAAGCTTTCTGAGGGATTTTTTCTTTGAGAGATGTAATCTTTCGGTACATATATTACCTATCTCTTTTAGTAGTTCAGGTTTTAGTACTCAGTTATTAACACACTGGTAGCAGGCTTCAGCTAAAATTCATGCGCTACGCCAACGCCAACGCCAACCAAAATTGAAGTTAATGCATAGTCTTTATACACCACATTAGTGCCGTTCCTGCCTCCAGGTAACGCCAGCGGATGCATTGTGTTTTCTTCACGAACGATTCCCTGAACATGCAGCAGAACTTCGTACGATGCCGATTTCTCTATATTCAACATTTGAATGCAATTTGTGGAATATATCAAAGTTAATTTAATTGATACTGAATTATTACTTTTCATTATGTTAGGGTTCTTTTCTTAAGGTCAGCTGATTAGGGAAGAGGCTCATGAAAAAGGGATTTTTGATAGCGATATCAATCGGTTTTGTTGTCTTCTTTCTCGTTGGTCGTGAACTTCAGTGGTTCGGGTCCAGTAATTCCGAGTCGTTTCCTAAACTTCCTGATAGTCCCCAATTTGTTCCTTCTACCGATTTCGACGGTGAGTGGCTAGGCCGTCGCATTAACATCACTGGCAATAATATGTGTGAACGCACAACCATCAACGGAACTATTCGTGAGGGTAAAGTTACCCTAAGGCTTACCTACAATGGAACACCTTTAGAGGGCTGGGTGACGGAAAGCGGCGACTTACGTTTATATGCCAAACATCGCCGATGGGATTATCGTTTTTCAGCACATGGAAGTAGCAATAGATTTGACGGCCGTTGGCACTTAACCAATGGCCCGTGCCAAGGAACTTGGTTTATAGAAAAGCTGGGTGATAGTTTTGGCGTTGATGAGTAAAGGACAATTTTCATGATATCCAACATTTGGTACTTTCGATGCGTACTTGCAGAAGGTGATTACTTTAGAGGCATTATCTCTTTTCGTTTTAAATTGGGGATGATCGGTGCTGATGAATAATGAAGTAATGAAAAAGCTAGGTTGGTTCATGGTTCGGCTGGTCATCGCGTACTTATCAATTGGAGTGTTGCTGGGCGTTGTCATACTTAACAACATTTATGCTCCACGCTTTTTCTCAATGGACTGGGACATTATGGCGTGGTTTGCCGTCTTGGTTACCGTACTAAGTTATGTACTATTTCGGATAAAGAGGACGACTAATATCGGCAAACTTATGTTTGCGAGTATTTTGGGAACAGTTGTTTTGTTTATGTATGCAAAGGAAAGTTATTGGATTGCCAATATTAACGTGCGCTCTTGGGCTCTGTTTCTTGGTGTATTGTATGTGTTCATGCTTTTATATTTCTTGTTTCCCCACCGATGGTTAAAGCCGTTTCTGTTCTTATCTCCTGTTGCTGCTGGCTCATGGATCTTATTTTGGATAGGTTATACCCCGATTAATGTCACCTTGAGCATCATGGAAGTGCAAGGGACAATTCCAGACGAAAAATATCACAAGGCAATGGCTATTCTGCCCGAGGTTTATAGCACTTGTCTGATATCGGCATTGCTTTGGACTTCACAGGTACTAGGTGTTTACTCCTTGGCGTACTGGGGACACAACCCACGGGTGAGTTACCAAAATGCGGTGCGATTGTTAAAGCGATGGTGAATACGTCAAGTTCGCTGATCTTGATTTTGTCTTGTGGGTTTCAGTCTACTTTGGTTTATCTCTTGTTTATGAGAAGGGCAAAGACATTCTGACTAAAATGAGTAAAGTTAAGAGTCCATCGAGTAATTTGCCCCCACATTAAGCTGTCATAATGTAATCTGCATATTGTTGGTGATATGAGTCAAGAGTTGAAAGCGGTTTGAAGAAGGGATAGCTATGAATGGAAAAATTGTTCGCTGGGTTGATGAGAGAGGTTTTGGCTTCATCAATTCAGATGAATTAGAGGGAGATGTTTTTGTTCATATATCGAAGTTTACGGACGGTTATCGTCGTCCTCAAGTTGGGGATGAAGTTGAATTTCAATTATCGAATAGTGGCTCTAAACTCAGCGCTTTGAGTGCTAAACTAGTTGGTATAGAAACATCCAAATCTAACCCTCTTTCAATTATTTTGTCTGCACTTTTCGTCGGGCTTATTGGCGCAGGCTTGTATCTTTTGGTATTGGAGCCTAAGTTAAATCCTGCATATGAGAACATGGGATTTAGTTGCCAAGGTAAAACGCATTGTAGTGAGATGCTATCTTGCGATGAAGCAAAGTTTTATTTGGCAAACTGTCCCAATGTGAAAATAGATGGTGATCGTGATGGTATTCCTTGCGAGAGTCAGTTCTGCAGTCACTATTGATGCCTGTTTACTAGTCATTCAAAATAGACAATTAAAAGGACATTACATGGAAATCAGAGTAGGGACATTACCTGATATTGCAGGCATCACCGATATCTTCAACTTCTATATTGAACATACCAATGCGCGCTTTGAAGAAGAGAAGTTGTCGTTGGAAAATCGTCAGCAGTGGTTTTCTCAATTTTCGAGCCAAAGCAAATATCAACTGTATGTTGCGACAGAAGGTGATGCGTTATTAGGCTTCGCGTGTTCTCAGCAATACCGGGTTATGTCGGCATTTGAAGATACCGCAGAGGTCACTATTTATCTTGCGGCAGAAGCTCAAGGTAAAGGTTTAGGCTCCAAGCTTTATTCTCAGCTATTTGCATCGATTAGTGATTATGGTGTTCACCGCGTACTCTCAGGTGTTGCTTTACCTAATGAGGCTTCAATAGCACTTCATAAACGTTTTGGATTTCGAGAAGTCGGAGTGTTCAATGAATATGCGAAGAAAAACGGTCAATACATCAGTTCAATGTGGTTAGAGAAGGCGTTAAACAAGGAACCAGATTGATTAGGATGGTTCAAACACGATGCAATACTCTTGGTACTTAAATTACGTATTGCTCAATGTTTGATTTAGAAACAAAGGACACAATATGGAAGTAAGGTTGGTCAAAGGTTCCGATCCTAAGTTCGCTGAATCGATCACCAAAACGAATATGGCGAGTTACTATCAAGCTCGCGGAATCGCTTGGGGTCATAGTCAGTTTTTACGTAGCTGGAATGAACTGGATAACTATGAAATTTATGTAGGGGATAGCCGTATTGGTGTTATCCGCTTCAGTTACACCAGTGATACAACGTTTCTTCGGGACTTGCAGGTATTAGCTGACTATCAAGGTAGAGGCTTTGGCTCTAAGTGTCTCGATTTAGCTATTGAACATGCGAACAATCAATCATCGGCTCAGTTAGTGTTGCGCGTGTTCAGTGAGAATCCCGCGATTAAGCTTTATCAATCAAAAGGTTTTACTAAGTTGTCTGAAGTGAAGGGGCTTGTTGAAATGGAGCTGCTTTTAGGAACATCATTGAGAGGGTGTCATGGATAACCGTATCCGATTAAATTTTGTTAAATATACACTGCTTGAGTTCGTACTTGCTGCGTTCTTATTAGTGTCTATTTATTGGCTATTTGGTGATAACCCTCAATCACTACCTACTATTGGGTTGATGTTCAGTGCTGTTGCGGTATTAAAAGTCGTCACGTTATGGTGGCAGTTCCGCAATCGCTCTTTTGAAATATCGAACAACCATGTTTGTTTCGATGGTCACGCTTGCGATATCAAGTTACAGGGAAATATTCTTCCTTTTGGGATCGGGTCAGTTATCAAGCTTTCCTACACAAAAGGTGCGATGCAAAAACGCAATATTTACCTTCCGAAAGGAGCCATGAACCAAGATGAATGGCAGCGTGTATTAGCTTGTCGTGCATAGTTTGGCTGTTTTAAGTGGTGTTGTGTCCCAGTCCGTATTTCGTATTTCGTATTTGGTTGGTGTGCTAGTATCGCCTTTTTTGCATTGAGCTAATCTATGACTAACGATCATTTCAAAGGCAAATATGAGGTTGAGCTGAAGTACCGACTTAGCTCTAAGTCTGAGTTCTTGAAAACGTTGAACCTAATTGCTCATGAAGTAATGCTGCAAGACAATCAAGAATGTGATTGGTATTTCGATAGCCCTGATAGAAGCTTACAAGCTCAGAACAAAAGCTTGTGTATTCGCACTATGGAGCCGTCGGGCATCAAACTATGGATCGTAAAAGGCCCTGAGTCTGATCGATGTGAAGCGACAAACATCACCAATGCGTCGAATGCTAAGAGTATGCTAAAGAACCTGGGGTACGAAGTAATTCTTAAAGCGCAGAAAACTCGCAGTATTTACTTTGTTGGAGAGTTCCATATCACGGTCGATTCTCTTGCGGGTATCGGCGATTTTGCTGAGTTTGCTATCATGACGGACGATGAATCTAAGTTGTCTGTGTATAAAAGTGAGCTTGAGTTGTTAGCCAATAAATTCGGGTTGACTGAATCGGAACTGCAAACTCAGTCTTACAAACAGATGTTCGAAGAAATGAACGCATAGTACAGCGCTTAAGCGTAAGGGAGAGTTATGGACACCATTATCAAACAAGCCATCGAGTTGCGAAAAGAAGAAAAGTATCAAGAGTCGCGTGACTTGTTGGCAGCGCTACTCACTGATGAAAACTATGCGGCGAAAGCTCATTTGCAGATTGCGTGGTCTTACGACAACCAAGGCAAAGAGCAACAGGCGATTGATCACTATGTGCAGTCTCTGTCTGGCGTGCTTTCTTCAGTAGAGCGTTTTGATGCACTGTTCGGCTTGGCGAGTACTTATCGAAGCCTTGGCCTTTATGCAGAGGCTTTAGGCTATTTCGAACAGACTATGGCTGAGTATCCTGACTCGATAGAAGTGAAACCTTTCTACGCAATGTGTTTGTACAATTTAGGTCGCCATAAAGAGGCGACATCGCTGTTACTTGAGCTTTTAGTTTCCACGACGAATAGCGAAGCGATCAAAGAGTACCAACGAGCGATCTCTTTATATGCTCAAGACTTAGATAAAACCTGGTAACAGCCGCGTATAAAGCTCATCTGTTTGCTTAAACACGATGAGCTTAGCCTTGTGTTGCCTTCTTAGGACGAAACTTTCTGCCGTCCATGATATTCAAAGACATCAGTGTTAGGTTGGTCGCGCCTGCTATCAGTTCTAAAACCTGAACGCCATAAAACACTGAGTCGAACTCTCCTAAACTTGCCCACTGATTTAAAAAGTAAGCGGCCGGAATCAAAATAACGATCCCGTTGAACGCGATAATTGGCATGCGTTTACTCTTACGCTCAACTATTTTCCCTTTACGTTGTTTTGCCATAGCTGCACCGGTCGCACCAGTGATCGCAATGGCTGGGACAAGAATAAACAAGCCCGGAAAAACGATCATCGACTTGACTAGCTTCACTGATTCCAAAGTACCAAACAGTTCTACAAGCAATGTGCTGGTAAAGAATGTCGCGACACACAGTGTTGCTGTTAATGCCGCTGTTTTGTGGATTATTGGTTTCATATCATTTGCGCCTTTAATTTGGTAACATGTTGTCAATTTGGTTTAAGTCTAATTTAATGACAGCATGTTGTCAAAGTGAGTGTTATGGATACGAATGGAGAAGTTTTCACAAAGATCGCACTAGAGATCTTTAAGGTCAGTGGTCTATTGAATGCTGAGGGTGACAAATTAACCGAAGAGTTAGGGTTAAGCAGTGCCAGATGGAAGGTGATGGGTGCGATCGAGAAGTCCGATGATCTGGTCACCGTTTCTCAAATTGCTCGTATTATGGGGCAAAGCAGACAAGCGACTCAGCGTGTTACCGACATCATGGTGAAAGATGGCCTGCTAACTTGGCTTGATAACCCGAATCACAAAAAAGCAAAGTTGGTTAACATGACTGAAAAGGGCAAGGAAGCGTATTCGCTATTAGATAAAAAACAGGAAGTATGGGCTGAAAGTGGCGCTGAAAGCATTGAAAGAGACGAGCTTGATAAGGCGCTAATCACTTTGAAGAAGATGGCTACCTTCTTAGATAAATAGATAAATAGATAAATAGATAAATAGAGAGTGGAAGTTGAGAAGAGTACGGAAACCTAAGCATCGATATGATACTTAGGCTTCAGGGGATAACTTTTGTTCTTTAGGAAAGCGTTACGCTGAAAGCTCTTTACGAACGATCTCTGCGCCAGCACTGAGCGCATTAAGCTTCGCTGAGGCAATTTCGCGAGGCAGGGGAGCCATGCCACAGTTGGTGCAAGGGTAGAGCTTATCGGCATCAACGTACTTAAGTGTTTCTCGTAGAGTGTTAGCCACTTCTTCTGGTGTTTCAATGGAATCGGTAGCCACATCGATTGCACCGACCATCACTTTCTTACCTCGTACCAGTTCAAGTAGCTCAAGAGGTACATGAGAGTTGTGACACTCTAAAGAGATGATATCGATATTCGATTGCTGCAGCTTAGGAAACACTTCTTCGTATTGGCGCCACTCGGTGCCTAACGTTTTTTTCCAATCCGTATTCGCTTTAATGCCGTAGCCATAACAAATATGCACTGCTGTTTCGCACTTAAGCCCTTCAATGGCTCTTTCTAAGCACGCGATGCCCCAATCATTCACTTCATCAAAAAACACGTTAAACGCAGGTTCATCGAACTGAATAATATCAACGCCTGCAGCCTCTAACTCTTTCGCTTCTTCGTTGAGGATCTTCGCAAATTCCCACGCCAGTTTTTCACGGCTTTGGTAATGCGCATCGTAAAGTGTATCTATCATCGTCATAGGCCCCGGCAGAGCCCATTTAATCGGTTGATCAGTTTGTTGACGTAAGAATTTCGCATCTTCTACAAATACGGATTTTTGGCGAGAAACAGGGCCAACCACTGTAGGCACACTTGCATCGTAACGGTCGCGGATTTTAACGGTTTCACGCTTTTCAAAATCAACGCCATTCAGATGTTCAATGAAGGTCGTTACAAAATGCTGACGTGTTTGCTCACCGTCACTCACAATATCAATGCCTGCTTGCTGCTGCTCGTGCAGAGAGACACGCAGCGCATCTTGTTTGCCATCTGTGAGTTCAGCGCCTTGAAGTTTCCATGGCGACCAAAGCGTCTCTGGTTGTGCAAGCCAAGACGGTTTCGGCAAGCTGCCCGCTGTTGAAGTCGGTAATAGTGTTTTCATAATAATACTGCCTATCCTTGGGTGGTTTGAGAGCGCAATAGACGATTAAAGTGCGTAATTTGCCGACCAGTTCTCTAGAACTGATTGGTATGGCTTAATGAACTTCTCTTCTGCGAATTTACCTTGTTCAACAGCTAGCTGGCTTCGTTCTTCACGGTCGTACACGATTTGAGTTAGCGAGTGATCCAAGTTTTTCAAGTTTGGTTGGTAACAGTTGCCCGCAACCGCGTTCGCGTTGTAAATCTCAGGTCGGTAGATTTTCTGGAACGTACCCATGGTGCTGATGGTGCTGATAAGCTCTAGGTTAGAGTAATCGTTCAGCAGATCACCAAAGAAATAGAAGGCCAAAGGTGCAACACTGTTTGGCGGCATGAAATAACGAACCTGTAAGCCCATCTTCTTAAAATATTGCTCAGTTAAAGAAGACTCATTCGGTTGGTATTCAAAACCTAATACTGGGTGTTGGTTTTCAGTGCGGTAATAGGTTTTATTATCTGACACGCTTAAGCAAATAACAGGTGGCTTATTAAAGTTCTTTTTGTAAGCGTCAGAGTTAACGAAATATTTAAATAGCTTGCCGTGTAAATCACCAAAATCTTCTGGAATGCTGAATTTATCTTGGCCTTTATTATGATCCAATAGACGTACGCTAAAGTCATAATCTCGAACATAAGAAGAGAAGTTATTTCCGATAATACCTTCAATACGCTCGTTCGTTTTTCGGTCCAGGATATTGGTTTTCAGTACTTCAATTGAAGGGAATGCTTCGCCGTTGCTTTCAATATCCATATCAACAGAAATGATTTCAAGCTCAACAGAGTAACGGTCGCCCTTAGGATTGTCCCAGTGTGCTAACGCGTTGAAACTGTTATCGATCATTTGTAGCGCATTACGCAAGTTCGCTTGGCGGCTGTCACCGCGAGCCAGGTTAGCAAAGTTGGTTGTGATACGCGTGCTGTCTGCAGGCTGGTAGTTTTCGTCGAGGCTAATGCTCTTAATCGTAAAATTAAATTCTTTATTCATGCTGATTTGGTATCCCAATTTGTTTTCTGATTCTCTCGGTCTTTAGTATTAAAACGGCTTTTATTTTTTGCTTGTGACCGGATTAAGAATCGAAGGCTATGCTGTCTGACATTAATGCTTAGCAGAATTAATGTCGTATAAAGTTAATCGCTTAAAGTTTTTATACGTTGATAGGTTCACCATTAACAATGGTATTACTTCACATTGAACATGAGGAATATTCATGATCTATTCTGTTTGAATATTTAAGCCGGTGTCAGTTATATTAATTAGCTTGATGGAAATATAACCACATTAATAGTGTGTTATTTAAGACGATTAATTTAATTAAGAGATGGATGAAATGAGTGAATTGCTGTTGTTGATTTTATACTGTGCATTATTAGGCAGTGGTGTTGGTTTTCTTGCCGGGCTTTTGGGGATTGGCGGAGGGCTGATCATTGTTCCGGTTCTAAGCAGCATTTTACTTCACTTAGAGATCCTACCTGCGGATCAAGTGGTTGTTGCGGCTATCGCTACTTCGTTGGCATCGATACTGTTCACCTCAACTTCTTCTGCACTTGCTCACCACAAGAATGGAAACGTGCCTTGGGATCTGGCGCCTTGGATCATGCTCGGTGTTGCTCTGGGTGCACTGGTTAGTGGCTTTATGGCGGCTCTGTTGCCGGAAAAAGTCGTTCGTATTGTGTTTGCCGTGAGTGTGATTCTTATTGCGATCAAGATGTTCTTAAGCAGTAAAAATGATGCACCTAAGGAACGAAAACTGCCAAACAAGGGCGTGCTAACGGTGCTGACAACCATTACGGGTGGCTTGTCTGCCATGATAGGCATTGGTGGTGGTGCATTGCTGGTTCCGCTATTAACGTTCTTCTCTGTCGATATGAAAAAGGCCATAGGCTGTGCCTCAGCTTGTGGCATTGTCATCGCGTTGTTTGGCTCGATAGGTTACATCAGTTCAGGCAGCAGCCACTTTGCTCTATCAGACGGCTTTGCTGGCTTTGTTTATCTGCCTGCGCTGCTGGGTATTGTGTGCACGTCTTGGTTTACGGCTCCTTTAGGCGCAAAAGCCACCAATCATTTACCGGTTCCAACGATTAAGAAAATCTTCTCAGTACTGCTGGTGGTTATTGCTGCAAGCATGGTTGCTCGTTAATTGAAGATCGTTCAAGTGTGAATATATAGAACAAAAACGAATAAATTGATCAACCACCAATAATTAGAAAAGGGCAGTTTCATAACTGCTCTTTTTTTGTTTATCGGTCTATGCTTATACAGCTATGTACATGAGTATATTGATAAAACCGTTTAGTTATGAACAGTTCACCGCTATAGCTAAATGTATCTTGTTTGATTCAACGGAATGCTATCAATGAGTGGTTTATGGATCCTTTAACGCAGGGCGTGTTAGGCGCTTCTTTGTCACAATCGGCCAGCAAAAAACAACATTTGGTTGTTGCTGGGGTATTAGGGCTGCTCTCCGGGTTGGCACCAGATTTGGATGCACTGATTAAGTCTCAAAGTGACCCTTTGTTGGCTTTGGAGTTTCATCGACAATTTACCCATTCACTCTTCTTTATTCCCATTGGCAGTTTGATCTGTGCTTTAGTTCTACACCACCTGATTGCAAAAAGGCGTGGGCTTTCTTTCAAACAAAGTTGGCTGTTTTGTGCTCTGGGTTATGGCACTCATGCACTGTTAGACGCTTGTACCACTTATGGCACGCAGCTACTTTGGCCTTTCATCAACGCACGTTTTGCTTGGAATACCATATCAATCATCGATCCTGTTTATACGCTGCCCATCTTAGTGTTGCTTGTGTTTGCTACGTTGAAACGAGCACCTTGGCTAGCGCGTGTTGCGTTTGCTTGGGCGTTAATTTATCCAACATTAGGGATGATTCAGCGAGACAGGGCAGAGGCGGTTGGCTGGCAATTAGCGGAAGAAAGACAACACACGCCGATCCGATTAGAGGCAAAACCAAGCTTCGCTAATATCTTGGTGTGGAAAGTGGTGTACGAAACAGAGGCTCAATATTATGTAGACGCAGTGCGGGTTGGCACATCGGTAAATGTATATCCCGGAGAGTCGATTACGAAACTGAATGTTGGCAGGGGTTTGCCTTGGCTCGATCCTGATTCTCAACAAGCCAAAGACATTGAACGTTTCCGCTGGTTTTCAAATGGTTATATTGCTCAGGACCCAACAGACGAGCTACGTATTATCGATGTCCGATATTCAATTGTACCGAATCAAATGAAAGCACTATGGAGCATCAAGCTATCAAAAACTGTTGATGCAAACATGCATGTAAGATACGAAACTCATAGAGACAACACACCTGAGTCGAGACAGATCTTCTTCGGTATGCTTACTGGCGATAAATGAGCTAGTTTTAAACAGTAAAAAGGCTGAGTCAGATAATCTGCTCAGCCTTTTTTATTCGTCTATTACCTAGTTTTCTTTGTTCGAAAACTCTTTAATAAAACATTAAAGGTAACGGCTTCTTAGGTGGTCTTTGAAGTATTGCGCATTCAAGGTTTCACCGGTTGCGCCTTTCACCAAGTCATCGGTGTTAAGCAGGCTGCCTTTACTCCAAATATTCGATTCTAACCAAGTGAAGATAGGTGATAGGTCGCCACTTTCAATCACAGCGTTCACATCCACTGTTTTCTTCATTGAAGCCATGAACTGAGCCGCGTATATCGCACCTAGTGTGTACGATGGGAAGCAACCGAATGCGCCGTCTGTCCAGCTAGCAATGGTAATGTCAACGACTGCTGTACAAAAATACACCTCACAATATACATCGTTTTGGTGTACATTGATTTGGTGTGTATAATTTGAGTTGAGTTTAAACATGGAAAGCGGACTTCAGAAGATCTACCTTCACCACAGTTACTTCAAAGGAAAATTCACAGAAGTTGAGTGTGTTGGACATACAAACAATATGGGTACAAACGGTGCTGGTAAATCGACCATGCTTAGCCTTATTCCTTTTTTCTATGGTAAAGAACCGAGCTCACTGGTAAATCGAGCTGGAGAGAAAAAAGCATTTGCTGATTTTTTGTTACCATCAGCGCGGTCAATGTTGATTTTTGAGTATAAGCGTTTGGATGAACTCAAGTGCGTTGTAATGTATAAGTCGAAGAAATCGGTAGCTTATCGATTTGTTGATTGCAGTGCAGAAGGTGGCTTGTTTCAACAACATCTTATGGATCAGTTGGCCAGCACTAACGATGCGCATGATTGGTTGAAACACGTTGTATCTAAACACTTTTATGTAAGTAATCAGATTGGAAGTTCAATTGATTACCGAGCAGTTCTACTAAACGATAAAAAGCGCCTGCAAAAGAAACGTAAGTCTCATCAATCATTATCCTCAACTGCTTACCAGTTTTCACTTTGTACAAACGACACCCAGATGCAGCATATCGATTCTTTGACAGCAGTAATGTTGAGACACGATAAGCTCCTTGCTCAATTTAAAACGATGGTGGTAGACAGCTTTTTATCTGACCAGATAGATATCGGAGATGCGCCTTTCCACAAGGACGATGCAGAATATATCAACAGCCTTAATGTATTGGTTGAGATTGAAAAGCATAGCGCTACGTTTCATGGCGCTTTGGATAAAGATGTAGAACTCAAAGAACAATGGTCGTTATTGCTAGCCTATAAAAAACAGTTAGACCAAGCTGCTTCTGAAGTGGGATTAAACCTGAGTACTACAGAGGCTTTAATAAAAGACTTGGAAATTCAAACAGGTGATCTGGAAGATGATTATAAAAGTAAAACAGCCGCATTAAGAGAACGTTATAACAACGAGTCTAATAACCTAGAGGGTAAAAATAGCCTAATTCAGACGATATATGATGAAAGAGAACGGTGGGACGGGAAGGAGAACATTACAACCAAGATATCCCAGTATGAAGAATTGTCTGGCTATGAAGCCAAAATGAGCAGTGATAGTAACCACTACACAGGTTTATTAGAAGCGGTATCACAGCAGGCTGATGCCCACCAAAAAAAAATTGGTCAACTGGAAACAGATACAACGAATAAGTTAAGCAAGGCAAAGGAAGAGCGATCCTCATTAGATAACTCAATGTCTAAGCATTTGAGGCTTACTCTGCAAAGGGAAAGTGATTGCTCTGACGAAATGCATGCGCAAATTCGTGAATTTTTAAAAAGTCGAACCTCAGAAAAACAACGTATTAATGATGATGTTCAAGCGCTCTACGCTGATAAAACAGAGGCTTCGTTGTATTCTGAAGACGAGAATAAAGAAATAAATTTATATGAAAACCAGATTAATGAAATTGAAGAACAACTAGTAAAGCAAGCTAAAGATATATCGGAGAAACGAAGACAACTTGATAGTGATAAAAAGCTTCAGGACGGCAAACTAGATGAACTAGAACTCAAAAAGAAAGCACTGGGTAAGACGGAAAAAGAAAGAGAGAAAATAACTAGGCAGTTAAATCCTGAGCCTGATAGTTTGCATGAATTTTTGAATGAAACGAAATACGCTTGGAGAGACACAATAGGGAAAGTGATTCGACCTGAGCTCCTTAGCCAGAAGAATTTAAACCCTCAATTAGTCGGTGGGGAAAGTTCCCAAGCTCTGTATGGACTCGAAATAAACCTCAACCTTGTTGAACCGAACGAGTTTACTAAGTCTGAGAATCAGCTAAAGCAACAAAGAGAAGTTCTAAAAAAAGATATCCTTAATTATGAAGAAGATATAACTCGTATAAAAACAGAACTTGGAAAATTTAACAAGCAGGTCTCCCAGTCCGAAAAGGAACTATCTCAACTGGGAAGAGAAGAAGACAGATTGAACACTGAAAAAAAAGAGATAGGTCTATCAATAAAAGCAAAAAAAATTGATATAGAGAAGACCATAACCAATAGGGTTTGGGAAATTGATAAACGTATTCAGCAGAGTATTTTAGAGCTAAAAGCATATGATCATGAAACGGATAGTGATGTTGAAAAGTTAGAAGAAACTGCCAGGCAAGGGATACTAACTTTGAAAGCCAACGCTTCGGTTGTAGAAGCAGCAATTCAAGAGCAAATCGATCTGAAAGATCAATTAATTACAGGCATTAAAGATACTGCGGATAATCAACGTAAAGAGCTCGAGAAGATCTTTGAGGCGGTATTGAAAAATAAAGATATCGATCCTTTGACTGAGCAAGTAGCTAAAGAAAGGGCGGTCAAGTCTAAGAGTGAATATGAACTAATAAAAAGCTACGCACAGCTAATCAACGACTATCGTAGCTGGGAAAAATCGTTGTGGGTACATATAAATAAGCATGAAAAAGAAGCAACTGAACTTTCAGTATCAGTTGCTCGCCTATCTAGTCAGCTTGACGAAAAAAAGAAAAATCACCAAGAGCGATTGAAAGAACTAGAGGCCAAGATCAAAGAACAAAAAACGAAGCTAGGTCGGTTAGAGAAGGAGTTCAAGAGTGTAAATAACGCCTATGCAGATGTTAATGATGCACTTGATAAAGTCCCTGCTACACATGAATCATCCGAAATAAGAGATAATTTATCTTTAGAGCTGCTACTTGAACGACTAACAAAGAACATTAATAGGATTAAAGTATTGCGTCGAAGCATCGCTGATGCAGTAAAGAAAGTGGGAGAGGTGCTAACAAGTATAGGTTCAAAAAATAAAATCTATGTTTTGTGGGAGAACATGGAACAAGACAGAAGTCGTCGTTCGATTCACGCCAATTACACTGAAAATTTCTTAATTGAGGGTGTCGATGATGTAAAACGTCTGTTGGAGGTAGCCATCCCCGACATCAGAGAAGTCACCCTAGAGTCACTCAAAACTGTAGGTGAACGATATGTGCGTTTCTACCATTCATTGGACACATTAAATAGAAAAGTGAGATCAATTTCCTCAACACTTGGTGAAGAGATAAATACAACAAATCACTTTGAAGCACTAAGCGACATTAATATAGAGTTGGTATCAAAAGTCGATGAATTTGATATATGGAAAGATTTAAAGGCGTTTAGTGAAGTCTGGTCTAACTGGGTGGAAAACGAACGGAATGTTCTTCCTAGTAAAGAATTTGTCACAATATTCCAAAGTACGACAGACTCTTTACGTAGTTGTCAGATAAGTAATGATATAGAGTCTTTAGTCGATATTGATATCTCGATGAGAGAAAATGGTCGACCTGTAAATATAAGAACCGATGCAGATCTTAAGGGGCTTAGTAGTGAAGGTATATCTACTTTGGCAGTGATTGTTGTGTTCTGCGGAATGACACGTTACTTATGTAAAGACAATAATGTGAGGATACATTGGCCATTAGATGAACTTGGTAAAATTTCAGACGAAAACGTGATTATCCTATTCGAATTGATGGATGAACATAACATCTCGCTGTTTTGTGCTCAGCCTAACCCATCACCTGTATTACTCCGCTACTTTACCACCAAGAATTATGTAGACAAAAACTTAGGTATTAAACGTTATGTTTCAATAAAAGGTGATAAGAAAAATCCTTTATTACCTGAAAAAGAGGGCAAGTAATCATGAGCACCAGATTTGAAATTACGGTTGAATATCTGCTTGATGAAAAAGTGATATGTGAAGCTTCTTATCCCGAAGCTTTTCGATTCCTCCAGGACTCTATAAATCGTTCCGAAGTTAATGCATTTCTGCATCGAGTTTCCAGACAAGTTGGAAAGACGAAAGACAGTAAAGGTTATTATTGTTCATATGAGACATTGGAAGATCCAAAGAGACGAAAAAAAGCGACGAAACAGTTCTCTCATATGCTCACCGACCTAGAACCGTTGATAGATTGGCTTAGATTAGTAAGAAATGTAGATGCGGAATCTCGCCCAATAGAAGCAGGTACAAGAATCTCCGAGTCAGAGCTACTATCTGCAATAGAAGAGTCTTCCTCTATGTCTGAACTGTTGAGCCAGATTGCTTCTAAATTTAGAAAAGTTTCAAGGTCTGTTGAAACAAAAACCAAGCTGAGGTCTGTTCTGACTTATTTATCTGAAAATGGATATTTACTATCGATTGGTGGTTCTGGTGCAGTGTATAAAGCAACAGCTAAATGGTCTTTATTATTTGATCAATTAGAATTTATCCACTCATTTGAAGGTTACGAATTACCAGATGATGAACCAGAACCTCAGCAGGAGCTCTTCTGATGGGGCGTAAAGAAGATTCTAAATCAGCGATTCGTGCACTAAGTAAGCATATAGAAGTAGTTGATGAAAGCTGCTATGTCACTGCTGGTCAAATTGAGGACACACCTGAAAATGAATCTGCAATAACAGCCTTAGAAAAGAACCGATTAGCTTACTATGTAGATGACAACCTTGGTGTGCAGGTTCACAGTAAAGTTAGGAATTTGTTAGATCATGTTACTAGCAGATATAGGTTTAGAGAAAAAGTTGGAGCATATTCCAGCCTTATTGAAGATTTAGAATTTAATATAGAGAGCTACAAGAAATCGAAGGTCAGGACACATACTACTCACGAGCAATACTTTGATGAAATCAGAGAGATAGTTATGGAAATAATGGACATGCTTACAGATGCGTTAAGCATGTATCACCATATTGTTTCTGATGAATTTAGTGTTGTGTCTGATATTGATGAACGTATAAGACAGACAACCCGCTGCAAAGATGAGTGCTATAAGCTCCGAACGACAATCAGCCACTTAAGTGTGGTAAAGATAAGAGAGTGGGTTGGAACTGATTTACTGCTTGAACGTTTACTAATGAAAGTCTTTAAAGCTCATATTGATCGTTGTTTAAAAGACTTAGCAGCGACCAATCGCAAGCTAAACAGTATGGTAGAAAAACTGCAAAAAGATAAAGCAGTTCGTCGGCTTAACATGCTGATTGATATCTTCTCGAGCAAGTTCAAAGAACAACCAGGCTATCGACCCGATATATCAGGAATCATGGAGCTGCCAACTTGCGCCTCTCTTGCTGAAAGACAACGTTTGGGGGGATATGCTGATATCAGTAGTGCAAGGGATGAAGAGCTCCTGATGGATATGGCACTGGATACTTTGGAAAAGGTTCAACCAGAGCCGAATATTGAGCAACCAGAAGAAATTGAAGAGAAAATCTCCGATGCAAGAGGAGGAACTCTAGAAAATGTTCTTGATCCTCTAACAGAAAATGTTGAGCTACTATTTCAGGCTATTACCGACACATCCCACAAAGAAGATATTTCAGCAATGAATGCTTATGGAGTTCTCGGTGTTGAAGCTCTGCCTGAAGATTGGATGATCATGGTGATGAGCTATTATGAAGCACAGAAAAAATCAATTTCCAGATATGTAACTGTCGAAGAAGTCAGAGATATTGTTCAGCCTTTTGACGGTACTTTGTATATCAAGGATATGGTTTTCAGGAAAAGTAATCGTGAATAAGAAAGTTTTTAAACTTGCACTCCAAATAGTTAAGTCATCAAAAAGACAGCTTCCAGACAAACCTTCTTATAGACAGATTTGTGATGAAGTTGGTATAGGCGATTATCGAAGTGGCAAAATTCATTTAAGCTCTTATGAGTTGAGAAAACTGGAAAACTTTCTTGATGAAATATTTGGTAAATCAGTAATAGATCTATCTCTTGAGTTTGATAACCGAATGGATGCATCAAAAACAGTACCTGATGAAAAATGGGCAAAAGGAGACGTATTTAAATCTATGATAAATATGTCTAGCCTCGCATCATCAATTCCCTTGGTAGGTAACGAGGAAATATCAACGCCCGTTGGTACTGTAGTATCTGTAAGAAAAGGTCATCTGGATGTCGAACGCATAAAGCAGTTGATAATCTTAGAAAACGGAGAAACCTTGGTTTACTGGGAGGAAGTCATCGACCGTATACCTTCTGAATATAAGGAGGCGGTAATGATCTATAAAGGGCATGGTGATAACCAGTCAATTGTGATGGAAGTGATTAATAGTTTAGGTAATTCAGCAAAAGTTGCAATCTTCTTTGACTACGATGCTGCAGGTATTGATATGGCTCTAAAGGTAGCAGAGGTAAGACCCATCGATCTAATAGTACCAACAAGCTTATCTCCAGAAATACTAAAGTTGAGTAAGCTTAAGGAATTCCACAAGCAGCAGCCTCAGCTATTAAGGCGATTAAAGGATCCTCACACACCAGAGGTAGTTAGAGAGCACTTGATGAAAATGAAATTGGAACGTTTGGCAATTACACAAGAACACCTGGTGGTACATAAAGCACAATTAAAAGTGATAGAGAATCTGGAGATTAAGCGATGATTGGAGGAGGTCTTAGTACAAAAGAAGCTCGTTTTAGAGTTATCGAATTACTCGCTTATTGGGAAGGGATGGTTAATGCCTCTAAGCTAGCAGTGTTGTTTCAGGTAACAGTAAACAATATTACTAAGAGCTTAGCAGAGTATCGAAAAGAATATCCAGACTCACTTTCTTACAATAAGAGTGAGAAAAGATTCGAACCAACTAGTGAGTTTCATCTCCAGTATATTGACGGTTCATGGGGGGAGTATACTGCGTTCCTGAGACTAAATAACGTTAGCTACTCTTCAACGCTATGGGGTGAAAATACCATTGATTTTGGGCCTGCGATTTCGAGTCATGTTGACCCACAAGTAAGTCGCATTCTTACACAGGCAATAGCAAAAAATCTCGCTATCCAAGTGACATACTATTCTCTTAGTCATCCAGAAGGAATGAAAAGAAGATTACATCCAATTGCAATGGCAAACAGTGGACTCAGGTGGCATTGCCGAGCTTACGATGAGTACAGGAAAGAATTTAGAGATTTCAATGTAAGTCGTATGAAGGATGTAGCTATTGCTGGAAACTCGTCTTGGACTGCCAAGGATGACGACTGTTGGATGCAGACAATCACTTTGAGAATTTCTCCTCAACCAGCGCTAACTGTTGAACAGAAACGTGTGATTATGATGGATAAGGGAGAAGGGGACTTCTATGAGGTAAGTATACGAGCAGCTATGGCCGAGTACTACTTACAATTTCACCTTATTGATAAGCATGAACGATCAGAATCAGATGATCCTACGATACGGCCTTTGTACCTAGAAAACTATGACGAAGTTAGTAGGTGGTTGTTCTAATCGAAAGTAGCAAAGAGCAGCACTTTCTTGTGCTGCTCTATATCTAATTTGATGTTTTATTAAAGGTAACGACTTCTCAAATGATCTTTGAAGTATTGCGCATTCAAGGTTTCACCGGTTGCGCCTTTCACCAAGTCATCGGTGTTAAGCAGGCTGCCTTTACTCCAAATATTCGATTCTAACCAAGTGAAGATAGGTGATAGGTCGCCACTTTCAATCACAGCGTTCACATCCACTGTTTTCTTCATTGAAGCCATGAACTGAGCCGCGTACATCGCACCTAGTGTGTAAGATGGGAAGTAACCGAATGCGCCGTCTGTCTAATGTATAGTGCTAACTTACATTTTGTAGTATGGTGTAACTATGAGAAAAGTATACAGTTATATGCGATTTAGCCGCCCAGAACAGGCTAAGGGCACATCAATCGAACGTCAGTCACATTTTGCTGAACAATACGCGCTTGAGCATGGATTTGAGCTAGATAAAAGCTTAACCATGATGGATAAGGGGCTCAGTGCGTTTCATGGTGTGCATAAAACAAAAGGTGCTTTCGGGCAATTTTTAGCAGCGGTAACAGCAGGCAAGGTTAAATCTGGCTCTGTATTAGTCGTTGAATCACTAGATCGTCTTAGTCGAGAAGATCCGTTAATAGCTCAATCAGCATTAAGTGACTTGATTCTGTCTGGTATTACTGTTGTAACTGCCGCAGATAATCAAGTCTATTCTCGGGAAGAGATTCAACAAAACCCTTTTAAGCTAATCATGTCTTTAGTTGTGATGATTCGGGCAAACGAAGAGTCTGAAACTAAACAGCGTCGCTCGAATGCTTTCTTAAAGAGTGCGTTAAATCAATATCAAACAAATGGGAAGGTTCGGCGACTAGGCGCTGATCCTAGTTGGCTTGATTTTAACAAAGATGATGGTACGTACTCGTTTAATGAACGTATAGAAGTGATTCGTCAAATTCTTGGTCTATACAATCAGGGTTTTGGCTCTCTAAAGATAGCTAGACAACTGACAGAAGAAAGCATACCGACACTATCAGGCAAGCGTAATGCTTGGGGACAGACAACAGTTGCAAATATCGTTAAGTCTCATGCTCTATATGGAATGAAGAGAATCAACGTTCAAGGTGTTGACTACGATCTTGAAGATTTCTATCCCGCGTTGATTACAAAATCAAAGTGGTTAGCACTACAACAGCATCGAACTAAACGAAGTAAGTCCATGCATGGGCGTGGTGAAACTGTTCATTTGATTACTGGTCATGGCAAAGGGTTTACGACTTGCGGCTATTGCGGAGGTGGTCTAGGTGCTCAGACACAAAAGCAATACAAGCGTTCTGGCGAATACAGTAAAACTGTTACACGATTACATTGTTTAACACACAAAGAAACAAGCTCTTGTTGTTCGTCTGTGTTTCTAGAACCAATAGAGAATGCAGTATTGTTTGCTGCTTGTATCGGAGTTGAGCCTCAGTCTTTAGTGCCTACAGTTAACAATGTTAACTACTCTGCTTTAATCGAAGAAGTAGAAAACAAAGTTAAACATATTGTCGAGCAGGTTACAGCAGGTGCGCCTTGGCACTTGTTTAAAGACTCTCACGATAGACTGAACTCAGAAAAACAGAAGCTGATTAAAGAACGTGACTCACAAAAGCCAGATGTTAATCAAAGTGACGTTCAAAAATGGGTAGAAAAACTTATCGAATTAGCTGACAAAGCACGAGCTGATAATAAAGAAGCTAGGTTGAAGTGTAGAACTCTAATTAACAGCGTTTGTAAGAGCATTGTGATTCAGTTACGGGGGCATGATTTAAAATCTGAGCCATTAATTACGATGACATTTGTTACTGATGAGCAGTTTGAGTTTAAAGTCGGAAAGGGCGGTGCTGTACGATTTGTCGACAATGATATGGCAGTTAATCGAAGACTACAGCCGTTACTTACAGAATGATGAGTGTAGTGTTAAAGGGGAAGTAAACATCTTCCCTTTTTAGTTTTAATAGGGCTACTCAAATAACGAATTAGCATCGGCGCCTAGCACGACACACAAATCCCTGATCATCTCGTCAGTGACACGAACCATTCCGCTTTCTATCTTGGCAAGTTTGCTGCGAGTTATATCAATACCAAGCAAACTGCACTCACGCTCTACGTCAGCCTGAGCCCAACCTTTACTTAATCTTATCTCTTTGATTCTACAGCCAGTAATGTTCTTACGTTTTGTGACTTCGTTCATGCTTTTATCTGCACCATTATAGGTGCAAATAGGATTGCATATAAGATAAAAGCAGGTTGCACCCATATGGGTGCTGGTGTGATTTTATTTGAGGATGCTATGAGTAAAAACATAAACAAATCAGTAAGTGTACTTGGCGTATTATCAATGGCCGTATTGGCTGGCTGTCAAACAACAAGTGAGCAAAATCAGGCAGTAGAAAAATTGAATGCTGTTACTAAAACGGAGGTAACTGAGTTGCTTCCCGAGTCTAAGAACATTGAATGGGGACGGAGATGGATATCAGTCGAGATTGATGAGCCAATACTGTTTGAAGTATCACTTGACGACACTTTAACATGTGGCTTGTTTGACTCAAAGACTAAAGGGAAGACAGGTACACTTCATATAGCTAAAGCCGAATCATTTGTACAGTATGGGCAAGGGAAAACTAGAATACTTGGCTATGTAAGTAGTGATGAACTAGATGTTTCAGAGTGTCGTCCGTATTTGGAAACGTATCATGTGTTTGTGCCTAAAACTAGACTAACGAAAACGTTTTCCGATACAGTTTTACCGAAGTTGATTGAATTGACACGTGAACAAGGCAAATTAAAGCAGCAAGCGGAAGAGGCATCTAAGAAGGCAGCTATTGAGAAAGAGAAACAAGATCAACTAGCGAACTGGCATAAAAATGAATTAAGCGATATGGCTTTTGCTATCGTTGGCATTGAAGTGTGTATGGAAAAAGGCACGTACTTTCTACCAACAGATCGACGAGCAAAAAAAGTAATCAATGATTGGAAGTCGTATGCCAGAAATGACATATATTCGAAAGTTGATGGAAAACATTATTGGGATGAATCCTTTTATCAACAACGTCGACAATCAGCTTTTACTATGGTTAGAAGTGTATGGGACAATGATTATCTGAGTTTTTCTGACGCGTGCGCTAGTCTTCGTAATGTCGTTGACTCAGAAACGAACAAATAAAAAACCTAATTGAACAACGTTGAAAGGAGCTGATAGCTCCTTTTTTGTATCTGTTAACTCCATAAATAAAAGAAAATAACAATAGAAATAACGGGATAACGGAACAATGACATTATTCAATTCACAATCAGCTTCTGAAGCTGGTCGAAAGTCTAGAAGAACATCGGCAAAGAAACTAGTCATCGATTCAACACTCGACGATGAAGAACTAACAAAGAATGCGTTAAACGGTGATTACGGTGCGATAACACAGAGACAAGTGTTGTTGATGTTAGTTCAATACCATCTTAAGCAAAAAGACAGACTGTTAAAACAGAGACTCGATGAAGAAGACCTTGTATCGGCTGCTTACTTGAAGACATTATCAAGGAACGAACTTGAACGAATCATGGAGTCACATAATGCTTAAGCCAGTTAAGAAAGTGCAACAAGGCTCGGGCTCGGACTCGGCTTATTGTGAATTGACACATCTTGATCTTCTTCGTGAAGTTGGTTCTTTAGACGAGCATCAACGAGAATTGCTTAAAGACCGAGAATATCAAGAAGAGGCAGATAAACGAATCAATGAGATTCGAGAAAACATGAGGCAACATGAACAAACTCGTCTTGCTTCACAAGAAGAAGCTTTGCTTGAGCAGTCTAGAAGTCAAAAAAAGCGTAGGGATGAGTTGGAACAACTAGGCGGCACGAATGAATAAGCTATTATCAGGACTTATTATCATGCTAATGCCGTTAGCAATTTCAAACATATCATTCTCAAGCAACTACGGTGAGTTAAACTCGACTTTAGATACTTTGGTTGTACAGCAAGGATTGATGATTGAAAGAACGGATGTTTTCTTGAAAGATATTGAGTCAATTAAACAAACAAGTATACAAAACGGTGAGCGAATAGAGTCACTTGAAAAGCTACTTATCGATTAAAGAAAGCCCTCGTAGAGATACGGGGGCTTTTTTGTATTCATTTGACTACTGTTTAAGAACACATTTGAATGAATACGCTAACTGTATTCAATTAGGTTGCTATCTGCTATGAACACAGCCTATTGTAGTCTCATCTAGAGTTAAATGAATACAGAAGGTGGTATATGAGCATAGTTGGTTACATTCGAGTTTCTACAGTGCAGCAGAACACGGTTAGACAGCTTGATGGTATTGAAATTGATAAAGTGTTTGTTGAAAAATGCAGTGGTTCGACAACGGACAGAGAAGAACTTCGTAGATTGAAAGAGTATGTCCGCGAAGGCGACACTTTGGTTGTTCATGACATATCTCGCCTTGCTCGTGATATGAAAGACTTGCTTGCATTGGTCGAGTTCTTTAACTCTAAATCGGTTGCAGTTCAATTTATCAAAGAGAACATGATCTTTAGTGCCGACAAAAGTAACCCAATGAATGAGTTGTTGCTTAACTTGCTAGGATCTGTATATCAGTTTGAGCGTCAAATGCTGCTTGAAAGACAAGCTGAGGGGATAGCGAAAGCTAAAGCAGCAGGGAAGTACAAGGGGCGCGCTGCGACAGTAGATCAGCAAGCAATACTTGATTGCCTTTCTAGTGGGCTATCGATTCGCAAAACAGCTAAGAGACTAGGCGTTGGCGTATCAACAGTACAAAGAGCAAAATAAATGACTTGTTGTATTAACAATTAAATAGAAATTAGTGTTTAGAACGAGTTTTTTTCGGATTAAAGTACTCTCACACAAAGGGAGACACTGATAATGTTTGATAAAATAGCTTTAAAGCTAGCGCGAAATCTAAACGCTTTGAAACGACGTCATGTTAAGCGATTAGCTTCAGATCCAAGACAAAAAAAGAAGTATAAATCTTGGAAAACACATAACTGTAATGACGTCGGCTTAGACTACAACTCTAAAATATATTGGTTCACACAAATGCATGCTGACGATATTCTAGAAAACTACGTGAAGTGGTTCAGCTACTTTGATGACAGTGAAGTTGCTTTAGAAAGTTATCATAATACTCTTTTGAGTGCGTATTCTAGTTCAAAAGAAATGAGAGACTACGTCAAGAGTTCTAAAAGCGAAGAATGCAACTTCGATAGTTTTAAATATGACATTGAAACAGTTATCACTCGCGGTAAGCTAAAAAACAAGTATTGTTCAGAGAGTATTGAGAATTGTAACTGGTAGCTGAATCTATACACAAAAACGTGCACACTGAAGAGTGTGCATAATAAATCACTTAAGGCGTTGCCGCAGCAAAGCTGCTTTTGACACAAGAGTTACGTTCATGTTGCGCTTGCTCAGTGATGATTCGGCTGAAAGTTATCGTCATTGAACATATTAGGATAGTTTAGAGTGACTTCGTCTAAAGTGAACTTACAAGGTACAGTACGTATTCCTTTATCGTAAAGGAATGCCATTATGTGTACTAATCGAAGCCAGATTGAACCCACGCCACTTGGGGAAATAAATGGCGTAATTGAGAACGGCATGTTCTGTCTCTCCATCAACTTGGTTCTTTAAGTTTGTTGTACTTTGCAATCATTAAATTGCTCCTGCATATGAGTTTCTGTTTATATTAAATCGTTGTTTTCGAGCATCTTCTTCTATCATCATTTGTTCAAATTCATCGTCTAATGAAGCAAGAACTGTCTTAAGATCATCTGGCAATTGAGCTACAGTGATGCATTTATCATTACCTTGTTTAATTTCAGATAGAATAACTAACTTTGTTTCAACGGGTTGACGTACTTGAAAGGCTACTTCTAGGTTTGATTCAACAGATACTCGATTCGGTATCTTAGTGCTTTCTTCATCGTCTTCCCAGTTGTCACCGTCAAAACATTGTTCTGAACTTGCTTGTGGGTAAACTGTTTTATGTGCTTTCATTAACCCACTTTTTGAATTAGCCTCAGTTGTAAATTTGAACTCATATTCATATTCACCAATCTTGGCAATGAACAACATTTCATTGTCCAACTCGACTACCATAGCAACAGCTTTTTCAAGATATTGACCACCCGAAGTTTTATGTTTTATGCCACCAGTAAAACACACAGGACGAGAACGTAGTCCCATTTCCTCTTTTATTTCATCTAGTCTTTTCTTGAATTGATTCTTGGCTGAGATTAGAAATGAAGTGTCTTTCTTTTTATTTCTTAACGCATCGTACATTAGGTTCAAACCAGCTACTTTTGGTTGAAAGTTGATGATTGAACGTAGGCGAGTGTCAATGCCACCAATTAATGTGCGTTCGATGTTGTTTTTGTCTTTAACCTTCTTTGAAACGTCTTGATGCGAAAAGTCTATCTCACACACGTACTCGCCAAACTTATCAATCTTTTCTTCACTGGTGTTATGAGTGATTGTGTGAACTAAGTTAGTAAAGCTGCCACTGTGAAAGTTAGAAGTTGATGGAGCTGTGAATTCATTAACGCCAGAAGTTAGTATTTGTGTCTGCATTGTTTTTCCTTGTGAGCCGCTATATGAGCTTGTAGTAATTGATTAAGTGTTGTGTTTAATGAATCATTTGAAATGATGTCAAATTCATCAAGTAGATCTTTTCTAAGTTTTATTCTTACTTGCCGAGTATTGTTTGTTTCGTTTAGATATCTGCTCATTACGATTCCTCAAAGTGTTTGATTATCTTGCTGATCGTCGTTGAACTGATCATGTACTTGTTAACAAGGGAATGGTATGTCGCACCGTCCATGAACTCGTCATAAATGCGTCGTTGCTCTTCAAGTGAACGTCTTGGCTTTCTATTGCGTCTTGTTTTCATAATTCTTCTCTATTTTTATTTCTCACTTTTATTTATAAGAGTAGAAATCGGGATTGAGGGTTTTTCTTCAATTATTTAAAAAACGAATAATCGAATGTCTGAATACTAGAAAGATAGAATGCTAGAAAGGTAGAACGCTAGAAGAAATCCTCCGGTTTCTGTAAGGCGAGTTTTTTATCGCTTCGCTTGTACAAGTAGATGGTCTTGACGTTGCTTCTACTAGATGACTAAGAGACTCACTTCGTGAGTCACCGTCTTTCGACTGCACTTCGTGCCACCGGACAGTTTAGTTTTTGATTGTCTACTAGGTTGTATTTGACTTGTATAGCGCAAGCTATTCCTCTTAAATGCGCTTCTAAGATGGTTTTAACTGGCTAGTATTATGTTTTGCTGGCATGTTCTTTTAAACCGCTTAGAAACGATTTTAGAGTCATTGAATGGTGTAGAACTGTATAAATATGATTATCTAAAATCATAACATCTCTTGTTAGTTTAATTGACAGCCGTAAAGGCTGCTTTTTTTGATATAGAAAAGTCATAAATACATCAAACTAACAAGAGGTGTCTTCAATGCTTTGTCCAAGCTTATTATCAAGTCAAAACGTCGATCCAGAAACGTATCTTTCCGACCAACAAATAGACCGAGAACTATTAATCAACAAACTCTGGGCTAAAATACTAGAAACAGATAGAAAGAGAGTTAGTGGTTTAACTGATCGAGACTTTGATTATTTCGAAAAGCTTATGTCTGTAATCAGAAATTGGAGTGATGAAGAACTACTTGATCTGGCCTCGGATCCGATTGAGTTCAGAAAGGTAATACGAGGGTATTCGATGGATTAGTCAGGACACACTCTGTTACTTTTCAATTCAAGGTTTAATCTGATCTGACAGATTACTCCTACCTCATTTATGCCCCCAAAGTGTGTTGAGAGCGCATGAAGCTATCATAAGAACTATTTTGGCTACAGCTTGTTGGCAAATTGCCAACACTTATTCGTACAGCAGGCTGTGACATATTTGTTTGGCATATCAATTCATGTTATACAGAAAAAGTCTGTGTTTAGTTATGTAGGCACAGAAATGTAGATCTTAAATCATTGTTAGTTATAGTAAAAAAGATGTATCGTTTACGTAATTAAGATACTAAACAGAATAATTCTATATTTAAGTACAGAATTATTCTGTCTAATATAGCTGTTATGTATCTATCGGAAGTATACAAATTATTGATTTTATGTAAATAATCCTTACATATAGCTTTGGTTTCTTATTGCTCTATGTCTGAATTATCGTTTAGTGTCGTTCTTTAAGTTCGCCTATATATGAGTACTAAAGAATGCATTTATCTATGTTTATTGAGTTGAGTTCTGTATTAAGCATGTTACTGATAGTAGTTGCATCTTATCTTGTTTTTTCATCAGAAAAAGAGCCTTCCGTAAAGTTTGAAAAAGTCAGTAAAACTTCATTTTACTTGTCTATTTTTGTATCAGCGGGGTGGGTTATTTACTGGCTTTCTCATATCGAGAGTATAAAACAAGTTGGGTTCATTTTAGCTTACCCAAGCCAATTGTTACTTTTTGCATCGGTTCTTAGGGTTCTGTCAATATTAAGCAACCACTTTGCTAAAACCACCGATACATAACAAGCAATTTAAGCAGACTGTCAACGCTTGTCATTTTCAACTCGGCTTAGCTTCAGTGATTTAGGTGGTAAATTTGAGTTTCTTGGTAGCGTTGTCAGCTACTTAATTGGGCGTTAAATTGCCCTAAAATTTCTAGATAGGAGTAAAAATGTCTAGCCCAATAAAATCAAATCTACAGAACACTAGGATAGCTATTCAACCAGATATTGAATTTGCTCTTATAGACGGAGTTGGGCTAGGGCACCGTTCAACGCTGTATGGCTCAGTAAAGAGCTATCAGAAGCTCGATGAGCCAGCGATTGTCTCAAGCTTGTTTCAATATTCGCTACCTGAAATACAGCGTGTATTAAATTTTTACTTGAACCAAACAGGGGTTACGGCTCAAATTCAAGGGCATTTTTGTCATCAACGTCCGATAGTTACTTGGAACGGCGCTCCAAAGAACCCTGAATTAGGTGATTTGTTTGTAGTGCATATGCATTATGATAACAATCTCTCTGTTTACATGAACTCTTTGTTGTTACAGGCAAAGGTATCGAGCGCAAAAGGTGACACGACTAATGTTGGTAAAGGTGATCAGCACCAGTTGCACTTATATGAAAAATGGCCGAAATTTGATTATGCAAGACCTCAGAAAATCGTGGGTCGGGATGTTACACCTAAAAAGGCGTTTGATGGTGCACAATACCTATTGCTTCACGGAAACTTAAAGCAGTATGGCACGCATCAAATTAATGGCTTCAAAAATAATACTTCTTTCAATATCGCCCAAGCGAGTGGTTCTCTGAAAATAGATAACCCATTGTCAAAGGCTTTATTAGATTTTTTATCTGGTGATACTGGGCAACAGTTTTATGATACAAAACACCCCAAATACTCGGAATGGTGTAAAGTTTGCTGGGATCTGTTGCTTGATGACTCGAGTTATAATGCGACGAAAGTAAACAGAATTAACGAACCCCGCCTATTGAACTTTAAATTATCTGCATTACCTATTAGTACAGTTATTATTCAAACAGGCTTAATCAACCTTCCACAACAATTTGATTGAAGCAATTTAACAAACTGTTTAAGAATGATTCGCAACGCGTGGCATTTTTACTATGCGTTAGGTTTTGTGGTTAAGGTGGTATGCGGAGGCATCAGTATTGCGTTGCTCACACCTTAACAGGGCTACATGGATTCCCCCGGTTGTCAAACATCCGCTAAACTTATGTTGATGGGTTTTGGACTGCCGCTCTACATTCGGCCTACTTATCGACGATTCGCATACGTCGTGGCCCTGATGACTTGCGCGACTGCGGTGCCTTATTCGTTAGATGACATCTAGTGTGTCCGCCGCATTAACAGGCTCTCCGCAAGTGGTCTTAACCTATCTCCATTATTAGCGTCTGCAATGACCCGGTGGGTTTAACTCTTTATGCTGCTTAGTTTTTTACTTAAGCAGCATAGTTTTCGTATTCTGTTTGATTGTGTAAAAGCGACCATATAATTCGTGCGTTCTTCGCGGCAAGTGCCACTATCGCTCGGTTCATTCCTCTTCGTTCTAGAACGCCTCGACACCACTGACTTAACTTATCTTGCTTGTCGCCAAGGTTGGCAATTACGGTCCTTGCGCCATGAACTAATAGTGTTCGTAAGTATTTATCGCCATGTTTGGTTATCCGACCTAAGCGTGGCTTTCCTCCCGTCGAATATTGTTTTGGTACGAGTCCTAGCCAAGCAGAGAAATCACGGCTTTTATCAAATTGAGAGCCGTTACCTATCGAAGCAAGTATCGCAGTAGCGGTTTGCGGTCCAATGCCCCGAACTTTCATCACTCGTTGAACATTAGTGCTGACCTTAGCAAAAGAATCGAAGACTTGTTCAGTATCGGCGATACGTTGATTCAATTCACCAAGGTGGCGATAAGCATCGGCAATCACTGTTCTCGCGAGGTGTGGTAGTTCATTTTCTGCGTCTTCCAGCATTAAGGGAACCTGTTTCATTAATGAAGAGCGGCCAACAGGAATGGTTAACCCGAACTCAGAAAGTAGGGCACGCATGCGATTCATAAGCGCGGTGCGCTCACGAACCCAATGCTCTCTCATTCTATGTACCGATAAGATGGCTTGTTGCTCGGGGGATTTTACAGGCACAAAGCGAGTAGATGGTCGCTGAACAGCTTCGCAGATAGCAACAGCATCATTAAGGTCGTTCTTTCCCTTAGTTCGATAAGGAATTACGTATTTAACAGCCATAATGCGGGCGTCGTGCCCGAGTTTATTGAGTGTTCTTGCCCAATAATGTGCACCACCACACGCTTCAACGCCTATACGCATGAGTGGCATATTTGCTATTGTAGTCAGTAGTTTAGAGCGAGTTACCGACTTATGAAGTATGACCTTACCATTTTGGTCTACGGCATGAAGACTAAAGTGGTTTTTAGCTAGGTCGATACCGCAGAAATAAGAATAATCAGACATGGTGCCTCCGATGCATTTAAGTACCACATAAGTGTGGCAGATCCTCGGTAGGGGGAATCCATGTCATTCGTTATGTAGCAATTCAATTCCCACAAATAAAACAAGGCTTAATGTGCAACTATATGATATGCTTCTCGTTTTGATCGGTGAGTTGTATGAATGAATTACAAAACCCTATGACAGGGTTCAAAACATTAGAGTTGGCGTTTTCACAAGGCTTCCGCATGAAGCGAGTTCCTTTTACTGATGACATATACTTTGTCCGTGATAGAGCGCTCGGCTATTTCCGTTATACATACGCTCGTCTAGCCAAACTTAAAGTTCTCCAGACTGTTGTATTCAACGGTACAGAAGAGCTAAATGGTTTACCGTGTTTCTCTCTCTACTATGGAACACTAG
This sequence comes from Vibrio splendidus, assembly GCF_024347615.1. Classification (NCBI taxonomy): domain Bacteria; kingdom Pseudomonadati; phylum Pseudomonadota; class Gammaproteobacteria; order Vibrionales; family Vibrionaceae; genus Vibrio; species Vibrio splendidus. The sequence continues at coordinate 2,197,011 of NZ_AP025508.1, read as the reverse complement.
AAGAACTCCGCGGTACGGGCGTTACAGTTCCATATATTGAGAAAGTTCTAGAAGAGTTCAAAAAAGGTCAAAAACTCAAGGAATATTACATTGAAACTAGTGTCGATATTTCTAACGAAGCCTCTTTAGCTGTAGCTCAGAAATTGTTTGGTGACTCGACATTAGATAGTGTTGATCATTCTACCGGTGAACCTATTAGAGTGTGGCAAACGAAGGTAACACGATAAGCAACATAACAATCTGTTTAAGAGTGATTCGCAACGCTTGGCATTTTTGCCATGCGTTGCGTTTTGTGTTTAAGGTGTTTTGCGGGAACTCCAGTATTGCGTTGCTCACACCTTGACAGGGCGTTATGTTTTACTAATGGAGTTGCATACAGAGGCAGTAAAGGTATAATCGAGTTAGGTGTCTGAAGGCATGGGCTTTGACTGACACTAGGAGTGCATCGGTTTTTGGGAGGGGCTGTGCCTAGTACCTTTGATTTAGGTGGTACGACACTCTGATGCTTTTACTCGTACTGAAAGCAAAAATCGCATTTGATTGATCGCAAATCATCTAATGTGCGTGGTGGCCAGCCACGTAAATCTCAGGATTCCATCTTGAGCCGGCTCGAGTACTATCAGGCGAAACTTATGTTTACTGTGAAAACTCGGAACTTACAGGTTGCTATTGATATCGCAGCAATAATTAGAGCATCAGCTTTAATTATTGTTCTATTTATGTGACCTTTAAAGAGGAGGGTTGTAATCCTCCTCTTTATAAACCCTCCGATAGCCTCCAATCCAACATAACAAATTGTTCAAGCTGACAGCTAACCTATGGCATTTTTGGTTCGGTTTGAGTTTAGTGATTACGGTGCTTTGCTTGAGTGTAGTGGCAGTTAGCTGCAACTTAACAAAGCGTTATAGCCTACAAGGAAAATTTATGAGTCGAAGATACGAAGAAATGTCGTGGTTATTAACTGACCTGTTGGTTGATATGACTGCTCCTTCTGCTGTATTTAAAGAATTTGATCAATTCCCTGAATTTGTTCCTGAGAATCCAACATATTTAGCAATTAATAGAATGTGTTTGTCACATATCATAATTGCATTATGTAAATTCGATGAAATTTTCGTAGAATACTCTAAAGAATTTAAAGCTATGCCAAAGCCTTTGTATGAAGACTTGAAGCGGGTCAAGAAGGAGGTTGAGATAAGAAACATCTATAAATTTCGTAGTATATATGTTGGACATGCATTTAAAGAGGAGCGACAAGGTCGGAAAGTACTGTCTAAGAAGCCATTGTCGCTAAATGAAGGTTACGAGCGCTTAACCAAGATTGTCGCGAATGATTATCTTGGCTTTTATGACTGGATTTGTCCTCAAAAGATAGCAAGTAGTGATGGCACTTCAGTTGTTGAAATAATTACGGGTGCACGGGATTTTTGTAATGAACAATGCCCGAATAAGACAGGGCGACTATAACAAGAGACTAGAGTTTCAAGATACTTTTTCATATCTTATCTTGATGCAACTAAGTCATTTAAGCTGACAAGGTTTTGTCCAGTTTTGAGTCACGATGCCAACGGAAGGTGTGTACGATTTTATCGTGATTTATCAGCAAAGCTGTCAGAACGAGTATGAGCTAATGCATATTAGACCTAAAAAAGCGAGCTACTAGCTCGCTTTTGTCGTTTTTATCGCCATTTCTATAGCGTGAACTTCTTTCGTAAGTTCATTTACTTTCTTCTTGCGTCTTGTGACGGCAGACTTCAATACTAGATTGTCGTTGTTGTCTAGCTCTTCAATAAGAGCTTGATGAATTCGTATCAAACCAAGTAGCTCTTCTCGCTCAATATCAAGCACTTCCGCCATCCAGAACCTTGTCGATTATCTCTTCGATTTGATCAAACGAGCCATTCATCTTCGCTTTTCTCAAAGCGACTAAATCTGATAATTTACCACTTGAGTTAGCAAGCAATGAAGTTGCATCATGGTTCAATAAATATTCTTCAAACTCAGTGATATCCATTTCTACTTGTATTCGGTCCAACTCAAACAGAGCGTTGAAAACGGCTAGTTGGGTAGCGACTTTCGAACCAAGTACTGACTTTTTAGCAATATCACGTGCAAGTTGACCCGTATACTTGTCTGAAGCATTCACCGCTTTAGTTCTCATTAGTTGCTTTTCATAATCTATACTTTGACTGATTTTTTGACAGTTGATCACCATCCAACGTAACTCGCTTAACGCATCTGATACACCACTAGACAAGTAGTTACTGCTTTCGATCTCTTCTTCGACTGCTCGGCAGTGTTGTCTGAATGAGATTAATTCAACTGGTTCAACTTCTAGAGTCGATACAATTGGTGGTTGATAGTCTTGCTCTTCTGTAAGTCGTTCAATCTTCAGTTTAGCCGCTATTAAAGCAGTTTCGAGTTCTTCAATTTTCTGATCTTTCGTCTTCATTACTACACCGCTAAGTTTGATTTGTTTGATTTAAGCCACTCTCGAAAGGCACGACTGTCAGTTTTAACTTCTGGCTTTGGCATGCTTGAGTAGTGTTCGTTTTCTCGCATGAACTGGTCTAAATGCTTCCCATGAAGTAAGTACTTGATGTCGTCGGCAAGGTCTTGCATTGTGTTTTTACTGCCGATTCGACGTTCAGTGTTTGATAGTTGATTGATTGTTTTAAGCTCTAAAGTACTTTCAAATTTTGACTGGTACGCTTTAGTTGCCTTAGGTGATTTAAGCTCTAAAGTTACTAGACGACTAACTACGCTGTAAAAAAAAGCACCATCTAATGCTGAAGCTGCTTTTTTCATTTCTTGGAAATACATATTCAAATCCCGTTTCTAATAATTATTGTTTCGGCTTTTGCTAGCCAATAGTTGGCGGCTAATAGATCTTCTCTTTGTGACACCGTAATGTCATTACGATCTAACTGACGTTGAACCCAGCTCTTGAATTGAGAATTAGTAAAAGTCATTTGTTCACGGTCAATGGTCGTACGACCAACAGAGTATTTAAGTTCGTCGTTTGCTTTGCTGTAGGCATAGAGTACTTGAGAAGCTTCTCTAGCCTTTTTGAGCTGTGCATAGTCCATCTGTTGCTGAGCTTGTTTAAGTTCGTTCTCATGAGCAGATAGAAGCGTTTCTAACTCATCATCGTCTAGCCATTGATTGAGTCCACCAGCAGTTCGACAAGCAGCTTGAAATGCTGGTGGATCTTGATACTGGATGGCATCGAGAACAGCACTCAATAACCACTTGTTTGAGCTATCACGTTGAACGTGATTCAAGTTAATTTGCATAACCAAGTACTCCTAAACGTTCTTTGAATCGATTAACGTGTTTCTTTACTGTGTTTCGTGAACAATTGTTTTCACGAGCCAATGAACTAATTGATTTGATACCTAAGCACGACCAGATAGCCAGTTCGATACTGGCTGTCTCATCAAATCGCTCCGGTCTACCACCTGCGTGCTTTCTCATATTGTCTTGCCTTTTGTAAATTTAGAATTGCCGACTTTTGCACCACTAGCACGGCTTACTAGTAGGAATCAGGGGTGCATGAGAAGATGCATTTCTCATATACAAGTATTTATAAAGAGTTTTTGAGCAGGTTTTTGAGCACTAAAAAGCCCTAGCATTTATAAATAGGACTGGGTGGAGCTTTGCTTTTATGATGGGTTCTTAGCTATTTCAAAGAGAGCGCCTGCTGTCTGGTTACAGAGCTTTTTTATCTTCTTCTAATTTACGGTTGGCTTTTGCGTATAGCTTCATGTCTAGGTTATAAAATTAGTACGAAGGCCGTTAAGTTTTACGTTGTAGGTTTTAATTGCAAAATTTATTTGGAGTGTATGTTTAAAAGTGTTGAATGAAAGTTTGACGAATTTAATTTAATAGTCGAAAATACAACAAGTTACATTGCTCAATCAGACGAGTTTAAAAATGACAGAAAAAAAATTATCTGCTTCTAACAATGGTGTTAGGGGGAAGTTTAAGAAAACGAATAAAGCGAAAGCGTTTGCTGAGTATGTTTGGAATTCGTTGGATTCAGGAGCTACTGAGGTAGAGATTAATGTTCGAGTTAATCATGAGCTTGAGCAAGTAACAGATATAACTATTTCTGATAATGGTTCTGGCATTGAGGTGAATAGAGGTATATCTCCGTTTGATGAATTCGAAAACTCTTCTAAAAAACACTCCGATGATCCATTGATTAGAGGTAAGCATGGTCGTGGTCGGTTGAGCTTTTTCAAGTTTTGCCGTCAAGCCTCATGGATTAGTAAACATAAGAACAATGATGAAACGATTCAGATACAAATTACAGATGGCTCCCTGGATAAGTTTATTATCGAACCAATTGACGATGAATCCATTGTATATCCGACAGGTACCAACGTAACGTTCAATGAATTGAACTTGACTCTCAATGAATTTAATGACGTTTTTGTTAGCTATTTGGAGACGAATGTTTGCTGGATAACTAAGCTAAAACCAAATGTTAAAATTAAGGTAAATAGTCATAACTTAAACTCTCCATCCATGATTGATGATTCAGAACTTAACGAGAATGTGTTAGGTGAAAATGTTAATTTTAATGTTGTAGTTTGGGAGAGTAAGATACTTACTGAAAAACCACATATCTATTTTTGTGACTTGAAAAATAACGTAGTTGCTAAAGCTAGTTATAAATCTAGGAACTCGTTTAGCTGTTCTTGCATTGTCAAATCAGAGTGGTTTTCTCAATTTGTAGCTAACCAGGATGGACTACTAACTAATAATGTTGATACGAATTCTGAAAAGTTCACTAAAATAAAAAAAATAGCAAAAAACAGTCTTGATTCAAAATACCTTGAGTTAAAAAGAAGTGCTATTGATGAGCTGATTGAAGAGTATGAACGAGATGGAATTATATCTAATTCGAACTCAATTAACCCATTGAATAAATTTAAAAGTCAACAATTAAAAGATGCTATTAAAGTGATTTATCAAGCAGACTCTTCAGTATTTACTGAGCTAGCAAATAAAAAGCAAAAAGCTATTTTGGTGAAATTAATAGATAGAATAGTTAATTCTGATGACCCTGATAGTCTATTTGAAGTTTTAAATGGTGTTATATCTTTGTCAGAAAGTGACATGAATATGTTGTCCAACACCTTAGAAAAAGTCACGATGACCAACATAGTGCAAACCATTAAGCAGTTGGAGGGCAGACTGGAAGTCTTAGATATGTTTGAAAAGCTATTAACGAATAAGAATGACACCTACGAGGTCGCCCATATTCAGAAAATAGTAGAATCAAATATGTGGATTTTTGGTGAAGAATTTAATGTATTAACTACTGAAGAAGAGAAATTTGATAAAGCCTTAAGGAAGTATCTGAAATTCAAAGATGAAGATCTTGAAATTGAGGATGATATTGATAATGAAATATTCCCTACTAAACATTTTGATAAGTACTCAATCGTTCATAAACACAAAAATAAAGAAATGGACATACTTGCATCTCAAAAGTCTCCAATGTATTTACAAGGCGACTCTTACTTCAAAAATACTGTAATTGAGCTAAAGAGACCATCTGTGAAATTAACAGATAAAGAACTTCAGCAGATAAAAAACTACATGAATGTTATTAGATCTGAGGAGCATTTTGATACTGAGAATGACCACTGGGATTTTGTATTAGTTGGAAACCAAATATCAAAAAATTCGCAAAATAATTTCAGCATTAGAACTGAGTTAGATAGTAATAAAATCCATGGTAAGTCAGGATTAGTTCTTAAAACAGGAAACATGCGAATTTGGGTAAAAGAATGGAGTCAGATAATAGGTGATTATAAGCTGAGATATGGTCATATTATCAAATCTTTAAACCGAAAATTTGAAGAAAAAGATGAATCTAACCCCGATATGATCACGGCGCAGATCAAAAAAATATCAACAAATTAAGATTCGTTCTTAACCTAGCGATAATGAGGTCAAATGATGGAGAGAGCTGACCTATTGCCAGCTCTTTTATTTTGAATCTATTCAGCTACACCAATAAAATCATGAAGCATCGGAGCTAGCTCTTCATCTTCCATAATGCACCAACTTATAAATGCACTGTAGGGAGAGGTCGCTTTAAGAAGTAGCTTTATCCGCTCTACGGCAATATCTTTTTCTTGGGGTAATGCTATTGGGTCGTAGAAAACGTTCAATTGCTGTAACAATAGATTGTATTGAGAAAACACGCTCTTTCTTAAGGATGCACCCGTAACCGCTTTGTTGGGTGTGTGATCACTATTAAAGACTTTATTTAGGAGTTCAGCTGTTAGCTTAGTTGTATCATCTTGATGTTGAGCTTCAATTTCAAGGTGTTTAGCACGTGGAGTTGATGGTGGTAAATGCTTCACTGCCCGAACAACATCTATTTCTGGGTCACAACAGTCGAGAAGGTCATCATACTTAGCAAGTTTGATGTTGTTGCAACGACCACACGAGAAGTACAAGTTACTCCAATCAAATTTTAAGTCTTCATCTCCCCTATGTGGCACGAAGTGTTCAACATTAATTTCTAGAGGTTCACTAGTTTCGCAGATGTAGCATTTCTTGTGGAATACCTTATTTAATGCACTCCAGACATCTTCTGAATCGTATCTTCGTTTAACAGTTAACGAAGCAGGGCTGGGTTCATTTCTAACTACATTGAACATGCTACTACCTCTTTGCTTTGTTGATTGCTAGTTTTGCTGAATTAACAAAGTAAAGTGATTCAGAATCCAATGATTCTTCTTGTGGTAGTTTATCTAAAAGTGATTGAACTTTTTCAGGGTCAAACGGACGTTTTTCTAACAGCTTCGCAAGATCATCGATGCTTTTTTTAAGTGAACTAGAAATTGGAAGTACACCAAATAAACCTTCAAGTACTGCTTCGTAAGAGTACATCGACAGGTCTTCTACTTGCTCTAGATTGGAAAGGTCATAAATTACAGCATCATTAACAGATGAAACAACGAACGGTGAATGAGTTGTTACGATGTACTGAACTTTAGGGAATGCAGTTGTTAGAAACGATAGTATTTTCTTTTGAAGAGACACATGAAGGTGAGCGTCAATTTCATCAATCAATACCACACCCGTTAACTCTTCTGGGTCTATTGAACGCAAAGATACTTTAGTAATAAGATCTGCATAAACTGTCATAATGGATGAAAAGCCAGATGACAACGTTTGAAATGTATAAGGCTCTTTGCGTGGTTGATGGATCTCGAACGAAAACGATTCTGATTGGAAAACTAATTGAAGATCTTGGTCTTCAAAAAGGTCCCTTAAATCACTCTCAATCTTATTAAACCATTTATCAATTCGTGCAGCTTCTTCTGGATTGTTGTTGATTTTCTCAGATTCGGAAAATGCTTGATTGGCTTTGTTAGTGACTAGGAACTGTTCAAACAATGTTGAGGTACTGGTTTTATTCAGTTGGTGTTGTTGAATGATTTTTTTGTCTTGTTCTCTCAAACTATTAATGCTTGATACAGACGACGGCTTAATAATTTTAGATTCCCTCATCGCTTCGAACTCAACTAAAAGAGCTTTTAGTTCTTGGTAGTTCACAACAAACTCTTCAAGGTTACGAACTTCTATTGGCGGGTTTGATATGTTCTCAATCTGTTGAGTATATATTTCGACTTGTTTTAAGAAGTGCTGATAGCTTTGATGAGCAGGTCCTATGCTATTAAGTTGATTTTGATGGTGTCTCAAATTATTTTTTACGTCTGTTAAGTTGAAGTTTTGACGGTCAACAACAGAGGTTTTCAGCTTTTCATAAATAAGTTTCAGTAATTGAGTCTTACCGCAGCCGTTGCCGCCTGTCAAGATCAGTGTTTTACCATTAACGTCGATATCTACTTCTTTGTTAGCGTATGGAATCTTCGTTTTAATTTTAGTTAGGTAGCCTGACATTGTGTTGCCTTAGAGTTGATTATTATTGGTTATAGTGACGTTGTAGAGTTGCTGTTTTAGCAATGCCATATTTACACAACCCATGAAGTTATAGGGTACACCAAGTGTTTATTTTATAGATAACGACTTTTTAAATGCTCTTTAAAGTAGTTCGCGTTCAGTGTTTCACCAGTCGCTTGTTTAACTAATTCATCAGTGGTTAGTAAACTGCCTTTACTCCAGATCTTCTCAGATAGCCAGTTAAAGATTGGCGACAAGTCACCGGAGCGAATAGCCCCATCAACATCAACAGTCTTCTTCATTGCTGTCATGAACTGAGCCGCATACATTGCCCCTAGTGTATAACTCGGGAAGTAACCGAATGCGCCTTGAGTCCAGTGAATGTCTTGTAAGCATCCATCTCTGTAGTTATTCACCGTGCATTTGCTATCGGTCCAGTGGATATCTTGCATACAGCCGTTAGTGAAGTTGCCTTGAGTGCTTAAACCAAGGTATGACTGCATCTTGGTATTCCATAGTTCTGGCACATCGGTGTGTTTGATCTTACCGTTGATCAAGTCACGTTCAATTTCGTAGCGCAAGATAACGTGTGCAGGGTAGGTAAGCTCATCAGCGTCAACACGGATGAAGTCTTTCTTCACGCGAGTGTAGATCTTCTGGAAGTTATCTTTCTCAAACTCTGAGCCTGAGAATTGCTGACCCGCCAAGTTTGCTAAGTGCCCAATGAATGGGTCGCTGCGGCCGACTTGCATCTCGAAGAACAAAGATTGAGATTCGTGGATGCCCATAGAGCGCGCTTCACCCGCTGGTTGGCCTGCTAGGTGCTTTGGTAAGCCTTGTTCGTAACGTGCGTGTCCTGTTTCATGCACAATACCCATTAAGCTTTGAACGAATTCCGCTTCGTCGTATCGGGTTGTGATGCGCACGTCTGAAGGTACGCCGCCACAGAATGGGTGAACACTTTCATCCAATCGGCCGTGTTCGAAGTCGAACTGAAGTAGCTTCATGACTTCTAAGCCAAGTGCTTTCTGTTTCTCGGTCGAATAGATCCCAGATGGCGCATTAAATTGCTCGCTCGACTGTTTTTCGATCACTTCGTCAATCAGGTTTGGTAGCCAAGTTTTAACGTCTGCAAACAAGGTATCAAGCGAAGCAGAGCTGGTGCCCGGTTCATAGATATCCAGCATCGCATCATAAGGCGTTAGGTTCGCTGCGTCGGCGCGGATCTGCGCTTCTTCACGAGATAGCTCAACCACTTCACGCCAGTTCTTTTCGAATCCAACCCAGTCGTTGTTACCACGTTGGCTTCGCCATGCATGTTCACATTTTGAACCCGCTAGAGATTTCGCTTCAACCAGTTTTTCTGGAAGTAGGTTAGCTTGTTGCCATTGGCGTTTAATTTCACGCAGAGACGATTGTTGCTCGCCATTTAGCGCTTCGTTTTCAGCGTCTGCAATCCAATCACCAAGTTGTGGTTGTGTCATCAACCCGTGAATATGAACCGAAAGCTCGGCCATCGCTTCACTACGAGCTTGGTTACCACCAGCAGGCATCATTGAAGCTTGGTCCCAACCACAAATAGAGGCTAGGTGTTGAAAGCGTGAACATTTTTGAGAGTGCTCGACTAGTTTTTTGAATGCGCTCATTTGACTACTCTTAATTTGGTTTCTTTAAATGATCCCTAGGACAGCGTCAGCTTTAAGGTTCATCTCTCATGTACTTTGATTATGGCTCTGCTTTTTAATGACGCTGACCTTCGGAGTTGAAGATATAGCGATAAAAGCATGAGGCAGTACGATGCCTAGAATTTACTATTTCTTAACAAATCAAACTGTTCCATTGTGCACAAAATCAGTGACTTGTATAGCAGATGGCAATTGTTGCTTGCGAATTGTTCAGATAAGCGGTATTGATGATAGATCGCTGAACAACAATGACAATAATATGGATATTTTGAACTTTGAGGCATTTCTAATTGCCATCACTATTTTAACGCTAACGCCGGGCTTAGATACGGCTTTGGTGATTCGCAACACTAGCCGCTCGGGCTTACCTGACGGTGTAATGACCAGCTTTGGTATTTGTAGCGGCCTTTATGTACACGCCTTTTTCTCTGCTGTGGGTATTTCTGCAATTCTTGCCCAGTCTGCTGAACTCTTTCAAGCCGTTAAGATGGTAGGTGCAGTTTACCTCATCTGGCTTGGCTTAAGCAGTTTACGAGCGTTGATGAAAAACGGTGGTGGTTTGAAGGTTGGTGAACAAGCTCAGCAAGCATACAGTGCAAAACGTTCTTTGCGTGAAGGCTTCTTGTCTAACGTTCTTAACCCCAAAACAGCGGTTTTCTATTTGGCCTTTTTACCTCAATTTGTAAACCCTGAAGGTTCGCCTTTATTGCAATCTATGTTGATGGCTTCGGTCCACTTTATGATTGCGATGGTGTGGCAATGCGGCTTGGCTGGGGCACTTAACTCCGCTAAAAACTTGCTCAAGAACGCGAGTTTTATGAAATGGATGGAAGGTGTGACGGGCATGGTGCTGGTGGGGCTGGGTGTTAAGCTTCTGATGGAAGAGCCAGTATAACTTGAATCGTTTTGGGTATAGGTTATTGAGAGTCGTCCTAAAGGCTTTACACAATTGAATTAAAAAGAAGAAAGCCCACGTCAGGTTTGTATATAAACACTGCCGTGGGCTTTTTTGTTACTGGTAAATCGTGTGTTAGATGTGAGCCACTGCGTTATTCAACAACGCTAATGTTCATCTCAGCACCTTCAAAACCTAAGTCACTCAACTCATCTGCATTAAAGTTGGTGGTAACTTCGATATCGCCAATACGCTCAGTGGTTTCGTTGACTGAATCAACGCTTCTTTTGCTTCGAACACTGTTAGTAATTGGTGTCGCTTGGCCAATCTCAATGGTGCCTGCAAATTGAGATTCAGCGTTGAAATCACCGGATACGTAGGAGTGGAATGGGCGTAAGCTTCCTCCAGTCGCGTACTGCATGCTTGATAAACCGGCTTCTTTGATAGCCCAGCCCCAGTCCCACCATTTCGTTTCGCCTGGAATGTATCGGTGATCCCATTGGTAGCGAATATCGGCTGATTCATTGCTGCTGCGGCCCATAGTGAAGGTGTGAACTTTGTAAGGGCGGTTGTCTGGATGGCTGTGCCATGCGTTACCACCCCAACGTAGGAAGCCGTTAAACTCAACATCGTAACTGATGTCGGCGTTGAATCGGTACGGATAAGAAATGGTTGAACGATACAACTCAACTCGAATCGGAAGCTCTGAATTCGCTGGAACCATAGGACGAGCTTGAAGTGTGACTTGCTCGCTCGTGGAGTTACCATTGGTTTCAGCGAAGCTCTGATTCGCTTCTAATTTAATCGTTAGCTTAGTCTCGCCAACCAAAGGCCATTTGAATGTATTCTCTGTTTGAACACTTTCGGAGAACCCGTAGCTATTCGTTTTCGACCAATTTGTAGACTCATCGACTTTTAGGTCGACAACGACTTGTTGCGCGATGTCGCTTCTGTTTCTCGCGGTTGCGTAAACCGTTTTAACCAGTTCACGATCGGACTCGACGACATCGCCGTGCCAAAAGTTATTGTCATTAACGGTGTAGGTGAAGTTGTCGACGGTGATTTTAGTCTTTTCGTTACAGCGATAACCATCACAAGAGCCACTGTTGTTGCCTTGTATTACCCAAGAGTCACCCGAGCGCTTAATCGTCATGTCCTCACCAACATACTGACTGTTGTTACCGCCAACCCATGCATAACCTAGGTTGTGAGCTAGATAGCTAAGAGGGCGTACAAAATCATTGCGGTTGTTCACTAAGTCATATTCAACGTCTATCTCGCTGCCTTCTGTGACGGCTTTAGCAGAGTAATTTGGTATTTCAGATTGGTCATTGTTCGGATAACAGAACGTCGACCCGCTATTTGATTGTTTAATTTCGCCATGATAACCCGGCCCCATGATTACCCAGTTTCCTTTTAACCCAGTAATCTGCCAAGTGCCCATACGAGCGACCAAAGCACTCTTCTGCTCTTCGGCTTCATAGCGGTCTAAAGGACGATAACCAGAGCGACATACATCTTCACCAAGTTGGTCAAACACTATTTGGTCCGGGTACACCTTTGCGTTTACACCGGTTGATAGAACAGACAACACTGCGGTTGCTAAGAGACTTCTGTTTATACTAATCATTAACAATTCCCTCGTTTGTAATTTTTCTATTTTGATAATGTTTTGTGTGCCGTGTAGTTAACAAGACAAGTTCACTTTTTCATGTTGATAAATAGATAGATACTGAAAAGGCTTGAATTAATTTACCCTTTTAATTCATCGGGTTGTATTGTTGAATGTGTTTATATGGTGAAAGTGTGTGCAACTTAAAGGAAATTATTTGATGGGGCTCAAACCGTTTTTAGAAAAATAGAGTGTTATAATTTTGGCTTAAACGTCAAAACGCTTTGATGTTATTTCGTTACGCTTGATGTGAATGGTTAAGTAGAAAGCTAGATATAACCATTCACAATGTTCGTAACTTTAAGGCGGTTATTTAACCATAAGGAGTCTAAATCTAGATTGGATATCTTGATGTGCGACCTTTTTAACATTGAAACACTTTAAGTCAGGATCAAGTCGTCATTGTATTACTGATAGATGAATAAAAATAACCATCCGTTTTCTATGTGTAATATCGACAAGGATCGTCATTTGATAATAAAGTAGCCGTTGCTGGTGGCCAAACTGTTCCTAATTATCGCTTAGCCAGAAGTTGTGTTCGGCCTGTATTACACGTTTTTATTATGGCAAATAAATCATTTGAACTTAAGATATCAATCTTTACCGTTAATGGGTCATTGTTGATTAAAAGATAAGGTGACAATAGGCTGTCATTCATTGTTTTATTTATTTTTTGTACAGAGACTAAGTCGATGGTGCCAGATATAGAAAAGAAAAATGATTGAGAAGGGTTAGCTTTTCCTTTGAATCTCAGGATAATCGGGTTAGGCATGTTGTCATCCTGGACTGACATAAGGTGCAGGACTTCGTTGTTACTTATTTTTGTTAATCCATCGGTACGTAATACATTGTCATCCACTATGAAGTCCACCACGCTATGTTGATAGCGATGCTCTTCTTTTGGTTGGGGCGAAGGGATATTCCATATACCAATTAATAAAGCGAATGCGGAAATGAGTGCAACGAATGGCATCATAGCTGGCCTCTCTCTAAGAATAGCGCCAGCTCGGTGCTGGCTTGATCCAATTGTGTTGACGTGTAAAAGATATTGACAGACTGGCGTGTTGCTTTGTTGAGTACGGAGAGTTCTGAATAGCCGGGCTCTTCGCTAACGTACGCCACACAATCACATTGATACTGATAGAGGATGCTTTCTAGCTCAGAAGTCATCGCCATTTCAGGATCTTGGAAAACTTGTACTTGACCAATCCACTGCTCGTTGAGTCGATTAACAGGGTTGATATCACTGAGGTTTCTCTCATTAACTTTAGCGAAAGCCAACAACGCAGATGCCAGCAGCAAACATCCAGTAGTGAAATAACACAGTCTATTTCGGTATGAGCCGACTTGATGATAAGCAGGTGTCGCCTGTTTAGATTCAGATTCATGGCTACTTGCAAGAGAGAGCGCAATACTGCTTTGACTTTGTGAACAGCGATTACCTAGTGAACTGGTATGACTTAGTGATATGTGGTCGCTCACTGGAGTGAGAGGTATAGTGGCTCCAATTTGTGGTTGCGATTCGATCAAGACACAACCATCGATAAGGCGGTAACCAACCTTTGGCACAGTCACGATTGGCGTCTCTTTGATACCGAGCTTAACGAATCCTTGGCGAAGCAAGCTGATACATTTCGCTAGTGACGTATCACCAATGAATTCGCTTCCCCATGCGAAACTAATAATATCTTGCTTGCGCACAATTTCGGGAGATTTTTTAAGTAATAACTCTAAAACGCGAGTCTCACGATATCCTATTTTAATAGAACGTTCGTCGTTATAAATACGGTTTTTAATTGGGTCAAATCTGATCATATAGCCAACATTTTATTTTTATTATAATTCTCTCAAGAGTGTAGATGACTATAAACTGACTCATATGTGAATTAAAGTTACATATTTTATTATGGTGTCTTTTTGTGTGGTTGGAACAAAATGTTTCTTATTCGTTTATGATAAAAATGACGCTATTTAGACACAACCTGTTAAATATAAGTAACATCTAATTAAGCGTTGGTTTTATTAGTGGCCTTTTTATTAGTCTTTGCATTATTTTAATTAGAACAGTCGCCGAATAAATATCTTATTATATTTGTGGGTATATAGGGCAAGTAATAATGTAGTCACTTTAAGTGTTGAATCAATAAAAAAGCCCGCATTTATTGCGGGCTTTGTATTCAATCAATTCAAGTTATGCTTTAACGGCTTCACAATCATTTGAAGAAGTTAAAGGTTTGAAGAATAGCTTTGTTTCTTCGATGACAACGTGGCGTAACAAGATAAGACCGATTAGGTTAGGAATAGCCATTAGGCCGTTCACGATATCCGCCATCAGCCAGATCATGTCGAGCTTTAGGAATGCACCAGAGGCAACCAACGCAATGAAGATGATTTTGTAAGGCAGTACGGCTTTGGTACCTAGTAAGAAAACAACACAGCGCTCACCATAGTAGTTCCAGCCTAAAATCGTTGTAAACGCAAAGAAGATTAAGCCAATCGAAACTAACATTGGACCTAGAGTATCGGCGTTTAAACCCACAGCGAATGCATGAGTGGTCATCGCTGCACCAGAGAGGTCGGTTTGCCAAGCACCCGTTAAGATAAGCGCCAAGCCTGTCATCGTACAGATGATGATGGTGTCAAAGAAGGTACCTGTCATCGAGATAAGGCCTTGCTTCACGCACGAGTCCGTTTTAGCCGCTGCTGCTGCCATAGGCGCACTACCTAGGCCTGATTCGTTCGAGAATACACCACGAGCGATACCTGATTGGATAGCAAGCATGATGCTTGCACCAAAGAAACCACCGGTTGCAGCGGTGTTGGTAAACGCAGAGGTAACCACAAGGGTAATGGCATTCAGTAGTTGGTCGGCATTTGAAACCAGCACGCTCAAACACGCGACGATGTACATAATTGCCATGGTTGGAACCACTTTTCCTGCCACCTTCGCGATAGATTGAATACCACCAAGGGTTACAACTGCCACCAATATAGTAAGAACGACAGCAGACATCTCACGAGAAGCACCAAACGAAATTTGAGTTGCGTCTAAGATAGCGTTGACTTGTGGGAAGGTACCAATACCGAAGCAGGCAACACCTAACGCGAAGACAGCGAACATTACCGCTAAGATTCGTGAGCCGACACCGTATTGCAGGTAGTACATTGGGCCGCCAACCATTTCGCCATTGCTATCGGTTCTACGGTATTTAACGGCAAGTAGACATTCTGCGTATTTGGTCGCCATACCAAATACAGCGGCAAGCCACATCCAGAATAGGGCACCAGGGCCACCAATCTTGATTGCGGTCGCTACACCTACGATATTACCTGTACCAATAGTTGCGGAAAGTGCTGTACACAAAGCGGCGAAACTCGATACGTCACCCGTACCGGACTTGTCTTTGGTGAACACCATTTTTAGTGCAGTTGGAAGGTGTCTAAACTGGAGTAAGCCTAAGCGAAAAGTAAAGTAGATCCCCGTTCCCACTAGCAGAATAAGCAGTGGTGGTCCCCAAACGAATTGGTTGATGGTTTGAAGTGTAGCTTGTAGATGGTTCATAGTTTCCCCTTAATAAATTAAAAATTTAAGGAGAAGAGGGAAGGCAGTGCAGATCACAGGGATCGATAGCACTACTTAATACATACGGATTTCTAGATAGAATTCTTTTGTTAATTAAGGCTGTTGCTTTCCACTCCTCTGTCCTTTTGCCTGAGAGTTTCACTTAGCGAATCACTTATAGATAAGTAACGGGCACTAAGCTTGCTCCTTCGGCGACCGCTTGCTACAAAAAAGTAGTACGGTTCTCTCCAGAGGTTCCTCCAACGACAGTCCTCACTTTTCTGGATTTCTCCAGCACAAAGCGCCTGAAAGATTTACTTCTTCGGCGGGTTTATCTAACTAAATGTTAATATTTAGTTAAAAACCACTCTCCTGCAGTCTTCATCGGAACAATTACCTAAATAATTAGGTAATCTGTAGGCGTATCCTAGATCATATGAAATGTGATGTCAGCTACAAAATATCTGTTTGCTCAAATGTTGTTCAACTAAATGATCAAACAACGAGTCTCTGACGTAACTTGCTTATTTAAATGGTATAAAATAGAGAAACAAGGAGGAGTTATGACTCGATTAATAGCGATTGTTTTTTTATTGGCTTTGGCATTTGTGCTGTTTCGTTACCGGACAAACGAAAAACTGCAAAAATGGGTAGTGATTGTTATCGTTAGCAGCTTCCTTTTGTATACTGCCAGCCTGATGATTTCGGAGTTAACTCGTTAAATCTGTCTGTGAGCAGATAGGATAAACGTGTTAGCAAAGCTCAAGTGCTTCTGGCTTGGGCAATAAGTTTAACTGAGCTTAAAGTATCAGTATCAGTATCAGTATCAGTATCAGTATCAGTATCAGTGACCGTGTAACGTTAAACAAATTTTTGGGAGTACCCGCTAGTGAACCAGCAATCTGGACAAAGCGAACAAGATGAAGTGGTTGTTATTGAAGAACGCGATAAGCGCAGTCAGCTTTATATCGGCATTGCTGCGGTTATAGGTTTGGCGTTAGGTGGCTTGATCGGTTCTACAATCACGGCTTCGAAGTGGGAGTCCACTTATCAGGTACTCGAAACTCGTTATCAAGAACTGCACGACAGCAAAACACAGTTGATGACATCCGTTGAAACTAAAGTGGCAAAAGTCGATACCGAAATCGATGCAAAAGTAGAAGCCGCTCTAGTAAAACAAACAGAAGAACATCAAAAAGAGCTCCAAGATCTAGCGAAGCAGTCTTCGGTTTTAGAGAAAGCGAACTACTCGTTAGAGCAGCAGCTAAACGAACAGAAGCAAACGTTAGAGCAAACTCAGCAAGACAACCAGAAACTTAATCGTCAGGCTGACATGCAATCGACCTTGTTTGAGCGTTCGCGTGAAGTTTTCCGAAAAGAATTACAGATCTCTCAAGAACTTGAAAAGCTTGAGAAAGAAAAAAATGAACTTGAACAGAACCTTGGTTCTCTAAAGAAAGCGTGCGACGTTTTCTTAGATGGCACATCATGGGATGCTAAATCTGACGCGTGTGAGAAGCAGGATAACGCGAACTCTCGCCTGAGTGATATCAGACAAATGATTGAAGTCCACACCATGGATCTTAAGCAGATCAAAACGCTCACTGAAGAGATGGGTCTATAAGCCACAGGCTTTAATCAACCCAAAGATAGTTTGCAGTAAATATTGAAACGCCCACATCACACACGTGATGTGGGCGTTTTGCGTTTTCTCGGGAGCATAGATCCGGTGCTTTCTCATTATTGATTATTTGAGTGTTTTCATTGTTTGCTTAGATATTTGTGACTAGTTACGTATATCCATAATGATATGTTACTTGTTGTCTATTAAATGACTTTGCATACATATTTTCAGATCAGAGTCGCTGCATAATAGTGTTGTTCAGGATGAACACGCAGTCGAATGCTAGCTCGCATTTGGCTGCTTTGAGGACAAGGGATGAAGTGATGCCAGAGTATCTTTGTGAGAACTGCACCATAGCTTATTGTTTCGATGATTGTTGTTCGCCATTAGCGCAAAAAGATATGATCGAAGTAGAAGAATTAGTTCGTCGTTTCGACGTTGAACACGATGATGAAAAGAGTGAAAAGAGTGAAAAGAGTGAAAAGAGTGAAAAGAGTGAAAAGAGCGAGCAAGGCATTGAGGATAGTAACTAGCCCAACCATTCAGACATAAAAAATCCCCACAAGCAAAGCTAGTAGGGATTTGGATAAGTTGCAGTCCTGTTCTCGCTTTCTCAAGCAAAGGGTCTTACAAAAATTTTTAGAACAGTCTCGTTTATTAGAACTGTATCGTTATGAGACCTAAATTAGTTATTAGATCAACATCATTCCACTAAACGTTATTTATCGTAAGTTTTGATTTCACCTGATTTCACACGAGCAACAAATGATTGCAGTTCTTTCTTCACAACAGGCATTAGGAAGTACAGACCAAGAATGTTGAAGATAGACATCGCAAAGATAGCCGCATCAGAGAAGTCGATTACCGCGCCAAACTGAATCGTCGCACCAATAACAACAAACACACAGAACATCACTTTAAAAATCAGTTCCGTTGTTTTGCCTTCACCAAATAGGTAAGTCCAAGCCTTAAGACCGTAGTACGACCAAGAAATCATCGTAGAGAACGCAAACATGATTACCGCGAGAGCAAGTGTGTATTTAAATACTTCTGCCGTTTCAGTAAACGATGCAGCAGTAAGCGTTACACCCGTTAAACCTGTTCCATCATATGGACCTACGTTTAAGCCAGCGATAGTGATGACCAATGCCGTCATTGTACAAATGATTACCGTATCAACGAATGGTTCTAGTAGTGATACAAGACCTTCAGTGATTGGTTCTTTTGTTTTTACTGCTGAGTGAGCAATTGCTGCTGAACCTACACCTGCTTCGTTTGAGAATGTTGCACGTTTTAGACCTTGAATTAGGGCTCCAATGAATCCACCAACCACACCTTCACCGGTAAATGCACCTGTAAAGATTGCGCTGAACGCAGGGCCAACTTGATCAAGATTAGAACCGATAACAATCAGAGCCATACCGATATACAGAGCAGCCATCCAAGGAACAACTTTTTCTGTTACAGACGCAATAGAAGGCATACCGCCAACGATAACGGAAAACACTAAGGTAGCGAGTACAAGCCCTGTGATGACACCGTATTCACTTGGTACATCGAATGCGTAAGTTAACATGGCATGTGCTTGGTTAGCTTGGAACATGTTACCGCCGCCCAACGCACCTAAAATACACATTAATGCAAAACCAATTGCAAGGGCTTTACCTAGTCCACCTAGTCCTCTTTCGCTCAGACCTTGGCTTAGGTAGTACATTGGACCACCCGAAACGACACCTGAAGGTAAGATAGTTCGGTATTTTACACCTAAAGTACACTCACAGAATTTAGACGCCATACCCAGAAGACCACACAAGATCATCCAGAATGTCGCACCAGGGCCACCAATTGCAAGTGCAGCACCAACCCCGGCAATATTACCAAGTCCGACAGTACCAGAAAGCGCAGTTGTT
Source organism: Vibrio splendidus (assembly GCF_024347615.1). Lineage (NCBI taxonomy): Bacteria > Pseudomonadati > Pseudomonadota > Gammaproteobacteria > Vibrionales > Vibrionaceae > Vibrio > Vibrio splendidus. The sequence goes on along the minus strand of NZ_AP025508.1, from coordinate 2,177,728 downwards.
AACGCTTGAAAGTGAGAAACTTCGCCATCCTCTTTGGAGTTAGGGTCGGTATACTTTCCTTTGATAATGTCTATGGCCATGCCAACACGTTTAAATTGAACAAAGCCAAAATAAACAGTAAAGATAATCGCGGCGAGCAATAGCCAGCCAACAATGATTGGGAAGTTTGCTTCACCAAGTGGAACACTTTTAAATATTAATCCAACGAACCAACCTGTGTAGTCATTGAAAAAACCATCAACACTTTGGCTCAAGTTACTGATACTTTGACTAAATGATCCTTCTTCTGCAAATGCACTGGAACTAAACAATAATATAAACCCAAAAAATAATTCACGTAAGTTTTTCATGGTTTTCCCTGTCTTTTTATTAAATTATGTTTGCTGCTGTTGTGTTTGTTTTTTATTTGATTTTTTACATTTCAGTGATTTATCTACTTCATTCGACGGCAACATAAACGGCTGTAGCTAGGTCGAAAAACGAAATAAATATAAGTACTGATCTTGCTTTGTATGGATATCCTTTTGGTATGTGAACCAATAAGACTATGGTATTCGGCCTACCAAGCCCTACTGATAATCCTATACATAAAAATAATACCCTCAAAGAAATTTTTACAATAAATTTACAATTGTTCGGGTTTTGTCATTGTTTTGGAATAAGTCGATGCTTTTTAGGTTGCAAAAGGCATATGCAGTAGCGGTTATAGCGACGGGTTAAGGTGAAGTATAGTGCGGGATCACAGGGAAGTCGGCGAGTTTGAATATTCGATATGTGCTTGTGAAGTGTTTAAACAATTGATAGCTGAAGATGGAATCAGGCCTGAGGGCATTAAAAAGGCCCTTTATCAGAGCCTTTTTAATGGGTTACGATGAGCATGAGCATGAGCATGAGCATGAGCATGAGCATGAACATGAGGCTGAGCGTTTAGAGACTAGAGTTAAACCGAGCCAGTGATACGTTTACTCGACTTGTGGTAAAGCTTAAGTGCTAATAACGAACCCCATAAAGCGACTTGTCCCCATAGCAATGTCCATTGAGACGCCACTTCTTGCCAAGATGCACCCATCTGATTAAGCGCTAAGAAACCTTGGATAGCTGGTGTGCTTGGGAATAACTGTGACAGCAGTACTAACCATTCAGGCATCATTTCAACAGGCCAGATAAAACCTGAAGAGAAAATCAGCGGCATTGAACTGATTAACACCACAACCGTGACTAACTCTCTTCTTGGCACTAGCTCACCAATAAAAATCCCGATCAAACAACTGGCCATTAAGAAGGGCAGCAGTAAGGTCAAAATTTGTGTCGTTGAGGCGAGCAAATTTATTCCATACATCGAAAAGCTCGCGCCGAAGTAGTACATCGACAACAAGTAATAAATGCCGACCAAGGTACAACAGCGAGCAAGCATCAGTTTTACTGGAGAGGTCTTACTCCAATAGCCAAACGTAGATTGAGCGTTTTGGGTTGCCCCAACTAAACCAGAAGCCATGGCTAAGGTTTGTTGCAGGATCAACACAAAGACGGCTGGAACTACGTAATCGATGTATCCCATGCGGCTATTGAACGTTGGTTTTAGGTTCAGGCTAAACGCGCTGTAGCCTTTGGCTGCGGATTCTAAAGGCACTCCTTCGACTAACAAGTGACTGACCTTAACTTGCGCAGCTAACGTGCCACCTGCCTTGGCAAGCCCTTCAACAATGGTTCCGTACACTAAGAAGTAAGAAGCATCGCCGGCGTAAGAAAGCGTCGGGCTCTTACCTAGGAGCAAGTCTTTATAGAAGTTCTCTGGGATGACGAGGAACCCACCGATCTCTTGGTTAAGTACGGCTTGTTTTGCATCAGCGATGCTGGAGTCTCGACGTACCAACTCGATTTGAGAAGTGGCATCCACCATTCGTTCTAATTGGTAGCTGCTTTGACTCTTGTCCAAGTTTACTACCGAAGCTTTAAGCTGTTGAGGAACTTGGTGCGCGTAAGGCAATGGATACAAGAATGAATAGAAGACCACACCACCAAATACCGTAAGAAGTACAACAGGGTTACGCAATACCGCTAAGAGTTCTTGCTTGAGCAGTTGAGTAAAGCTCATCGTTTTACTCCTTGTGGTGCTGATTGTTCAGATTTCTCTTGCTGTGTTGAAGGTGTTGAAGGTGTTGAAGGTGTTGAAGGTGTTGAAGGTGTAGACGGCGTCGCTTTTGCAGATAGAGCAGCTTGGGCTGTTAGCTCCGTTTGTGCAGACAGAGCCGATTGCGCCAAGTGTTTCTTAATCAACAACATCACCACGAAAGCAGGAATCGCATACCACAACATCGAGGAGAGGCTGATAAGCGACTGTGCCGCGCTCGCGCCATAACTTGATTGTGCTGTTTGTACTTCGATGTAGTGACTCACGGGCAATAAGCTTCTCCAGATTTGCGCTGCCGTGTTCATGTCTGTCACCGGAAAGGTAATGCCCATGAATGCAAAACTTGGTGCCGTAAAGGCGCCAGCGAAACTCATCGCCCTTGCGGGATCAAGTGTTAAGAAGAAAAACAAACAACCCATGATGATACAGCTGATGACGGTAAGCAGCTGGGCGACAGTCAATGCCACAAAGCTGCCGTTAAATGGCCAGTCTAAGAGCACATAAAACCAAAAGCTAAACGCGATACCAAACATCAAAAACAAGACAAGGTAGGGCGCTAGTGTTGATGTTAGTGATTTCATCGGGGCGTTGGATAACCAAGCATGAAGACCACGAGCTCTAACGTTCGCCGTCAAAACCAATATCGTGCCCACCACAATCATGATCTGCCACAGTGCAGGAATAACCGCAGACACCAAGAACTGAGCATAACTGGTGTTCTTGTTGAACAGTGGCGTGATCTGGCTTTGCACTGTTACTGCTTGGCCTAATGCGGATTGCACCGTGGTATCACCGTGTGATAACTGCTTAACGACCTCAAGTTGCGCGTTAAAAGTCCCCTGAGCCTGCAACAACGCGGAATTCACTAGCTTACCGATTAAGATAAATTGGCTGTTGTAGAACACAGACACTTGCGGATTCAATCCGAGCAGAAGGTCTCGGTCAAAATACCTTGGTATCACAACATAACCGTAGATATCGCGTTCAATCATCGCTTTCGCCGCTTCACTCGCAGAGCTGTATTTCTGAGTAACTCGCAGCGTTGGTGACGCATCAACAAGGCGTGTGAACTGCTGCGAAATTTGGCTGTGTTCCAAGTCAACAACCGCAACCGGTAAGTCACGAGCGATCCCTTGCGAAAAAATCAGCCAAATACTGGCAGCAAGAAGCAAAGGTATCCAAGTTAGGCAAGACAACAACCATTTGTCTTTGCGGACAATCGCCCACTGCCTAAGCAAGGTATTCTTCGCTCTATGATGCTCAGTTGATTGCGAGGCTGTAGATTGCGAGCCTTTAGATTGTGAGCTTTTAGATTGCGAACCTGTAGATCGAAAGTTAGCAGACATACGTCACCTAAAGCTCAACCACAAGGCTCATGCCCATACGCAGTGTTTCGCTAGTATTAACAGGGTGCGCTTCTACTTCAAAAGTACGTAAGTCGAAGCCTTGTGCTGCGTCTGTTGAACGCCAAGTCGCGAAATCACCCATTACGGCGATGTGAGTCACTTGGAAAGTTAATGATTTATCCAGAGCCGGTAGGTACGCCTCAAACTGGCTGCCTTTCTCGAAATGCTTAAGCATATCTTCACGCACATTAAGTACTGCCCATGCATCCTTGGTGTCTATAACAGTCACAACAGGGAAGCCTTGTGGTGCGAGTTCACCGCTGCTCAATAGAACCTGAGAGACTTCGCCATTAAACCAGCTGTGGATCTGCGTGTCTTTTGCGTAAGCTTCAACTTCCGCCACCGCGCCTGCCGCCATCAACGCTTTTTGAGCGGCTGCCACTTTGGTTTCGTCACGAGCGCCTTCTCGTGCTAATTGATACATTTGGAACGCAGCGCTTTCCGTGTACTTCGCTGCTTGCCACTGTGTTTTGGCTTCATCGCGTTTTTGCTCGGCAACCACACCATCGTTGTAAAGGTTGTTGACACGTTGATAAGTTTTGTCCATGAGATCGGCTGCTGCTTTTGCCTTCAACCACTGGTCTTTAGCAGCTTGGATCTGTTGAGTACGTGCACCATTCTCTGCTTGTTTTGCTAATGCGCCAGCCGCTTTTTGACCTGCTTTTGCTTGTTCTAGCTTCGCGTCAATCTCAGGGCTAAGAAGAGAAAAGATCAATTCGCCTTTTTCAACTGAATCGCCTTTACGCACGAATATTTCATCAATTCTGCCAGGTACTTTCGATGAGATACTGTATTGCTGCGCATCGATTTGACCTTGAAGCTTAACCGGCTGAGGTTGGTAAGCTTGGTAGAAACTGTATCCGACCCAGCCAATAACGCCGATACCAACTAAAGATAGAAGAAGGGGCTTAATAGGTTTCATGAATTATCCTTTTGACTGGCTATCGGTGTCTGTTTTTGAGTCGAAGTCAGACGGAACAGAAGAGGTTAAGTAACTCGAGTAAGCATTCATTTCGCTGGTTAGCGCTAATAGCTTGTTCAGAGAGATTAGGTATTTGAATCGCGCAGCAGATTGCTGGGTTTTGATGCTCGCAAGGTAGAGCTCTGCATCAACCACTTCTAGCGAGTTCGAAAGTCCTTGAGTGAAGGCTTTTTTACGGAGTAATAGGTTTTCTTGAGCCAAAGCCAAGCTTGAGTTCAGGCCTTGAACCTCCTCAATTGCTTGGTTCGCTTCAAGGTAAGTCTTCTGTACCAACACGGTTAAGTCTTGCTTAGCTTGCGACTTCAGGAATTGAACCTGTGAGACAGCACTGTGAGCGGCGGCTACTTTGTCTGAACGGCCAGAAGTATCAAGTAGCGGCACATTCACACCAATGCCAACTAACCAATCGGGTTTCATTTCGCTGGCGAGAGAGTCATCTTCATACAGGCTGTAATCACCGTAAAGGTACACTTCTGGATAGTATTTACCTTTCTCTGCCTTAATTAAGCTGCTTGCTTGTTTCTCTTTTGCATCAAGAATCTTAAGGCCGGGATAGGTCATGAGTGTTTGGTCAATGAACACATCCATATGAGGCAGGTTCTTATTGATAAACAGTTGCTCTGAGGGTTCTACACTTTGGCTCTGACCAAGGATTTGAGTAAGCGCTAATTGAGCAATCTTAAGATCGTTTTGAGCTTTAGTTCGCTCGACAACCGCTTTGTCTAGTGACGCATCCGCTTGCAAGCGTTCTACTCGTGCGATTTGCCCTTGTTGTTCAAGCTTGATGGCGAAATCACGATGCTGAGTTAAGCCAGCTTCAACGGCTTGACGTGTTTTCACGACGTCTTCCGCTAAGATCACCGAGAAGTAATATTTACTTAAGTCTTCGTAGCGAGCTTGTCTTTCCATCAACAGCTGGCTTTGCGCTTCTTCGCTTTTACCTTCAGCTGCATTTTGCGCCGCGGTAATTCGCCCGCCTGTGAAGATAGGCCAAACCGCGCGAATAGAAGAGCTAAAGATGTCTTGTTCTGTAATCGTTGAGGTAACGCCGCCAAGCCCACTTAATATAGGCTGAAGAATACCTCCAACTGCGCCTAAGTTTGGCACGCCACTTAAGCTGTCAGTGAACTGTTCGCCATTAATCGTCACGTCACTATCAAGGTGCGTGTAGTTAGCCCCTAAGGTGATAGAAGGCAAGTTGAGGCTACTCGTTGAGTTCTGAAGGTGTTGATAACGTTCAACGTTGGCTTGTTGAGCCGCAAGTGAGTTGTTGTTTTCTTGTAATATTTGCCACGCTTCAGAAAAAGTGAGCGGGGCAGCATAGCCTGGCGAAGTCATGGTGCCGAGAAGCATACTGGCGATCGCAAGGTATCGAAATTTTGGTTTGGTCATCTGCATTAAATACCAATTAGAGTATTAACTCTAATGTTAACAGGGCAATAGTCATTTGTCTTGATTAGATTCTCTCACACTTAGAGAAAGTCTCATAACTCGTTAACCAAGTGTAAATAGGATTGAGTGACGAAGATATCAGAGATAAATGAAACTTAAAAAGCACGCATAAGCGTGCTTTTTAAGTTCAGTATAGAAGCGTTTTTACAAAATGAAGCGGCTTATTTAAAGCCAGGACAATGGTGATCGGCGCGCCACACCAATTGTCTTGAACCTTGCATTGTTTGTAATAAATCTCTGCCCGACATTTGCGGGAACGCTAACAATACCTTGAGATCGAGAGGGGAGGTACCGTCTTTCTCATAGGCTCTTACGTGAGTAAAAGTCGATTGCAAGTGTTTGAACAGCATGGTCTTAGTAAGACAAATTCCAAAATTATCGCGTTTCATTGCCTGGTTTCCTTTTCAACAATGTTTATACGTTATGTTTTTAATCCTGTTTCTATTGGACGTTGCCACTGATCGATACTTCCTGCTCATCAATGTTTTATTATTGGGCGCTGCTTTATCAGGCACCTCTGAGTTGTCATGCTGGCCTATAGTGTAAATAGAGATGTATGAATGAGGTTAGGTTGATAACCTGTTTGTTCAACAATCCTAGCGGCGAGCGTGCAACGTTTCGTTATAGATACGTCCAGTGAGCGAAGAGTTGTTGTCTTTTTGTTAACCGAAATTTCGATTTAAAGCATAGTCTGAAAATCATGACTTATGGCTTGGCAACAATAAACTTCTTCATATGCAACTATTATAATTGTATTTATTTTAAACAACCTAAAAAACACCTAAAAGCTTAGTGATCTAGCTCAATATTTATTCGTTTATTTTGATTTTTAAGCTAATCCGTTCTAAAAGCGAACGATTAATCGAGGTGAACAACGTAAAGGATTATCAATTAATAATCTGCTCAATTATTTAGTTGAGTAACAGTCACAAATTCGCGTATGTAGAAAGGTCATCTAATTAACTTGGTGTTAACATTGCTCGTCTAACACTAGGGACGGTGGAATATGAAATGGAGTAGTATCAGCTTCCGTAAAAGGCTGCTGATTATCATGACGGTCACTGGTCTTGTTGAACTTTTGATACTTTCAGCGGCTGGGTTTTATTATATCAAACAATCTCAAGAACAAGAGATGGGTTTGAAAGCGTTAGGTGTTGCTGAATTTCTGTCTGAATCGCCACTTGTCACCAGCATTATTCAAGAAAATGGAACGATGGACCCTAATGGCGCTCCCTACGTTCTGTCTGAAGAAACTCAAGTTAAATTTCGAAACCTTACCCAGCTCATTGGCGCGGCGTTTATCGTTGTGGGAGATGATAAAGGTATCCGCCTGATTCACCCTTATGATGACCGGCTTGGTAAACCCATGCGCGGTGGTGATAACCAAAAAGCATTGGTGTTGGGTGAATCTTATGTGTCGACGGCCAAAGGATCACTTGGTTTTTCTGTCCGTGGGAAATCCGCGGTTAAAGACCCACAAGGCACTGTCATTGGCGTGGTGTCGGTTGGCTACTTGTTGGACTCGTTACAAGACAGAATTGAACCTTACTTAGCCTTTTTGATCGTCATGGCATTGCTGGTGGTTGCGGTCAACGCTTTGATTTCAAGCTATGTGTCTCGTCGCTTTCAACGCGCTATTTTAGGCTTTGAACCCGAAGAGATCGGCCGACTGTATGTCGAGCTAGATGTGACTATGAGTACCGTGAAAGAAGGTATTCTGAGCATCGATAAGCACGGAATTTTACGTTCTATTAATAAGAGTGCCTGCGATATTTTGTCTATCGATAGAGAGTCTGCACTCAACCAACAGCGCCTTTCAGATGTATTGGCCGGCAGTGATTTAGAGCAACTGTTATCCACTGGTGAAACCGACCACGACGTCGAGCTGTACCTGAACAATAAGCGAATCGTTGCCAACCGCAGCCCGATTATAGTGGCAGGTGAGGTGGTCGGGGCGGTATCCAGTTTCCGATTACGAGATGAAATCAACGATTTAACAGACCAACTCTCACAAACCAAAGAGTATGCAGATCTACTCCGTTCACAAACCCATGAGCATCAAAACAAGCTCAACACCATTAGTGGCTTGATCCAGATGGGCGAGTTGGATTCAGTACAACAGCTGATTGGCCAAGAAACAGCGCACTATCAAAGCTTGATCGAGTTCTTGCGTGAAACCGTTAAAGACCCGCTCATTGCAGGCATGCTCTTGGGGAAAACGGAGCGTGCAAGAGAAATAGGTTTAGAGCTCAAAGTCGAAGAAGGCTCAAGGCTTGAAGCATTGCCTAGCTGGCTGAACGCGGATGACGTTGTCACAATTCTTGGCAACCTGATTGATAACGCCTTTGATGCCACTATGACGGCTATTAAGCAAGAGGGTCAAATTACTCCAGCGCGTCGAGTTATTGAAGTTTCAATCAGTGATTTTGGTAATGAAATTATCGTAGAAGTAGAAGACAAAGGGTGTGGTTTGCCGAAAGACTTGGCGACGAAAGCACTCACCGAAAAAGGCGTATCAAGCAAAGCGAAACAGAATCGCGGCGTCGGTTTGTATTTGATAAAGCAACTGGCAGACCGATATCAAGGACAAATTGAAATGGTCGACAACCACGATTTTGGTACGCGAATGACGGTTTATCTGCCAAAAGAAGCACAATAATAATTAAGCGCGAAGTGATCGAGTGAAGATCATCGTGACGGAAAAAGCATGGTTAAAGGAAGAACATAAATGAGCGCAATCACGAGAGTCATGGTCATTGAAGATGATATTGCGATTGCAGAGCTACACCATCGTTATTTAGAACAGATGGGTGGCTTTGATGTGGTGGGGATTGCGACCACGCAGTCTGAAGCGTTAATGCAATTAGACATATTAAAGCCTGACTTGGTTTTATTGGATGTGTATCTGCCGGATGGATGCGGGCTTGATATTTTGAACCACGTTCGTGGTAGTAATCAGGGTTGTGATGTGATTTTGATTACTGCTGCCCGAGACGTCGACACCTTGCAACAGGCAATGCGCGGTGGAGTCGTGGACTATCTGCTAAAACCTGTGATGTTTCCTCGCTTAGAAGCGGCGCTGAAAAAATATCAATCGCAGTTGCAAGAGTTTGAAAGTGTGTCTGATTTGAACCAAGGTTTGGTCGATAAGATGCTGCAAGCCAACGCGAAAGCGGACTCAGGAAAAGTGTCAACATTACCCAAAGGAATTGATGGCGTAACGCTTGATAAAATTAGAGCCATTTTTCAACAAGCCGATATTGCTGATATTACAGCAGATGAAGCAGGTGAACGTATTGGAGCAAGTCGAACCACCGCTCGACGCTATTTGGAATTTCTAATCACGACTGGCGAGTTAGTGGCTGACTTAAATTACGGGTCAGTAGGCCGCCCAGAACGCTGCTACAACAAAGCTAGAAGATAGATTTAGCGACAACAAGTCACCAAGACAAACGCGATGCTGTCAAATAAATATAAAGCCAGTTGAATAGGCTGGTTTTGCCTTTCTCTCCATTTATTATTACTCACTCCACCGACCAGATACCGTTCTTTCTTGACTACAATGTTTGAGAATACCGATTTGCTTCACTCTCGGGCTCGGCGAACTGAGCTATCGATTAGAATTTGTTCGAAATGAGTCAATATTTAATCGATTGCTTTCACAGTGGTTGATGTAAATCAAATACTCATAGACAATACTGTCCCGAATAGAGGTGATAGCTTTCACCCTCGTTTACCAAACGCATTCTCAAGTGTAATAGGCACTCGCTATTGATGTAATAGCCAAGACCTATTATCTATTTTCGTATGTCGCTGATACCTTTGGCGAATACTAAAAACCTTGTTTTTATAGGAAAGATGATGGTAATACCTGAAAACAGCAGCATCGTTATTTTTGGTGCATCGGGAGATCTAACTTACCGCAAGTTAATTCCTGCTTTGTACCACCTGTATGCTAGCAATCAACTACCAAAATCCTTTGCGATTCTTGGAGTGAGCCGTACTGAGTACAGCGATGAGTCTTACCGTGAGAAGCTGAAGAAGTCTCTTCAGGAAATGGAAAAAACTGAGCCAGAGACGCTGAATGCATTTATTGAACATCTGCATTACCAAGCGATCAACACTTCAGATGTAGACGACTACGCTCGTTTAGCACAACGTCTAGACAAGCTTGAGCAAGACTACCAATTCGAAAACCATAACACATTGTTCTACTTGGCAACCCCGCCAAGCCTATACGGTGTGATCCCAGCAAACCTTGCTGCGCATGGCCTGAACGATGAAAAGAACGGCTGGCGTCGTCTGATCATCGAGAAACCATTTGGTTACGATCTAGCATCAGCTCAAGCTCTGGATGAAGAGATCCATCATCACTTCCAAGAACACCAGATCTACCGTATCGACCATTACCTTGGTAAAGAAACGGTACAAAACCTTCTAGTGCTTCGTTTCTCAAACGCGATGTTTGAACCACTGTGGAACCGTAACTTTATTGAATACGTTGAAATCACAGGTGCTGAGTTCCTTGGCGTTGAAGAGCGTGGCGGATACTACGACGGTTCTGGCGCAGTTCGTGACATGTTCCAAAACCACTTGCTACAAGTATTAGCAATGGTTGGTATGGAGCCACCAGCTCAAATCAATGCGGATTCTATTCGTGACGAAGTGGTTAAAGTACTTCAGTGTCTGAAACCACTGGAAGAAGACGACCTGCGTAAAGATTTGGTTCTAGGTCAATACACAGCATCAGACGTTCGTGGTCAGCACTTGCCTGGTTACCGCGAAGAGCATGGTGTCGCAGACGACTCTCGTACTGAAACGTACATTGGTCTTAAAGCACATATCAACAACTGGCGTTGGAATGGGGTTCCTTTCTACGTACGTACGGGTAAACGCTTACCAACACGTGTGACCGAAATCGTGATTCACTTTAAGAACACGCCACACCCAGTATTTGGTCAAGATGCACCAGAGAACAAGCTGATTATCCGTATCCAACCGGATGAAGGTATTCAGATGAGCTTTGGTTTGAAAGAGCCGGGTGCAGGCTTCAAAGCAAAAGAAGTGAAAATGAACTTCTCTTACTCTGACTTGCCTGAAACTCAAATGCTGACGGCTTATGAGCGCCTTCTTCTTGATGCGCTGAACGGTGATGCGACTCTGTTTGCACGTACCGATGCAGTAGAAGCATGTTGGAAGTACGTTCAACCGATCTTAGATCTCAAACAAGACCCTCAAGCACTGTTTGGCTATGCTTGTGGTACTTGGGGCCCGCAAGAAGCCGATGAGCTTCTGCAGCGTGATGGCCGCGCATGGCGTTTCCCATGCAAAAACTTAACAGACACGGATTACTGCGAACTATGATCAATCACAAGATCTTTGCAACGCCTGAACTGGTCGTTGAAAACCTAGCAAATGAAATGAAAACATACAGCGAGCAGGGTAAACCTGTTCACATTTCACTGTCGGGTGGCAGCACGCCAAAAATGCTTTTTAAGCTTTTAGCTCAAGCACCATACGCAGAAGGCATTCAATGGAATAACCTTCATTTCTGGTGGGGCGACGAACGTTGCGTGGCACCTGATGATGCTGAAAGCAACTACGGCGAAGCAAACGCACTGCTGTTTACTCAAGTCAATCTTCCTGCAGAGAACATCCACCGCATCCGTGGTGAAGATGAGCCTAAAGCAGAAGCAGAGCGTTTCGCAAAAGAGATGGCAGACGTGATTCCAACTGAAAACGGCACGCCTGTATTCGATTGGATCCTGCTAGGTGTTGGCGCAGACGGCCACACAGCTTCACTATTCCCGGGTGCAACTGACTACCAAGATGAGAACCTATCTGTATTAGCTTCTCACCCAGAGTCGGGCCAGATCCGTGTTTCTAAAACAGCGAGAGTTTTAGAAGCAGCAAAACGAATCAGCTACCTAGTACTGGGTGCAGGTAAAGTTGAGATCGTTAAAGAAATTCATACAACTCCTGCTTCAGAACTGCCTTACCCGGCAGCGAAAATCCAGTCTAAAACTGGCGAAACAGAGTGGTTCCTAGATTCAAATGCAGCAAGTGCTATCGCATAAGTGCGAATAGCCGCAAGGAGATAAAATAATGAAAGGTGATATCGGTGTAATTGGCCTAGCAGTAATGGGTCAGAACCTTATCCTAAACATGAACGACCACGGCTTCAAAGTTGTGGCTCACAACCGTACTGCTGCTAAGGTAGACGAGTTCCTAGAAGGCCCAGCTAAGGGTACTAACATTGTTGGTGCTTACTCTCTAGAAGAGCTAGTTGAGAAACTAGAAGCGCCACGTAAAGTGATGCTTATGGTTCGTGCTGGTGATGTTGTAGATACGTTCATCGACAAGCTTGTACCACTTCTAGACAAAGGCGACATCATCATTGATGGTGGTAACACTAACTTCCCAGACACAAACCGTCGTGTTGCTGCTCTTCGCGAGAAAGGCATCCACTTCATCGGTACGGGTGTTTCTGGTGGTGAAGAAGGTGCTCGTTTCGGTCCTTCTATCATGCCAGGCGGTTCTCCTGAAGCTTGGGAAGCAGTTAAGCCTATTTTCCAAGGTATCTCTGCGAAAACTGACGCAGGTGAGCCTTGTTGTGATTGGGTTGGTAACGACGGTGCTGGTCACTTCGTTAAGATGGTTCACAATGGCATCGAATACGGTGACATGCAGCTTATCACTGAAGCATACCAGTTCATGAAAGATGGCTTAGGTATGAACCACGACGAAATGCAGGCTGTATTTGCTGACTGGAACAAAACTGAGCTAGACAGCTACCTAGTAGAAATCACTGCTGACATCCTTGGCTACAAAGATGAAGACGGTGAAGCGCTAGTTGAGAAGATCCTAGACACTGCTGGCCAAAAAGGTACAGGCAAATGGACAGGTATCAACGCACTAGACATGGGTATCCCACTGACTCTAATCACTGAGTCTGTATTCTCTCGTTGCCTATCTGCACTTAAAGACCAACGTGTTGAAGCTGAAAAACTGTTCGGCAAGACTGTTGCTCCAGTTGAAGGCGACAAGCAAGAGTGGGTTGATGCAATCCGTCAGGCTCTACTTGCTTCTAAGATCATCTCTTACGCTCAAGGTTTCATGCTAATGCGTGAAGCGTCGAACGAAAACGGCTGGGATCTAAACTACGGTAACGTTGCTCTTATGTGGCGTGGCGGTTGTATCATCCGTTCTGCATTCCTAGGCAACATTCGTGATGCTTACGAAGCGAACCCAGAGATCGCTTTCCTAGGTTCAGATGCATACTTCAAAGGCATCCTAGACAACTGCATGGGCGCTTGGCGTAAAGTTGCAGCTAAGTCTATGGAATCTGGTATCCCAATGCCATGTATGACTTCTGCACTAACGTTCCTAGACGGCTACACTACAGCTCGTCTTCCAGCGAACCTTCTACAAGCTCAACGTGACTACTTCGGTGCTCACACTTACGAGCGTACTGACCGTCCACGTGGTGAATTCTTCCACACAAACTGGACTGGTACAGGCGGCGACACTGCTTCTACAACTTACGACGTATAATCGTTAGTTAGAATCAGTAAAGAACACGTTCGTTCTTTCAGCTGAAAACTAGAAAACAAAAGGATGCCAATTGGCATCCTTTTTTGTTGGTTCGCGTTCTCTTACTTAGGCCTGAATAACAAAGGTGCCATAGTTTAAGCTGTCATTAAATGCGGCTGAGCATCGTCATTGTATTGCTCCCGAATTGCCATAAAGCCGTCTAGGTTCTGTTTAAGAGCCACGACACACTCTGGGTCGAACATTGAACCGTTCTGCGCTTCTATGTATTCCATCACTTCATCGAGTGACCACGCGTGCTTATAAGCTCTTTTGCTCATCAGCGCATCGAATACATCGGCTAATGTCACTATTCGAGCTTCGAGTGGTATCGCTGTGTTACTCAAAGCATCAGGCAATCCAGAGCCATCAAACCGTTCATGATGGTGGCGCACAATATTCTTAATGAATTGAATCTCTTCACTGCACATCGAGCTGTGGTGGGAAAGGGCAACCACGTCATCAATCATCTCTTCGCCATACAAGGTGTGATTGTTCATGATGTTTCTTTCTTCTTCATTGAAACGCGCGCTACTGAATAACACTTTATCTGGAATTCGATATTTACCTATGTCGTGGAAGGGCGCATACAACCGAATTCGATGAATGAATTGGTGTGTAATTTCCCTTTTGGTGTACGACAGAGTGCGAGCAATTTGTTCACTGTATTTACCCATGCGAATTAGGTGTTCTTTGGTTTCTGGGTCTCGAGCATGACCCATATTTAAAGCGATCGCTAAAGAGGACTGAAAATGACGCTGGCGCTCAAACCACTGAACGAAAAGGCTAGAGATGACTTGAGTGAGATAGGCGATATCACACTGAATAGTTTGGTTAGCAAAAAATCCTGTTGATGAAGCATTGATAAACACAAACCCAAGATTACTTTCTTGATGATGAATTGGTGTTGTATAACTGCTTTGATGACCGAGATCGAGTAGGTGAGATATTTGTTTGGTTGAGCTAATGGTGGTGAGGTCGTTGATGATCCGGGTATCTAAAGACTCAGACATGCGCGACAAAGCCGATTCTGGCGTAAGTTCTTGCTCGACATGGCGATGTTCGGCTTCTTGGCACAGAGTATCCGAAACAAAGTAATTCGACGCTCTATTTTCGTTGCATAGCACAACCGAGAGCCTAGACAGAATGGGGTAATGTTCGCGAGCTAGCCGAAAGAGATCATCAACGATGGCGATAATGTCTTTATCTTGGGCAGCTACTCTGCTGATTTGGGAGTAGTCAAACATGGTCAAAGCCAACCTTTATTTATAGTTATATCATTGTTTAATATCATTATTAGTAGGTTTCTATACCACTTCTAACATAGCACCTTACTGTTAATTAGCAACACTGCGTTCTAATAAGTTTAAATTCCATTGGTAAAGTAGGGATATTTCATTCTTCTATCATGGTTTTTGTTAACTTAAGCGAGTTTGGTGGATCTCTAGAGAGACCCTTTTGAGTAGGGTGCGGCTGTATTACACGCAACATCAGGATGGTAAGTGACCATTTTAAAATTAAATTGAAAGATAAATAGGATAACGAGCATGCTTTATGCCATCATAAAGGCATAGATAAGGGCAATGGATGATATGCCCAAATGATTGAGCTAGATATGGTCAGTGATGACGGTGTTCTAGAGTATATTCAAGGCCTTTAGTTGCCTTGGAAAAGGTAAAGATATGACTGAAGAAGAAAGAATCGAACTGCAACAAAACAACCCACTGCACGGCTTAAAGCTAGATACTATGATCACTGAATTAGTGGATCATTACGGTTGGGAAATTTTGGATGCAGCAATGCGAATGAACTGCTTTAACACTAAGCCGACAGTAGCAAGCGCCGTTAAGTACTTGAAGAAAACAGAGTGGGCTCGTGAGAAGGTTGAGAACTTCTACCTTTACCGTTTCAAGCGCATGCCTAAAGCTTCAGATATCGAATACCAGATGCCTCCGCGTTCACGTACGTTCCGCCATGGGTTAGAACCTCGTGAGCCAATGGAATTGACGGTTGAATCGATTCTAGCATCACAAGCTAAAGCAGCGTCTGCATTTAAAGAGCGTCGCGGCGGTAACGGTCGTAATTTCCGTCGCTAGCAAAAGGGCGTCGTTAATAGAAATGCGTCGCTAGTAAAAGGACGTCGTTAGTTTTAACGTCGCTATGTAAAGGCGTAAGTTGAGCATCGTCAGATAGCCAAAGCCTTGACTGCAAAATACAAAAGGAGCCTAAGCGCTCCTTTTTTAATGCGTGTCGCTTAGTCGTTCGTCTTAAGCTTCGCGGTTCTTTCTTTGATTCTTCCAAAGGTCAACGACATAAACAATGGCGCTGATCAGTAAGAATAGCGCTGACACAGAAAACAGAGCGGGCATTTTTAGAATCCACGCGAATGTGGCAGCAAGAAAAGCGACAAAGCAAATGAGTCGACTTGATGACATGACATGACCGAGTTTAATGTTCATAACGCCTCCTAATGAAGTCTCACTTTCGACAGGAGAATTATCCCACCTTTGGCAAAATAAAGGCTAAAAAACAGTCTAAATTGTTATCAAATTTGCTAATTGAAGGACTCGCCTCACACATTTTGCTTTGGCTATTTTATAAGCAATAAAATAGCGAAATCGGTATGAGAAGAGTGGAGTCTTTTTGCTTTATCTTTCCAGTTGCAAGCCTTATTAAACCGAACGTCTAATTAGCATAGAAAAAGTAAGCGGTGATCAAAAAGCTCGCGATGATCACTGTGGTACGAACATATTGTTGAGGGATGCGGCGAGAGATTTTTGCTGAATAATAACCACCAACCAATGTCCCAAACAAAACGGCCATGCCTGACGGCCAATCAATCGAACCATTCACAACAAAGAACACGATTGCCGCGAGTGATGCACACGCAGACACGAGCAGTTTGATGCCATTCATTACGTTGATGTTGGTGTAACCAGCCAGAGCTAAGTAACTCAACGTTACTATCCCCAAACCTGCGTTAAAGTAACCACCATAGATACACACGACCAAAAGCAATAAAGCAGAAAAGAATACTCCTGCGCTGGTGGCGTGCTTATGTTTTGCTGTTGCTTGCTTAAGCCATTTATTGAGTGTGCCACCAAACGTGAAAAGCAAAGCGGCAAATAGCAGTAACCAAGGTACGGATTGAGTGAATAGGGCTTCTGGTGTGTGCAGCAGTAAAAATGCACCAATGCCGCCGCCAATGACACACAAACCAATGGTCAGTTTTAGCTGCTTAGTACCAGATTGAATTTCGTGGCGTAGCGCGTAGGCTCCGCTAATGTAGCCAGCGCATGAAGCAAAGGTATTGGTCGCGTTGGCTGCAATTGGTGGAACTCCAGCGAACAAAAGCGCAGGGAAGGTGATGAAGCTACCGCCACCCGCAATTGAGTTGAGCACACCGCCAATCACTCCCGATAAGAATAGAATCAACCAATCCATAGTTTTGAATCCAATGCGTTAAATGACCGTTTACCTTACTTGATTTCGTTACGAATATCAGTGTCATGTGTGTTGTAAAGGTAGGTTTGTGAGCTTGCTACCATCTTTAACCTTTGGTTCAAATTGAGCACCTAATTGAAAAAAGGAGCCAATGGCTCCTTTCGTTGAGGTTTCGTTGAATTGGTAGAGTTTTACACTTCTACTGGCTTCGATTTAAAGCTTCTAAATAGTTTTACTAAGATTGGGCTAGATAGTACCAGCACAGCCAGAATAGTGAACGTCATCGTGATTGGTCGTTCCCATAGGAAGCTCAGCTCGCCATCGCTGATCATCAATGCACGTCGTAGATTCTCTTCCATTAATCCACCAAGGATAAAACCTAGGAGTAATGGGGCAAGTGGGAAGTTAGCTAACCTCAGCGCAATCGCAACCATCGCAACAATGAGCATTACAAAAACATCCATCGTGTTGAAAGACACCAAGTACACGCCTGTGATTGAGAAGAAGATAATCATTGGCAGTAGTACCGTTCTTGGTACCGCGAGCAGTTTAGAGATGTAAGGGATTAAAGGCAGATTCAAGATAACCAGTACGATGTTACCAAAGTACATCGAGATAATTACTGACCAAAATACATCTGGGTGTTCAACAAACAAGCGAGGGCCCGGCTGAATACCGTATGCGATTAGGGCGCCAAGCATGATTGCGGTAGTACCAGAGCCGGGAATCCCAAGCGTCAGTAGCGGAACGAATGAACCACTCGAAGCTGCGTTGTTTGCAGATTCAGGAGCAACAAGACCACGAATACTGCCTTTACCAAACTCTTTCTGTTTGTCTTTTGGCGCAAGGCTACGTTCCATACCGTAACTTAAGAACGCTGCGATAGTCGCACCAGCACCGGGTAAAACACCCGTAAAGAAGCCGAGAATTGAAGAACGAATCGAAACTGGCGCCACTTCTTTGAACTCTTCTTTGGTAATTTTCATGCTACCAATATCAGCCATCTTTTGGCTTTCTTCACCGCTAGTATCTTTCTCTGGTTTCAAAATACCCATTAAAGTCTCACCTAAAGCGAAGGTTGCCATTGCAAGAAGTAGGAAACTAAAGCCATCCATCAGGTCTGTTAGACCAAACGTGAAACGCTCAACACCAACGCCTTTGTCGATACCAACAGTAGATAGCATCAAACCAAGAATAGTCATCATCCATGCCTTGATTACCTGACCTGGACCCGCAAACGCTGCTACTGCCGATAAACCTAAGAGCATCAATGCGAAGTAGTCTGAAGACTGGAAGCTCAATGACACGCTGGCTAAAGCCGGAGCTGCAATCAAAAGCATGATTGCCGAAAGCGTGCCGCCAGTGAAAGAAGAGTAAGCTGCGAGTGCAAGTGCTTTACCAGCTTGGCCTTTTTGTGCCATCGGGTAGCCATCGAATGCGGTTACTACTGTTGAAGAACAACCCGGAGCGTTGATTAATATTGATGACGTCGAGCCACCAAATACTGCGCCGTAGTACACACCTGCCATCAAGATTAGGCCAGAAGAAGGGTCTAGGCCGTATGTAATCGGGATCATCAACGCGATTGCTGAAATTGGACCGAGTCCCGGTAGCATTCCAATAAAGGTACCAACAAAACAGCCAACAATTACCATCATGATGTTCATTGGCATCACGGCGGTCGAAAGTCCTTGTAAAATTCCGTCTAACATAATGTTATCCCTACCAAAGAGTGAAGATTAAACCAGGCTCTAGGTAGATATCTAAGCCTTGAGTTAATAAAAGAAAGAACGCGATAACGAAAGGAAACGACGCGCCAAATAAGACAGCTTTGCGGCGCTCACCCAGTAGGTAAAAGCCTGCAAGTAAGAAGAAGCTGGTTGCTAAAACAAAGCCAAGATAAGTCAGCCCAACACCGTATAAAGCCATTAACACCAAGAAGCCAATAAGCAGTTTCCAGTTCAGCGGCGTAGTGTCGCATGTGACTTTTTTATCCGGTTGTCCGGTTATAAGCAGGATCAACGAAAGGCCAATGCCGATAAACGTTAGCAGGATAGGTAAGGTTCTTGCTGTGAAGGGTTCGTACTCGTCACCGGGGAACAAAGGAATCAGCGTGGTTTGGTAGCCATAGCATAAACACGCAAGCATAAAGAGCATGGCTCCGATGCGATCCTTCGAAAGCAAAGATTCCTTACTCAGAAATTTGGTTGGTAAGTCCGACATATCCAACTCCATTTGGGGTGGTATAAAAAGTAAAAAAGCCGTACATGAGCGAGTCAATGAAATGTCTGGGATCACTAACCAAAGGTAAGCGAATTACGGTACTGGTTTATCAGCCACTTGCGTTTACAACGAATCGGCAAGCGTTAGTAATACGTCTACGAATAAACAAAGGAGTTTGAAGTTAACTCATGCACGGCGAAACAAGGAAAGAGTAAGAGGGCACATAAGCCCTCTATGGTTGTTGGTTATTTCAAGAAACCAAGCTCACGCATTAGGTCGCCCATCTGTTTTTCTTGATCTTCTAGGAAGGCGTAAAAATCTTTGTCAGCTTTGTAGTTGTCGATCCAACCGTTACGGTCACGAACCACTTGCCACTCATCGGTTTTGTACATTTTGCCAAGCGCTACATTCCACTCGTCGATCTTCGCTTGGCTTGTGCCAGGTGCCGCAAAGAAACCACGCCAGTTAGCGAATACGGTTTCGTTGCCGTACTCAGTCAGTGTTGGGATGTTAGGTGCAGCGTCAAGACGCTTTGGCGCCGTCACTGCCAATACTTTTACTTGGCCTGATTTAGACATTTCTAGCACTTCACCAAGGCCTGTCGAAAGCAGTTGTGTTTCGCCAGATAATAGAGCTGCCATTGCTTTACCACCTGCATCGTAAGCAATGTATCGCACTTTCTTCGCATCAAAACCTTCGCCTTTGAACGCTGCCGCTACAACAAGGTGATCCATGCTGCCACGAGCCGAGCCGCCTGCGATTTTCACTTTACGTGGGTTGCTTTCGAACTCTTTTACTACATCATCCCAAGTGTTGTACTTAGAATCAGCAGACGCAACGATTGCGCCATAGTCGGCAATAGTTGCTGCAACTGGTGTTAGGTCACGGAAAGATTGTGGGAAGATCCCCGTTAGTGAACGAACAACGATAGGCGTTGAGTTCACCATTAGCGTGTCTTCTTGGCGTTGAGCCGTCTCGATTAGGTGAGCAATCGCTTTACCGCCGCCACCACCAGAAAGGTTTTGGAAAGAGACATTTTCTACGATGTCTGATTTCACCAATACATCACCCGTACCACGAGCTGTCATATCCCAACCGCCACCAGCGCCGCCAGGGATTAGGAAGTGGATTTTTTCTACGTCAGCAGCAAAAGTGTTGAAAGAAAAGGTTGCTGCGATAATAGAAGCCGCAAGAGTAGGTTTCAGTGCCTTGAACATGGTTCACGTTCCTTATGTAGGGGATCTCTTCAATGGAGAGAAACTTATGTTTTATATCCAGCTACTAAATACACGAATAGGGTATTGCTTAGTAGATGACGTTAAAGTTAACGGTGTGTTAACGAAATGTCTGTAATGCGGCGATATTGAGAATAAAGAACATTGGATTAATATTGTTCATAAAGTTCACGGGGAGGTGGCTGTAGGATTCTTCTAGCAATAATAACTAGGTTTTTCTTGAGTTTATGTGAACAATTTTTTTGACTGTTGGTCGCTATATACTGCTGTGTATCATTAAAGAGGGTACTTATTGCGACACAAAGAGTGATATGGAGAGGCGCTCTTTAATATATAGAATAATATGTTGCTAGGTGTGCAGTGCTACTGTAATAATATGATTATAGCTGGCACGTTACATTTCTGAGCTAGTGGTTATTCAAGGATCGAATAATGACAGACAAAAAAATTTCGTTACGATTTACTGTTGGAGGAATGTTTTTACTCGCGACATTTCTTACCGCTGTTGTTGCGGTTTCACTGCAATATTACTTCAGTAAAAAAATGGCGACTGAGAATACCCTATCAAAGTTGACGATGGTGTCCCAAGAGCTGAGTAACTATATCGGCGCGGTTGATTCTGACGCAGCCAATACCGCGCGTTTACTTTCTTCAGTGAAACGTTCTATAAGTAACAAAATATCGAAAGAAGAGTCGCGTAGTATTCTTTCAGAAGCAATTAAAGATAACCCTCTCTTTTATAGTATTTACATTGGCTCATCTAATGAAAACTTCTTCCAAATTATTAATCTAGAATCTGCCCCTGTCGTTAGAGAAAAAATCGGTGCACAACAAACGGACCGTTGGGTTGTGGTTGAGATTCATAATATAGGGGAGGAGCGCGTCCGTACGACGAAATATTTTGACCAAGAGTTTACGCTAAGAAACTCAACTACGGAGCAGAGCAACTACCTTCCAACAACCAGGCCTTGGTATGTTTCTGCCAATGTTCAGTCGGTCGAAAAAACTCAGCCATATCTTTTCCAGCATTTACAAATTACCGGGCAAACTTATTCTTTAGCGTTTGATTCGAAAATCGAATCTGAAGTTCAACATGTGATTGGTATTGATATTGTGTTGTCTTCTTTGGCTAGCAAACTATCAGGTACGGCGCTTGGCTTAGCAGAAGACAGTAAGGTTGAGTCTTTCTTATATTCGAAATCGGGTAATATTATTGCGTCTAACCTCAAGGTTAACAATCAGGAATCGGAGTTTGATGTATCAACATTGATGCTATCGTCTGAGCAGCAAGCCTTGGTTAACGATACCCCTCCGCTGTTAGTGTCTAATCAAAATGATTGGGGGCCGATGGACTTTTCAGTGGCGGGAAAACCAAACGGCTATGCGATAGACCTTCTCAAAATGATTGGTGAGATGACAGGGATCAGGTTTGAATTTGTTAATGGTTTCTCTTGGGGCGAGCTTGTCAGTAAGTTTCAAGAAGGAAGTATTGATGGCCTGCAATCGGTTCAACATTATAAAAATAATGGCATAGATGGTCTATACACGACTCCAATTTATGAATTGCCATTTTCTATTGTGACAAGGGTCGGCGCGAAGGTTGTCACTAATTATGCCGAGCTTGAGGGTAAAAAAGTTGCCATTTTATCTGGGTGGTCAATTATTCCTAAGTTGAGAGAGGATTTTCCGAACATTGATTTAGTTGAATTTGAAAACCTAGAGTCTGCATTTAATTCAATTGAAAGCGAAGAGAACTTTGCTTTCTTAGAAGCAAAACCCGTACTCTCGTTTGCATTAGATAGGCTTTTCCAGCCAGGCCTTGTTGTCAATGGGACTCTAGAAGATCTAAAACAGAACTACTCAAACCAATTCCATTTGGTGCTGCAGAGCAAGCATAAACAATTGCTCCCAATCATTGATCAAGCTATCAGTAAGTTAAGTGGTGAACAACTTGATGCCTTAGCGAAAAAGTGGCTGCATGATACCGGCTTTAATACGAATACGACGGTTCCTTATACTGAACTTTATGATTTGACTAAGGAAGCAACGGTTGAAGGCAGTATGGTAAGGGTAGAGTTGAATGGCGAGATCAAGCATCTCTATTTAAAGAAAATAGACACGGGCGAACACTACTCTGAGTATTTTGCGGTATTGATTCCCGAATCTGAAGTCTTCAGTACAGTCAATAAACGTCTAGCAACCTCTGTTGGTGTAACGGTGTTACTGATGAGTTTGACGTTGCCTATTGCTTGGGTTTTTGGTGCGCCGATAGTGCATCCAATTCGCCAATTAGAGGAAGAGACTCATAAGGTTAAGCTGCGTGATTATGACAACGTGACAATTCTTGATACTCGAATCAAAGAAGTGTGGGAATTATCTGTTGCTGTAAGAGATATGGCTATGGAGATTAAACGACATGAACAGATGCAAGAGGCGTTTGTTGAGTCGTTTATCAAGCTCATCGCTCAAGCGATCGATGATAAGTCCGCTTATACGGCAGGGCATTGTAATCGTGTACCAGAACTCGGCTTGATGCTGGCTGACGCGGCGGAACAATCGCAGTCTGAGCACTTCAAAGACTTTGAGTTTAAAAATGATGACGAACGCCGTGAGTTTAGAATTGCGGCTTGGCTTCATGATTGTGGCAAGATCACGACACCGGAACACATCGTCGATAAAGGTACGAAGTTAGAAGCGAACTACAACCGAATCCACGAGGTGAGAACTCGATTTGAAGTACTTTGGCGTGATGCGGAAATCACCGCTTTGAGAAAACAACTTGATGGTACGCTATCAACGCAACTGATAGCCGATGAACTTACGGCAACGAAGCAGCAGCTACAAGATGACTTTGCCTTTATCGCTACGTCGAACGTTGGTGGTGAGTTCATGAGTGACGACAAAGTTGCTCGTATTCGTTCGATCGCTGAGACGACTTGGATGCGTAATTTTGATGACCAACTTGGTCTATCGCCGATAGAAGCCTTGAATCGAGAATCGAGTTCAAGCTTGCCAGCGACAGAGCTGCTGTTAAGTGATAAGCCTGAACATATAGTGAAAAGAGATAGGCCGTTAGAGTTCGACCCGAAATATCAAATCAAAATGGATGTGCCGGAGCACCTATACAACTTAGGCGAAGTCTACAATCTGAGCATTGCACGTGGCACGTTAACTGCTGAAGACCGATTCAAGATAAATGAGCATATGCTTGGCACGATTAAGATGCTTGAGAACCTGCCATTCCCTAAAGAACTAAGCCGTGTTCCTCGCTATGCTTCGACGCACCATGAAACACTCAAAGGCACTGGGTATCCAAGGAGGTTAACTGGCGACGATCTTTCAATTCCAGAACGTATTCTCGTGATATCGGATATTTTTGAGGCGCTAACCGCTGCGGATAGGCCGTACAAGAAAGCGAAGCCGATTAGTGTTGCTGTCGATATCATGTACAAAATGGCGTTGGACGAGCATCTCGATATAGAACTGTTTAGGTTGTTTCTAACTAGCGGGACACATATCCGTTATGCCGAAACGTATTTAAAACCGGAACAGATCGATCATGTAGACCTATCAAAATATGTAGTTGAAGGCGTCGCTGCTTAACTTTGCTAGAAAGCATGAATGACTGCTGACCTCACTTCATGTAGTGAGTGGGGGTTTCTCCGGTGTGTTGCTTAAAGAAATGAATAAACGCACTGTCACTGGAGAACTCTAACTCGTGGGCAACCACAGAGACACTCTTTTTTTCTGACAATTGCTCAATGGCACTTAACAGCCTCCATTGTTGACGCCAAGCTTGGTAAGGCATCCCCGTTTCTTTGATGAATAATCGGCTAACGGTCTTGCTGCTTGCTCCAATATGCTTGGCCATTTCATTGAGTGGTTGAGGTAACTGTGTTCCTAGTTTTACTTTTTCTAACCACAACGCTAATCGTTTATCTTTGGGTAAAGGTAGCGTTAGCTCGTTCCTTTCTGCGTAAGAAAGTTCCTCGCAACACAACGCCAATGTGTTTTGTTGCTCTTCACTAGGTTTATCCCAATCCCAAAAAGCCATTCGTTCGATCAACTCCTTTAGTAGTGGTGTGACGTTAAGAATACTTAACTCTTCAGGCAAGTTTTTAATGCGAAGAGGATCAAAATAAAGCGAGCGATAGGCCACGACATTGGTCATGGTTGCACAATGCTCAATTCCCGCGGGTATCCAGGCAACTTTGGTGGGCGGCAACACACAATGCATTCCGTCGAGGGTAATACTGATGCAACCGTGTGGTGCAAATAACAATTGTGCACGGTTGTGTGTATGCATACCAGAATCGTGCTTGCCGACTTGGGCGGCAATGCCGACAAAGGGATAGGCCATTCCATCAACATAAAAAGGTGTGTTGTCATCGATCAACATGATTTGTCCTTATTTTGATGTTTGTTGTTCTACTGTTGATATTTGAACACAAATGAAATCCATATACTTCTCTTATTCCAGTTTTAGAAGAGAATAATATGAATAAAAAACCCCATATCGGACTGATCATCATTCTGCTGATGTTCCCCCAAATTGTTGAAACTATCTACAGCCCAGTATTGCCGCACTTAGTTGATTATTTTGGTGTATCAATGGCAAGTGCAAGTCAAACCTTGTCGATTTACTTTATTGCTTTTGCTGTGGGTGTTGTTTTTTGGGGACGAGTTTCTGATCTTATTGGCCGCAGAAAAGCGATGTTGTGTGGTTTGTTTACTTATGGTGTTGGTTGTCTGTTAGCCATCACGGCAACTCAATTTGATATGGTCATGATTGCGCGGGTTGTTTCAGCTTTTGGGGCGGCGGTAGGCTCAGTTATTGGTCAAACAATATTACGAGATAGCTATGAAGGCAAAGAGCTAGGGAAAGTGTTTTCGCTTGCAATTGTTGCAGTATCAATCAGCCCTGTTGTTGGTTTAATGTCAGGAGGATTTATTGCTGAATATTTTGGACACTTAGTGGTGTTCAGTTTACTGCTTGTCATGGCTTTTATATTGCTGATCGTATCGGCCTTTTCTTTACCCGAAACGAAACCTGCTGACACTAAAACAGTCAGCTTTATTGGTATTTTCACGGTAATGCTAAAAGATAGGGATATTTGGAAAAGTGCGATTCTTGTGGCTTGCTTTAATGTCATGATGTTTAGCTATTATTCCTTAGCGCCATTTATGTTCAGCCAGTTTGGCTTAAGTTCCATTGAATTTGGTTACAGTGGCGTGATATTAGCGGTAGCATCTGTTTTAGGAAGCTCGATGAATAAACGATTGCTGGTAAAAGAATGGGGTTCCCAACGACTCATTCAGATCGCGGTGTTAATCAGCTTTGTTGGGGCTGTTCAGGTGTACTTTTGCCAAGACAGCCTTTGGTTTCTTTTAGGAATGGCTGCTGTGGTTGTAGGGTTTGGTATGGCAAGTCCTAATATATTTAGTACGGCGTTGGTCAATTATAAACAGCAAGCAGGCACGGCAGGGGCGGTTCTAGGATTGTTGTATTACTGTTTAATTGGTGGGGGACTAGGACTTGCTGGTGAGATTGGTAACTTAGGGGTTGTGCTAATAGGAATGTCGTTATTGGCAAGCACCATGTTGATGTCTCGTGATTAACCTATTTTGAGAGTGTTAACCTTGTGAATAATAAAGAGAGGCGATCATTGCTTCTCTTTTTTTGGTCTAAATCGCTGATGAGTAGAAATTAATACTATATCTAAAAGGTGGATGGCAAGTTGTCGACACATCGATTTCTAATAATTGTAGGGTAAGTAAGGGTTTGTTGAGTCCCTCCTAGGTTAATTCATTTATTAACAGTTGGTTAAGTGATTATTCGCGTGTTTTCTAACAAACTTTATCGTCTATAAAAAATACTACCTTAGTCTAAATTGTCGACAATCTACTTGATTGTCGACAATTTGATCGTGTATTTTATGTTCATGTTATGAAATTGTTGACAGTTAGGGTCGGCAATCAGAAGTGAGCAGCGTGAATATGAATACTGCGATAAAAGATCTCAGCTTAAGTGCAAACACGAAAATACGTGTGAGCGACAAAGAAAACACCAAGTCGGAAAATCTGACTGAGTATCTCGTTGAGGCGATTGTTAACGGTGAATTACCACCGGGCAGTAAGATCTCGGAGCCTGAACTGGCTAAACGCTTCGAGGTAAGTCGAGGTCCATTACGTGAAGCTATAATGCGTGTGGAAGGGCTAGGGCTTATTGAGCGAATTCCTCATGTCGGCGCTCGAGTTATTACTTTTTCTGCAGACAAACTGCTAGAGCTTTACGCGGTGCGAGAGGCATTGGAAGGCATGGCGGCTCGCCTAGCAGCGCGACATATCACACAAGAAGAGCTTATCGGGCTTGAAGGATTATTGTCGACACACTCAAAGCACATCGATGAAGTCGAAGGTTCTTCTTACTTTCATCAACATGGGGATTTCGATTTCCATTACCGCATTATCAAAGCGAGTCGTAACAGCAAACTCATTTCGCTGCTGTGTGATGAGCTTTATCACCTATTACGCATGTACCGCTATCAATCGCCTAGGGCTCAGTCTCGACCAAAAGAGGCGCTCGATGAACACAAATACATCCTACAAGCGATTCGTAATCGCGATGAAGAGCTAGCAGAAATGCTAATGCGACGACACATCTCGGGTAGTCGATTGCTTATAGAACAACAAATTCAATCCAAAGATCTTGATTAAGCGACCATTGGAATCTGTCAGCGGATCAGTGCTGGCGATAACCAAAAGCTGTAAATCTTAAAGATTAGCTAGAAATAAACAATTAACAGGGAGCGTCATTATGAAGTTATCAGCAGGAGCAAAGTTCCGACAAGCTGTGCAAGACAACGACCCATTGCAGATTGTGGGTACGGTGAATCCGTATTGCGCGATGATGGCAAAGAACTTGGGGCATCAGGCGATCTATTTGTCGGGTGGAGGCATCGCCAATGCGTCTTATGGTTTGCCTGATTTAGGTATTACGACATTGAACGATGTGTTGGTGGATGTTGAACGTATTACCAACGCGTGTGATCTGCCATTGCTGGTAGATATCGATACGGGATTTGGTGGCGCATTCAATATTGCACGTACGATTCGCGCTATGGAGAAGGCAGGCGCAGCAGCAGTCCACATGGAAGACCAAGTCGCTCAGAAACGCTGTGGTCATCGACCAAATAAAGCGATTGTAAGTCAGCAAGAGATGGTCGATAGAGTTAAGGCTGCAACTGATGCTAGAACCGACGAAAGCTTTGTGATTATGGCTCGTACGGATGCATTGGCGGTTGAAGGAATAGACAGTGCGATTGAACGAGCGATTGCGTGTGTTGAAGCGGGCGCTGACATGATTTTCCCTGAGGCGATGAATCAACTCGATCAATACGTGAAGTTCTCGGCAGCGCTGAAATCAGCAACGGGTAAACACGTGCCTATTTTGGCCAACATCACTGAGTTTGGCCAAACACCGCTCTATAACTGTAACGAGTTGGCCCAATCAAGTGTCGATATGGTGCTTTATCCACTGAGTGCATTCCGCGCGATGAACAAAGCGGCGGAGAATGTTTACAAGCACTTGTTAGTTGAAGGCAATCAAGAAGCTTTGTTGGATTCAATGCAAACCCGTAAAGAGCTTTACGAACACCTTAATTACCACGACTACGAGAACAAGCTTGATCAGTTGTTTTCAAGCGAAGGGTAACCCAGTTTCAATTAATCAAAAATCAACTTAATCCAATAACGTGAAATGGTTAGTCGCCATATCCAGTACCGATGATAAAGATCACCGGACACATAAACAGGCAGCACCAAAGAGTGCAGGCGGCTAACACAGAAAAGGAGTTCACCATGTCTGTATCTTTGAGTGATAAAGCAGCTGTCGATAAGGCTTCAACAGAAAACCCACAACAAAGCGCAAAAACAGCAAGTGCACCTGCAATCGGTGGTGCTGGTCTACGTGGCCAAAGTGCGGGAACTACGGCGCTATGTACGGTAGGCCAGTCAGGAACGGGTTTGACCTACCGTGGCTATGATATAACCGACCTTGCTAATCATGCTCAGTTCGAAGAAGTGGCGCATCTGCTACTAAGAGGTCACTTACCCACTGAAAAAGAGCTCGATGATTACAAAATATTGTTGGTTGGTCTGCGCGGCTTGCCTCAACCTTTGAAAGCAGCATTAGAGCTTATCCCTGCTGACGCTCATCCGATGGATGTGATGAGAACGGGTTGTTCAATGCTAGGTAATCTAGAGCAAGAGACTGATTTTTCTGAGCAACTGCCTGCGACTGAACGAATGCTCGCGCTTTTCCCTGCCATTATTTGTTATTGGTACCGCTTTAGCCATGATGGCGTGCGAATTGATACTGAAGATCAAAGTGAAGCCTGTCTGGGTGGCTACTTCTTGAAAATGCTAACGGATAAAACACCTAGTGAACTTCATAAGAAGGTGATGCACTGCTCGCTAACCCTTTACGCAGAACATGAGTTTAATGCTTCAACCTTTGCCGCTCGTGTGTGTGCATCCACACTGTCAGATATCCACTCTTGTGTCACCGCAGCGATTGGCACACTGCGAGGCCCATTGCACGGTGGAGCAAATGAAGCGGCGATGGAAATGATCCAAGATTGGCAAACCGCTGATGAAGCAGAAACTAACATCATGCAGATGCTTGCTAACAAAGACAAAATCATGGGCTTCGGTCATGCCATTTATCGTGAGAGCGATCCACGAAATGCTCTAATCAAGTGTTGGTCAAAAGAGCTAGCTCAAGAGGTGGGTGATAAACAGCTTTACGCCGTTTCAGAACGTGTTGAAGCGGTAATGAAGCGCGAGAAGGGACTGTTTTGTAATGCGGACTTTTTCCACGCATCGGCCTACCACTTCATGGATATTCCAACCAAATTATTTACTCCGATCTTCGTGATGAGCCGCCTTACGGGTTGGACGGCGCACGTGTTCGAACAGAGAGAAAATAATCGCATCATTCGTCCAAGTGCAGACTATACCGGCCCAGAGCATCAAGACTGGCTGCCTATTCATCTACGTTAGTCCTCTATATCGAGCCGACTTATATCTCGAGGTGACTTTTCTCTTCATGTGATAAGGCCTCGAGAACCAACGAATAGAATTTAACAGATAATGGTGGATGTATGTCTGATGTAAAACTTGAAAGAAACCAAGATCTTGATGAAAACAAGTATCGAAAGGTTCTACCGGGAACGGGCTTAGAATATTTCAATGCTTGCGAAGCGGTAGAAGCAATATCCCCGGGCGCTTATAAAACCTTGCCTTATACGTCGCGAGTGTTGGCGGAACAATTGGTAAGACGCTGTGATTCTGAAACGCTTGAAGACAGCTTAAAACAGATCATTGAACGCAAGAGCGACTTAGATTTTCCTTGGTATCCTGCGCGCGTTGTATGTCATGACATTCTTGGTCAAACAGCCCTAGTAGATTTGGCTGGTTTACGCGATGCAATTGCCGACCAAGGCGGAGACCCTGCCAAGGTAAACCCAGTGGTCGAAACCCAACTGATTGTTGATCACTCTCTGGCAGTGGAACACGCAGGCTTTGATAGCGAAGCCTTTGATAAAAACCGCGCGATTGAAGAGCGCAGAAACGAAGACCGTTTTCATTTTATTGAATGGTGTAAAACCGCGTTTAAAAACGTGAGTGTGATCCCTGCTGGTAACGGGATCATGCACCAGATTAACTTGGAGAAAATGTCTCCAGTTATTCAATCTAAAGAAGGCATCGCGTTTCCTGATACCTGTGTTGGTACCGATAGCCATACACCGCACGTTGATGCTCTGGGCGTTATTGCGATTGGTGTGGGCGGCTTGGAAGCTGAGACAGTGATGCTCGGTCGTCCGTCGATGATGCGATTGCCTGATATTGTCGGCGTTAAACTGACGGGTCAACGACAAGAAGGGATAACTGCAACGGATATTGTGCTTGCGATTACAGAGTTTCTTCGCAATGAGAGAGTGGTCTCAAGCTATTTGGAATTCTTCGGTGAAGGGGCTCGTGCTCTGACCATTGGTGACCGCGCAACCATCTCCAACATGACGCCAGAGTACGGTGCGACAGCGGGTATGTTCTATATCGATGAGCAGACTATTCAATACCTGAAGCTCACCGGTCGAGAGCCTGAGCAGGTTGAATTAGTTGAACGCTACGCCAAGCAAACCGGGTTATGGGCTGACGATCTCGATTCTGCTCAATATGAGCGTGTATTAGAGTTTGATTTATCGAAGGTTGAGCGCAATCTTGCAGGGCCATCCAATCCCCATCGTCGTTTGCCAACCAGAGAG
Organism: Vibrio splendidus; assembly: GCF_024347615.1. Taxonomy (NCBI): domain Bacteria; kingdom Pseudomonadati; phylum Pseudomonadota; class Gammaproteobacteria; order Vibrionales; family Vibrionaceae; genus Vibrio; species Vibrio splendidus. Next base: position 2,146,937 of record NZ_AP025508.1, on the reverse strand, counting down.
CTGGCTGAACAAGGCATCAGTCAAGCATCTTGGAAAGAGCAGCATGCTAAGGAGTACAGCGATGATCAGATGCCCGATGGTGCCGTAATCATTGCGGCAATTACTTCTTGTACCAACACCAGCAACCCAAGAAACGTGGTCGCCGCAGCATTAGTGGCTAAGAAAGCCAATCAGCTTGGATTAGTTCGTAAGCCGTGGGTGAAAACGTCATTTGCTCCAGGTTCTAAAGTTGCCAAGCTCTATCTCGAGTCGGCAGGTTTGCTTCCCGAACTTGAACAATTAGGCTTCGGTATCGTGGGTTATGCGTGTACTACCTGTAATGGTATGAGCGGAGCCCTAGATCCTGCTATCCAACAAGAGATCATCGACCGCGACCTGTATTCAACCGCTGTGTTGTCAGGGAATCGCAACTTCGATGGTCGAATCCATCCCTATGCCAAACAAGCGTTTTTAGCATCACCGCCATTGGTGGTTGCTTATGCCTTGGCTGGCACGATTCGCTTTGATATCGAGAAAGACAGCTTAGGCACTGACAGCAACGGCAAGCCAATCTACTTAAGTGATTTATGGCCGAGTGATGCGGAGATCGATGCTGTTGTCGGTGAACATGTTAAGCCTCAGCAATTCCAACAAATCTACGTGAAAATGTTCCAGCCAGACGAGGAACAGGTGACGACTGAACCGCTTTATGACTGGCGACCTCAAAGTACCTATATTCGCAGACCACCTTATTGGGAAGGGGCTCTTGCGGGAGAACGAAGCCTTTCTGGTATGAGACCGTTAGCTATTCTTGGCGACAACATCACCACCGATCATCTATCGCCTTCAAACGCGATTCTCGCTTCGAGTGCGGCAGGTGAGTACTTGGCGAAAATGGAAGTGCCAGAAGAAGACTTTAACTCTTATGCGACTCATCGAGGTGATCACTTAACCGCGCAACGAGCGACGTTCGCTAACCCGAAGCTGTTTAATGAAATGGTGAAAGACGCTGGAGAAGTCGTGCAAGGTTCATTAGCAAGAGTTGAACCCGAAGGCCAAGTTACGCGAATGTGGGAAGCGATAGAAACCTACATGAACCGTAAACAGCCTTTGATTGTCGTGGCGGGTGCCGATTATGGCCAAGGTTCATCACGTGATTGGGCTGCCAAAGGTGTGCGCTTAGCGGGTGTTGAAGTGATTGTTGCTGAAGGGTTTGAACGAATTCACAGAACCAACTTGGTTGGCATGGGCGTGCTGCCTCTGCAATTCAAAGCGGGGAACAATCGCAACACCTTAGAACTGGACGGCACCGAGCTTTACGACGTGTACGGTGACATTGAAGCCTGTTCTGATTTGGCTCTAGTGATCACTCGTAAAAACGGTGAAAAGCTTGATGTTCCTGTGACCTGCCGACTAGACACCGCAGACGAAGTGAATGTGTACAGTGCTGGTGGCGTATTGCAACGTTTTGCCAAAGACTTTCTCGCCCAGTAGGAGCTTATGATGACAAATAAACAGATCAAAGTGCCTGCAACTTATATGCGGGGCGGAACAAGCAAAGGTGTCTTTTTCAATTTAGAAGAGTTACCTGAAGCTGCGCAAGTCGCCGGAGAAGCACGAGACGCATTACTTCTGCGGGTGATTGGTAGTCCAGATCCTTATGGCAAACAAACCGACGGCATGGGTGGCGCAACATCCAGCACCAGCAAAACCGTTATTGTTTCGAAAAGCAGTAAAGCCTATCACGATGTTGATTACCTATTCGGCCAAGTAGCAATAGACAAGTCGTTCGTTGATTGGAGCGGTAACTGCGGCAATCTATCTGCTGCCGTAGGCCCATTTGCAATTCATAATGGACTGGTCGATTCGAATCGTATTCCAGAAAACGGTGTGGTCGAGGTGCGAGTATGGCAAGTGAACATAGAGAAAACCATTATTGTTCATGTACCTATCGCTGATGGGGAAGTCCAAGAGTTAGGTGACTTTGAGCTCGATGGTGTCACTTTCCCCGCTGCTGAGATCCAAGTTGATTTTCTAGACCCCGCCGACGCGAGTGGCTCTATGTTCCCAACAGGGAATGTTGTCGATTTTTTAGATGTTCCAGATCTGGGGTGCATTAAAGCGACATACATCAATGCCGGAATACCCACCATTTTTGTTGATGCTGAATCGGTTGGTTACCAAGGCACTGAACTTCAATCAGATATCAATAGTGATACCAAAGCCTTGGCTCTGTTTGAATCCATCCGAGCACATGGTGCAGTAGCGATGGGTCTTATTGATTCTTTAGAACAAGCTGAATCACGCCAACACACACCTAAAGTCGCGTTTGTTGCTAAGCCTCAAGCGTACCAAGCCTCCAGTGGTAAATCGGTTGCTGCCGAAGATACTGACCTTCTTGTGCGTGCTTTGTCTATGGGACAACTGCATCACGCTATGATGGGTACGGCTGCAGTCGCCATTGCTTCAGCGGCGAGTGTGCCGGGCACGTTAGTGAACTTGGCAGCCGGTGAGGGGTCTCGAGATTTTGTGACCTTTGGTCATCCATCAGGAACCTTAAAAGTGGGTGCTAAAGCTATTCAGACGGAAAGCGGTTGGCAAATAGAACGGGCGATTATGAGTCGTAGTGCCCGAGTGATCATGGAAGGTGCCATCCGTGTGCCTTTTCCTAAGTAAAGCGATTGTCGTGAACGGTCAAATGTTCACGAACACAACGCTGAGAAAAGAGTGCACCCAAGTGACACTGCCAAAAGCTAGGCGCTTGGACTAATGGATAAATCATGGAGGAGGCACTATGTCTGCTACGAATCGAATGAAAAGAAAAACCGATTATATCACCGAGTATCAATGGGCTAGGGAAGACCCCAATTCGTTCTGGGAAACACAAGCACAAGCGATAGATTGGTTTGAACCACCAAAAACGATATTACAAACTGACGATAACGGTATTGAACGTTGGTTTCCTGATGGGGTGATGAACACCTGCTGGCTCGCGCTTGATTACCATTGTGAAAATGGGCGAGGTGGCAATACCGCGCTGATTTACGATTCTCCAGTAACAGGAAATCAATCCTCATACACTTACAATCAATTGCGTGACCAAGTGGCAAAAGTCGCAGGTATGTTAGCCACGCAAGGCGTTACCAAAGGCGATCGTGTGGTGATCTACATGCCAATGATTCCTGAAGCGGCAATGGCAATGCTGGCTTGTGCTCGACTAGGCGCGGTGCATTCGGTGGTGTTTGGTGGTTTTGCTCCTCATGAGCTTGCCGTTCGTATCGAAGATGCTGAACCGAAGGTCTTGATTACTGCCTCCTGCGGTGTCGAGATAAATAAAGTCCTGCCATATAAGCCGATGGTCGATCGCGCGATCATGGACAGTCGTTGGAAGCCTGAGAAAGTGGTGGTATTCCAAAGAGAGCAGTCTCTAGCCGAATTGAACAACGAACGTGATGTATTTTGGCAGCAAGCTGTTGAAGATGCTTTGCCTCACGTATGTGTGCCTGTTCTAGCGACTGACCCACTATATATCTTGTATACATCAGGGACGACGGGTAAGCCAAAAGGCGTGGTGCGCGATAATGGTGGTCATGCGGTTGCAATGAAATACTCGATGAGCACTATTTACGATATGCCGCAAGATGGTGTGTTTTGGGCAGCTTCTGATGTTGGCTGGGTAGTGGGGCATTCCTACATTGTGTATGCGCCATTGATTCATGGCTGTACGACCATTTTGTTTGAAGGCAAGCCAGTCAGAACTCCGGATCCCGGCGCATTCTGGCGTGTGTGTGAAGAGTACAACGTCGATGTATTGTTTTCTGCGCCAACAGCGTTTAGAGCCATTAAGAAAGAAGATCCTGAAGGCGAGTTGCTCACCAAGTATGACTTATCATCGCTCAAGTCGATTTTCATGGCTGGCGAGCGCTTGGACCCGCCAACATTGGATTGGGTCGAATCTCATACCAATAAACCGGTTATCGACCACTGGTGGCAAACCGAAACGGGTTGGGCTATTTCTGCCAATCCAACAGGGCTTGAATCTTTGCCTGTAAAAGCGGGTTCTTCAACCAAGCCAGTACCCGGTTACCAAGTGGAGATCCTCAATGAATTGGGTGAAATCGCACAAACGAATCAACAAGGGTTTGTGGCACTTAAACGACCATTGCCGCCTGGTTGTTTACCCACGGTATGGCGCAATCATGATCGGTTTGAATCCGGCTATTTGAGTCAGTTCCCGGGCTATTATGTTTCTGGGGACGGTGGCTATCTTGATGAAGATGGGTATCTATTTATCATGGGTCGTATCGACGATGTGATAAACGTAGCGGGACACCGTCTGTCGACGGGTGAAATGGAAGAGATCGTGGGTGGTCACCCAGCCATTGCAGAATGCGCGGTAGTCGGTATTCACGATGACTTAAAAGGGCAGCTACCTCTTGGTTTAGTTGTGCTGAAAGATGGCGTGAAAGTCGATGGCATTGAACTGCAAGCTGAGTTAGTGGGTAAGGTTCGTAACGAGATTGGTGCGGTTGCATGCTTTAAGCAAGCCTTGGTGGTTGAGAGACTGCCTAAGACGCGCTCGGGTAAGATCTTACGCAGAACCATCCGACAAATCGCAGAAGGCGAGCAATATGTGGTGCCTTCGACGATTGACGACCCTACCAGCTTAACTGAAATAGCTGAAAAGCTCGGCAAATAGACGTCGCAGTTTAGGTAATCTCACCTTCGGCTTGTTTATTAATGCATAACCCAGCGTGATGGTTTACCTAAACTCTACTTTATTCATCCGCTTATCCATTGCGTTTACTATGACCTCATTATGAACCCCACATATTGAGGTCTTTTTTATGCGCGCTTACTTTTGGTTGATTGCTTTACTGGTCAGTGGTGCTGCTAGTGCCAGTATTTCAAAGGATGAAGCGAGTAGGGCGTTGTTAGAGCCATTGAGTCATCCCAAGATATTTAAATGTGTGTCCAAGACTGGCGTCGATCTCTATCAAGCGGTTTTTGATATGGGCGTGGGGTATGAAGCCGACCCGATTAACTCGAAGATGATCGTTAATTCAAGGAAAGGCCGCTACGAATATCAAATCTTAGGCGCGGTAAGGTCTGAAAGAGCCGGTGAAATTGTTGTGTTAACTCGTCATGTGGGAGACGGTGTTAAAGTTGCCGCAATGATTGATGACGAAAATGGCAAGATACTGGGGTTCGGCGATAAAAATCATTATCGAGATTGCGGTGTTAGGCCACCACCTAGTGCAGAAAATATGCAAAACTTTTGGTCCAAAGGCTAAGAGCGACATCTGAAAGATAATAATTATAGAGAAAGAGCGATTGAGGCGACCTAATTGGTCGCCTTTTTTGTTTGTCAGGCTAAGGCGAGCTCAAAGATATATATCAATAAGCACTTATGCGATGGTTGAATGATACATAACTGAACATGATGTATCGTCTAAACGTAGCTTTATTTATCTCATTAACGGTTCTGCTTAAGATGGCTCTACTCCAAACGAAGAACTAAGCGAGACTCCTATGAAATTCACTAAACCTTTTCTTTTAGCGACACTGATTGTGACTCTTTCTGGTTGCGCATCTCCAGCAATGGATAACGAAAATGAGAATGCTGCACGTAATCGTGGTGCTGTGGGTGGTGCTTTATTAGGAGCGACAGCAGGCGCTCTAACTGGAGATGCGAGCTTAGCCGCGAAGGGGGCTGCATTGGGTGGTGTGACCGGTGGTGTTGCTGGTTCAATGAAAGATACGGATGATGCAAGAAACGCACAACGAACCCAAGTCACTGCCGATGGTCTAGCGCAAGACAATCGCACCGATGCAGAAAAGCGAGTTGCTGAAGTAGAGGCTGAAATTAAGCTTATTGAACTAGAACAACAGCTTGCTGATCTCAAAGAAGAGAAAGAGGACAACGGTGCATAAAGCTACAACTAAAGCTAAAGCTAAAGCTAAAGCTAAAGCTACAACTAAAGCCTCGACATTCGTTTAATTGAAAATCATTCAAACAGAATGGCCACGTAATGTGGCCGTTTTTGTATCTAAAATACGCACTTCAAACAATGAATCAATTCAATAACTTGTATAGATACTCACGGCAAGTAAACTAGACTCAGTTTAGATATTAATTTGGTTTGAGAAGCGCAATAGTCATGAATGTCACTTTAAGGGCTGCAAAACACACGGATTTGGAACAACTTAACGAGTTAATGTTCGATCTCCACCATCATCACCACCTTGCTAGCCCAGAGCACTTTAAAACGGCAGAAGAGATTGAGCAGGAAAAAAGCATTGCACGTTACTTGGATGATCCTGAATGCTTGGTTTATGTGGCATTAAAAGGTGAGCTCATTGTTGGCTTTATCTCCGGACATTTTTGTGAGCTTATCTCAACGGTGAGTAAACCGGTGCCGATGGGGAGTGTCGATGAACTGTTTGTCTTGCCTGATTATCGAAAAGAATCGATTGCTGAAAAGTTGTTTAGCAAAGTTGAAGCGACTTTTGATGATTATGGGGTTGAACAAGTCTTTGTAGAGGTTTGGGACTTTAATTCACCTGCCAAGGACTTCTATCAAAAAATGGGGTTCACACCTCACATTCAATGGATGAGGAAGGCTTTGCACAAAACGTAGACAGCGATTTTGTGCGTGTTTGATTACACTAGGGCAGTCTTAAATTTCTTCTATTATTTTTTAGGTAAACTCGTTGGTTATTCGATATTTATTAGTTTTCATATTATCTCTTTTGAGTACTACTTCCGCTTGGGCGAGCAACACTTTGCCCGATCATATCGCGGGCGCTTTGTGTGTAGTACGTGCTGATAACCAACTTGTGTTGGTTGATGAATTGATCACGGGGCAATTGTCTCTGCCGGGAGGCACTGTGGTTTCTGGTGAGCCGCCATCGGTCGCGGCGCAACGAGAAACTTGGGAAGAGGCGGGTTTGTCCGTGACGGTCGGTGATGTGTTGGGATATACCGACAGTGCCGTTGTGTATGATTGTGTCTCTGACTCTGAAGTGATCAGTTACAAAGCTCGAAATGAGTTAGGTGGCTTTGAGCTACCAATCTGGTTTGCTCCTCATTACGGTGTGGAAGTCAGTCGCGCGATGTTATTGCCACCTACGGAGTTGCAAGCTGACCAATACCGTTACCCAGAGCAATGGTCTGAGATTAACGAATTCTTTTTATCCGCGACAGATCAGCCTGTGACGTATGTGACAGAGCTGGTGGGCGCGGCACCGAAAGTCCATCAAGTTGAATTAAATTGGATTGTGTCGCTTCAAAACGCGTTCGATAATATGCCAAGCGTGTTTGCGAATACTGTGCTTTTAACTGACTCGTTAGCGAAGCCATGGATTTTCATCGTGATATTGCCGCTAATTGCTTGGCATTTTGGCCGTAACTTCGCGTTGAAGTTTGGCTTCACTTTGATCTCGGTGACATTGCTCACTTTAATCGCCCATCAAGGGTTTGGTTTTCCACGTCCACATGCTTACTTGCCAACATTGAAGCTAGTGATGAGCAGTGGGTATAGCTTTCCAAGTTTATTGGCTGGCTTGTGGGTGAGTTTAACCTTGTTAGTCTTTTGGAAACTAAAGCGCCTCTTGGAGCAAAAATCGATTTTGATAGTGCTCGCGGGCCTACTGTGGATTATGCTATTTACGTCTTATTCAGGCAGTGCGTTCTTTAGTGATGTCTTAATGGGAGGCGTATTGGGCGCGTTAACGACTTGGCACATCGTGAGATTAGATGCGAAACCTGATGTTGATATTAGTGCCTTATTAAGCTCTAAAGGTGTCTGGTGGGCATTGTGCTTACTGTCGATTGTTCTCACGGTGATATGGCCACTGCCAACATTCTCTTTCTGGGTAGCAATTTTGATGACGATTGCATGCTTAGTAACGTTAACGGATTCGAAGCCTTTGGTCGGCCAGTTCTCATTCAAGATTGTATTTGGAGTGATGGCGATGTTGTTAGCGGGAAATCTGCTGATTAGCTGGGCAGGAAGTTTCGTCTCATTCAGTGGCATCGCTTCATTTATCGTTGAGACCTTACGTTTCCCAATCTTGATTCTATTTGGTGTAGTGGCGTTTCGTCTGCCATGGAAAAGAGAGTAGGCGAACCGACTAATATAAAATCAAAAAAGGCTGTGCAGTGCACAGCCTTTGTCATTTGTGCAACAAGCAAAAAGTAATTCTCACTATAGCTGCTGAGCGTTTATGAGTTGAAGATAAATTTCTCAATAGCGACCGCTACACCATGGTCGTCGTTGCTCGCTGTGATGTGATCCGCCAGTTTCTTGGTTTCTTCCATTGCGTTTTCCATTGCAATGCCAAGGCCAGCGTATTCAAGCATATGATGATCGTTTTCAGCGTCACCCATGCAGATTACTTCTTCTGCTGTAATACCCAAGTGCTTAGCTATCGCCTCAATACCGACACCCTTGTTTGAATTTGGGTTTAGGAACTCTAAGAAGAATGGTGCACTTTGCACGATAGTAAATTGAGTCTTAAGTTCTTGTGGCAACTTGCCGATGATTTCAGTCAGCTTGCTTGGTTCTGCGACAATCATAGTTTTGATGATTTCGTGGTCATCTTCTAGTTGAGAAAAGTCGAACTCGGTAATCTCTAAGCCGTTAATACGCGCTTCAATACCAGTGTACTCATTGTTCTCTGGTGTGATTAAGCCATGAATCTTGCTGAATGCATGAACATAACCACCAAGCTGTACAGCGAGGGCTGCGATCTCTTTCGCGGCTTTACCATTGCTGATCTCACTATGAATGAGTTCTTTTGTAGAGACGTTTTGAACCATAGAGCCGTTGTAGAAGAGCACAAAGTCATCTTCGCCGTTGATTGAAAGCTCGTCTAACTTACTCTGCATGCCTTCTAAAGGACGACCAGAAGCCAGAACCACTTTCACACCTGCAGCGCGTGCTTTGGCAATCGCGTCTTTGTTCTCTTGAGAAATTACTTTATCACTGTTGAGCAGTGTGCCATCCATATCAAGAGCAATCAGTTTGTACATGTTGTTCCTTACTAAAAAATTAAAAGCTAACGAAATCTAATGGGCGAAAGGATAAGGGAACTTGAAAGTTCAGGCTAGGGCTTTGATCAACTCATTTATCAGTACTCATTTGTTTGACCAAAAGGGGCAAGTGCTTTAAGGTCTGCGGTTGATTAATTTCATCAAATGATTGAGCTGAGGGTAAGTTGTACAAGATTAATGAAATGTTTGAAACCATCCAGGGCGAGGGCGTATTTACCGGCGTTCCTGCTGTTTTTGTTCGACTGCAAATTTGCCCTGTAGGCTGTTCTTGGTGTGATACCAAACAGACTTGGGAAGCGTTGCCGGAAGATGAAACGAGCCTTGGTGATATTATGGTTAAGACAGAGGATTCACCGACTTGGTCTGCAATTGATGCGCAAGGAATCGTGAATGAATATATCAAGCAAGGTTACACCGCGAAGCACATTGTGATTACTGGTGGTGAGCCGTGCATCTATGATCTTGTCCCTCTTACTGAAGCATTTGAGCAGCACGGTTGTCGCTGTCAGATTGAGACCAGCGGAACATCAGAAGTAAAAGCCACACTGGATACTTGGGTTACGGTGTCACCAAAAGTCGCAATGAAAGCCAAATTGGATATCCTTGATAGCGCACTCGTTCGTGCGAATGAAATCAAGCACCCTGTTGGTACAGGTAAAGATATCGAGCAACTAGATGCTCTTATTGCTAGAGCCGATGTTCCTGAAAATACAGTCATTGCACTTCAACCTATTAGCCAAAAAGAACGTGCAACGCAACTGTGTATTGATACCTGTATTGAACGTAACTGGCGTTTATCTATTCAAACTCACAAATATTTGAGCATCGCATAGGTTGCATTTGTTTACTGGCCTAGATAAGTCGCTAGTAGAAGATTCTCGTAAGGATTTAAGATGAAAAAAGCAGTCGTAGTATTCAGTGGTGGTCAAGACTCAACAACGTGTCTTGTTCAAGCTTTAAAAGAGTATGATGAAGTTCATGCGATTACGTTTGACTATGGTCAGCGCCATAGACTCGAGATTGAAGTTGCGGAGTCGTTGTCGAAAGAGCTTGGTGTGAAAGCGCACAAAGTGATGGATGTGACTCTGTTGAATGAACTGGCTATCAGCTCTCTGACTCGTGACGATATTCCTGTGTCTCATGAGCTACAAGAGAATGGACTACCAAACTCTTTTGTTCCCGGTCGTAATATTCTGTTCTTAACTTTGGCGGGTATTTACGCTTACCAAATCGGTGCAAATACCGTAATCACGGGCGTGTGTGAAACTGATTTCTCAGGCTACCCTGATTGTCGTAATGACTTTGTGAAAGCGATGAACTCTGCGCTTGTACAAGGTATGGACAAGCCACTTGATATTAAAACACCGTTAATGTGGCTCAACAAAGCTGAAACATGGGCGTTGGCAGACCAGTACTCAGCACTTGAGCTTGTTCGCAATAAAACACTGACTTGTTACAATGGCATCATCGGTGATGGTTGTGGCGATTGCCCAGCGTGTGAACTGCGTAAAGTTGGCCTTAACGATTACCTAGGTGATCGTGAAGGTATTATGGCTGAGTTGGTTCGCAAACAGACTGAGAATAAATAACCTCAGGTCAATCAATTGGTTCGTTGTAAGCATCAATGATGCAGTTTCGGCCGTTGCTCTTTGCTTGATACAGTGCTTGGTCAAGCACAGAGTACAAGTCATCAAAGTCACTTAATGCGTTTGAGGTTGCTAGATAAGCAAAACTCGCGGTTACATTAAGTGGCTTTTTGCTTTCTGATAAGAAGACAGTGCTTGATATTGCGTAGTGTAATTCTTCAACACGCTCTCGTACTTCAGAAGGTTTAGTGTCGGTCAGCATGATAAGAAACTCTTCACCGCCTAAGCGGCCAAACAATTCATCACTCATTAAGTGCTTTCTTATTTGTTGACTAATATGGACGAGCGCTCTATCACCGGTAGGGTGTCCATGCTCATCATTGATCGTCTTGAATTTATCCAGATCGAGCAGAACGAGGACATGTTGCTTGTCCGTTCCTTTACAGCGTCTGACTCGTTTGATTCTTCGTATTATTTCGGTCCGGCCATACGCTTTTGTCATCGCATCAATGGAAGCTTTTGCGCGAATCGTTTGGTTTGCTAATACCGTAAAGCTTGCGGCGCACAGCAACAGAATAACAATGACGTTGTACAACCATCTTTGATGTTCCATTTTTTCAATTTGAACGCGGTCGAGCTTTGTCTGATTTATCAGGAAAGAATTTTCCAATTCTTGCTCATATTTAGCGTGGGTCAGGTCTAGTGCTTCAAAAGCCAACCTGTTATCGATATCGCGTGTTTCAATTTGTATAGATGAGTATCGCTGGTAGAAATAGAAAGCTTGCTGGTAATCGCTGAGCGCTTGATAAAGGTCGGAAAGTTGCAGGAGTGACTGAGCGATGTACTTGTGTCTTGTGACTTGCTCGGATACTTCTAGAGCTTGCTGAGCATAATTGAGCGCCTCGGTTGTCAGCTTTTGCTCTTCGAACATATCGCTTATCGCCAAGTAAGCGTTAATACGAATGACGTCGTTACTCAATTCATTCGAAGCTGACAGAGAGTTGACTAAGTAACCTCTTGCCAAATCATAGTCTCTAATTTGAGTGTAAGCTTTTCCTAAGCCAAGACTTGTTAGTGCGATACCGTAGCTATGCGACGATGAGCTCAGCAGTGTTCTTGCTGTTTGAAAGTGGTTAATTGCTAAGTCACTTTGCTCTTGGTTAAGGTAGAGATCTGCAAGGCTATGATGCACTTGTGCTTTCATCAAATCAGAAGCACTTTCTCTTAGTGTGAGTGCTTCTTTGAGGTACTCTGCCGATTTTTCATATTGCTTTAATTCTTTAAGCAAGTTACCCACATCATTATAGATCCCCGAAATGTCATGTCCTTGTGGGAACACGTTTATCAGTGATAGGTAGGTATCTAGCGCGGCTTGATAGTCACTGCGGAAATGGTGATTGTTAGCGATGACTCGATAAGTACCAAACTTTGGTAACACAGGGTCAGCGATGTTATGTAAATCTGATTGAAGCGCAGAACAGTAATAGTTCGCTTGATGATATTTAGCTTGCTCGTTAAGCGATCGGCATAGCTGGTATTTTAGCAGGGCTCTTCCAGTCAAATCACTACGTGATTGCATCTTCGCCAATAGTGTCAGAAAGCTTTGTTGCGCTTCCTCATATTGGCCTTGGCCATCTTTCATTAAAGCATAAATAAACGTTTGTTCAATCGCTTGGTACTCACTGTCGTTTGAAGCAATTCCATAGAACGGTTGATCTCGGTGGCTCATGTATTGATATAACAGAGATGAAAGGTAAAGCTTATCTCCATAGACGGTTGAGCCAATGTAACGGGTTTGCAGCATGTTTAACGCACGCGATGGGGAATGAGTTAGAGTCGAGAGATAGAGTGCATTCCAATCAGCATTTGGAGTTGTGTTTGAATTTAAATTGGATGAGTTGAAAGGAGAGTCTTGGTGACGATCTTGTGTTGATACTTGGCCATGAGAATAAAAGCTAATGAACAGTAGAAGGGCAATAAAAACAGAGTGAGTCACAAGAAACTATCTATCAGATAAAGAACGACATTCTATTATTAGTTTGATGTTGCTTCAATTTTTGAATGGTATGGGTAGGAGGTTATGCGAGGTAAGTCTCTAATTTGTTGATATTTATCAGAGGTGTATCGGTCGTACTGTTCGCACGACCGATATCGGAAATTAGATGTATAATTTCGCTAGGTCAGAAGGCTCAAGTTCTTTGCCTTCTAATGTTGCATTCCAGTTAATACCAACAAGAACGCCGTCTTCAGCTAGAGTCAGTAACCAATCTTCTACAAAGATATCTAGTGGAATTTCTAATACTTCGAAGTCAGCCCACTCTTCAACGTTGTGAGTCTGAGCATCTTCTTTTGAAGACCAAAAAGGCATCACTTCGCTGCTTTCGAATTCACTTGAGTCACATGCTAGCCAACCTTCTTCATTGCGAAGGCCCCATACCAGTTTAGTTTCTTGTGTTTCAGAAACGAAAAGTTCTAGATTTGCTTGAGTATCAGCTGTTAGTTTGCTCATGGATTAATTCTCTATGTTGATAACGACGCAAGATTAACATTATAGACGGCTTAGGTACATGCTATTCAAGGAATTATCACCATACTGAAACGTTAACTAAAGATCACGTTTCAGTATGGTAAGCGCAGGATAGAGCCTACTTTTTTATTTTGGTGAAGATGTGCCACTCTTCTTTGATGTTGCCTTTAAATCCAACAACGGAAGCGACAACTTTTCGATGTAGTGCGTGATTAACTTGGCTGTCATCACTGCTGAATTCAGAGTCGCCATGACCCACGATATTGACTCGAGATGGTTGAATACCATTACTGATAAGGGCACGTCTTACGTGGGATGCTCGCTCTTTTGACAGTTTTAAATTGTGTTTGGCATTGCCGACTTTGCTGGCATAACCTTGTAACTCAATCGATGTACCCTCGTAACGCTTCAAAAACGCAGCCATCTGGCGTATCTGCCCTAGGAAAACAGGGTTAATTTCCGTAGAGTTATTAGCAAAGAGTATGTGGAGCTCTTTCTTTTCTGACGATTCAAAATATGAACCACAACCGTCGTTATCGATCTCTGCACCAATTTGCGTATCGGGACATAGATCTCGCGCGTTAATTACGCCGTCATTATCATCATCTTCGAGATCATAAATTTGCGTGATGTCTGGAAGAGCTCGATATTCAAATTCTTCATTGCTTGTTTCAGCTAAAACGTTGGCAGAGACAATCATGAGACAAAGCGGAAATACAGTCTTTATCAGCTTCATTAGTATTCTACCTTTTCATTCCATTCTTGAGGGGTTTCGACGCGTAACCCAGTTAACAGGTTTCCTGTTGCATTCATTACTCGGTACTTCGCGTATTGTTCGTCGTACTTGGCATCCAGATAGCCTTTACGGGCTTCGAATAGTTCGTTCTCGGTGTTAAGCAAATCGAGAAGGGTACGTTTACCGATACGGTATTGTTTCTCATAAGAGATAACGGTGTCTGATGCCGAGTCTACGTGGTCAGATAAAAACTCTTTCTGTTGAACGGTTAAATCAAGTGCGCTCCATGAAAGACGCAAGCTCTCTTCTACATTACGGTAAGTACTCTCGCGGAGGTCTTTCGCTTTGTTTAGTTGATAAGCGGCACTTTCTGCACGGTCTTGGTCTGAACCGCCGTTGTAAAGGTTGTATCTTAAACGAACCATCGCAGAAAACTCGTCACTGCTGCCTGGAGTGCCACCGGCATCATCGCGCCAGGTTTGAGCGGCTTCAAAAGAAACCGTTGGGTAGTTGGTGCTCTTAGATTGCTTGTATTGAAATTTCGCTGAGTCTACATCGGCTTGTGCAATCTTAATTACTGGGTGCTGATTAAACGCTTTTGCTAATGCACCATCAACCGTGTAAGGGATAGCGCCTGCATCTGCGCGAGGGAAGGTTAACCCTAGCGGAGATTGACCCACAAGCCTTTTGAATTGTGTATGAGTGTCAAAAAGGTTGTTTTGCGCCGCAAGTAAATTACCGTGTGCTTTAGCAATACGTGCTTCTACCTGTGACATATCTGCCGTTGAGCCAATACCTGACTCAACACGCTTGCGAATATCGCTGTATATTTTTTTGTGTGTTGCGAGGTTGTTTTCAGAGAGTGAAAGCACTTCATATGCTTTTACCGCATCGAGATAAACTTTGGTCACTTCTAATGCGATATCTTGAGCATTAGATATCAATTGATAACGCACTGATTCCGCATCAGCAGCGGTACGGTCAATATCATTCGATGTATTAGCCCCATCCCAGATAAGCTGAGTTAGCGTAATTGTCGCTTCTTTCCGAGTCAGATCGGTCGTGCTTGAGTTAGTTGCTAGATCGGTATGCTCGTAACCAATACCTCCATCCAAATCTATACTTGGACGATAAGCACCACCAGAAGCATCATTAAGATATCGCTTACTGACATATTCATTATAAGCACTTTTGATTTCAGGATTACTTTCTAAAGTGAACGCAACGGCTTGCTCTAGGGTTTGTGCTGTCGTCGGTAAGCTCATACTTATAGCTAACCCTAATGTTGTCTTTTGAAGCCTATTCAATGTGCATCTCCCTAAAGTTAGCTCGCATCTAAGTCTTGAATTCGTGCTGTTATATACGAAATTTAGATGAACCGCCAAAAAAATTACGATCGCTAAGCTGGCGCTCGCAAATAGTTGTCAGAATGTTAACCGATCAGCGTGCGTTTTATGGTGTTTTTAGACACGTCAATCTTACGTTTTTAAATCTATTATTTTTCGCAAACACAATAACTTATATTACTGGTGTGAGCACTAAGATTGTTATGCGATGTGATCACCGTCATTAGCTTGTCACTCAAGTTGTTAAATACTAGATTCATAACTAGGAATTATATGACTTTAAGTGTTATATTTTAACTAATATTATAAATATAATGTCACTATTTTGACGTTAATGACAAGAAATGCTTTTTTAGGGGTTTATATGGACATGACAACATTGAATTTGGGTGGTGCATTAGCACTTGGCCAGCGCATTGTTATCTCGGTAGATGGTACGATTAAAGTCTTAAAAGAAGGCCAACCACTACAAGCAGGGGATGTCGTTCTTGAATCTCAGAACGGGTCCAATGAACCTCAGGTATCGGCAAAACGCTTCTCATCAGAAGAAGGCGAAGTTGAACTCGACCAAGATATTGCGAATATCTTTGCCGCATTAGAAGAAGGTCAAGACCCGACCGAGCTAGGTGAAGAGTTCGCAACGGCAGCTGGTCAAAACGGTTCAAGTTTGGCTTCTAGCGGAACTATTGAACGTGATGGTGAAGAAACCATTCCTGGTACTGAGTTCGTTACTACGGGTTTCGAATCATTGGGCTTATCTCGCACTCAAAGCCTAAGCCTACTTGACGCTTATCGTTCATTGACTGAAGCAGCAACGCCTTTAAACAGCAACCCATCTTTTGTTGACTCAAACAATGCTGAAGCTAGTGACGTCGTCACCTTTACGACAGATGAAGATACACCTGTTAGTGGCACTTTGTCGGCTTTAGACGAAGATGGTGATGATCTGTCATTCAGTAAAGCAACAGAACCATCAAACGGTACTGTCGTTGTCGATGAAAATGGTGATTGGACTTATACCCCCAACGAAAACTACAACGGTAACGATAGCTTTACAGTTGTTGTATCAGACGGCCAAGGCGGCACAGACACAATAACCGTTAATATCGGCGTTACTCCAGTCAATGACTTACCTGTCGGTGAAGATGTCTCTGTCACCACAGATGAAGATACTCCAGTAAGTGGCTCACTGACTGCAACCGATGCAGATAACGATCAGTTAACGTTTAGCAAAGGCACAGAACCGTCGAATGGTTCTGTAGTCGTCGACGAAAATGGCAACTGGACATACACCCCAGATGAGAACTACAACGGTAGCGATAGCTTTACAGTTGTGGTTGATGATGGCCAAGGTGGTACAGATACCATTACGGTTGATGTTGGGGTTGTTTTATCCAACGACGCGCCGGATGTGGACAGCAACAGCATTACGGTAGCGGAAGAGAGCACAAATACGAGCCTTGGCTTGAGTGCGCCGACGGATGCGGATGGCGACAGCCTGACGATCACCGTGACGGGTCTGCCAAGCTTAGGCACCGTGACGCTGGCCGATGGCACAGCGTTGACCAACGGAATGACGTTGACCACGACCGAGTTAGAAGGTCTGGAATACGACGCGCCAGCGGACTACAACGGCACCGATGCGGTGGGCAGCTTCACGTACAGCGTGGATGACGGACAAGGCGAAGCGAACAGTGTCCAAACGGGCAGCGTGAGCATCGGCGTCACCGAAATCAACGACGCGCCGGATGTGGACAGCAACAGCATTACGGTAGCGGAAGAGAGCACAAATACGAGCCTTGGCTTGAGTGCGCCGACGGATGCGGATGGCGACAGCCTGACGATCACCGTGACGGGTCTGCCAAGCTTAGGCACCGTGACGCTGGCCGATGGCACAGCGTTGACCAACGGAATGACGTTGACCACGACCGAGTTAGAAGGTCTGGAATACGACGCGCCAGCGGACTACAACGGCACCGATGCGGTGGGCAGCTTCACGTACAGCGTGGATGACGGACAAGGCGAAGCGAACAGTGTCCAAACGGGCAGCGTGAGCATCGGCGTCACCGAAATCAACGACGCGCCGGATGTGGACAGCAACAGCATTACGGTAGCGGAAGAGAGCACAAATACGAGCCTTGGCTTGAGTGCGCCGACGGATGCGGATGGCGACAGCCTGACGATCACCGTGACGGGTCTGCCAAGCTTAGGCACCGTGACGCTGGCCGATGGCACAGCGTTGACCAACGGAATGACGTTGACCACGACCGAGTTAGAAGGTCTGGAATACGACGCGCCAGCGGACTACAACGGCACCGATGCGGTGGGCAGCTTCACGTACAGCGTGGATGACGGACAAGGCGAAGCGAACAGTGTCCAAACGGGCAGCGTGAGCATCGGCGTCACCGAAATCAACGACGCGCCGGATGTGGACAGCAACAGCATTACGGTAGCGGAAGAGAGCACAAATACGAGCCTTGGCTTGAGTGCGCCGACGGATGCGGATGGCGACAGCCTGACGATCACCGTGACGGGTCTGCCAAGCTTAGGCACCGTGACGCTGGCCGATGGCACAGCGTTGACCAACGGAATGACGTTGACCACGACCGAGTTAGAAGGTCTGGAATACGACGCGCCAGCGGACTACAACGGCACCGATGCGGTGGGCAGCTTCACGTACAGCGTGGATGACGGACAAGGCGAAGCGAACAGTGTCCAAACGGGCAGCGTGAGCATCGGCGTCACCGAAATCAACGACGCGCCGGATGTGGACAGCAACAGCATTACGGTAGCGGAAGAGAGCACAAATACGAGCCTTGGCTTGAGTGCGCCGACGGATGCGGATGGCGACAGCCTGACGATCACCGTGACGGGTCTGCCAAGCTTAGGCACCGTGACGCTGGCCGATGGCACAGCGTTGACCAACGGAATGACGTTGACCACGACCGAGTTAGAAGGTCTGGAATACGACGCGCCAGCGGACTACAACGGCACCGATGCGGTGGGCAGCTTCACGTACAGCGTGGATGACGGACAAGGCGAAGCGAACAGTGTCCAAACGGGCAGCGTGAGCATCGGCGTCACCGAAATCAACGACGCGCCGGATGTGGACAGCAACAGCATTACGGTAGCGGAAGAGAGCACAAATACGAGCCTTGGCTTGAGTGCGCCGACGGATGCGGATGGCGACAGCCTGACGATCACCGTGACGGGTCTGCCAAGCTTAGGCACCGTGACGCTGGCCGATGGCACAGCGTTGACCAACGGAATGACGTTGACCACGACCGAGTTAGAAGGTCTGGAATACGACGCGCCAGCGGACTACAACGGCACCGATGCGGTGGGCAGCTTCACGTACAGCGTGGATGACGGACAAGGCGAAGCGAACAGTGTCCAAACGGGCAGCGTGAGCATCGGCGTCACCGAAATCAACGACGCGCCGGATGTGGACAGCAACAGCATTACGGTAGCGGAAGAGAGCACAAATACGAGCCTTGGCTTGAGTGCGCCGACGGATGCGGATGGCGACAGCCTGACGATCACCGTGACGGGTCTGCCAAGCTTAGGCACCGTGACGCTGGCCGATGGCACAGCGTTGACCAACGGAATGACGTTGACCACGACCGAGTTAGAAGGTCTGGAATACGACGCGCCAGCGGACTACAACGGCACCGATGCGGTGGGCAGCTTCACGTACAGCGTGGATGACGGACAAGGCGAAGCGAACAGTGTCCAAACGGGCAGCGTGAGCATCGGCGTCACCGAAATCAACGACGCGCCGGATGTGGACAGCAACAGCATTACGGTAGCGGAAGAGAGCACAAATACGAGCCTTGGCTTGAGTGCGCCGACGGATGCGGATGGCGACAGCCTGACGATCACCGTGACGGGTCTGCCAAGCTTAGGCACCGTGACGCTGGCCGATGGCACAGCGTTGACCAACGGAATGACGTTGACCACGACCGAGTTAGAAGGTCTGGAATACGACGCGCCAGCGGACTACAACGGCACCGATGCGGTGGGCAGCTTCACGTACAGCGTGGATGACGGACAAGGCGAAGCGAACAGTGTCCAAACGGGCAGCGTGAGCATCGGCGTCACCGAAATCAACGACGCGCCGGATGTGGACAGCAACAGCATTACGGTAGCGGAAGAGAGCACAAATACGAGCCTTGGCTTGAGTGCGCCGACGGATGCGGATGGCGACAGCCTGACGATCACCGTGACGGGTCTGCCAAGCTTAGGCACCGTGACGCTGGCCGATGGCACAGCGTTGACCAACGGAATGACGTTGACCACGACCGAGTTAGAAGGTCTGGAATACGACGCGCCAGCGGACTACAACGGCACCGATGCGGTGGGCAGCTTCACGTACAGCGTGGATGACGGACAAGGCGAAGCGAACAGTGTCCAAACGGGCAGCGTGAGCATCGGCGTCACCGAAATCAACGACGCGCCGGATGTGGACAGCAACAGCATTACGGTAGCGGAAGAGAGCACAAATACGAGCCTTGGCTTGAGTGCGCCGACGGATGCGGATGGCGACAGCCTGACGATCACCGTGACGGGTCTGCCAAGCTTAGGCACCGTGACGCTGGCCGATGGCACAGCGTTGACCAACGGAATGACGTTGACCACGACCGAGTTAGAAGGTCTGGAATACGACGCGCCAGCGGACTACAACGGCACCGATGCGGTGGGCAGCTTCACGTACAGCGTGGATGACGGACAAGGCGAAGCGAACAGTGTCCAAACGGGCAGCGTGAGCATCGGCGTCACCGAAATCAACGACGCGCCGGATGTGGACAGCAACAGCATTACGGTAGCGGAAGAGAGCACAAATACGAGCCTTGGCTTGAGTGCGCCGACGGATGCGGATGGCGACAGCCTGACGATCACCGTGACGGGTCTGCCAAGCTTAGGCACCGTGACGCTGGCCGATGGCACAGCGTTGACCAACGGAATGACGTTGACCACGACCGAGTTAGAAGGTCTGGAATACGACGCGCCAGCGGACTACAACGGCACCGATGCGGTGGGCAGCTTCACGTACAGCGTGGATGACGGACAAGGCGAAGCGAACAGTGTCCAAACGGGCAGCGTGAGCATCGGCGTCACCGAAATCAACGACGCGCCGGATGTGGACAGCAACAGCATTACGGTAGCGGAAGAGAGCACAAATACGAGCCTTGGCTTGAGTGCGCCGACGGATGCGGATGGCGACAGCCTGACGATCACCGTGACGGGTCTGCCAAGCTTAGGCACCGTGACGCTGGCCGATGGCACAGCGTTGACCAACGGAATGACGTTGACCACGACCGAGTTAGAAGGTCTGGAATACGACGCGCCAGCGGACTACAACGGCACCGATGCGGTGGGCAGCTTCACGTACAGCGTGGATGACGGACAAGGCGAAGCGAACAGTGTCCAAACGGGCAGCGTGAGCATCGGCGTCACCGAAATCAACGACGCGCCGGATGTGGACAGCAACAGCATTACGGTAGCGGAAGAGAGCACAAATACGAGCCTTGGCTTGAGTGCGCCGACGGATGCGGATGGCGACAGCCTGACGATCACCGTGACGGGTCTGCCAAGCTTAGGCACCGTGACGCTGGCCGATGGCACAGCGTTGACCAACGGAATGACGTTGACCACGACCGAGTTAGAAGGTCTGGAATACGACGCGCCAGCGGACTACAACGGCACCGATGCGGTGGGCAGCTTCACGTACAGCGTGGATGACGGACAAGGCGAAGCGAACAGTGTCCAAACGGGCAGCGTGAGCATCGGCGTCACCGAAATCAACGACGCGCCGGATGTGGACAGCAACAGCATTACGGTAGCGGAAGAGAGCACAAATACGAGCCTTGGCTTGAGTGCGCCGACGGATGCGGATGGCGACAGCCTGACGATCACCGTGACGGGTCTGCCAAGCTTAGGCACCGTGACGCTGGCCGATGGCACAGCGTTGACCAACGGAATGACGTTGACCACGACCGAGTTAGAAGGTCTGGAATACGACGCGCCAGCGGACTACAACGGCACCGATGCGGTGGGCAGCTTCACGTACAGCGTGGATGACGGACAAGGCGAAGCGAACAGTGTCCAAACGGGCAGCGTGAGCATCGGCGTCACCGAAATCAACGACGCGCCGGATGTGGACAGCAACAGCATTACGGTAGCGGAAGAGAGCACAAATACGAGCCTTGGCTTGAGTGCGCCGACGGATGCGGATGGCGACAGCCTGACGATCACCGTGACGGGTCTGCCAAGCTTAGGCACCGTGACGCTGGCCGATGGCACAGCGTTGACCAACGGAATGACGTTGACCACGACCGAGTTAGAAGGTCTGGAATACGACGCGCCAGCGGACTACAACGGCACCGATGCGGTGGGCAGCTTCACGTACAGCGTGGATGACGGACAAGGCGAAGCGAACAGTGTCCAAACGGGCAGCGTGAGCATCGGCGTCACCGAAATCAACGACGCGCCGGATGTGGACAGCAACAGCATTACGGTAGCGGAAGAGAGCACAAATACGAGCCTTGGCTTGAGTGCGCCGACGGATGCGGATGGCGACAGCCTGACGATCACCGTGACGGGTCTGCCAAGCTTAGGCACCGTGACGCTGGCCGATGGCACAGCGTTGACCAACGGAATGACGTTGACCACGACCGAGTTAGAAGGTCTGGAATACGACGCGCCAGCGGACTACAACGGCACCGATGCGGTGGGCAGCTTCACGTACAGCGTGGATGACGGACAAGGCGAAGCGAACAGTGTCCAAACGGGCAGCGTGAGCATCGGCGTCACCGAAATCAACGACGCGCCGGATGTGGACAGCAACAGCATTACGGTAGCGGAAGAGAGCACAAATACGAGCCTTGGCTTGAGTGCGCCGACGGATGCGGATGGCGACAGCCTGACGATCACCGTGACGGGTCTGCCAAGCTTAGGCACCGTGACGCTGGCCGATGGCACAGCGTTGACCAACGGAATGACGTTGACCACGACCGAGTTAGAAGGTCTGGAATACGACGCGCCAGCGGACTACAACGGCACCGATGCGGTGGGCAGCTTCACGTACAGCGTGGATGACGGACAAGGCGAAGCGAACAGTGTCCAAACGGGCAGCGTGAGCATCGGCGTCACCGAAATCAACGACGCGCCGGATGTGGACAGCAACAGCATTACGGTAGCGGAAGAGAGCACAAATACGAGCCTTGGCTTGAGTGCGCCGACGGATGCGGATGGCGACAGCCTGACGATCACCGTGACGGGTCTGCCAAGCTTAGGCACCGTGACGCTGGCCGATGGCACAGCGTTGACCAACGGAATGACGTTGACCACGACCGAGTTAGAAGGTCTGGAATACGACGCGCCAGCGGACTACAACGGCACCGATGCGGTGGGCAGCTTCACGTACAGCGTGGATGACGGACAAGGCGAAGCGAACAGTGTCCAAACGGGCAGCGTGAGCATCGGCGTCACCGAAATCAACGACGCGCCGGATGTGGACAGCAACAGCATTACGGTAGCGGAAGAGAGCACAAATACGAGCCTTGGCTTGAGTGCGCCGACGGATGCGGATGGCGACAGCCTGACGATCACCGTGACGGGTCTGCCAAGCTTAGGCACCGTGACGCTGGCCGATGGCACAGCGTTGACCAACGGAATGACGTTGACCACGACCGAGTTAGAAGGTCTGGAATACGACGCGCCAGCGGACTACAACGGCACCGATGCGGTGGGCAGCTTCACGTACAGCGTGGATGACGGACAAGGCGAAGCGAACAGTGTCCAAACGGGCAGCGTGAGCATCGGCGTCACCGAAATCAACGACGCGCCGGATGTGGACAGCAACAGCATTACGGTAGCGGAAGAGAGCACAAATACGAGCCTTGGCTTGAGTGCGCCGACGGATGCGGATGGCGACAGCCTGACGATCACCGTGACGGGTCTGCCAAGCTTAGGCACCGTGACGCTGGCCGATGGCACAGCGTTGACCAACGGAATGACGTTGACCACGACCGAGTTAGAAGGTCTGGAATACGACGCGCCAGCGGACTACAACGGCACCGATGCGGTGGGCAGCTTCACGTACAGCGTGGATGACGGACAAGGCGAAGCGAACAGTGTCCAAACGGGCAGCGTGAGCATCGGCGTCACCGAAATCAACGACGCGCCGGATGTGGACAGCAACAGCATTACGGTAGCGGAAGAGAGCACAAATACGAGCCTTGGCTTGAGTGCGCCGACGGATGCGGATGGCGACAGCCTGACGATCACCGTGACGGGTCTGCCAAGCTTAGGCACCGTGACGCTGGCCGATGGCACAGCGTTGACCAACGGAATGACGTTGACCACGACCGAGTTAGAAGGTCTGGAATACGACGCGCCAGCGGACTACAACGGCACCGATGCGGTGGGCAGCTTCACGTACAGCGTGGATGACGGACAAGGCGAAGCGAACAGTGTCCAAACGGGCAGCGTGAGCATCGGCGTCACCGAAATCAACGACGCGCCGGATGTGGACAGCAACAGCATTACGGTAGCGGAAGAGAGCACAAATACGAGCCTTGGCTTGAGTGCGCCGACGGATGCGGATGGCGACAGCCTGACGATCACCGTGACGGGTCTGCCAAGCTTAGGCACCGTGACGCTGGCCGATGGCACAGCGTTGACCAACGGAATGACGTTGACCACGACCGAGTTAGAAGGTCTGGAATACGACGCGCCAGCGGACTACAACGGCACCGATGCGGTGGGCAGCTTCACGTACAGCGTGGATGACGGACAAGGCGAAGCGAACAGTGTCCAAACGGGCAGCGTGAGCATCGGCGTCACCGAAATCAACGACGCGCCGGATGTGGACAGCAACAGCATTACGGTAGCGGAAGAGAGCACAAATACGAGCCTTGGCTTGAGTGCGCCGACGGATGCGGATGGCGACAGCCTGACGATCACCGTGACGGGTCTGCCAAGCTTAGGCACCGTGACGCTGGCCGATGGCACAGCGTTGACCAACGGAATGACGTTGACCACGACCGAGTTAGAAGGTCTGGAATACGACGCGCCAGCGGACTACAACGGCACCGATGCGGTGGGCAGCTTCACGTACAGCGTGGATGACGGACAAGGCGAAGCGAACAGTGTCCAAACGGGCAGCGTGAGCATCGGCGTCACCGAAATCAACGACGCGCCGGATGTGGACAGCAACAGCATTACGGTAGCGGAAGAGAGCACAAATACGAGCCTTGGCTTGAGTGCGCCGACGGATGCGGATGGCGACAGCCTGACGATCACCGTGACGGGTCTGCCAAGCTTAGGCACCGTGACGCTGGCCGATGGCACAGCGTTGACCAACGGAATGACGTTGACCACGACCGAGTTAGAAGGTCTGGAATACGACGCGCCAGCGGACTACAACGGCACCGATGCGGTGGGCAGCTTCACGTACAGCGTGGATGACGGACAAGGCGAAGCGAACAGTGTCCAAACGGGCAGCGTGAGCATCGGCGTCACCGAAATCAACGACGCGCCGGATGTGGACAGCAACAGCATTACGGTAGCGGAAGAGAGCACAAATACGAGCCTTGGCTTGAGTGCGCCGACGGATGCGGATGGCGACAGCCTGACGATCACCGTGACGGGTCTGCCAAGCTTAGGCACCGTGACGCTGGCCGATGGCACAGCGTTGACCAACGGAATGACGTTGACCACGACCGAGTTAGAAGGTCTGGAATACGACGCGCCAGCGGACTACAACGGCACCGATGCGGTGGGCAGCTTCACGTACAGCGTGGATGACGGACAAGGCGAAGCGAACAGTGTCCAAACGGGCAGCGTGAGCATCGGCGTCACCGAAATCAACGACGCGCCGGATGTGGACAGCAACAGCATTACGGTAGCGGAAGAGAGCACAAATACGAGCCTTGGCTTGAGTGCGCCGACGGATGCGGATGGCGACAGCCTGACGATCACCGTGACGGGTCTGCCAAGCTTAGGCACCGTGACGCTGGCCGATGGCACAGCGTTGACCAACGGAATGACGTTGACCACGACCGAGTTAGAAGGTCTGGAATACGACGCGCCAGCGGACTACAACGGCACCGATGCGGTGGGCAGCTTCACGTACAGCGTGGATGACGGACAAGGCGAAGCGAACAGTGTCCAAACGGGCAGCGTGAGCATCGGCGTCACCGAAATCAACGACGCGCCGGATGTGGACAGCAACAGCATTACGGTAGCGGAAGAGAGCACAAATACGAGCCTTGGCTTGAGTGCGCCGACGGATGCGGATGGCGACAGCCTGACGATCACCGTGACGGGTCTGCCAAGCTTAGGCACCGTGACGCTGGCCGATGGCACAGCGTTGACCAACGGAATGACGTTGACCACGACCGAGTTAGAAGGTCTGGAATACGACGCGCCAGCGGACTACAACGGCACCGATGCGGTGGGCAGCTTCACGTACAGCGTGGATGACGGACAAGGCGAAGCGAACAGTGTCCAAACGGGCAGCGTGAGCATCGGCGTCACCGAAATCAACGACGCGCCGGATGTGGACAGCAACAGCATTACGGTAGCGGAAGAGAGCACAAATACGAGCCTTGGCTTGAGTGCGCCGACGGATGCGGATGGCGACAGCCTGACGATCACCGTGACGGGTCTGCCAAGCTTAGGCACCGTGACGCTGGCCGATGGCACAGCGTTGACCAACGGAATGACGTTGACCACGACCGAGTTAGAAGGTCTGGAATACGACGCGCCAGCGGACTACAACGGCACCGATGCGGTGGGCAGCTTCACGTACAGCGTGGATGACGGACAAGGCGAAGCGAACAGTGTCCAAACGGGCAGCGTGAGCATCGGCGTCACCGAAATCAACGACGCGCCGGATGTGGACAGCAACAGCATTACGGTAGCGGAAGAGAGCACAAATACGAGCCTTGGCTTGAGTGCGCCGACGGATGCGGATGGCGACAGCCTGACGATCACCGTGACGGGTCTGCCAAGCTTAGGCACCGTGACGCTGGCCGATGGCACAGCGTTGACCAACGGAATGACGTTGACCACGACCGAGTTAGAAGGTCTGGAATACGACGCGCCAGCGGACTACAACGGCACCGATGCGGTGGGCAGCTTCACGTACAGCGTGGATGACGGACAAGGCGAAGCGAACAGTGTCCAAACGGGCAGCGTGAGCATCGGCGTCACCGAAATCAACGACGCGCCGGATGTGGACAGCAACAGCATTACGGTAGCGGAAGAGAGCACAAATACGAGCCTTGGCTTGAGTGCGCCGACGGATGCGGATGGCGACAGCCTGACGATCACCGTGACGGGTCTGCCAAGCTTAGGCACCGTGACGCTGGCCGATGGCACAGCGTTGACCAACGGAATGACGTTGACCACGACCGAGTTAGAAGGTCTGGAATACGACGCGCCAGCGGACTACAACGGCACCGATGCGGTGGGCAGCTTCACGTACAGCGTGGATGACGGACAAGGCGAAGCGAACAGTGTCCAAACGGGCAGCGTGAGCATCGGCGTCACCGAAATCAACGACGCGCCGGATGTGGACAGCAACAGCATTACGGTAGCGGAAGAGAGCACAAATACGAGCCTTGGCTTGAGTGCGCCGACGGATGCGGATGGCGACAGCCTGACGATCACCGTGACGGGTCTGCCAAGCTTAGGCACCGTGACGCTGGCCGATGGCACAGCGTTGACCAACGGAATGACGTTGACCACGACCGAGTTAGAAGGTCTGGAATACGACGCGCCAGCGGACTACAACGGCACCGATGCGGTGGGCAGCTTCACGTACAGCGTGGATGACGGACAAGGCGAAGCGAACAGTGTCCAAACGGGCAGCGTGAGCATCGGCGTCACCGAAATCAACGACGCGCCGGATGTGGACAGCAACAGCATTACGGTAGCGGAAGAGAGCACAAATACGAGCCTTGGCTTGAGTGCGCCGACGGATGCGGATGGCGACAGCCTGACGATCACCGTGACGGGTCTGCCAAGCTTAGGCACCGTGACGCTGGCCGATGGCACAGCGTTGACCAACGGAATGACGTTGACCACGACCGAGTTAGAAGGTCTGGAATACGACGCGCCAGCGGACTACAACGGCACCGATGCGGTGGGCAGCTTCACGTACAGCGTGGATGACGGACAAGGCGAAGCGAACAGTGTCCAAACGGGCAGCGTGAGCATCGGCGTCACCGAAATCAACGACGCGCCGGATGTGGACAGCAACAGCATTACGGTAGCGGAAGAGAGCACAAATACGAGCCTTGGCTTGAGTGCGCCGACGGATGCGGATGGCGACAGCCTGACGATCACCGTGACGGGTCTGCCAAGCTTAGGCACCGTGACGCTGGCCGATGGCACAGCGTTGACCAACGGAATGACGTTGACCACGACCGAGTTAGAAGGTCTGGAATACGACGCGCCAGCGGACTACAACGGCACCGATGCGGTGGGCAGCTTCACGTACAGCGTGGATGACGGACAAGGCGAAGCGAACAGTGTCCAAACGGGCAGCGTGAGCATCGGCGTCACCGAAATCAACGACGCGCCGGATGTGGACAGCAACAGCATTACGGTAGCGGAAGAGAGCACAAATACGAGCCTTGGCTTGAGTGCGCCGACGGATGCGGATGGCGACAGCCTGACGATCACCGTGACGGGTCTGCCAAGCTTAGGCACCGTGACGCTGGCCGATGGCACAGCGTTGACCAACGGAATGACGTTGACCACGACCGAGTTAGAAGGTCTGGAATACGACGCGCCAGCGGACTACAACGGCACCGATGCGGTGGGCAGCTTCACGTACAGCGTGGATGACGGACAAGGCGAAGCGAACAGTGTCCAAACGGGCAGCGTGAGCATCGGCGTCACCGAAATCAACGACGCGCCGGATGTGGACAGCAACAGCATTACGGTAGCGGAAGAGAGCACAAATACGAGCCTTGGCTTGAGTGCGCCGACGGATGCGGATGGCGACAGCCTGACGATCACCGTGACGGGTCTGCCAAGCTTAGGCACCGTGACGCTGGCCGATGGCACAGCGTTGACCAACGGAATGACGTTGACCACGACCGAGTTAGAAGGTCTGGAATACGACGCGCCAGCGGACTACAACGGCACCGATGCGGTGGGCAGCTTCACGTACAGCGTGGATGACGGACAAGGCGAAGCGAACAGTGTCCAAACGGGCAGCGTGAGCATCGGCGTCACCGAAATCAACGACGCGCCGGATGTGGACAGCAACAGCATTACGGTAGCGGAAGAGAGCACAAATACGAGCCTTGGCTTGAGTGCGCCGACGGATGCGGATGGCGACAGCCTGACGATCACCGTGACGGGTCTGCCAAGCTTAGGCACCGTGACGCTGGCCGATGGCACAGCGTTGACCAACGGAATGACGTTGACCACGACCGAGTTAGAAGGTCTGGAATACGACGCGCCAGCGGACTACAACGGCACCGATGCGGTGGGCAGCTTCACGTACAGCGTGGATGACGGACAAGGCGAAGCGAACAGTGTCCAAACGGGCAGCGTGAGCATCGGCGTCACCGAAATCAACGACGCGCCGGATGTGGACAGCAACAGCATTACGGTAGCGGAAGAGAGCACAAATACGAGCCTTGGCTTGAGTGCGCCGACGGATGCGGATGGCGACAGCCTGACGATCACCGTGACGGGTCTGCCAAGCTTAGGCACCGTGACGCTGGCCGATGGCACAGCGTTGACCAACGGAATGACGTTGACCACGACCGAGTTAGAAGGTCTGGAATACGACGCGCCAGCGGACTACAACGGCACCGATGCGGTGGGCAGCTTCACGTACAGCGTGGATGACGGACAAGGCGAAGCGAACAGTGTCCAAACGGGCAGCGTGAGCATCGGCGTCACCGAAATCAACGACGCGCCGGATGTGGACAGCAACAGCATTACGGTAGCGGAAGAGAGCACAAATACGAGCCTTGGCTTGAGTGCGCCGACGGATGCGGATGGCGACAGCCTGACGATCACCGTGACGGGTCTGCCAAGCTTAGGCACCGTGACGCTGGCCGATGGCACAGCGTTGACCAACGGAATGACGTTGACCACGACCGAGTTAGAAGGTCTGGAATACGACGCGCCAGCGGACTACAACGGCACCGATGCGGTGGGCAGCTTCACGTACAGCGTGGATGACGGACAAGGCGAAGCGAACAGTGTCCAAACGGGCAGCGTGAGCATCGGCGTCACCGAAATCAACGACGCGCCGGATGTGGACAGCAACAGCATTACGGTAGCGGAAGAGAGCACAAATACGAGCCTTGGCTTGAGTGCGCCGACGGATGCGGATGGCGACAGCCTGACGATCACCGTGACGGGTCTGCCAAGCTTAGGCACCGTGACGCTGGCCGATGGCACAGCGTTGACCAACGGAATGACGTTGACCACGACCGAGTTAGAAGGTCTGGAATACGACGCGCCAGCGGACTACAACGGCACCGATGCGGTGGGCAGCTTCACGTACAGCGTGGATGACGGACAAGGCGAAGCGAACAGTGTCCAAACGGGCAGCGTGAGCATCGGCGTCACCGAAATCAACGACGCGCCGGATGTGGACAGCAACAGCATTACGGTAGCGGAAGAGAGCACAAATACGAGCCTTGGCTTGAGTGCGCCGACGGATGCGGATGGCGACAGCCTGACGATCACCGTGACGGGTCTGCCAAGCTTAGGCACCGTGACGCTGGCCGATGGCACAGCGTTGACCAACGGAATGACGTTGACCACGACCGAGTTAGAAGGTCTGGAATACGACGCGCCAGCGGACTACAACGGCACCGATGCGGTGGGCAGCTTCACGTACAGCGTGGATGACGGACAAGGCGAAGCGAACAGTGTCCAAACGGGCAGCGTGAGCATCGGCGTCACCGAAATCAACGACGCGCCGGATGTGGACAGCAACAGCATTACGGTAGCGGAAGAGAGCACAAATACGAGCCTTGGCTTGAGTGCGCCGACGGATGCGGATGGCGACAGCCTGACGATCACCGTGACGGGTCTGCCAAGCTTAGGCACCGTGACGCTGGCCGATGGCACAGCGTTGACCAACGGAATGACGTTGACCACGACCGAGTTAGAAGGTCTGGAATACGACGCGCCAGCGGACTACAACGGCACCGATGCGGTGGGCAGCTTCACGTACAGCGTGGATGACGGACAAGGCGAAGCGAACAGTGTCCAAACGGGCAGCGTGAGCATCGGCGTCACCGAAATCAACGACGCGCCGGATGTGGACAGCAACAGCATTACGGTAGCGGAAGAGAGCACAAATACGAGCCTTGGCTTGAGTGCGCCGACGGATGCGGATGGCGACAGCCTGACGATCACCGTGACGGGTCTGCCAAGCTTAGGCACCGTGACGCTGGCCGATGGCACAGCGTTGACCAACGGAATGACGTTGACCACGACCGAGTTAGAAGGTCTGGAATACGACGCGCCAGCGGACTACAACGGCACCGATGCGGTGGGCAGCTTCACGTACAGCGTGGATGACGGACAAGGCGAAGCGAACAGTGTCCAAACGGGCAGCGTGAGCATCGGCGTCACCGAAATCAACGACGCGCCGGATGTGGACAGCAACAGCATTACGGTAGCGGAAGAGAGCACAAATACGAGCCTTGGCTTGAGTGCGCCGACGGATGCGGATGGCGACAGCCTGACGATCACCGTGACGGGTCTGCCAAGCTTAGGCACCGTGACGCTGGCCGATGGCACAGCGTTGACCAACGGAATGACGTTGACCACGACCGAGTTAGAAGGTCTGGAATACGACGCGCCAGCGGACTACAACGGCACCGATGCGGTGGGCAGCTTCACGTACAGCGTGGATGACGGACAAGGCGAAGCGAACAGTGTCCAAACGGGCAGCGTGAGCATCGGCGTCACCGAAATCAACGACGCGCCGGATGTGGACAGCAACAGCATTACGGTAGCGGAAGAGAGCACAAATACGAGCCTTGGCTTGAGTGCGCCGACGGATGCGGATGGCGACAGCCTGACGATCACCGTGACGGGTCTGCCAAGCTTAGGCACCGTGACGCTGGCCGATGGCACAGCGTTGACCAACGGAATGACGTTGACCACGACCGAGTTAGAAGGTCTGGAATACGACGCGCCAGCGGACTACAACGGCACCGATGCGGTGGGCAGCTTCACGTACAGCGTGGATGACGGACAAGGCGAAGCGAACAGTGTCCAAACGGGCAGCGTGAGCATCGGCGTCACCGAAATCAACGACGCGCCGGATGTGGACAGCAACAGCATTACGGTAGCGGAAGAGAGCACAAATACGAGCCTTGGCTTGAGTGCGCCGACGGATGCGGATGGCGACAGCCTGACGATCACCGTGACGGGTCTGCCAAGCTTAGGCACCGTGACGCTGGCCGATGGCACAGCGTTGACCAACGGAATGACGTTGACCACGACCGAGTTAGAAGGTCTGGAATACGACGCGCCAGCGGACTACAACGGCACCGATGCGGTGGGCAGCTTCACGTACAGCGTGGATGACGGACAAGGCGAAGCGAACAGTGTCCAAACGGGCAGCGTGAGCATCGGCGTCACCGAAATCAACGACGCGCCGGATGTGGACAGCAACAGCATTACGGTAGCGGAAGAGAGCACAAATACGAGCCTTGGCTTGAGTGCGCCGACGGATGCGGATGGCGACAGCCTGACGATCACCGTGACGGGTCTGCCAAGCTTAGGCACCGTGACGCTGGCCGATGGCACAGCGTTGACCAACGGAATGACGTTGACCACGACCGAGTTAGAAGGTCTGGAATACGACGCGCCAGCGGACTACAACGGCACCGATGCGGTGGGCAGCTTCACGTACAGCGTGGATGACGGACAAGGCGAAGCGAACAGTGTCCAAACGGGCAGCGTGAGCATCGGCGTCACCGAAATCAACGACGCGCCGGATGTGGACAGCAACAGCATTACGGTAGCGGAAGAGAGCACAAATACGAGCCTTGGCTTGAGTGCGCCGACGGATGCGGATGGCGACAGCCTGACGATCACCGTGACGGGTCTGCCAAGCTTAGGCACCGTGACGCTGGCCGATGGCACAGCGTTGACCAACGGAATGACGTTGACCACGACCGAGTTAGAAGGTCTGGAATACGACGCGCCAGCGGACTACAACGGCACCGATGCGGTGGGCAGCTTCACGTACAGCGTGGATGACGGACAAGGCGAAGCGAACAGTGTCCAAACGGGCAGCGTGAGCATCGGCGTCACCGAAATCAACGACGCGCCGGATGTGGACAGCAACAGCATTACGGTAGCGGAAGAGAGCACAAATACGAGCCTTGGCTTGAGTGCGCCGACGGATGCGGATGGCGACAGCCTGACGATCACCGTGACGGGTCTGCCAAGCTTAGGCACCGTGACGCTGGCCGATGGCACAGCGTTGACCAACGGAATGACGTTGACCACGACCGAGTTAGAAGGTCTGGAATACGACGCGCCAGCGGACTACAACGGCACCGATGCGGTGGGCAGCTTCACGTACAGCGTGGATGACGGACAAGGCGAAGCGAACAGTGTCCAAACGGGCAGCGTGAGCATCGGCGTCACCGAAATCAACGACGCGCCGGATGTGGACAGCAACAGCATTACGGTAGCGGAAGAGAGCACAAATACGAGCCTTGGCTTGAGTGCGCCGACGGATGCGGATGGCGACAGCCTGACGATCACCGTGACGGGTCTGCCAAGCTTAGGCACCGTGACGCTGGCCGATGGCACAGCGTTGACCAACGGAATGACGTTGACCACGACCGAGTTAGAAGGTCTGGAATACGACGCGCCAGCGGACTACAACGGCACCGATGCGGTGGGCAGCTTCACGTACAGCGTGGATGACGGACAAGGCGAAGCGAACAGTGTCCAAACGGGCAGCGTGAGCATCGGCGTCACCGAAATCAACGACGCGCCGGATGTGGACAGCAACAGCATTACGGTAGCGGAAGAGAGCACAAATACGAGCCTTGGCTTGAGTGCGCCGACGGATGCGGATGGCGACAGCCTGACGATCACCGTGACGGGTCTGCCAAGCTTAGGCACCGTGACGCTGGCCGATGGCACAGCGTTGACCAACGGAATGACGTTGACCACGACCGAGTTAGAAGGTCTGGAATACGACGCGCCAGCGGACTACAACGGCACCGATGCGGTGGGCAGCTTCACGTACAGCGTGGATGACGGACAAGGCGAAGCGAACAGTGTCCAAACGGGCAGCGTGAGCATCGGCGTCACCGAAATCAACGACGCGCCGGATGTGGACAGCAACAGCATTACGGTAGCGGAAGAGAGCACAAATACGAGCCTTGGCTTGAGTGCGCCGACGGATGCGGATGGCGACAGCCTGACGATCACCGTGACGGGTCTGCCAAGCTTAGGCACCGTGACGCTGGCCGATGGCACAGCGTTGACCAACGGAATGACGTTGACCACGACCGAGTTAGAAGGTCTGGAATACGACGCGCCAGCGGACTACAACGGCACCGATGCGGTGGGCAGCTTCACGTACAGCGTGGATGACGGACAAGGCGAAGCGAACAGTGTCCAAACGGGCAGCGTGAGCATCGGCGTCACCGAAATCAACGACGCGCCGGATGTGGACAGCAACAGCATTACGGTAGCGGAAGAGAGCACAAATACGAGCCTTGGCTTGAGTGCGCCGACGGATGCGGATGGCGACAGCCTGACGATCACCGTGACGGGTCTGCCAAGCTTAGGCACCGTGACGCTGGCCGATGGCACAGCGTTGACCAACGGAATGACGTTGACCACGACCGAGTTAGAAGGTCTGGAATACGACGCGCCAGCGGACTACAACGGCACCGATGCGGTGGGCAGCTTCACGTACAGCGTGGATGACGGACAAGGCGAAGCGAACAGTGTCCAAACGGGCAGCGTGAGCATCGGCGTCACCGAAATCAACGACGCGCCGGATGTGGACAGCAACAGCATTACGGTAGCGGAAGAGAGCACAAATACGAGCCTTGGCTTGAGTGCGCCGACGGATGCGGATGGCGACAGCCTGACGATCACCGTGACGGGTCTGCCAAGCTTAGGCACCGTGACGCTGGCCGATGGCACAGCGTTGACCAACGGAATGACGTTGACCACGACCGAGTTAGAAGGTCTGGAATACGACGCGCCAGCGGACTACAACGGCACCGATGCGGTGGGCAGCTTCACGTACAGCGTGGATGACGGACAAGGCGAAGCGAACAGTGTCCAAACGGGCAGCGTGAGCATCGGCGTCACCGAAATCAACGACGCGCCGGATGTGGACAGCAACAGCATTACGGTAGCGGAAGAGAGCACAAATACGAGCCTTGGCTTGAGTGCGCCGACGGATGCGGATGGCGACAGCCTGACGATCACCGTGACGGGTCTGCCAAGCTTAGGCACCGTGACGCTGGCCGATGGCACAGCGTTGACCAACGGAATGACGTTGACCACGACCGAGTTAGAAGGTCTGGAATACGACGCGCCAGCGGACTACAACGGCACCGATGCGGTGGGCAGCTTCACGTACAGCGTGGATGACGGACAAGGCGAAGCGAACAGTGTCCAAACGGGCAGCGTGAGCATCGGCGTCACCGAAATCAACGACGCGCCGGATGTGGACAGCAACAGCATTACGGTAGCGGAAGAGAGCACAAATACGAGCCTTGGCTTGAGTGCGCCGACGGATGCGGATGGCGACAGCCTGACGATCACCGTGACGGGTCTGCCAAGCTTAGGCACCGTGACGCTGGCCGATGGCACAGCGTTGACCAACGGAATGACGTTGACCACGACCGAGTTAGAAGGTCTGGAATACGACGCGCCAGCGGACTACAACGGCACCGATGCGGTGGGCAGCTTCACGTACAGCGTGGATGACGGACAAGGCGAAGCGAACAGTGTCCAAACGGGCAGCGTGAGCATCGGCGTCACCGAAATCAACGACGCGCCGGAAGCAGAAGACTTCACCGAAACCACAATTGACTGTGCAACTTCGGTCGACTTTGCTCCCCATACTAGCGATGAGGAAGACGACGCGGCTGGAATTGAGACTTCGGTCATCGTTGAAAGTGACCCGATCTTTGGTACGTTGTATCAAGTTGCAGACGACGGTACTAAAACCGAAGTTGTTATCGGTCAAGAGTATGGCGATTCAGACAACTTTGAATATGTTGTCGATTCAAATATTGCCGATCAGCTTAGTTTTAGTGCTTCAGATCTTTCATCATTAATTGACACTTCTAGTGGAAGCACAACGATCGGTTACTTCAACGATCTGGTTTCAATTTCAGCCGGAACTTACACTGGTAGTTCCCCAGTAGGTAATGACGTTGTAAATAATCCAAGTGTGTATCTTAATTATGATGGTTACGGTTCGGAAGATGGATTTGGAGTTTCAACGAGCAAGAATGGAAACAGTGAGTTAGACGTTACATCAAAAGAATTTATTTCTGTTGATTTTGGAAATAGTGACGCCGAAATTTTGTCTGCTAATTTAGAATTTGGAAGCGTTTTTGGTAACTACAACGCTAACAGTAGTGCAGATGGTGAAATTAATGTCGTTGCACTAGACGCATCTGGCAATGTCGTTGGGACATTTAACTTTAATACTGAAAACACTTCAAATTCTGGTAATGAATATACGCTTTCTATAGACGGGAATGGCAACTCTATAGTTAATGTATCTATTCCAGATGGCAACGGCGGATTTGTACCATTTACAGAGTTAAGAGTCTTTACTACCCAAGATGGCTCCGCTAATCCAAATAGAAATTCAAATATTACTTTTAAAGGCGTAGACGTAGTGGACGCCAAAGTAACAGAGACTATTGATTATAAAGCGGAAGACTCTACCGATTTAGAGAGTGCGTCAGCACAGGTAACGATCGTCACGGGTTCAATAGTAAAACCGTCACCAGAGGTTACTAGTGTTTCTCGAGATGTTTCTGAAGATTCTGATTCAGTACAAACTGTTTCTGGCAATATAGAGGTTTTATACGCGGATAGCATAGTTTTAGAAGAGCCTTCGGAGAGTTATACATCAGCGGGACAAAATATCACTTGGTCTTCATCAAACGGTGGCCAAACCTTAATTGGTAGTGCGAATGGCCTAGCAGTGATTACTGCAATTATCGATGATGTTGGGAATTACTCAGTTACTCTCAATGGGCCGGTCGATCATTTGGACGCCAATGTTCCATTAGACGAAATGTCCATTGCTATTGGGATCGTCGCAAGTAATGAAGCCGGTACTCAAACCGGATCTATTTCTCTAACTATCGATGATGATGTTCCTGTCGCTCAGCCGATTATTAATGACTTACAACCCTCAGCAAAAGCTGGTGCAAACGTCCAGCTTATCTTGGATGTATCCGGCTCTATGGCGTGGGATTCAGTTACGGGTCAAAGCACTATTACGAACGAGTCTAGATTGTCGATTATGCAAGACGCAGCTAAACAGTTGCTCACTGAGTATCAAAGCTTAGGTATTACACAAGTCCAAGTCGTTACCTTCTCAAGTAGTTCAGATGCTCAGAACGGCGCAAATGGCAGTAGCTGGATGTCTGTTTCTGAGGCTATTGACGTTATCGATAATTTGTCTGCAGGCGGGGGCACTTATTACGACACTGCACTAGATGCTGCGATGGGTCATTGGGACGACTCGGGCAAAGTCGATGGTAATCCTTCTAATATCACGTATTTCTTGTCGGATGGCTCTCCGAATTCGGGAGGAACTTTGAGTGCTTCAGAGAAAACTGAGTGGGAAGATTTTGTTGATGCTAAGGATATCACTGCGCTTGCTTACGGAATGGGCGAAGCCGTACCAATAAGCTACCTTGAAGACATTGCTTATAACGGTGTAACAGACAGTGAAATAGGAGCCGTTGTTGTTCCTGATATTACTCAGCTTCCACCAATCATTCTTCAATCGGTTGTTGATCCTATTTCAGGTGAGGTTGTGAACGACGGCAGCAACGGTTCTATTAGCGGTTTTGGAGCTGATGGTGGTTACGTCTCTGAAGTGAAATACGGAGGAACAACAGTTTCTTATGATGGTAGTACAGTATCTGTTTCAGGTTTGGAATCAGGGGTTAGCACTGCGATAGACGGTAGCGAAATATCGATTTTTATCGACAATAGTCACACGTTAGTTTTAGACATGGCTACAGGGTCTTACCAATTCTTTGCTGCTGTTGTTGATAGCGATATTTCGTTAGATTTTGATTATGAACTATCGGACTTAGATGGCGATACGAGCAATAGCAGTATGACCTTTAACATCCAAGCTCCAGTGCTCGATGCTAATGATGACGCGACATCAACTATTGAGTTGGTTCCTGTTTTGATTGATGTGCTAGCGAATGATTACAACCCACATGCATTGACTTCAGCTTTGATTTTATCCAGTGTGGCTTTGGTCAATCCAGCTTTAGGCCAAGTATCAATTGTCGATGGTAAAGTTTTATTTGTGCCAAACGATAGCGCTAGTGCTGGTGACATAGTGGAAATTTCGTACACAGCTACCGATAAGAATGGTAATAGTGATACAGCTACTATGTCAGTTACGATGACAGGGCACAGCGGAAACATCATATCTGATGGAGTAGGTATCAATGCGGTTTATATGCCTCAAGGGACCGTTTCAAGTAACCATGGCGATGATTGGCAAAGTCAGCCAGAACCATCTATAACCGTTAACGGTATTAAAGTTGAACGCGGCCAGCAAAGCCCTTCACTGACTGATGCCGCGGATTTGATTGTTACCGGTGGTGATAATGACCATGTAGAAGGTGGTGATTTTGATGACATTATCCATCTTGGCGATAGTGGCAGCAATGCGGCATTTGATTTGCAGGATGCTACAGAGTTCGTTGAACTAGATGTCGACGATATTTACCAAGGTAACAATGAGGACGGTACTCTTGAATCTCCGTACGTAGCGCCAAGCTGGGCTGATGTAGGTCAAGGCGGTGCAGGAGATGATGTTATTCTGGGAGAATCTGGTATCGATTTAATCTCCGGTGGCTCTGGTAACGATTACTTAGATGGTGGTTCGGAAAGTGACTACATTCGAGCAGGTAGTGGTAATGATATTGTTATCGGTGGCTCGGGAGATGATCATTTGAGAGGTGAGGATGGTAATGACATCCTTATTGGTGGCCTTGGAGATGATATTTTAAGCGGGGACGATGGTGATGATTTATTCCAATGGGTTGACCAACCATTCCAGAATGATGTTGACACAATTACGGACTTTACTATCGATGAGGATCATTTAGATGTATCTCAGCTACTACCTAATGAGAATACTATGAGTGATTTGCTAGATCATATAGTTATTGAAAAAGCTTCCGGTAATGATTTGGTGATAACAATTTCTGAATCTGCGGGGCATGCTGGAGATACTCAAACCATAGTACTTGATGGAGCTGCAAACCAAATCTCTGGGTTAGGATCTGGAGAAGTTACAGGGCAGCAGTTGGACGACTTGATGAGCCAGTTATTTAAACAGTTACCAGACCAATAACAAAAAAGGGCCGCAAGGCCCTTTTTTAATACGTCAGTTTTGCTATCAAAGCTAGATTCTAAAGTACTAAAATTAAAGCACCCTACAAGCGAAGCCTTTTAGGTAGAAACCTTCTGGGTAAGCTGTATCGATCAAGTGATCGGCTGCTTGCTCGAAGCGTTCAACAAACTTCACTGTTCTGCCTGCATCTAGAGCTGCATCAGCAATGATTTTTTGGAATAGGTCAGCACCCATCAAACCTGAGCAAGAATAGGTGAGTAGTGTTCCACCTGGCTTCAGGATTTGCATCGCTAGCATGTTAACGTCTTTGTAGCCGTTAGCGCCTGAAGTTAGGTTGTTCTTGCTTGAAACAAACTTTGGTGGATCCATGATCACTACGTCAAACTTAGTGCCCTGGTCACGGTATTCGCGAAGTAGTTTGAATACGTCAGCGTTTAGGAATACAGCACGCTTTTTCGAGATATCAAACTCGTTAAGTTCAGCGTTGAACTTAGCTGTATCAAGAGCAAGTTGAGATACATCTGCGTTGATCACACGCTTTGCGTCGCCTTTAAGTGCGTAAAGGCCAAAACCACCGGTGTATGAGAAACAGTTAAGGACATCTTTGCCTTTAACGTACTTCATAGATTCTTTGCGACTATCACGTTGGTCCATGTAGAAGCCCGTTTTGTGGCCTTCCATAATGTTCACGCTGATCTTCACACCGTTTTCTTCAATCACTACTGACTTAGGTGGCTCTTCGCCATGCAGTACGCCGACGGTTTGCTCTAAACCTTCTTTTTTACGAACCGCTACGTCAGAGCGTTCGTAAATATTACATTCAGGGAAGCATTCAACTAAAGCTTCAACGATAACGCTTTTGTTGAATTCCGCGCCAGCACTCAGTAGTTGGCAAACTAAGAAATCTTGGTACTTATCGATAGTAATACCTGGCAGGCCGTCAGATTCAGCCGCCGTTAATCGGTATCCCGTTAGGCCGTCACGTTCGATGATATCTTCACGTAGTGATTGTGCGTCTTTAAATCTTTTGATGAAAAACGCTTTATTGATTTCTTCCTTTTCAAATGTCCAAACACGAGCGCGAATTTGAGATTCTGGTGAGTAAGCTGCTTTTGCGAGCCACTGACCATTTTGAGCATATACGTCTACAGTTTCACCTTGTTGTGGTTCGCCTTCGACCTTATCGATACCGCGTGAAAATACCCAAGGGTGTTTACGGCGTAGTGATTTATCTCGGCCTTTAGCTAGATGAATTGAAGGAGTCATAATTTACTCTGTTTGTTGAATTTGAAGGAGGGGTATTGTCGGGGAAGTACAAGGGAAAAGCAAATAAGAAAGGGCTGCAGAAGCAGCCCTAGCAATGATTAATTAACACATAGTGGTTAGATATCAGTATTAAGCTTTGAGACCTGTCAGCAAACCTTCCATCGTATCGCTTTGCTTACGAAGTTGGTCAACATTTACATTACTCTTACTGATCATTTCACAGATGCTGTCTGATTGATGACGAATCTCTTCAACACTTTGTGCAATGTTGTCAGCAACAACACCTTGCTCTTCAGCAGCAGTAGCAATTTGAGTGCTGCTATCAGAAATAGATTGGTTCTTTTCAGCTAACGAGCCGATCTCAACGTTTACTTCCGACATCAATGTTTGACCTTCGTTAGCATTGCTAACAGTCACTTCCATCAATTTTGTCAGTGATTGGCTGTTACGTTGTAATGATTCAATCATACTTTGGATTTCAACAGTCGCTTGTTGAGTACGGCCGGCAAGGGCACGGACTTCATCGGCAACAACAGCGAATCCACGACCTTGCTCGCCAGCACGTGCAGCCTCAATGGCAGCATTCAGGGCTAATAGGTTAGTTTGTTCTGAGATGCCATTGATGGTTGCGACCACTTCATCAATTTGCGCTGCATTAGCATCAAGCTCTTCTACCGCTTGCGAAGCTGATTGAATTTCTTTAGATAGGCTTGAGATAGATTCCAATGTATTTGAAACTTTTACTTGGCCACTCTGTGCAACACCGCGAGCGTCCATAGTTTGAGAGCTAGACTCATGAGCAAGGGTTGCGACTTCACGAATCGTTGCCGCCATTTGTTCCGTTGCACTTGCCAAACTATTCAGATGTTCTTGTTGGTTACCCGAGATGTCTGAGCTCTGTTGTGTCGACTGGTTTAAGTCAGAACTGATCTGCTGCATGAGTGCGACAGACTCTTGGATTGATAGAACCATGTTTTGTTCGCGCTCTGCTACTTTATCAATAGTAATTGCGATTTCACTGAACTCATCGCGAACGAGGAAGTAGTTCATACGGCAGGTGAGATCACCACTCGCTAGCGTGCTTAACGCTTTGTTCATAGAGAACATTGCGCCGCCGATGAAAGTCATGATGTAGTAAACACCTAGCGCGATCAGCGTTAGGGTTACTGCGATAATTGAAACCTGAGTCGTAGATAGAGCTGACCATAAGTTTTGGTCATGGTTCGCAACCAAGCTGAATGCACCGTTCATAACTGAGACGGAACCAACACCATAGCCTAAAGAGATGGTTTCAGAATTACTGACAAGTTGAGCAACTTGATCTTTCGTCAGTTGACCCGCTTCGATAAGTCCTTTCATCAAGAGCATTTCTTCTTGATAAAGATGAGCAAGTAAAGAGTCTGCGGCGCTATCTAAAACAAGAGTTAATATAACCAGGGCGAGAAGAGGTAATAAGAAGAGTAGATAGAACTTTTCTTGGATTTTTAGGTGAATGAGATATTTGTCAATCCAACGAAATGGGATTTCTTTCATAAAAATAATTAACC
Organism: Vibrio splendidus; assembly: GCF_024347615.1. NCBI lineage: Bacteria > Pseudomonadati > Pseudomonadota > Gammaproteobacteria > Vibrionales > Vibrionaceae > Vibrio > Vibrio splendidus. The sequence continues at coordinate 2,105,263 of NZ_AP025508.1, read as the reverse complement.
TTGAATAGATGGTTCGTAGAAAGGCATCAAATAGCCGTGTATAGTATATTTATCAATGCATCTGGCGTGCACTGTTCGGTCTTGTTGAGTCTTTGATATTACCAGTTCAGTGTGCACAGTAAAGCAAAGTGTGTATATAGCTGTGCATATAATCACAAACCGGAGTGTGCATATAAAAGGTAGACCATGGCACTAAATGACAAGGTATTAAGATCAAAGACCAACTTTCCAAAAGACCGACCACACAAGGATATTGCAGATAGCGGGGGATTACTCGCACGTTTCTCTAAAAGTGGGAACGTGGCCTTTTATTATCGTTTTAGATTTGCGAGGAAATCCGCAATTATGAAGATCGGTAGCTATCCCGAAACCTCATTAAAAGAGGCTCGAGAAAAGCATACGGAGGCCCGAAAGCAATTAGAAGAAGGTAAGGATCCAAGAACAGAAAGAGAAAACGCAATAACCCAAAACACCGAACGGCTTACAATCCAGCTAGGCTTTGAATATTGGTATGAAAACTATTTAAAGCAGCGCAACAAAAGCGCGGGTGACGTTTGGCAAATCATTAGCAAACACATACTTCCTAAGATTGGTAACCGGATCTTTGATGATATGACACCACAAGATTGGGTTAACGTTTGTAAGATAGAGCTAAAGGTGACTAGCACAATGCTATTGGCCTATAGCAAACAATGCAGCAAGTACTTGTTAACGCTAGGTCTCGTTAAATCAAATACAGTCGCGGTTGTTCAGTCCAATTATGTGGGTGAGAAGTCCAGACCACGACAGCGCGTTTTGACTATGCAAGAACTCGGAACGCTTTATAGTCGATGTGCTGAAGTAGATCCTTCGACAGCGGCCGGAATGATGATCATGATGTTCATGGGGGCGCGTTCTGGTGAAGTTAGGACCATGGCCGTGGGTGATGTGAACGAAGACTTTACCATTTGGACTGTACCGGAAGAGAAAAGCAAAACGGATGTACCGATAGTTAGACCAATACCGGAGTATGTTAGAGAGCATTTTCGTTACTTGATGGAGAATGCCACCGGCGCGGGATGGTGCTTTTCTGGGTGGTATCCTAACGAGGTATTAAGAGAGTCTGCGTTTTATGAGCGTATCCGTAAGGCATTTAAACCTTGTGGCGTTCCTAAGTGGTCGCCTCACGTTCTGCGACATACGTTGAGTACTCACTTTTCAGACTTGGAAATAGAGCCGTATGTGGCTGAGAAAATGCTAGGTCATATCATGGGTGGAACCATGGGCGTGTATAACAAAGGCCTGTATTTAAAACAACAGGAAAAGGCTATGCACATCTGGCACGAAGCGGTGAACAACATTAGATTAGCTTTGTCAGCAAAACAGTCGTAATAAAAATAGCCGCTATGCGCGATCGTTAGTATTTTTAATGAACAAGCTAAAGAAAGCCCGCAGTGGAGTATAGAGTAAAATTCATGTTCATTCGCGTGTGAGTACAAGAGTTTTATTGAGCATGCTTCTAATGTGTATGCTTTTTTATCGCTGCTAAAGGGCATTTAGTTGAAGATGGTTAAGTGAAATTATAAAGCCACAACTAACACAGTTCACTAGGCATTTATGATTTTTCTTGACCATCTTTTGTCACACGTTTCTGGACACTTATTAGCTAGTGCTTTTGCTAATTTAGCAAACCATCAATAACTACAGGTATTGCAAATCAAGTTGTGGGTAGCTAGCGCGAGCAGTGAACTCGCGCTAGATCGAAGGACTGATTATTGTTGTGCGCATTAAGTGACGTAACGTTAAATAATACGATTAGAAAGTGTTAGCCCGTAAACTCTTCGTATTTTTCTATTAGTAATTCATAGTTCCTCTTTGCAGCGTTGTACTGCTCATCAGGGAACAAAGTTTGGGGGTACTGTTGATCTGAAAATTGAATCTTTCTTGCGCTTTCATCTAAGTAAAGACTTCGAACAAACCGAACGCATGAATAGAAAACTGAATCGGCATATCCGCGCAGGACTTCATCCCCTAAGTTCATTCTTAGAAAATCACGAGCGTAGATATACATATCAACAATTCCCTTTGTAAAGCATGAATACTCCTCACTAAAAGCTATCATGTCATCCTGCAATCGACGCTCAAGCAACTGAATTGCATCATCATTATGTTTTGATTGTATTTCCACCTAAAACTCCCATTAAATTCAAATGAAATGAATTTATACCATAATTTAAAATCTACCGTTTTCTGCTATACAGACTTTAACTCACTGGTTTCTTGAAGCTTTGTTGCAAGGGTGTGCATTAAGTACTGTTGCGTTCAATAAACCACATACTGGACAATTATACATTTCACGAGGATCTAGGCTTTTCAGTCCCAACGAAAAGCCTGTGCAGCATTCTTCAGCAACCTGTCTGATCTGAGATCCTCAGAGCAGATACATCGTATACATGCAATTTTAACAAGTCGCTCGCTCTTAACTATATCAATTCTAAATCTGAAGCCTTTTTATCAATTAACTTCGAGCAAAGTGAAGTGACTAGCTTAACGGCAGCTAGTGGGCCTTGCTCTACTAGAGTTTCTTTAAATTTGTCAACCATACCAGTCTTCTTTAAGTCTGCTGAAAACTGATGTCCCTGGGCCGTTAAACGAATGGGTACATAATGAGGTTTATATGTTTCTCCAAAACGTTGAACACCCAAATTCTTTGGCCCAGACAGTGGTTCGATAAGATTTAAGTCATTTAACAACTCTAAATAAAAAAGAAGAGTTTTTAACTTATCTTGAGATGTAGGGTCAAAGAACTCAGAAAACTCAGGTTGATTAAGCTTGAAATCAGGCACACAGTCTTCTGCGGCTACTAGAAACTTTTGAATATACTCATAATCAATCGACATATAGAAAACCTCTTTTATTTAAAATAAAGCAGTGGAGTAACCATATGTAATCTAGCACTTTTTTATCGTTATGTTGCTTAAGAACGCGTCAAACGAATGAGTTCAAGCCTGAAAATTTAAAATAGATACTCCCGTGCATGCACGATGTACTTACTGTTACAGCTCCATGCGGAGTTGACATTCATCCACAAAATAAAAGTGCCAGATCGTTGATAGACATGTCGAATTTACCCCGAGATACATCACGAGGGTTCACAACTAACAGCAATTTAAGAATAGATAACTTTTAGTAGGGCAAAAGCCCATGAACAGGATGTGAATGAGTAAAAGTACTAACACCGAATGGGGCATTTCTGAGGTAGAACGTGCCACAGGTAAAATGTGATCACCAAGCGATTCTGTCGTATCGTAACTACCAAGCGACTTTGTCATTCGCTTAATTACCGAGGGAAATTGACGGTCTCTATTTTTACGTAATCCTTTGACTAGTGCTACGAATTAGTCAGGGGTGTATAGGATGATCGTTATGGATACTCAATCTCAGCTTACCGTGGATATCATCGCAAAAGTTGCTCTCGGTAAAATCTCAATTACTAATGCCTCTAAGCTCCTCAAGAAGTCTCGCAGAACCATCGAACGTTATCTCAGGCGATATCGCTCTGATGGTATCCGATTTGTGGTTCATGGCAACACAGGAAGGGCACCCGCTAATAAAATCCCCATTACCTTAAAGCAACAAGTTCAAGCTCTTATAAAGACCAAGTATTACGACTTTAACATGCTTCATCTCGCCGATATGTTAGAGGTATTTGAAGGTATCAAAGTAAAACGGGAGACGCTTCGTACCTGGGCACATGAAATCCATCATGTAAAACGAGCCAAACATCGACGTTCTAAGGTAAGAAGACGACGTGAGCGTATGGAAGCCGAAGGCTTAATGCTGCAAATGGACGGCAGTCCGCACCTTTGGTTCGGTGATAAAAAATCCTGTCTTATCGCCATGATTGATGATGCAACCAGTGAGGTTCATGCGGAGTTTTTTCCTTCAGAAACCACCGAAGGATGCCTCAAAGTAATGAAAACTTATATCAAGAAAAAAGGTCTTTTTAAGACTCTGTATGTCGATAGAGCTGGCATCTTCGGTGGACCAAAACGTTGCCACTTCTCCCAGATGCAACGAGCCTGTGAAGAGCTGGGTATAGAAATTATTTTTGCCAATTCGCCTCAAGGCAAGGGTCGCATCGAACGTGCCTTTGATACGTTCCAAGATCGTCTAGTCCCTGAGTTAAGGCTGGCTGGGGTTACTGATATGATCAGTGCAAATAACTACCTACAAAATACCTTCATCCCTGAGTATTGGGCAACGACCCTCACAGTCAACGCCAAATTAATGCGCTCTGAGCATACACCCGTTCCGAAGTACCTCAACATTGACGCGATATGTATTCAAAAAGAATATCGAAAAATCCGTCGAGATCATACCTTCAGTTACGCCAACGCAATGTATCAAATCACCTCCCCATTACGGCACTCTATCGTGAGTCAACAAGTCGAATTACGTAAGCAACTTGATGGTGGTTTTACGGCTTACTTTGCTGACCGAGAGTTATCGATTAAAGAGCTTACTGAGCCTAGCTCTAGGAAAGAATACGGAGAAGAGGTTCAGAAAAAGATCGAGGCTATAGAGCTTGCCAATGAGTTAGGGAATGTTAGAGAAGCGGCCCGACAAAGCGGTTGTTCTGTCAAAAGCATTCACAACAACCGTCAATTGCTTGAAGCCCATGGCCCACTTGCTTTGAAACGTCTGTATGGTCAATCACACAACAATAATCGCATCGATGAAAAGACTCGAAATATCGTCATCTCATTAACACTCAAATCGCCTCACCTAACCTCTATTAGGATAAGTGGTGAGATGAGAAAGCGTTTTAACATCTCGATTAGTCACTCAACAGTAAGGAACATCTGGCTTGAAGAAAAGCTGAATACAAGAGAGTTACGGGAGGCACGTGCCGAGGAATCAATTATCGAATAGAAACTAATCTGCAATAGTGGACTACTATGAATAGAGCAGCGACAGAATCCTTCGGTATTTAGACCGTCAACCTCCCTCGGTAATCACAACGTGCCACAGGTAAAAGTTCAGCCTGTGATGGTTTTGGACATTTTCGAGTTATATACTGTCCTAAATTAGGGTTTCACGGATTACCTGAGGTACAGTAAAACCTCTCGCTTAGTGGTTAATTTACTGATACACAACTAAACAACGATAGACCTCTTGAAGGAACACCGATAACTATCTAAATATCGAGTGGGTTCAGCTTTTTACTGGATTATATTTTAAACTAGCCGTAAATGATTACTAAGGTTTATCGTAACACTCTAATATTTCAATAGCTTGTAGTACGGGACTAAGCATCGAATCAAAAACTTCTACTGCGTTGTTACACTGTGATTCATCTATAGCGATAAAATTTTCGATATGCACCGATTGATCCATTGTTTGTAAGAAGCGAAGCCTATCAGGTAGCTCTTGAATCAACTGATAAGCCAACATTGTTTTCTTAATTTCGTTAGCATTCAGTAGTCCAAACTTGGGTACTAATTGTTTAAACGCTTGAATATGCGGGGTTGAAGGGATGTACGCAATGGGATAGACCTTACGATTACTTAGACCCTCTATGTTCAAGGTATTCGAGCCCGAAATTAGCCGAAGTTCTTCTATTAATGTACACCTAAGAGCACTACTTTCTTGTTTTCTTTCTTCACGTAATTGTGCTCTATTTTGCTCACTGTTTGCTTTTATAGTAGCCATCACTCCTAAAAAACCAATCAAGCCTGCAACGAATGTCTGATATTTTTCAAACAAATCCATAAAACCCTCTAAGTTGCCAAACTGGCATATGAGTAGAAATTAGTTAGTACGAAATAAAGCTAACGGCATCGTTTTAGTGCCTATGCATCGACCATACTGTTAAAACGAATTAATGCAAATAGATAGCGTCCCTCTGGGGTAGACGCCCAAATTTCCCCATTTTTACCAAGTGATTTCTTAACATAACCATGTTCTGAAAGCCATTGAAGTGACTCTTTAACTTGAATTCGAGTTAGGTTTGTTTCTTTAGACAAGCCTGATACATAGCGCCATGTATATTTATGGTCTTGTAAGGCCGTCAGGACATTCTTCGAGCTTTCGGAAACTAGATTAACATTCGGTACTTGAGCATTGACTTCGTCTATTCCTTCAATCGAAGTTTCAGTTTCTTTTTCTAAAACAGCTTCTATTTGTTCTTCTCTCAATTGAGCTTCAAGATTTCCGGCTCTAAAGCTCTTGAATTTATCTAGATTGGCAAATATTAGCCCTAAGAAGCCAGCTGTTATAGCCAATGCCATTTCTGTTGGCTTACTCATCGAACCAAAATACAAGGATACTCCCAGCATTACTGTTACTGATAAACATTGCAGAACTTTGTTTGGTTCTTTATTTGACATTTGGCTACAGACTCCTTGAAAGGTCTACTGCAAAAGTGATACGTGGAAATCTGCATACTAAATCAGAAAATTTCAGTGCGATTCTACTATAAAGCATTTAATAACAATTACTTATGTGCTGATTCACTATTTCCCTTACTTATACTCGAATTGGGCCATACATTCCTGTATTGATAATCGCATTCCAAATTGTTTTCATTGCATGACCAGTCTCTTGGCTAACAAAAAGAGACGATCTACTACCATATGGATCACCTAAAAAATAAGGTCTCATCGTTTCCCAAGTTTCCCCAAACGTTGACCATCTCCAACAAGGAATTTCTTTTTCTAGCATTAGTGGAATTGCTATGTGTTTAGGGATCATACGATCTAAAGGTAGAGCATCATGCCACTCACATTTAACTAATACTGATTCGGTTGCTGAGTTGTATAAAGGAATCTCTAGGCGTTCTGCTACGATTTCAGCTACATGGTTATTAGGCAGCCTATTCACAGCATCTATCACCTCGTCCGCGCCATGGTAAGGGCAAGTAATAAAGCCATGAGCAAGGAATATTGTATGATCCAAGCCCTTATAGCCACATTCATAGCTAGGAGTTGTAACAGGGTATCTATCATCATGATTAGACACCATAGGGTGCCAAGATGGGTATGAGTCAATTACAGGACCATATTTGTCGATTAGGTCTATAATTAGCTGTCTAGCTTGCTCCCTAAGTTCTGGACTACCATCTCTTGGGACTAAGTAGTTTAGGGCTTTCTCATAACCCCTTTTTTTTTCTTCATCTGCTCTAAACGCCATTTTAATGCACCTCTTCATTGTTTAACGACACAGCCTTACAATATGATCTATTTACGCATAAAACAACACTTTCATGCGTAAATAGATCGTATTGCGCAATTGGAAATACATTAAATGGATAGAAGTAGGTGTCCCATAAACAGACAACTATAGGTACATGGTATGCCTTTTACCTAACAATTAGTTTTGGTATGGAAAGTCGCTATAAGGATCGGTAGATAACATTTTTGCTCTAAATCGGTTTGGGGCACTTTTGAGGTGGTAGTTAAGTTAGTAGCAACACTTGTTGAAGCCATAGCGGCTAGAATTGCAGATCAATTTTCTTCGCCGCCACTTGCTTAGTCATCTCAATACTTACTCGACCATGAATTGATCTAAATAATCGCGTTAATTCAATGAGAATAAAAACTATTTATAGTAAACCTTCATATCCGTTCTGTTTTTCCCAATCTAGTACATCCGTAAATTTCCAGTGAGAGCGCGGAGAATTAATAATTGGGTTTGGAAATCCGCGATCTTTGCGCCATTTGTGAAGAGCGCGCTTAGACATTGGCTTGCCGTCTGTCTTTGAAAATGGTTTGTATCGATCTAATAACTTCTCTTGAGAGATAAGCTTTGGAACTTCTACGCCGTTTGCTTCATTCATTTGTTTTTTTCCTCACTTAATACAAAATTAGATCCATCATAAATAACTTTATTGTCGCCAAAATATTCGTTCCCAAAGCAATCCCAACCTTCAATAGTGGTATCACTTCGGGCAAACAATTCAATTCTAGGAAGATCTCCAACCAAGTCGGTGATCAGCTTTCTGAATACTTCAGGTTTTTTACTGTTTTCGTGTCTTGGTCCCATGACTAACTGGCAGATACCAGCGTTTAAACGTTCCGGTAGTTTCCCTTTAACTGCGATCAAGCAATCTTCAGAGTTGGCGCGTGTCATATGGCCCATACCAATACAAAACTTGTGAGTCGCTTTCTTGTAATGCTTACCCCAAGTAAACCCTTTCATAGTCATGAACCTAAAGCCCCAAGCCTCAAGGACCATTAAAGCTTCACGCGGTTGGGTTGGAACATGCCACATAAACAAAACACATTGTTCAGCCGCGATCTTATCTACTGGCAAGCGGCTAATATCTCTTGCTGTCATGACTTTGTACTGGTGTTTAGCACCACGCTTGCCACTATCTGCCTTGTCACGGTAAAGCCACGGTGGATCTGCAAAAATTACGCTGTATTTTTCGTCTAGTGTCGTCATGTTCTTAACCTTTATCCGTAAGCTTTAACTTGTTCTTTGGTCCAGTTCTCTAAGCACCAAGGCTTAACTATTTTCTCATGTACTGTTTTTCGTAGTTCAGTAGCCGACTTAATAGAAAGGCCTCTAACACGCTGTGCCAAAGTTGCGTCTGGTAAGTGAATCACGCTGTACACGCTGTAAAAGTCAGCTTCAGCTAGTAGCTTAAGTTGCTTGCTAGTAAGTGCGTCAACGTCCTCAAGGGCTGTTTCTTTCGCCCATTCCATACGTTCTAGTAGGTAAGGGTGAGACTTACCCATTTCATCGACAAACACCTCAGTCATAGCGTCATAGATACTTTCTGGTAGATAACCTTCCAAGTCGGTACACGTTGGCATGAACGGCACGAAGTAATCAGAACAAGAAACACAAAGGTTGATCCCTCGGTTAGTTCTCATCACGATATGGAAATCAGAATCGTTAATCGTTTTAATCGCACCATTATCCGGTCTGAAAGATAAACCCCAATGGTATAGATAGATAAAGCACTCAAGGCCGTCTTTGCCTTTGAATACCTTGTTTAGTACATCACCATCTTGGCGAACGACTTGGTTGTGAAGTCGTTCAACTTCTTTACCAGCCTCTAGTGCCGTTTCTTCAAGTACAGCTACACGCTTTTTAAGTTGAGAGTTCTCACGGCGATATTCACCGTTCTCACGTTTTGATTTTTGTAGCCCGGTAAGACGTTCGGCCGCTAGGTTCGATTTTTCCTTAAGCTTTTTCTTAAGTGCCTTCGGGTCCATGGCCTTGAGTTCGTCACGTTCGGCTTTCATTGCGCTCCACGTTTCCAGCTTGATTTTCAATTGGGTGAACTCAGAACGTAGAGTTGATAACTGATTTGTATGTTCAAGCTCTCGATTCTCTAGGTTGCTCTCTAACTCGATTACCTTAAGCTCAAGCTGAACTTTCGCTTTGTCTGCGTCCTCTAGCGCTTGAACCATGTTGTTGTAATCAGATAATTCAGCATCAAGTGATTCGCCTACGTTCGTGGCGTGAGTATCCACCAGCGAACCAAGGTTACTTAATTGGTTGCGAACCATTGTAAGAAGGTGATTAACGGTAACGTCTAGGGATTGGGTTTGGTCGGCCATTATAATTCCTTGCTTTGGTTAGCCCACTCATAGGAGCGGGCCAGTTAAGTGATTAGTCCCACTCGCCAATGAATAGCGGTTGAGTCAGTTCTTTTTCTTCAAACGTTTCTTTCAGAAGATCCAAGAACGATTGCGCGATCTCTTCTTCTTTCGCTTCTAGGTTCTTAATGCGTAGGTTAATTAAGTCAGCACCTTTAATTGATACTCGAAGCTCAAAGCGGAAAGATTCAAGGCCTTGATACGGGATGCACTCGAATACAAACGCCGCAGGAAGTACAAGATCTTCACGCGTCTTAGTAGCGATTGATTCATATTCACTTTGATGTTCAGAGAAGTTATTAACTTTGCTTTCACGCCCGCGCTTATGCTCAAACGACAGTTCACGAACAGCAGCGATCGCTTTCGACATTTCAATTACTTCGCCGTTACCATCGAATGCCTTCAGGAAGTCGGTGTTATCTTCAAGCCATTCAGCCATTTCACGCTGTTCTGCTTGACGACCATTACGTTGTAACAGAACTTTGAAAGGTGCTGTTTTACGAAGTTTCAATGTTGCTTTGTGACGTTGGTGGCCCGCTTGCTCAGTGTCACCTAAGTCAAACACGGTACATGCTGACATTGTTTCAACATCGATGAAGGTCTTAGCTGACTCAGTTGGGAACTTTTCAGCGTAGTTAACGAACTCAGCGATCACCGGAGTTTTAAATTCACCACGCAAGCTATTACGGTGTGCTTGGTGTGATTCAAGGTCTTGAACTTTGAAACCTTCAGGGATCATCACTAACTGACTTTGTGTATTCGCGTCTTCAAGTTGCTTAAGGAACTCAGGAACGTGAGAGATTTTAGCGATATGTTTAATTGCTTCTGGGGTTACAGACATTTTATTACCTATTTACCGATTGAAAGAGAAGTGATGCCAGCATGAATATCTAACTGACGTTGGTGGTTTACATCGAGCTTAGGGCGGTCATAAGAGAGCTTGCCGCCGTATCCAACAAAGGCTACAGAGCCATAGCGGAAGTCTTCAACCTTGGCGCCGTGATTAGGCTTAGGCTCAAGAACTTTGATATCGCTGATTACATCAACGATTGAATTGTCTGTAGTCGAATTAGGCTTAACAGTTAGTTTGAGAGTGACAGCGCCTTGCTTATTTGAGTTTGCTACAGCGCGAGCAACGTTAGAGAGTGCCAGCCCTAGAACTGTAGAAATAACGCCCGCATCTAGTTGCTGCATTAGCTCAGGAAAGTCTGTTATACGGCTATCTACATCTGGTTTATTGGCGCTTGTTGTATCGGTCATGGTTGAACTACCTTAATCCTGTGTTAATATAAACACGTTCGCTGCTTTGGTCGGCTAGCGAACATGAACAACCTTCCTTACCTTTTGGTTAGTCTGGTTGGTCATTACCTTGTGTTAAGCCCCGCCTTCGTGCGGGGTTTAATTTTGCCCGTAGTGTTCCGAACGAGACATAGATTAACAATCGTATTCTCAAATGTGAAGTGATTGGCGATAAAAAAATCAAAAAGAATTATTGTAAGCTCTGAATTTGAGGCAAAAAAAAACGCCCCGAATGGGGCGTTTAGAAGTTCTGAACAGGAATTTAGTCTATTTTTTTAGCTTGCTGCGTAAGCCACATAGCTGGCTAGAACGGTCATTTCATCCGTCTTTTCAATGAATTTTAATTCTTGTGGGATATCTTCGCTTAGTGATTTGAAGAATACGCGGCCATGCGCTCGAGCGTATTCCATGATCTCAATTCCATCACCCATAGAAACTAAAACAGGCTTGCCATTAGTCGGCGTGCTGTTAATTTCAAAGTACATCAAGCCACCAGCCCAATACTTACCGATAGCATCATTAATTCGTATAACGAAGCGGTGCTCGTTACTACCCATCGGGCAAGGTATGCGTTCTCTACTAACATCCTCTACTGACTGCTCTATAAGGCTTCCTATAGGAGACTTGGCTATATCACCAAGAGTTAGGACAGGACAGCCAAACGCAATCCTTTGGTGGCGTTCTACATCATCAAGATTTACCGGGCCTTCACCAGTAGCCAGCCATTCCATACGGCAATCTAGCGCCTTAGCTAACATCAAGCCACTTTCTAGCATGATGCTTTTATGTGGTTGAAGTTGAACGTTGGTTATTACAGCACGACTAACACCAGAAAGTTGTGATAGCTGTAAATTGGTCGCGATTCCTAGATCACGTTTCCTCTGTTCGATATTTAACGCTAGCTTGCTTTTCATAGAATCTCTCTCTTGTTCATTACGTGTCATAAGTATGAACTTAACGGCACACTTCAGCAATAAAAAGAATACAAAAAGTTCACTGACGTAATTATTTGCCACTTATAAATAATAAAGTGGTTGATTTGCATGAGTGTTTCGATCAAGAATCTTATTCTCGAAGTGAGCAAGGCGGGAACCTTGTTAGTTTCAAATTAATGATTTTTGGTAAGAGAACGGGAGCGATACGCTCACCAGTTGCCCCTATGCAACGCCTGTTATTGCTCGTTCCCGCCGTTCTCTTAGCCAAAAGTCATTAAAGGAGTCCCACCAAAATGCAATTCAATGAAATCAACGGGCAAATAATTGTGCCTGTTTACGCTCTTGAGAAAGACCTAAGTATGGCCGCTTTGGGGGTTTATACCTGTTTGTGTGCTCGATATGACCTGGATGTACACAACGATCATGACATTGCTGAAAAGCTCAATATGGAATTGTCTGTGTGGTTCAGCGTAAAGATTGAATTGGTTAACGCCAAGCTAATTACAAGCTCACCAATCACCGAAGAGTTTAACGAAAAGGACCATGAAGAGAACTTAGCGAAGATTCGCCAAGAAATTGCAGACATTGAATAAACAAAAACCGCCAAAGGAGGCGGTTTGAGTAATTGATAAGTTCCCTGACAAGGCTTACCAACAAAATACGAACTAGGAAATGATAATGCAGTACTCCGTAAATATCAATCAAGTGAAGTCAGTTGAATGGGAGCTTAATGGCGCACAAGCGGCGTTAATGGCGTTCGTTTACGATCTAGAGTCTTGGGGTGACGATATGGTTAGTGATAACCAAGCGTACAAGTGGATTAGCAAACAGAAAGTTATTGATGAATTGCCTCTGTTTTTCACTAGGCCTAACACCGTTCAAATTAACCTACTTGCTTTAGAGAAAAAGGGGTTGGTAAAGCGCAATTCTACCAATCAAAGATCGCTCGTTAAAATCACTCAAAAAGGGAAAGAATGGCGATTAACTAGCACTCAAAAATCGGAGTTGGTTGGTGTGGAAAAAATCACATCTGGGTGTGAAATAAATCACAGGGTTGGTGTGAAAAATATCACAGCCGGGTGTGAAATAAATCACACAGATCCTACTACCATAGATCCTACTACCAGTAATCCTAAAGATATTAGTAAAAAAAGTCCCATTCCTAAGAAGTATCAAACCTTAGACTTTTCACCGCTAAAGCTCACAGACGAACAAATCGTTGAATACATCAAATTGCGCGGAAACAAAGTAATTACAGACCGAGTGATCAAGAACCTAGCCCCAGAACTTGAGAAGGCGCGCCAGTTTGGTTACAGCAATGAACAGATTTTAGATTTTTGGTCTGATCGCGGTTGGGCGAAGTTTGATTTTAGTTGGATGCAAAACGCCTTGAACTCTGCAAGTAACCCGCACAACCAAACCCAAGGACACCAACGCCATGGACAAGCAAGCCACGCACCAGAACTCAATGGAATCGCTTATGGAGAACACGCGGATCAATCAATCTTTCCCGTCCACCTCAGAATCGCATCAAATGACATGCCAGCAATCAAGAAGTCACGAACAGCTACACAACGATCATACATCGAGCGTTACGGATCTGATATTTCATCCCAAGGTGGCGAGTCAATGGGAACGGTTAACCATGATGTACGGGAACCTTTGGAGTTCAATGAATGGGGAACAGCCGAGCGACGAGTGGGTGAACTTCCTAATTTCACTGACGGACAAACAAGCTAGTCGAATGATCAACATTTGTCGTGAGCGTTTATCCGAAGGAGATAGATTCCCGCCGACACTTGGAGAGTTCGCCGCGCTGGTGGACCTAAGAACGAAAAAAGAACTCGAAAGGGCGTTTGTTCGATTTGAAGCAAACCAACCAGAAGGCCGAGCGGAAAAGCACGTTGTTGCTTCAACAGGTTGGAATTTGAAGAGGGCCACAGCAAGCAAACAGTTTGGTGAGTTCGCTAAGTATTTACGCGTAGCTGACGAGCTTGAGCTGAAGGGTGAGTTACGAGAAGAGGGAGAGGTGTTAAAGGCTTTGCCAGTGCATAGCGCCGTAAGTCTTGCGGATCAGCAAAGGGAAGAGTTCAAAAGAAGCGGGAAGAAACACAAGTTTAGTGACCGTATAGCGGGCTTAACAAAAGGTAATGACCAATGAGTAAAGTACAAATATTTAAAAAGCCACTTTTTGGCGATCTCACGGCAATCCTTGATGATGAAGGTAATGTTTGGTTCATAGCCAACGAAGTCGGTGAAAAAATCGGATTGGTATCAACTCGATCCTCTGTTCGTAATCATGTAGATGAGCAGGATAAAAAACTGTTAAAAGACATTGTTTTGGATTTTTCAACGTGCTGTGAAGCAACGGCTAGTTTGAATCAATCCCTCAGAGTAATTAATGAGGCTGGTTTTTATGATCTTGTTATGAGAACAGATTTAAGAAAAGCGCGCCCATTCCAGAAATGGGTAACTCATGAAGTATTACCAAGCATTCGAAAGAGCGGTTCTTATCAGATGGACCCGAGGCCATTGACAAAAACGGAATTGCTAGCGGCTCAAGGTCAATTTTTAGTAGAGCAAGGTCAAGTGCTGGTGGATATGGAGCGAACGCAAACAGATCAGGGCCAAAGATTGGAACGACTAGAGAACACTATCAAGCAAGTAACGGAAGGAACGCCGGAAGGTTGGGGTTTAGTCAGTCGTTTGGCTACGCACTTCGGCATGAGTAAGCAGAAAGGCAAAGATCTGTGCGCTGGCTATGATCTACAAACTAAGAAAGTGAGTGTTGGCGATTATCGTTCTCTATCCGATATGGTTGAAATCGATTCGTTTAAGTTCGCTCTAGGCCAAGAGCTTAAAAGTTCAGAGCTATCAGAGAATAAGCAATGGTTCACTGGTGGCCGTTTAGGTCGGTTTCAAGCAAAGGGCCGCTTGTTAGATAAGTACCTTAAATTCAAAAGTGAGTGTCACGATGGTTAAGAACGTAGCTTTTATTCTGCTTTATGTTTTGGGCTTGGTTATGTTTATCAAATCAATGTTCGATTTTTCAAAAATGGCGTGGGCCTTACATGTTCAATTTGAGCATGATGTTTTCGGGGTTCTTATGCTGGTGTTTTGTTTTGTTGCTTATTTGCTGGTGGCCGTTGTAGGCGTGTATCTGTTTTTAACTAGAAAGAAGGGTTAAACCATGTTTCAAAAATTACTGATTGGGCTAATAGCTGTATTGCTGCTTTCGCTTTCATCATTTCAAATTAGCGCCAACATTGCCACGCGAATGAAGGCGAACCGAGCTAAGGCAACTACGGCGATTGAAATGAATAAGCTGAAGGTGATTTATGAAGAGTGTAAGCGTGACTCATTGTATGAAGCTCAAAGTAAAGACACCCAAAAACTAATTCGTAACGCGTGTACCAATCTAGCGGTCAGCGAAGTTAAAGCTCAACAAGAAGACGACACTGAGGAGCTTTTTTAATGACTATTGGTGTTTCGTTCGAGTCATTTTGGCGTGAATCTGGATTCAAAAAGATCAGTAAAGCGCAGTGCGCTAATGAGTTTTCTAAGATTTGCCACGATGAAAGCAAAGGTAATTTTGACCTCGAGGCTTTTACTGATCACTTGATCAAATGTGCTCGAGAGCGGTTGAGCTTTATCCGCACTAATGCGGGCCATGTTACTGGCGAGGTTCATCCACTGACATGGCTTAGAAACCGTGAGTACAAGAATGACCCTAAAGCCACATTAACCAAGAAGCAGTCACCAGCTAGTCGAGATATCGCCAAACTCAATCGACAGTTAACCACTATCAACAGTGATATTCGCATTCTATCTAAGCGTGGTCTTGGTGAAACCATAATGGCCGAAGAGCGCAGAACGCGCCGATTGAAAGAGATTCAAATAAAAAAGAATCGTGTTGAAAAGCAAATCGCAACACTAAGGGATAAACAACGATGAAAGGACGTAAACCTAACAAGTCGGAACAAATCTATATCGCGGCCATGCTTAATTCTAGTGCTTGCGTAGCTTGTGCCAAGCTTGGATATGACAATGATTATCCCGAGCCAGCCGAATACGTTGAAGTGCACCATACCAATGGGAGCATTAAACCGTTAGCGCACTTTTTTACATACGGCCTTTGTCCGGCACATCACCGTGGATCTGTAAACGGTACTAAGTTACCAAAGGGAGAACCTATTAGACACTCACCACTTGGTAGCCATTACGCCGCATTCAAAGACAAGGTAGGAGTCGAATTAGATTTAGTTAAATATGTATGGGACCGCTTACCGCTGGATGCACAGGATCAGATAGGGGAGATAACAGGCATTTGGAACTTTGACGAATTACTAACACAGGACGCAAAAAACAAAAATGGTTAAGATTTCGATTGCATCAAATCGATCTTTTTTTTAATCTAATGCGACTCGAACGGATCAGTTCGAGTTGAGCGAAACAAGGTAGACCAGACCATGAAGACCAAACAAGACAGAATGTACCTCCAATTATTACGTTGGGGAGCTAATCACAAACAAATCCGCACTACATTTTTAGCCAATTACGGCGCTAAAAAGGCGGTGCCAGCATGTTAAGCCCCGAAGGAACAAAAATAGCCGCTAATGGCTTTTCGGTATCGGTTCGCTTGCTCTCTTACAGCTTGAAGTGCACAGAACGCGAAGCACTTGAACGAATCGCAGCATATTTTGAACGTGATGCTATCCAGTTTGAACATTACTTAAAGATTGGTTTGCAGCCTCGACTTATTGACCGATACGTAGCGTTCTTAAGATCCTATGACGTTGTGTTTGCAAAGCATCAACTTAGACCAACTAAAGAAATCTTAGCGATACACAAATGGAGTGAAGAAAATGAGCGATAAGGCCGACCAGATTAAAAATGAACACATTGAAAGACTGACCAAAGCACTGAACGGTGAAGGTGCGGCGGTATTGCTTAAGTTCACTAGCCCAATAAAAGGAGGCACAGCGATTGGTGTAGATGTCTCTTATGCACCAGTAGAAGGTAATGCAGAGCTTAACGCTGTGTCTTATGAGTTTACTACGGTGATTCGTCAGTTAATGCCCGAAATGGTTAAGAGTATTTACCGCCACCTCATAGACACTGACGTTATTGATATAAAAGGGCGCGAATGTGGTTGCCCTGATTGCAGCAAGAAACGAACAGAGGCCAATGACACAGGAACAGGAGCAAGCACCCTCCATTGAGGAACTGCGTGAAAAAGTATCAGCCGAGGCCAAACGCCTTGGCTTGTTTGATTTTATGGTTCGACTTGCTCGAGTGGTAGGCCGATTCCAATCAGTAACCATTTACGAACATGAAAAAGAGACAGCAAGTTATGAACTCAACAACAGTCACTCAAGAAATGTTGCTATCAGAAGCAATCACCAGCCGAGTAGAAGCGGCGGCAACAAAAATAGTTACGGAAGGGAAAAACGAAATCGTTAACCCTATTCCTCACATTATTGGCGCAGCGTCAAAAGCATTAACACAAATAAGCGACAACCAAGCAGCAAACAACATCACTAATTCGCTGGTGGATTCAGCGGCGGCGGTGAGCGTGAACGTAGCAATTGCTAATCAGATATCACAACGCAACACAGAGCTTGAAACAGAGCTAAGTGAAGTTAATGAAAAGTACGCCACTTTGTTGGAACAGCTAACAGCACCAGAAGAAGCAAAAGAAGGCCCGATATTCCTTCCCGTACCTGAAGACACTTCAGAGATCGAAGAACTGGCAGAACTAGCAGAGGTAGCAGAATAATGGAATTGTCAGAAGCAATAGAAACAATCACGGCCGATCTAGTTGGCGTTAAGTCTGATGATTACTACACGGCGTTTATGCTGGTGGCTTTTGCAAGTCCTGAAGAACTGGCACCACTGAATAACACGTTTGACCCTGAAGTGATGAAAACCACGCTGGCGGCAATCTTAGCGGATACGTTAGGCGTTAGTCATGAAGTGGTAAGGGCATCGATACACACGCCCCTGGATGTGAAGTCAATTTGTGCGCGTAATTTCATTGTGCCGCGTGACTTTATCAATAGTCGTTTGTCTCGTTCTAAAGTTGAGCTTGATAACTACGGCCTAGCGGCGGCTATTTTGGCCTATGGTCCCGCTACGCCGCGCTTTGGTGATGCAATGGCATACATCATTGCAGAAGGTGACGACGTACCCGAGCAAATCCGGTCCGATGTGACCCAATTGTTTAAGGAAGCGGCCATAAGTGATAACTTAGCAGCCGAACAGTTAGCAGCATTTGACTGATAACCGTTCAAGGTAATGACCAAAATTAACCGACCAATAGAAAAACAGGCCCATCATGAGTAAGAAAGAAGAAACAACCAAACAAACCTTTGCCAAATACTTAAAACAGTTTGACCTCAAAATTGACGATCTAGTCAAGGAATCTGGTCGAGGTCGAGATACACTTAATCAGTGGTTTAATAAAGACCCGCAATTAATCAAATCGTTAGTCACGGCGACATTAGCGAGAAGGTTCATGGAAAGAATGAGCATTATTAGCCACCAAGATTAAAAAAAAGCCTTCGGGCTTTTTTATCGGCTTTAAATGATTCGTTCGCATCATAAATAAACGGGATTTACATATGATTACTAAAGACATTGTTTGGATAGTATCAGCGATATTAGTTGGATTAGCGCTGGTGGAGGTTGCTATTAAGTACTTCAAAGCTGGAAAGATAGCAGAGAGGGAAAAGAAAAAATGGGAACACTTAATTGATGTTCGCAAACGTGAGTCCGATACGTTGGCCCAAGCGCTAGGCCAAGCAAAAATATCGATAAATAAGCTGGTTAGTGAGAATAGGGTGTTATCTGATAACGCCACCTATTGCGCGTCAAGGTTAGAGCAAGCCTTGATGGAGCGTGATAGTTACAAGGATCTTTACGAGACAGAAGCAAGGAAGCAGTCACAAGCCAATAGTATGGGCGGTCGTGAACCAATAGATGAAAGCATGAGGTTAAATGACTTCTTTGTTTTCGCCCACCAGCCAACAAAACGAGAAGTGAAAGACAGGTTTAAGCGACTAAGCAGTATATATCACCCAGACAAAGGTGGGGATATAGAAACCATGCAGGAGATCAATACTCAATACCAGAGAACCCTTAAATTTGCCGCTTAGTGACACGAACGTAAATAAAATCGTTGTAAATTACGTATATATAAAATATATTTGACTTGTTCAGGGTGATTCTGCCCCGAGCGATATAAGGAACAAGGTAATGACCAAACAAGACCAAAAACCAGAACTCACTCTAATTTCGCTTAAAAACTTTCTAGAGTTCACTTCAACCAAAGACAAGCAGACAAGTAAGCAGCTAATAAAGCGAGCTACTAGCGCAATGCAATACCTTGCTGACGTTGAAGGAATGCTACCTAGAAGTGAGCGAAAAATTGAATTATTCAAAGAGTTAGCCCGCCGTATCCACCAAAAAGCTCACATGGATGAAACGCCAATGTTAAGCACTATCAAAGAAGAGGTTGTAATCATGATTGAAGAACTAACACCTAAGAATCCAGAACGTTTTTATTTCGTTAAACGCCTATTTGATTCTGTATGGACTTGCGAATACATGGTTATCACTCGCCACCAAATTGAAGTGCTTACTTGGAACCGTAACAACACCATAGGATACGAAAATGAAAAAGAACTGCCAAAGGGTGATCTCATTGAAATTGAGGTTAACGGTGTTCCTCGTACTGTAGTAGGTGCGGAAATTGACGGTAAGATTTTTGAAGTGATTAACTCGGATCATGTATTTAATTTCGCTACGGTGTAACGGAATAATTTAAAGCAGTTAGAGGGCTGGCGGTAACAACCGCTAGCCAAGCATTAAAACAAGGTAACGACCAATGACCACACAAACTGTTCAATTAAAAATGGCAATCGCCACACCCGAAGATTTTGATAATACATACAAGATCATCCACGCCGCTCAAACGCTAGAGCAAAACAACGTGTTCAGCTATGGATGGGATGATAACTACGTTGATCTGACCGACTCAGAAAAGCGCCAGATCAATGCACTGGCTAATCGTTTCGAACGTCATTCACCTTCTCTTTGGCGCGTTATTGGTTGCGCTCAAACATTGATGTCACCAACGAACGGAGTGATTGACCCAGACCAAGACGTTTTAGACTTCAGCCCACAATTAAAGCGTCAACATGAACTTGTAACGCTGGTGGAAGAGAAAGACTTTCTAGGCCAATTAAAGGCACCGCTAATAGGTGAGCATTCTATTGATGTTGAGTGTTCTTGCAGTGCTTGTGACTTTGAAGGGCCGGACGAAGATTGCGAAGTGTGCCAAGGCGATATCAATTACATCAAGAACGTTACGATTGATTGGACAACTCAGAAAGAAATCATTACCGCAGCTTTGCATGAGCTTGGTTTCAAAGTGGAGAAAATGAATTGAAAGCGCAACGTCTAACGGCACTGGTTAACGGAATTAATAAATTCGTAAAGGATTACGGAGTGTACCCAAGTAACGCAATTATGGACCCTGACACTCTCAAACAGGTTCAAGAAGAGATTGCCGGATTACCTGATAGTGATAAGGCCATACGCCGCACTATCAAGCGAACCAAGTTAATAGAGGGTACAACAGGCGTTAAGTATCACATCACATTCGCTATGAATGACCATAGCCTTTAAGCGACACCAATTTTAAACAAGGTAATGACCAATGACCAAACAAGTACAAAAAAGCCAAAATATATTCAGCTCTAAGGTAAACGTAGCTTTATCAATCGTAAGTACGCTGGTTGTCCACGAAGGGATTATGAGTGTGGAGTCTATTTCAAAGCACTTAAACCTATCTATGTCCTATGTTGAGCAAGTTATAGCACTTCTCAATAAAGGGGAGATTGTTAAATCAAAGCGTGGTCCTAATGGCGGGTACGTGATTCAAGATGAGAGCGTTACCGTTAGGGATGTAATTCTTTCAATATATCTCGATGCTTTTAAATCAGAAACAACGCCCAAGCTTCTCGCAAAGATTGAAGAACTAACGGGAACCATGAGGGTTTCTGAATTGAACCGCAGCACTATGATTTAAAAAGGCTATAACCATGATGAAAGTAAAAAAGAAGTGTTGCGGTAAGTGTCTGTTTGGCTCTAACAAGATTGTTAGTGACGATAGAAAGAAAAACATATTAAGCGATTGTGCTAAGAACGACTCTCATTTTGTTTGCCACGAAGGGACCATGAAGAACGAGGACATTGTTTGTCGTGCGTTCTTCGAGCAGCGTTCAAGCAACATGATTCGCATAGCCCAACGATTAAATATGATCACATACGTAGACTAATGAAACCGAAACAAGGTAAGACCATGACCGACCAAACAGAAAAATTAACGCCAACACCAGAGCAGCAAGAAAAGGTATTTATTGAGGACTTTCTTAAGTTCTGGTTTGCAGACTTTGAGATCCCAAACAAGTGCACAACTGGTACTGATGGGGCGAAAGCTATTTACGCCAATATTCGAGCTAAAGAAAGTTGGGCCACGATTAGCGGTGATAGCTTTGATTGGCAAGATTACTTTTTGTGCCAGCTAAACGAGGGAACTTACCACGCGAAACACGCTGTAGAGTTTTTAGATGTTTTGGCTGGTGGCTCAGTACTTAAGCCTCTTAACGATCTGATGAATGACTTGTCTCAAACAATCAGAGCAACGGACGGATTTATCAAGTGGTTGCCTACATTATCAGGAAGAAACACCACATACATAGTGAATAGAGCAGCCGAGACAGCCAAGCAACATACAGACGAAAGCAAGCATTCAAGGGTTTGGATTGCTCAGTTAAGAAACGTAACCATAAAAATGGGTGCTTACAAACAGACTGAAACGGCGGGACCGGAATCAGAGATTAGAGCTATATCCCTGAAGAAACAAAACAAGTTAGAACGTAGCCGTGAACGATTTGCTAGCTTGGAGTTCTACAAGACAAAATTAGCTGAAATCAATAGGCGCTACCTTGGCGTATTACCTGAACCTGTAACCGAGTTGCCAAGCGCTAATAAGTACAAAGGTAAGTTGGTTCTAGAGTTGGATACCGAATCAATTCAAAAATGGGCTAGTGCACTTCTTTGGTTTAACGACCGTGAAGAACTCAACAGCTCTATTTACCAAATATTATTAGAGTCTGGTGAGCTGATAAGAGACAACACGCCTTTTAAAGAAGGAAGTCCCGGCTTAGTAACGATAGGCAAGGACGGTTTTAACATGGGAGTAATGAATTATTTTCTTGTGTGTAAGAGCTGTGAAAAACAAGGTGGC
The DNA here is from genome assembly GCF_024347615.1 of Vibrio splendidus. NCBI lineage: Bacteria > Pseudomonadati > Pseudomonadota > Gammaproteobacteria > Vibrionales > Vibrionaceae > Vibrio > Vibrio splendidus. The sequence goes on along the minus strand of NZ_AP025508.1, from coordinate 2,083,121 downwards.
GGTAAGTGTCCAGATTGTGGGCCGTGTTGTTAATTGATTTTACTAAATTTTTACCACCCTGCATTTGTTTGTAATGACAATGTACAAGATTGTAAGTGTGTTACATACAAATAAATGGGTTGTTAGTAAATTATTAAATGATAACCTTGCCGGGCTGGTAATCCACCCAGTATTAAAAGGTAATGACCAATGAACAAAACATTCTCAATCGAAACAGGCCGTAAGTACGATTTTTATCAAGTAATTGAATGCACAGAATCAAAGCGTGAAGGTATTTTAGTTACATTTAACTGCATTGATGAATCTAGAAAAATGAAGTTTCATGTTTCTATTCCAGACTTCGAGTTAGGCGATAGCGACCTAAAAGTCGATATTCTTGAATCATATGTGAAAGGTAATTTCACTACAGGATTGCTTAATTAATAACTAATATCCCCAACACCCAAGAGCCAGCATTATGCTGGCTTTTTTGTTATGGTTCGTTCAAAACACAAGGATTCGACCATGACAATTTATATCCCCGCTCGATATCTCGGTACATTGCAAGGCAAAGCCACCAAGTCAATAGAAAAGGAACAGGCCAAAGCTAAGGCTAAAGCCGCCTTTATCAAGCTTCAGGCGCGCATACAGCGCAATCTAATAGCACTACCTTCTTACACTGCTGAACATATTTTTCACCCCACTAGAAAGTGGAGGCTAGACTACGCATGGCCTGACCTAAAGATTGGGTTAGAGGTTCACGGCGGTCACCACTCGAACGGTCGTCATGTTCGAGGTGTCGGGTTCGCTCAAGACAGAGAGAAGATGAATGAAGCCCAGCTACTTGGTTGGATCGTTCTCGAGGTTACAACCGATAATATTCCGCAGCTTAGAGAGTGGCTTGAACGAGCCATAAAAATTCGAAAAGAACAAGCGAACAGGGAAAAATAAACAGAACAAGATATAATGTTCACATTTAAAGACTTATGAGGTTTTGACCAGTGGCTAAAACAAATTGGAAAAACATTAAGAAACAATACGTTACGGAAGTTAAAGATACTGGCGTTGATCTTAAGTCTTTTTGTGTTCGCAATGGTCTGAACTATTCTACAGCTAGAAAGTACTTGAATAACAAACTGTTAGAAGAGAACGGAATAGAAATAGAACAGAACAACGGAACAAGCGCACAGAACAGGCTAACAGAACAGAACAAAGCCGGAAGTGTTCAGTTTGATGAAAAATCTAACCGCCAAGACTCATCACCCAATCTCTCCACCAGCGAAACCAAAAAACCGCGTAATCAATCAAGAAGTAAGAAAGGCAAAGGTAGTCACGGCGGGAAGCGCAAAGGAGCGGGAGCGCCAGAGGGGAATAAGAACGCATTCGTTCACGGCCTAATGACCCGAGCATTTGGGGATCTGGTGAAGTACTCGCACCAAGTTGATGATGAATTTAAGTTAGAGGTCCATAAGCTTGCTTCACTTCAGGCGCTTGAAGCGTTCGGACGCTACAAAGATGAAATGACAGCTCTCAATGAAGCGATAGAGCAACAAATCAAAGATGGTAAGCCACCGACAGAGGGCCAGATAGATGAACTTGCCGGGATAGAGAAACGAATGAGCGGCAGCTTAAGCCAAGTTACCTATCACACTGGCAAGCTTGAATACATCGAAGGCCAAATGGCTAACCGTGAGTTTACCAAGGCCTCAACCACCAAGACCCGAGTTCACACCAATCACATTACAGTCGATACCAAACTGAAAGAGAAAGGTATTGGCCTAGCAGATGCCAAGACCAAGCAATCAGTAGCCCAAACAGCACTAGCCGAGCATGAATTAACAGCCAAAGAACGAGAGGGACTAGGCGACAAAGACGATCTTGGCTTGGAGTTAGATGAAGCTATGGAAATGCAAGAGGATGAGATTCTAGAGCGCTTTAAAGAGCGCGGAGGTCAGTTGCATGTTGACGACTGATCTTAACGACAGCACACCGCTATTAAGTGACCTTCAGTTTCGTGCACTGGCTAGGCCAGAGAAGCGCCGATATTTACGCTTTGTTGCCACTAACCGCCGTTGGAGGCTGAACAATCTCTATAAGATTGAAGATGAGCAGGGCAGAGTCGTTACCTTTGAAATGCGAGACGCTCAACGTGAATTATTTGAAACCTCTCATACGTTCGAGATCATACTCAAGGCGCGCCAGCTAGGTTTTAGTACCTACATCGATATTTATGGTCTGGATTGCTGTCTGTTTTCTAAAAATTTCAAAGCGGGGATTATCGCCCAGGACTTGGAAAGCGCCGGCGCCATCTTCGCAACTAAGGTGATGTTCCCTTATGACAACCTACCAAGTTACATCAAATCACGTAAACCACTAAAGGAACGCCGTGGTGGTGCCAATGGCGGCACGATGAAATTTGCTAACGGTTCGAGCATTGCGGTTCGTACTTCTTTCCGTTCGGGTACGCTTCAATTCTTACACATATCGGAGTTAGGCCGGATCTGTGCTGGTTTCCCTATGAGAGCCAAAGAGATTCAAACCGGTTCCATGCCTACCGTTCACGAAGGTTCAAAGCTATTCATTGAATCAACCGCCGAAGGTGCGGCCGGACTGTTCTTTAATTTGTGTAAGGATGCTGAAGAACGGCAACAAGCGGGAATAGCTCTAGGCGCTAAAGACTTTCACTTTAGATTCATTCCTTGGTTCACACACCCTAAATACCATGCACCAGTACCACGTACAGGCCTGAAACTATCTAAGTATTTTATTGAGTACTTCAAAGCAATAGATCCTTTTGCCCTTCAGCACTTGGGTAAGCCTTTGTCAGATACACAAAAGCAATGGTACGTAGAGACTTACAACAAGTACGGCGAACACACCAAACAAGAATACCCAAGTACACCTCAAGAGGCGTTCTTAACGTCCGGTCGCCGTGTATTCAATCCAATAGACAGCATGAACGCTGAATCTCGATGCTCTAAACCTTTGCTTGTTTACGATGTGGACCCAGAAACAGGGAAAATGATTGACGCTCGAAACAATGTGAATAGAGACGGAACAAAAGAGGATGTAATTAAAGGCCTAATGGGTTACCTACTCATTTGGGAACTACCAGATGAAGACACCGATTACGCTATAGGCGGCGATATTGCTGAAGGTTTAGAGCATGGTGATAGATCTTCCTTCGATGTGCTTGATGAAAATGGAAATCAAGTGGCCCATTGGTACGGTCACCTAGATACCGATCTCTTTGCCAAGTTAATGGCCCATGTTGGTAGGTTCTATAACAAGGCTTATATCGGCCCTGAACGTAATAACCACGGTCATGCAGTGTTGAATGTTCTACGTGAGGTTTACCCGGTTGCACGTATCTATGAAGAGGAACATCACGACAAGGACGACAAACAAGAATCAACGGATCGCCTCGGGTGGCTAACGACACGTAAGAGTAAACCTATTATCATTAGCAACATGAAAGAGGAATTAAGACACGGACGAGACGGTATTCAATGGATTGGCACCGTGAGCGAAATGAACACTTATGTTTATGACGAGAAAGGCGGGACCAATGCCATTCAAGGCGCTTTTGATGATCAGGTCATGAGTTATGCAATTGCCCTTGAAATGGTTGTTCGTATGCCAAGGCTCCCACGCAAGGACTACAAACCACGCGCCCTAGGTGGCGATTACCGTAAACACTAGAGGATAGATTTATGAACACCGAGGCAGTTACAGAAATGCCAGCGCCACCAGAGCAAAGCGGGTTTACCTTAACTCAGCTAAAGAACTTGATGAGTGATGTAGATAACCAACCGAATTGGCGAGATCCGTCTCAAATCTGTTGTGATTACTATGACGGCCACCAAGTGAGTGCTGACCTTAAAGAAACGCTTGAGGAACGCGGGCAACCTGTTTTAGTGACTAACCTTATCGCGCCAACGATTGACGGCGTTTTAGGTATGGAAGCAAGAACGCGTACTGATTTAATTCTTACTGCCGATGATGAAGACGGCGAACAGCTTAAAGATGCACTGCAAGAAAAGTTTAAGGATGCTTGGCGTTTGGCTCGAGGCGACCGAGCTAACGCCGATGCCTACGCGTCCCAAGTTAAAGCTGGTATTGGTTGGGTTGAAGTACATCGTAATGATGATCCTTTTTACGGTGGACCTTACAACGTTAAAGCAGTGCGAAGACAAGAAATGTGGTGGGATTGGCACGCTCAAGAGGCCGACTTGTCAGACGCACGTTGGATCATGCGTAAGCGTTGGGTTGATGTAGATGAATGTATTAGTTGGTTCCCTGAACATGCTGAGATCATCAAGCAATCAATTAACGGTTGGGATGATTGGGCGGGCGTTGAAAGCTATGAAGAAGTGGATACCGGATTATTAGCCGCATTCCATGAATTTGAAAGTTGGGACCGTAAGGAATCCGAGTGGATGGATCGCCGCCGTGGTCGCGTCATGCTCGAGGTCATTTATTACAAAGTGTTTGAACGTGGCTATGTTATCGACCTTAAAGGCGGTCGAACGTTAGCTTATAACCCTGAAAACGTAGCCCACGCCGTTGGTGTGAAAATGGGAACGTTCAAGCCCCGCATTGCTACATGGTCAACTATCCGAGAAGCATGGTTTGTTGGTCCACACCGTATTGTCGATCGTGAATCAGTTGCCCCAACTGGTTACTTTCCCGTTGTTCCTTTCATTGGATATCGTAAAGATAAATCTGGCGAACCATACGGCCTAATCAGTCGAATGATTAGCTCTCAAGATGAGATCAACTTTAGACGTATGAAACTTACTTGGTTACTACAGGCCAAGCGAGTGATTGCAGATAAAGACGCTACGAACATGAGCCGCGATAACTTAATGGCCGAGGTTGAAAGGCCGGACGGATATATTGAACTTAACCCAGACCGCAGAAACAAGAAGTCGATATCTGAAACACTTCAGATTCAACAAGACTTCAATATTGCGGCTCAACAGTTCACCGTGATGCAAGACTCCATTAAGCAGATTCAAGACGTAGCTGGTGTGTATAACGCTATGTTAGGTCAAGACTCTTCAGCAACTTCAGGCGTTGCTATTAACTCGCTGGTGGAACAGGGCGCAACAACACTAGCCGAGATCAACGATAACTATCATTACTCACGTACCCGAGTAGCCGATCTGTTAATGGCCTATCTAATTGAAGACCTCGCAAGACAATCAAACCTTGCTGTAACCATTCATAAAGAAGACTCACACAAGAAAAAACAGGTCCAACTTAACGTATCGAACGATGACGGCAGCGTAGACAACGATGTTAAACGTTGGAAAGGCCACATTGCACAGGCACCGATCCAGCAAACCGCAAGCTACCGCGCACAAATGGCCCAACAACTAAGCCAAATGGTTAGCCAACTACCACCAGAACTACAGGCCACCATGATCGATATGGTTGTCGAGTTGATGGACTTCCCGAACAAGCAGGAAATTTTAAGCCGTATCCGCTCTACTCTGAACGTTCCAAAGGATCAAGAGGATATGAACGAGGAAGAGTTAGCAGCATTGCAACAGCAGCAACAGCAAGAAGCTGAAGCGGCAGAAATGCAGCGCGCAGGAATGAAAGCCGAGGTTGATTTAGCTATTGAGAAGGTCAACGAAATGCGCGCCAAGGTTGAAAAGCTTAACCGCGATGTTGAATCAGCCGATGTGTCTGATCAGAAGATTGAAGCCGACACAGCTAAGTTACTGGAAGAAATGCAACAGATTAGCCAAGGAGCAGAGGCCGCAAAAGAAGCACTGCTAAGTAACATCACTCAATCAATCCAAAGTATTCAGGTGTAATTATGTGGGAACAAGTTAAAAGTATCGTGGGCCAAGCGGCCCCATTAGTCGGATCACTACTAGGCGGGCCAAGCGGTAACGCTGTAGGTTCTCTTCTTGCTGGCGTTCTTGGTGTTAAAGACTCACCAGAGGAAATCATTAAAGAACTACTCCATAACCCAGAAGCATTATTAAAGATTGTCGAGTTTCAGGCTCAACACTCCAATAAGTTGCAAGCCTTAGCACTGGACCAATACACCAAGCAACTAGAAGACAGTCAGGACGCTAGAGATCATAACTCTGAACACTGGATGCCGCCGCTATTGACCTTAATCTTGTGCGCCATGGTCGCGGGTATGTATTACTCGTTGTTTAAATGGGTGGTGCCTGAGAAGTACGAGCAACTAATTTTTCTTATTACGGGCCAAGTTATGGGCGCGTTCTCTACGGCTATCGTGTTCTGGTTAGGTGCCACCATGATGCAAGGTATTAAGCGAACAAGACTAAATAAAGGAATCAAGTAATGACATTACCAACTCAATTCAAACCAAAAACAGAAATTCAAGAAATGATGGAATCACTAGGTTGTACTGGTGACCGGGTTAAGCCTCAAGACATTGTTGACCGTATTGAAGAACGCAACGAGGTGAACCATGAAGGCAATTGATCTCTATTTGGCACTAATTCACTTTGAAGAAGGTTATAAGCCGCGCCCTTATTACTGTAGTGAAGGTTATCCGACTGTTGGTATTGGTTGGCGTATTGGCGTAAAAGGTGCCGATATTAAAGACTTCGATATGTATGTGACTAAGCCAGTCGCCAAGGTGATGCTATTGGACCGTGTTGAACACATCAACAACCGTTTAGTTAAGTTCGATTGGTACAAAAACTTGAATGAAAGTCGTAAGGCCATTGTCATTTCTATGGCTTATCAAATGAGTATTCGTAAGATGCTCAAGTTCAAGAACATGATCGCAGCTTTAGCCGTGGGTGACTTCAATAAGGCAAGGCTAGAGGCAATTGACAGCCGTTGGTTTGAGCAAACTACCGCTCGAGCTGCGCGTCACGCTAATACTCTAGAGCTTGGTGATATTGAGCTGGTCTATGGCGATAAATTAGAAGGGTGCCGACTATGAGCGCGAACAGTTTTAGCTTTGGTAAAGCCATTGAATTAATGAAAATTGGTAAGCGAGTAGCCCGACACGGTTGGAACGGTGCCAATATGTTTGCCTACTATGTGCCAAGTGGTAAATATCACGCTCAAACCGAAGCAATTAAAGATTTGTTTAACAATAACGTAGTGCCATATCGAGCTTATTACGCGCTTAAAACAGCCCAGAACGATATTGCATGTTGGACACCTAGCACTTCGGATACGTTAGCAAATGATTGGTTTATGGTCACCGATGAGCAAGCAAAGGAATGGTGCGTCAATAAAACACTTATTAATCAATAAGATAACGGCTATTTTTTATATAACCATCTGTCGCGTTCGTGTCATTGTGTTATTAGTGAATAACAAATATAATTTATTCGAGACACATTGGCGCGTTCGATGTAACGCGCAAGAGAAAGCCAACGAAAAGATCTTTATCTATATCGTTGGCTTTTTCGTATCCAATGAAAACAAATTACGCAGCTATGGCGAGAAATAGCGAGGGAATAATGACTACAGAACTTGACCAAGCACTATCAACAGGCGATGCCGATAGCATTGATGAATCACTATCTAACATGGAACTCGACGGAGATCTGTTATTTGGTGGAGAAGATGAAGAAGGCGAGCTTCAGCAAACCAACCAAACAGTTGAAACACCAGAAGTTAGTGATTATCCAGAAGTGATCGACACGACCGGACAAGCACAAGCGAAACCAGAGACAGACGTTGCCAATGGTGAAACTGGTAAGGGTAGCGACGACCCGAGCGGTGATGCAAAGGCTGACTTGTTAAGTGATGGAGTTCGAGAAATTGATGGTCAGTTATATGTACCAGTAGATCCTAAAAATGCTCAAGTTCTTGGCAAGAACGGTAAACACACAATTCCTTATGAGGTGCTTGAATCGGCCCGTAATGATGCTGGTGGATACAAGTCGAAACTTGCTGATATGGAGCAGGAACTAGAACAAACCCGAAGTTCAGCCCAACGTACCCAATTGCTAGAAAAGCAACTAGAAGAAGCAGGGATTACCCCAGATAAGCTACCTGAAGAACTTTTGAATGACCCTGAAGCAATTCAGAACATTCAAGACGAAATTGGCGGTCAAGCTGGTGCAGTAATCGCGGCGTTAATCTCTAAGTTTGCAGAAGCGAAAGGAAACAACGGCGCAGCAACTACAGAACAACCTAGTGAGCAATCACAAGGTCCACAAGTGGTAGATGAGGCTTTAAACGCCCCAGAAAATGCAGAACTTAATTCGTGGTCGAGTGAAGATCCAGATCGCTGGCAAATGGCCTTGATTATCGACAACAAGCTGAAGAATGACCCTAGTTTTCAATCAATGTCTGTGCAAGAACGCTTTACTGAGGTTCAGCGCCGCGTTAAGACTTCCTTTGGTGACCCGGTTCAAGCGTCTATTGACCAAGAACTAGCGAAGCAAGGGCAAGAACCTAAACAAAGCAAACAACCAGAACAGCCACCAGCAGAAGCACAGACGCAAGTACCTAATTCGCCAACTTCGTTAGGCGGTTCACCTTCAACCGGAAGTCAATCAGCGCATGAAGCGTTAGCAGCTCAAGATCCTATGGCTCTTGAAACTTCGCTTGCGTCTATGTCACCGGAAGAAGTTGAAGCGTTCCTAGCGAATGCGGCACTAGCTTTGGACTAATTTAATGACAGCTATCACTAAAGCACAAGCAGCTAAAGCGTTTGGTGCGGCGTTATTCACTCATACTCGCCGTCAAAACACTTTCGTTAACATGCTGACAGGTTCAGCACCTAAGTCTGTTCCAGCAGATAAAAATCGCAATAAAAACCAAACTGAAGCGGGCGCTCCGGTTGTTATGGTTACCGACCTTTCAAAACAGGCTGGTGATTCGGTTGAAATGGATTTATTCCACAACCTAACTAAAAAGCCGACCATGGGCGATAAGAAAGTCGAAGGTCGCGGTGAAGACTTGAATAAAGTTGAGTTTGAACTTTCGATCAACCAAGGTCGTCACAACGTTGATTCAGGCGGCAAAATGTCGCAACAACGTACTAAGCAAAACTTGCTTCAAGTTGCCCGCACTATGCTAGGTAGCTACTTCAACGATCTGCAAGATGAAATTGCAACGTACCATGTAGCTGGTGCGCGTGGTTCGTTTGCTCCTTCAGATATGATTGTCCCTACAGAGGATGATCCTGATTTTAATGAAATCATGGTTAACAAGGTTACGCCGCCTACATACGACCGTCATTTTTACGGTGGTGATGCTCAGAGTCTTAACACTGGTGACTCCAATGTTATTTCGGCAGCGGATACGTTAACGCTAGGTAAGATCAATGAAATTGCTCTGTTCCTAGAAGAAATGGCGCACCCAATCAAACCTATCAAGTTTGAAGCTGACCAATTGGCGGGTGAGTCTCCGTTTTACGTTCTGTTCGTTACTCCACGCCAATGGAATGACCTATGGAATGATATTCAAAAAGTTGGCGCTAAAGGTGAAACTTCAGTTGCTTCACTGATTGCTACAGCGGTAAACCGTTCTCAAGGCTTTAAGCATCCGTTGTTCCAAGGTGACCGCCTAATGTGGCGCAATATCCTTATCCGTAAATACAGCAAGCCAGTACGTTTTAATGCTGGTGACACTGTTACGGTATCGACAAACACTAAGAACGCACAGACTACTGGTGCGGTTATCCCTACTGGTGTAACTGTTGATCGAGCTATGTTACTTGGTGGTCAAGCTCTAGCGAATGCTTACGGTAAAACGTCAAGCCAAGCACAGTTCAAAATGACAACTAAGAAAGTCGATCACGACAATGGCCGTGAAACGTCTATTGCTTGGATGAACGGTCTAGCTAAGGTTCGTTTTGAAGAGAAAAACGGCCGTATCAATGACTACGGTGTAGCGGTTCTAGATACAGCAGTAACTATGAGCTAACTAGGTTGGCCCGCTTCGGTGGGCTATTCCTGTTTTATAAGGACTAAATACCATGGCAACGAAACAAGCCTATACAGTGAAGGACCGAATTTACAACGGTACTCACGGTAACCTATCAACCAAGCAAGGTATTGCTAAAGGCTTTGCGGCCGCAGCTAACGATAAGCTTGAAATCTTTCACCTTGGCATTGGCGTTCGACTAATCCAAGCGAAGCTTTTTGTAAAAGATGCTTTTACGGCTGGTGAAGTATCAGTAAAGCTATTGAATGCTAAAGACGATAGCGTGATCGCCACTGTTATTGTTGATACTGAAATTAAGGCCGCTGGCGTTATCGATTCAGATACGAGCGTTTACTTCCCGACAATGCCAGATCCACAGGTAGAAACTAAAGTCGTGATTGTAACCAAAACTACAGTGACAGGTAAAAAAAACCTCGCTTATGAGATCGTCACTCAATCGGTTGGTGCCTCTTAATAGCACTAGCTTGCTTTAATAGCCCAAAGCCAACCGTAACGGGTTGGCTTTTTTATTAGGTGGATAAAATGGCAAATACCAAGAAAGCATATACAGCAAAAGACAAAGTTTACAACGGTACTCACGGCAATTTATCAGGTGAATGTTTTCAGTTTGATATCGATGAGCTAAAGGTTCAGAGCGGTGATGTTATTGAACTGGCAGAGCTACCAATAGGTATCACACTAAACGAGCTTAAGATCTTCAATGAAGATATTGGAACGGGTAAAAAGCTACAGTTATTCGTCCAAAGTCGAGATCGTGTTAACTACGCCATTACTCAAGTTATCGATGTATCAAGTTCAGCATTTACTTACCTCGATGGTATCAATTTTGATATTGATGAGCGCGGGCCTTTCCTACTGTTTGCCGTTATAGACCCGGCTATCGGTCAAGAACAAAAACACGCACAAGATTTATATCACGATACTCATACCTCAAAATCAGCAAGACCAACGCTTCAATCATTCAGTGTTATTTCAAGCGATATGTCACCGACTACTAGCGATATTCCTACGGTATATGCAGTAGACGCTATTCCTAAAGGCGCTAGCCTTAACGGTGTTGTCTGGTCCGTTTCGGACGGTACGATTGCAACCGCACAATCTGACGGAAACATAAGCTTTAAAAAGGCGGGTACTGTTGAAGTGATTGGTACGATTGGATCGGTAGTATCAAAACTTGAGCTTACTATTACCTAGAGCTTTTTCTTTTCGAATCTAAGTGATCTGAACGTGTATTTATCAAGTAACGAACAAAACTCATAGGTGTTATTATGGCAGCTCAAAACTCGAAAAAAATCAAAATTGTAATTATCTATACCAGCAAGGGATATTAACTATGACCGACAAAATGAAGATTGTTTACATTGGCCCAAACGAAGAAAAGAAAATGTCTCGTGGATTTTCTGAATACATTTTCCCGCGTGGTGTTGCCGTATCAATCGATGAACAGAACGGCTACGAGCTATTAAAGTTCAAAGATACTTTTGCAACGCCTGAACAGGCAAAAGAGATCATGAAACAAAACGAAGAGTTGAAAGAAGCGGAGCGACTAGCCGCAGAAAAACAACGCCTTCAGCAACACAACGAAGACGCAGCGAATACTTACTTAGTGATCATTGATGGTGAAGTACTCGATATTTCTAAATTCACTAAGGCGAAACTGAGCACGATTGTAGTGTCCGAAGGCTTATCAATTGACGTTAACAAGCCAATTGTTCAAGACGATGAATCACCAGTTGAAGCGCTTCGAAACCGTATCCGTGAATCTCTACATGAAAAACACGGTAACCCTGAACTGAAAGAGGCTTAACGAATGGCAGCACTAGCCGATCTGTTTCCGTTGGTGCGCCGAAAGTGTCCGAGCGTTATCGATATGATGATGCTCGATGCTTTGAAGGACGCTTTTAAAGAGTTTGCTTATACTTCTGAAGCTATCACGCACATTGCAAAGCTGACGAACGTAGAGGCAAACAAGCCAACAGATCTACTCCCACCAAGCCACTTCACTATGTTAAAGGTCGAATCCGCAAGCTATCACGACAATGGCCGGACTAAAGAGCTTTATGTAGATGATGATTACACAGTCTCTACACCTCAATCGATCGAATCTAAAAAGAACTTGCCAGATATGAATGTTCTTTGCGTAGTTATCCCAAACCTAGACAACACAGCAATCGATGACCGAATAGCTGCATTGTATGGCGAAGCTATAGCAGCAGGGGCGGCGGCAAGACTTCGACTTATGCCAAGTGAGATTTGGTCTAACTCCGATCTAGCTATTGATTTAAGACGGGATTTTAACGAAGGCGCGAGAAATGCTTTCCGTGATCGCCGTGACGGTTGGAATACTTTTAACAACAAAGTGCGTAAGCGCAACTTCTACTAGGTGTAGTTATGGCTAATACCACCGTAAAAACAATCGTTAGACAGGTTCAGAGACGTTTGATCGACGAAGATGCAATTCGTTGGTCAGATGACGATATGCTGGATTACGTTAACTCAGCAATTAAAGCCATTCTCGCGGTTCGTCCAGACGCTTATGTTCTCAATCATGAATTTGTTTGTGTGGAAGGAACTGAACAAAAACTAACAGAGCGTACCAATTTCCTTATCAATGTTGTTCGCAATGACAAAGGCAAGGCCATTCGTGGCCCTCACGATATGTTGATGCTTGATAACTACTATCCAGAATGGAGAAATTCAACACCTGGGGATGAAGCGGATTGTTATCTCTATGAAGAACGTGATCCGAAGGTCTTCTATCTTTATCCGGCAGTAAAAGACCAACATAAGATACAAATCATTGAAGCGGCTATTCCTGAAGACATAACCCAAAGCGAATACACCAATGATGTGCCTTTGTTACTTGGTCCTCTCTATGACAACGCTCTAATTGAATACATGGTTTATCTAGCGTTTAGCCAAGATAACGAGTTCGCCGCAAACTCCAATAAAGCAAATCTGGCATTGGCAGCTTTTAACACGATTCTTGGTAATAAAAACCAAAGTGATGCAGTAAAAGCCACCAGCAACCAAAGAGCGCAAAACAAACCACGATAAATAGGACCGAACACATGGCTACACGTTGGTATAGAAAAGGAACGATAACGGCAACCAAAGGATCTAAGGAGTTAGTAGGTTCTCATACGTATTGGAAAGACGATGCCGTTAAACCGTTAGCTGGTGATATTGTTATTGTTAGTGGTGAAATTCATGAAATTGACTACATCACCGACAATAACCACTTAACCTTAATAAACTCGTTCGAAGGTACACCGCCACCTAACGGTGAATATGCGGTTATTCGTAATGTATCACTCAACCTTACAACCAGAACGGCCGCTATGGTTGCTCAGTTGGTCAATGGTAAACAAAGCTTATTTGACCAAGTTCATGAGTTCTATACCTCGAACGCTCCGCTTATTAATTTTGATCTTGGTAACGGCCAAACTATTGGCGTAGAGCCGATAAAGCAAGTTGAAGCAAACATTAATAAACTTGCAGCAAGTGTAATAGCAGCCTCTAAAAATGAAATTAAGATTCTAAATGCCACAACGCTTCAAGCGGGTTCGCAAGCAACAGTAACTTGGGATCGCAGTACTGGCACCGTCACTCTTGGAATACCTAAAGGCGATCCGGGTATAAAAGGTGATCCCGGCAAAAACAGCACAGGTACGGGAACAGGCACCGGAACCAGCACAGGCGTGGAAATAGGTAAGAGTGATCTTGATCTTAAGGGCCACAAAATACTAAACCTATTGGCGGGTAATGATACTGGTCAGGCTGTTAACTACGATCAACTAGATGATGTGCTTGACAAGATTAAAAAACTTGAAAGAGCAATTTCAGATAGCCGACCAAGTGTAGCTCCAACCCCTTTGAATCTTGGTATGTGGTCAGGGAGTGACTTACAAAACAATGGAGGATTTACTCAGGGTGACGGCAATCTATTTAGAGCATACGCATACAATGATGATGGTATTAAGTCATTCGATAGCTTAGAGAGAATGTTGAATAAGTTCGATTGGGTATGGGCTTACTCTCAGGACGTTAATACTTATCCGGTAGAAATGTTTAAGCTCTCAGAGATATCCTATGATATCGCGACTAATCAATTATCTTTTGTGACTGAAGGCAATCCTAATTGGCAAGGCGGGCCAATTTCGATGTATTTCATACCGATGCCTAAGCCGTCTAGTGGTGGCGGTTCTGGTGGTGATGGAAACCCTGTAGGTTCATACACCCTAATAGACGGATCTGACGCCGACCCAAAAAATTATTTGTATTGTGGTGGAGAAGCAATATCAAGAAATGCTTATAGTGACTTGTATAGCAAGATAGGCGTTAAGTACGGTGTTGGTGATGGTAAAGATACTTTCAATATACCTTCTCAAGAGGTTTTGCCAGTAGCTCCATACGGTGCTCCAAGGCAACTTGGATACGACAAGGGAGAAAGAATCAAAGGCATAGCTATTAATACAAAAACCCAAGACATTTTCGTTATTGGGACGATTGGGAGTGACACCAAAACTTTGGATGTATTTAAGCAAGCTGGTGGTGTTGGTCCTTGGATATCTCAAGGTTATGTTGGTCTTGCTTACCCCAAAGCTATTGCTGTAAATGAGTTCAATGGCGATCTCTGGGTAGCAGATACATTTTTAAAATCAGAAATCTTCAAAAAAAGCGCTGGTGGTAATTGGGAATCTCAGCACTATAAAACTGATGGTGGTAAGCATGCTGATTCCATTGCAGTAAACCAAAAAAATGGTGATGTTTGGGTTACTGACCAAAACAAAGCTGAAGTGTTCAAACTTGCTAACGGTGCATCGGCATGGGTTAGCGAAGGTTATGCTACGCAAAACGCTAGTAAAACTATAATACCTACAGGGGTTAATATAGACAGATTAACTGGCGATGTTTACGTGATTGATAAGAAGGAAGGAAGACTATCAATAAAGCGTGGTGGAGTGGGTCAATGGGAGCAAGAAGACACATTTAAAAAGGACTCTGCACAAGTTAGTATATCCGTTAACCCACGGACCAAGGATGTATTCCTAATGCTCTATACCTCGTCCGTTCTTTATCTTAGAAAGAATGGTCAGGGCAAATTTATTGCCATTAAAGATACGAACCATAATTTAGACTCTACTGGGGTTGTGGTTGATCACACAACAGGTAATATTTATTTTGCTGGCACACAAGCATCACCACATGATTCAGATGTTTATAAATTGTTTGGCGTTCCTCAGTGGTTCGTAAAAGCTAAGTAAAGATAATTGATAACCAAAAAGGGAAGCTAATAGCTTCCCTTTTTGTTTTTCGATTTGGATACGAAAGGGACATTAAGTATCGAACGGGTTTATACTTGAGTTAAATGAAACATGCTAAGGAGCCGATATGTTTGCTCGATTACTCAGAGATAACCCGCTAGGCCTTTTGTTGTTGTGCGCTTCGCTCATTGGAACAGGGACATTAATCACATATCGATTGGATAAAATGGAAGCTAATGATATTGCGATTGCGAAAAGCTTAGATCAATTGGCTGGTGATGTAAGCGACTTTGAAAGAAACGTAAACTCTAGCGTTGCTTCGCTTAGGGGGGATGTGCAAAAGAACGTTTTTGCTCTTGATAGTCAGTTTAGAGATCGTGTTACCAACGCTGAACTTAGATTTAACGACAAGGTTAATGCGATAGAGGTGAAGCTGGCTAAGATCTCGAAGGTGAAAGCAAATGGCAGTAATTAACCTATTATCATTTCGTGGTCAACGCCCCAAAATCGCGCCTAGATTATTAAGCCCTGAATTTGCGACCATCGCGCAAGATTGCGAATACCCAATTGGGTACTTGCAGCCTTATCAAAGTCCCAAAAGCACCGCAATTTCTATTGGACCTACCGTTAGAACCATATACCAGTACCAAGAAAAAATTTGGTTACGTTGGAATAGTGATGTTGATGTAGTGCTATCACCGATTGACGGTGACCCATGGGGCCGCGTCTATTTTACTGGTGAGGAAACTACAGTCGGTAAACTACAACCGCCTCAAGTTCTTAACAACACAACAATTCCAAATTCAGGAGATCCATTTGCTGCTAATACGCTTGGCGTTCCTGCTGGTAGTTCACAAATTGTCGGGCAAGTAATCGATCCAATTCCTTTACCTAGCGTAGATAACAAAGACGATGATGAAACGAGATTTTATATCTATACGTTTGTCACAGATCAAGGGGAAGAGGGCGCGCCTTCACCAGCAAGTAATCAGTTAGAGATCAAGTATCCAAGTTCGAGTGTGGTGTTGACCATTCCAGCACCCGTTAACTTAACTGGCAACATAACTAAAAGAAGAATCTATCGATCGGCTTCTGGTGGAAATCAAGCTGATTGGTATCTAGTAGCTGAAATAAAAACATCACAATTGAGTTTCACCGATACATTAACTGATAGTCAGCTAGGACAATCGTTACTTTCGGACAACTACGAAATGCCAAACAAAGAAATGATTAATCTAACGTTAATGCCTAACGGGATTTTAGCGGGTTCTTGGGGGAACAACGTTGCTTTTTGTGAACCGTTCTTGCCTCATGCGTGGCCTAGTGAGTATCGATTGACAACAGAGCATGACATTGTGGCAATGGCCGCAGTTTCTAACGTTCTGGTAGTCGGTACTAAGGGTTACCCTGAAATATTTCAAGGTGTTTCACCAGATTCAATGAGCGGTAGAAAGCTTGATTCAATGCAAGCGTGTGTTTCAAAGCGCTCGATGCTAAACGTAGATAACCTTGTGATATATGCCTCTCCAATGGGGCTAGTTGGTTTTACAGGACAAGACGTTGCACTACTAACCAAAGACATTATTTCAACGGATTTTTGGACCTCTATCAAGCCGGAAAGTATTGAGGCTTATTACTACGACTCTAAATATTTAGCATTCTACGGAACCAAGTTAGACAAAGCGTTTATCTTCGATCCTTCAGTTGGGGATCTTACTTTTTTCAATGTCGGGACAAATTTTGGTTATACCAATTTACGCACAAATACGTTTTATATGCGTAGTTCTGACGGCAATGACATAGCCGAGTGGAAGAAAGGACCGGATATTGATTACACATGGCGTAGTAAAGAGTTCTTTGGCTTATCCCCAAGCTTCAACACTCTTTATGTGATTGCAGAAGATCCGGCACTAGTGGGCGCTAGAATCATTGTGGACGGTAAAGTGATTCATGATTATCAGCCAAAAATATTCAAGAATAAGCCGATCCGAATCCCGCCTAAGCGTGGCGAAATTTGGCAAATCGAGTTTTACGGGACCGGAATGGTTAAACAGGCTTGTCTTGCTACAAGCGTCTCAGAGGTTTGGCGCGTATGACGACGAAAACGCTTCAAGGAAATAAAAAGAAGGGCAAGTTTCAGGCTATTCCCTCAAAACAACCTTCTGATCCGGTAGCTAGCGCAATAGCTGAAAATATTGAAATGCTGACAGGCCAACGTGGTCACGGCGGTAAGAAGGCTGTTTTATGGGAAGATTTAGAAGAGCTTAAGCTTGCCTCGATTAGCCAAAGTGGGCGCATTAAGTCATTAATTGATCCTAGCCTTACTGGTAAGTCAGGCGGTAATGGTGGAGGTGGGACCACTGTTACACCAGTTAAGCCTGTGGTTGAGACTCCAACATTACCGAAGCATGTACAAATTAATAACGGTTTTGGACTGACTACTTTAACGTGGGATACACCAACATATAAAGGTCATGCTTACACTGAGATATTTCAAGCAACTAAGGATGATTTTACTCAAGCTGTTCGTATTGATACCACTTCGGCCAATATTCGAAGCATACCGCTTTCAATGAGTGGTGATTACTATTTTTGGATTAGATTTGTAAATGTTTCCGGTTCTGTTGGTCCTATCCAATCTACGTTTGGTCTTCATGGTAAGTCTGTAACCGATCCCCAATACTTCTTAGATATCATTCAAGATCGATTGAATCCTGATTTGTTTGCATTCGCAGATATCGCAACAGTTGATGAATTAGACAGGTTAATCGCTGAAGGTGTGATAGAGAACGCGGTAACTGAAGACGTTCAAAATACTCACCGCAGAACTGAGCACTTAAGCCTTAAAGCGACTATTGAAACCAAGTACTACACGATTGTCGACAATGACAAGGCGATTGCAGCCGCAATTCAAACTCTTAAGTCTGAAATAGAAGATGACAACGGATCCAGTATCGCGGCCACCTTAACCAACAACTACCAAACAAAGACGACAACGAATAAAGCAATAGCCAGTGCAAAGCAAGAGCTGAAAAGTGAGATCGATAATGTCAAAGGTTCGGTTTCAACAATGTCGCAAACTGTAGCCGATATAAACGGAGTCAAATCTCTATGGGAGGTTAAAGCGAAAGCTGGTGATTTGATCGCTAGTGTTGGCTTAGTTGCGGAATCGAACTCAAAGACGGGTGTTAGAGACGCAAATTTTGTAGTGAAAAATAGCAATTTCCAAGTCGTTTATGACCGCGAATATGGCGCTGGCAAGGGTACAGAAGCTGTTCCTGTTTTCGGTACCACAAAAAATCCAGCATGGGACGAATGGAAAGCGTTAGTTGATCAAAACAAAACAGCACCGGATGAGCCGATTAAATACATCCTAGCTATCAATACCACCTACATCAAAGTTGCGAACATTCGTGAATTAGTTGCTGGTGATGTGATTGCGGATAAGATCGTTGCAAACACGGAAATTAAATCACCCAAGTTAATAACGCCGAGAATCAACGATAAAAACTCCAATTTCTTTGTTGATGAAAGTGGTTTTTTAACTGCTCAAAATGCATACATCAGGGGCCGTATAGTTGCAACTTCTGGCGAGTTCCCCGTTTCATTACTGACAGGGAAATTAACCGCGAACCAAGTTGTTGCCGAAGATTTTGTATTGAAAGGCCAAACGTTGACTGCCGCAAAGTCGATGAGGGGCGGTGCAGTGTTGGCGGGAACTAATAAAATCATTCTTGGCACATTGAAACTAGACGGAATTGTAAAAGCGTCAAATTATCTAACTAACCTTATCGTTAGCTACACAGGGACGATTTACAACCCACATAGATTAAGTTCTAGGTATAACGCTAAATATCGACCTGGTGGTCTACCAGAAAATTCATATATCAAAGTTGAGATCTCGGTTGATGGTGGACCATGGACCAATATCGGAAGCTCATTCAAGTTAAGCGTTCAATCGAGACAAACGGGGCGGGTTTGGGTCGGCGGTGGTGATTCTGGTAATTGGTCGATTAATTACGAATTTTGGTATTCAGAAGGTCAGGTATATATATCAACAACCATTCCGGGTGCTGGTTTCGGTAAAAACAATTCATTTAGAGTTGTGAGTACTACCGGATTTTATTCAATAACAAATCAAAATCTAACCGTGAACTTAGGTAGGAGATAAAAAGTGGAACAGAACAACCAATTCAAATATTTGCTTATTTCTGGTGGGGCTGACTCAGTAGCAAGCTTTAAAACATATCTAAGTATGGACCCAACCAACTCGGGCGGTCTTGTTTGTATTTACTATGAAATGATGGATACGTTAAGAGCACAAGCTGAGTTTGAATGTGTAAGCCAGTTGGCATCAAGATACCCTCAGTTTACCTTCTTTCACTCTAAGCTCAGAGGTTTTGGCTATGGTGATGCACTTGCCGTAGTCATGGCGTTTATTGATAACTACGTTGTTGATGTACACCAACCTGAAGATGATGTTGTTTTGTATATCGGTCTAGAAAAGGAAGAGCGAGACGAATACGGTTCGAACCTTAAAGAGTATCAAGAAATGCTCAAGTGCCTGTTAATGGCGCGTAAGGCGTATAACCCAGATGAAAAGCACCCACAAATAAGACTTGAATCTTTGGTTGTTGGTTTAAGCAAAGACCAAATGGTATCTAAATGTGGTGACGATGAGTTTTGGACCTGTCGCTTTCCTCAGATCGCAGAAGGGCATATATGGGATGGGTGTGGTAATTGTCACTCTTGCAAGCAGCTAGCAGAGGTCGGTCTTATCCAACCAAGAATTAAAATGTTTGTAGATTCTAAACGTATGCAAATCATGCCTGAAAACCCTGTTTATCAAGATGGCCGTAAGGTTTAGCAAATGAAATACAGCAAAGTAGACCACAAGAAGTATATCGATGTTCTTACAAAGAGCGTTATTGAAGTCGAGCAAAGAGACAACATAAAAGGACTTTTAGATGAAATTTTAAAAGACCTAGATGATGGACTTGCTCACTTATTCATGGGTGAACGATGCGCCACTGTATTGCGGCCTATCATCACCGATGATGAAGTTAACTTGTGTGTCTTTTTCGCTTGGTCCACTAGCGGCAGCGGCCTAAGTGACTACATAGAGATTTGTTACAAGCTTGCCAAGCAAATTAACGCAAAAAAAGTAACTACCAAAACAGCGCGTAAAGGTGTGGTTAGATTGTGGGAACGGCATGGATTTAAGCAAACAGGAATCGATAGTGATGGGCTGTTTGAAATCGAGAAGGTATTGAACTATGGGTAAGAAAAACGATGAACAAAAAGAAACAAAGTATCAAAAGGAGTTAGCCAAAGTTGCCGCAAATCAATGGAATGACTATCAAGATACCTTTGTGCCAGTGGAAAACGAATATATTCGTAGAACCAAGAGCATGGGCGACAAGAGCCAGTATGACAAAGTTTCCGGCAATGTTAATACGTCTTTTAACTCTAGTTATGATGAAGCGGGCAAACAAGTTGATCGTGGGCTAGCGGCAGCGGGTGTTAACCCGGCCTCGGGTAAAGCTTCTGGTGCTCAAACTAATCTTATCGAAGACAAGTTAGGAAAAGAGAACCAGACCACCAGCGCAGGACAACATAACGCAACTCAACGTTACACTGGAAACATGAAAAACGTTGTAGCCATTGGTAAAGGTCAAGAGGCACAAGCAACCGCAGGACTACAGGACATTTCAGCCGCTTCAGGCCGAAAAGCATCAAGTGATGCAATAGCGGAGGCCAATAAGGTTAGCTTGCCAGCAGCGGCGGTTGGCTTAGGTGCTTCAACATTGGCTAGTAATCCTGAATGGACCAAAAATGCTTATAACGTGGTTAAAGGTGGTCTTAGTAACGCGACTGGTGGAACTACTATGCCAGCAGACAATAACGTAGGCTACGGCCTAGCAAACGCATAAGGTGACGCAATGGCAGGTTTTGGAGGTAGAGATAGAGATATGGGCGGTTCGCAGCGTTGGAGCAACCGAAGAGGTGATAGCTCTTTAGGTTTGCCGCAACCGGTTCCACCGCCACCAGTAATTGCCACTAATGGTCATGTTAACTATCAAGGTGGTGATAAAGGTTATTCCGATACAATGGCAGCTCTTACGAGAGCGCAGTACGATGATTACATTCAACGCTTTCAGCCTACGGAGAAAAATCTAGTTGGTTTAGCTATGGGGAATGATCTGTATAACAATCAGATTGCTCGAAATACGGAAACGGCCGTTAGAAACTTTAGACAAGCAGATCAGCAACAAGCAAATTCTAGTGCTAGGTTTGGCCTCGGTGATATGCGAACGGAGCAAACCAAGACTAACTTGGCAAACGAAAACGCTTTGTCTTTGGCAAGCGCAAACAACAACTCGCGTCAGGCCATTGGTGATCTTCAATTGTCGTTAATGACAGGCGGGACAAGTGCGAAGCAACAAATTAACAAGCTAGGTGGGGGTTGATAATATGGGTTATGGATTAATCGATGTAGGTCGAAACCAAAAAAATATGTCTCTTAATTCAATGTCAAAAATGGTGAATCAAGAGCAACAACGGGATGCCACTAACAAGCAAATTAAGCAACAAAAGAAACAAGGTGTAATGGCTGGTGCTGGTGCTGGTGCAACGATTGGTATGTCATTTGGTCCGGTTGGTGCTGTAGCTGGTGCGGTAATCGGTGGTTTAGCCGCAAGCTTGTTCTAAAAAAGGCGCTCTATTTGAGCGCCTTTTCATTTACTTGAGAAGAAACATAGTAAAAGCACCAATCAGCATGTAAACACAAAACTCCCAGAATTTTATTTGGTCTTTTCTTAAATATACGAGCCCCGCGAAAACTGCCATGCCAACTAGAAAACTTGAAAAACTGTATGACCCGCAATCATCTGTATATTTGCAATCATCAGTTTCAAATCTGTCAGCAAAAACGTTTCCTATCTGTAATAAATACAAAATTACGATGTTAAATATATTCTTAAAGATGCGTGATTGTTTATTCATGGTTGGTCTACCTTGTTCTATTTAGTTAAGAGGATATCTTTAACAACGTATTCGGCTTGAGAACGCCAATATGAGTCATTGCCAATGCAGGCCGAACCAGACCCACTTGTGTAGGCACTAGCGCTGTATATCTTCTTTTCTGTGCTTACATCGAAAGTAAGATACTCAAGCGCATAGTCTCTTGATTGACTCGATATATTGGTTGTAACAACGGTCCCGCTAGTTGTATTGCCAAGAGTTGAAGCGTTCAAAGTTGAAAAGGATCCACCATTATAAGTGTTTACTTGGTTTCCTTTCCCTTTGACTGTTATCACAGAATCGAAACCATCGTCTTTTAGCTTCTTAGCTATTTGAGCGTGGGTAAAGTCGTCAAGAGGCGAGAAGATCTGATCGTATGTGAAGCAATCCACTTTGTTCTTATTGAACTGGTTACAAATAAGAGTGCCTAGCCCGTTGTTCTCGTCAACAAGCACTTTTCTATAATCATGGTCTTTTCTATAACTCTTAAGGTCTGTAGATACATTACCAACTGAACAAAAAGCATAAACGCCACCAGATGAACAGCCAACTAAGCTAAATGAAAATGCAAGAGCCACTAAGGGAAATATAGGTTTTTTCATTTTTTACTCTCTGCTTATGCATTAACGGGTTAAGTTTGAAACCACTACTGGCCTCGCGTCTATTGTCTCAGAAAAGACAACTCCACCAGAACCGTCCGGTTCGTCTTGATGTTCGTTCTGGCCGTCTGTATTTGAATTGTGAATAGAGCACCCAAATAGCAGATAAGTAAGCAGTAGAATAGGTGGGAATTTTTTCATTATTCATTTCCTTGTGACATTAATTCGCCAAATGTAACGTTTGAAATGGCAGATTCTGAGTAGGAAAGAATATCGTTTAATCCAGATCGTATATTTATATGGTCGGGTACGTTGATAGGTCGATAGTGTAGTTCGCCGGAATGATCAAACTCTTCGACTAAATGGTGGTTCATTAAATTGGTCAGCATTTTAGCCGTATCTATGATGTCTTGGCCTGTATATAAATGCACTTCTTCAAAACTACGGCCTCTGTTCTTGGCCTTTCCCCCTCTGATGTGACAGGCTAAAAGGTATGACATTGTTTTTTCGGCAATAGCTCTCAATAAATTATCTTTAATAATTTCGGTCATGATGGTCCCTTACTTTCATTTTTGGTTGGTCTACCTTGTTGTTTATCTACGCGGTGGTGCTCTATTTACAATAAAGTCACTAGCATAGGTTCACGCGTGTAAAATACGCTCGTCTTGTGTTAATTTCTGTGATGAGTATCATTCTCATACATACCTATACATAGCTATACATATCTGTACATAGATATGTATATGATTTGATAGTATAAAAGGTTACGCATAGAAAAATTTGGATTGAGGTGAGCAAATGAGTTACGAAGTAGTTAAGTTGGCGTGTGGGAACCTGACAGAACTTGAAAGAATGAAGCTGGCTCAGTATCTAATTCAAACTTCAGTACAAGCCATGGAAGAGAAAAACCCAAAGGTTCAAGTTCAACAGCCTATCACCAAGTCAAAGGCTAGTGTTGTTGCTGATGTTGAAGGGCGAGTATTGAAAAGCCGACCGTCAAAAGTCAGCACTATGAAGAACTTTATTAGCACTATGTTTAATTTTCAGGGAGGGATATCTAGTTCTGAAGTCGATATCATCATTGAAGGTTTGAAGAAGAAAAAACTCTTTAAGATAGATGGTAATAAAATCGTGTATTTGTAGTCGGTTTGGGGCTAATTTGTTCTTTTATAGCAAAACTCAAAGTTGTGTTTTGCTAGTACCAGCTTCAAACTTTCCTGTACCTTAAATATCCTCTTGCACCAATTCGTTTAAATCCTCCTCAAAAAATTCATAAAGCAACTATCAACCCATTAAATTCCGCTTAATACCCTTCGCGCCTAATGGTTTCAATCGTCAATCTAAATGTGCCGTTCGTGTCAAATTGTTTATAATGAGTCAATGACATGAAAGGGGGATTGAATAATGGCTGACGTAATTAGAAGCTTTTCGGAAGGCTTTGGGTTAGGTAATAAGATTATTGATAGAGCCAACTCAGCAGAAGACAGAGAGCGCCGTCTTGCGCGCCAAGACACTCTAGAAGGAAGACAAGACACGCAGTGGGAGAACGGCCTAGAAGACCGTGAGAGCCGTCTTTCGCGCCAAAAAACTCTAGAAGGTCGAGAAGATACGCAATGGCAGCATGGTTTAGAAGACCGCACTAAAACCAATAAGCGTAACGATATTCTTTGGGACCAAAAGCAGGAAGAATATGACCACCAGCAAGTATTAAGAAATCGCCAAGAGGGTTATAAAAATACTTACTTGCCAGCTTTAGACCTTGCCATTGCTTCGGGTGATTTTTCAAAGTTGGAATCCCCTGAAAACATCAAGTTCATGAAAGATAACCCGCAATTCGACCTTGCTAATATCCTTGGTGAAAAGACGGGGCAAGCCCTTGGTGAAGGTGTTCAGATTCTAAGAAACGCAGCAAATGGAGATTTACCAGAGGCGAACGATCCGACTCTACTTAACTCCGTAGACACGCTTTTTTCTGAAATCACTAAAGCCGACACTTTGCCTAAGACCTACACGGACGCGAAAGGCAAATCACACAAGATTCATAGCCGTAATATCTCTTCAATTATACCTAGTGAAGACGGGCAAGGTTTTTACATTCAGCAGCGGTTAGAACTCGATAACGGTAAGTCTATTGAGGTTCCCGTTACGATGAATAGAAGCAGTCACCCAGATGATAACCCGCGTCTTGTACCTATTGGTGAATTGACTTCACGCATGGACACGATCGCCAAAACTAGAAACGAGTTGAGCCAAACGCAGCTAAACAATTGGCGATACCTTCAGGAAGGTCGATCGCTTGGTTCTAATAAAAAGGCCGGAACTCGATCAGGTTCGGGTGGTGGTTATTCTACTTTGGGTGCTGGTGGTGATTCTGGTGTTGGAACTAAATACACCAAAGAATACATGGCCGACATTGCAGATATTGAGAAACAAACCCAAGAGCAAATTGATTCTATTCAAAATAACGTCCAGCTCGAGCCAGATCAAAAACAAAAAGAGATCCAACGCCTTCAAAAAGAAGGTGAGGCCAGAACGAAATCTAAGACTGAAGCATGGAGCACGTTTACAACCGTTAACGACCCAGACGCGCCAGCTAGGAAGCGAACGCAAGCTACCAATAAGATGGTTAACAACGTGGTTTCTCTCTACAAAAATTATGATTTTGATGAAGATGACAAAAACGCGTTACGCCAAGCAATTGATCAAGGCATAAGTCCGGCCAAGGTTGAGCAGTGGGTTAATGGAAAAATCACTTCTGGCGATATTAAACAAAAAGGCGGGAATGATGCCAAAAGCCAATCTGATCGAATTGCTAATGAATGGAATGGAAACCCGGCTACTAGCGGAAATGTAAACCCAAATAAAACAGAGGGTTTAAGCGTTACAGAAATCATGAATCAGACAAAGCAAGCTCAAAACAACAGCGGTTACGAAGATAACTTTAGTGCAGATGAGTATCAGAGAAACCAGAACGCGGGCAACCAACCACAACCGCAAAGCGATCGCACAGAACAGATGCTTAATTACAACGAGCGTCTTGGCTTAAATAGTTTTAATAGGTAGCGAAATGGGATTAGGAAACTTTGAAGATTGGGAAGCGGAGCAACAAGAATCTAATACCGGAATTTTCGGTGATTCTATTGATATGCTTCAATCTGGTGCAATTGATACGGTCGCGGGTGTTGCTGAATTTGCAGGAGCCGAGAACCTAAGTGATAGCTTAAATGATTGGTCGCAAGAGCAATTTAATACGTTGTCGCCGGAAGGTAAATCAGCAATGAGCAAGCAGCTTATTAATGATGACCTTAGTATTGGTGAAGGAGCAAAAGACCCGCGTACTTGGTGGTTGAACTCGATGAACGTGTTAGGTGGCATGGCGGTGACCATGTTCCCAGCGGGTGCGGCTGGTAAGGCTGCAAGCTTGGCGGGGCAAGGTTCACGCATTGCTGCCAATTCAGGAAAAGTGAGTGTTGGTGTTAATGCCTTGCTTAATGGTGCGGCTGGCAATGGTATTTCAGCGCGTGGCGTTCAAGATGATATTAATAACCTGTCATTCGATGATCTTAAGGATTCGCCACGTTTTAAAAATATCGCTCAAACCCATATTTCTAACGGTGATCAACCACTAGAAGCAATGACCAAAGCCCGAGAAGAACTAGCGATAGCGGCGGGTGATGAGTTGAGCGGTGATTTTTCACTGTTTGCGCTTAACAGTGTTTTAGATGGTGTCGGTGATAAGGGTTTCTCTAAGCTAATTAAAGGCTCACTTGGTAAGACAGTAAAAGGTGCCTTGGCTAAAGGTGTTGCTTCAGAGGCCGGAACTGAAGCGGCTCAAGGTTATGGCGAAACCGTTTTAACCAACCAAGCTCGAGAAGAACAAACCAACGAAGGCCGAGATCTTACTGAAGGTGCAGCAGCTAACGCGCTTACTGGTGCGGCTCTTGGTGCTGTAATTGGTGGTGTTCCCGCTCCGATTGGCGCGCAAGTTGGCAAGGTTCGCCGCAGAAACTTTGAGAGCAAAATTGAAAGTGTCGTTAATCCTGAAACCGTTACAAAAATGCGCTCTCAAGGCTATAACGACACCGACATTAGACGAGTTTTAAGTGAAGGTGTTTCGAACCAAGCACTAGGCCTTGGATTTGAGCCAAGCGAAGCAAAACAACTTTCCGATCAAGCCATTGACTTTGCGCTTGGTAATACTCCGTCAGCTAATCAGCGTCACGCCGTTGAAGATGAAGCAGCACAAGGACAACCAAATGAACAACCGCAACAACAGAATGCAACACAAGCGCAAGAGAGTGCGCCGCTCACATGGTCAGAAGAAAACGGTTATCCTGATCCGTCAGAGTTTGGATTATCAGAGCAAGACGCTGAATTAATTATTGACCCACCACCGGAGTTATTGAGTGCACAAGGCACTATTAACCCTAAAGCCCCGAAAGCACTTAAACAGGCTTATCAAATTGCGATGGGCCGCGCCGAGTCTAGCGAATATCACAAAGCTGTATTCAACAACAGCGCCCCAGAACGTGAGCAATCACAACAAGCTTGGAATCAAGAAGCTCAACAAAATCTAAATTGGCAACAGCAACAAAACCCCGAAACTGTAGAACAGGACCAAAACGCGTTAGCCGAGTCAATACGTGCGGGTGATCTTAGTTTTGTGGATAACGCCGCACGTAACGATCAGCAATTTGCTAATGGGTTACGTACTGCTATGGATATTTCACCGTCTGCGGTGCTTCAAATAGCTCAAATGCGCCGTTCTGGTGAAATGAACGAGAACCAAGCGCTTAGTGCGTTACAGCGTGTGATTAACTCAGTGAATAACTTTGATGATTCACTAGACGCAACACCGGAAGAGTTGGACCTAAGAACGCGCTCAAACCAGCAACGTGCACAACAAGACTTTGAAAACATGCCGGACGAACAGCGCCGACAAGAGATCCAAGCTCGTTTATTGCAAGGTCGCCAAGAACAGCAGCAAACTAACTCAGCTCAAGGTCAAGAGCGCCCGAACGGTGAGCGTGATGTTACGCCCGTTAACACAGGCATTGAAAACCAACGCGTAGACAATGCGCCGCGAGTTGAATTTGATCGTTGGTCTGATGTTGTTTCCGGTGACCAAGACATTGATCAGCGTGACTACAATAGCCCGTTTGGTGATTACCGCGAAGCGCAGGTTATGGAGCAAGACACGATCCACCAGCCACGCGAAACGGCAGAGCGACAACCTAGCCCAGAGCCAACGACACAGGACCAAGTTGATCAGTTTCGCGGCCAAAGTGCTGGTGTTCTTCAAGGTAATTTGTCCGGTGTAAATCCCAAGGCAAACCAACGTTCTCAGAAGAAGCAGGGAAAAAAGGTAGCCGAAGGTAAGCGAGCTATTGCGGCCCGTCTTAATGCACAGCAAGAAGCTAACGCACCACAAGACCATTCAACCGAGTACCAGCCTAATAACGCTCTTGCTGATGCCTTTGAAAGTGCCAAGCAACCAGAGCCACAACCGGAGCCAGAGCCAGAAGTAAAACCTGAATCGAAAGCGCCGAAAGCCAAGACTACTCAAACCAAGATTGGTGATGGTGTAGACGGTACAGAAACCAAAGACGGCAAAGCATGGCGCTATAGTCGCGAAGGCGTTCGTACTCAGGTATCGGTTACGGTCCAATCTGATCGCGGTTTTGTTGAATTGATTAGTGGTGGTGTTCGCAAGCGTTTTTACTACGGTAAGAAGGGCGCGGATAAAGGAGTTAGCAGCGAGTCATTAATCAACAATGAGATCCAAGCGGGTAGCTTTGACAATGCTAAGAAGCTAGCGAACAAAGCGATCAACCAACAGTTAGACACCAACGCAACGGCTCAAGCCAAGTCTGAGGAAACACTAGCCGAAGTTAAAGCGACTAGTCGAGATAAAGCGGCTGGTGGCCGTCTTGCTGAATTACAGGAAGAACGTGAAGTAATCGCGGCAGCAGTTAAAGCCCACGAAGATATGGAAGAACGGGACGCGGTTGAAGATAAAGATCCTACGCTAGCCCAAAAGAAAGCGATTCTAGCGGGTGTCGATACGTTTGGTGCAGCGTCTAAAGCTTATGGCGGCATGGACGGTTTATTTCGTGCCGGTCGTCCGTTAAAGCTACGTCTAGCAAGTTTGGATACTGAAATTGGAAAGCTTCAAGATACTGAAGAACAAAGCCCACAGGTAAGTGACGCCGAGCTACAAGGTATCAAGGACGAACAAGCAGACGCTAAGAAAGGTTTTAAAGCAGCAGCAGACGATAACAACCAGTTAGGTATGGACCGTTCAACAGCCCGCCTTAAACGTTTGAACAAGATTCAAGACGGCAAAGGCACTACAGGCGATCTTAAATGGTTACGTTCAGAACTTGCCGAGGCCGCGAAAGGTGTAACCACACCTGAAAAAGCTGAAGTTCAAAAGCCAATAGCCAAAGAGAGATTCAAGGACGCTAAAACCGGTAAGTCTGCTAACCCGCGCATGCAAGCATGGTTAGACACTCTAGACCAAAGCGAACTAGATCAGATCAATGATAATGCTGATTACATGGCTTGGATTGGTAAGCTTCACACTGATTTTTCAAGTGAAACTGGCAAATCACCAACGAATGATAGTGCTGATTTTGATAAGTACATTCGTTCTTATGCTGATAGTAACCTTTCAGATCGAGTGGCCGAACAGCGCGGGCCAAATAAGAAAACGCTATCAGATAAAAGCAATTCTGTTCCTGCAGTTATTGAAAAGCCAACGGTAAATGACAATTCAAACCCAACAAAAACAGAGTTAAATGATCTAATCAATTGGAAGCAATCAACAATTGATAACTATGAAGCCAGAATCGCTAATGGCGAAGACCCTAGAGGTATGAATGGAGTTATAGCAAGAAATAAATCTGATATATCAAAACTAAAGGCGCGCTTGGTAAAGCGTAATTCGGTAATTGATAAGCCAATGACCAAAATTATGAGCAATGCGGTTAAGCGTAAGCTTGGCAAAATTTCTAAGGCAGAGGAAAAGTTATCCAAAGCTGAAGAAAATCAGAGCAAAGTTGAGGCCTTACATTCGACTGATCGTTCTGGTGCAGATAAGAGTAATCCAAAGGTAAAAGCAGCCAACAACCGTGTAGCTACCGCTCAAAAGTCAGTTGACGATGCAATTGGGGAGCTCGGCGATCTCTACAATCGTTTCTTAGACGACCAAAGCGGTAATAAAAAAGAGTGGGACCAGCTTATTGAGGCCGAAAAAGGCCACTTGGAAGAGTTCGACACTCAGATGATGGATGAAGACTATCGCCCACAAAAGGATGAATCCGAGCCAACCAAAAGCTATGACCAGATCCGTGATGATTTAGGTAAAGCTAAGACAGAGATTGAATTTGATGAAGTCTATGCGGATAACCAAGCCGCATTGAAAGCAGGAACGATCACAGAAGCGCGACACAACGAGATTGATAATGGCCGTATTCTTCGAATGAAGGCTGAAGGATTGGCAGGACTGCAAAGAGCCTCAGTGCTTAAGCACTTGGCTAAAACCAACTATCAAAAAATGGTAGATATGGTTGGCGTTCCTAATGGCACCGATGACGCTAAGTATCTAGTAGCAATGAACGATCTACGTGCAAACCTAATCAACATGGAAGTATCGCCAACTGACGTTGATGAGATTATTAAAGGCCTTAATAGCAAGCATATTTCTAGCCGCCAAGTGGCACTTAAGAAAGTTGCGGAATTGCTTGGTGAAGGTCCAGAGCCAACACCACCAAAGAAAAAAGCACCAACGAAGAAAGCCGAAACCAAAGCAAAAGGGTTAAGCGACTTTTCTGGCGCAGTGGCGGCGGTTAATCCCGCCGTCAAAGGTGAATTGTCTTTTGATGAATATAAAGCGGTCCTTGCTTCGCTGGTGGCTAGTGAGTCAGATATCAAAGCCGCTCTCTATGATTCGCCGGTTGTTAAGCGCAAGCGTAAGGAGGACGTTAAGGATTCACTGGTTAAGCAGAATTTTAACCGTCTTGTTTATGGCATGTTGCAAGCGATTAGCCCGAACTATGGCAGCTATGAAGGTTTAGACGTATTTAGCAAGCGTTCGACACTTGAACAGCTTGAGGATCGTGTTAGTGCACTAACGGAAGAAACCTATAACACCAACGTAGCGAACCGCAAAGAACAGCGCGCTAAGAGTGAGTCAGACGAAAAGGCACGTAAAGCTGGTATCGAGAACCCAGAGACACGCGCCGACTTTATGCGCTTGGCTAGTTCAAAGGATGTTTCTCTCAACAATATCGCCACTATCCTAGATGATGAGCAGCTAGCACAGTTTGACACGCTAGCCGCTCAAGCATTCGCAGAGAAGCAAGAAAACCAGTTTCAGCGAGAGCTTGAAAGACGCGGGACCATTCAAGCGGTGGAAGGCACCGACTCAGTAGGTCATGAAACCGAAATGAGCACGTTTGATAGTGGTTCGCCGTCTTATGTGGTTCGTCTTACTGATCGTATTGGTAAAGAGAAGTGGAAGGAGCTAGCACAGGCCGCACGTAAAATTGATTCAGGCGTTAAAGTTGCTAATGCTCGATATGCCAAGTCAGTGGGTAAACCCGAAGGTTGGCACTTCACTAGCCCAGAGGCACAAAACCAGTTTGTTGCCTTGCTTCGTGGTGAAGAGGTTAACGCAACGGAGAACCTAACGGCTCAAGCCGAGAAGAAAGCGAACAGCGCGAAAGAGAAGCAAGTAAACAAGCTTAAGTCTCTATCCGAAAGCCAAGACGCAAAAGCTGAAGAGGTTATCAACCAAGACCGTAAAACTAACACGGCCAAGCGCGCCGGTGATGCAGCTAGAGTTCTTGAACGCGCTTATGGTCAGCAGGAAAACGCTAGAATCCTTGGCAAGATTGCCGAAGGTGTTGAGAGTGGTGATATTAGCGTACTTGGTAACCTACAAGACCTAACGCAATTAGAAACGCTTGAATACTTAACCCGCCGTCTTTTATGGAACATGAGCGAGTCAGACCGTGACAAGTTTGCCAAGCGCGACAGCATGGGCCGATGGTTCTTAAACAGTGACGTTACGATTGATCAGATTGTGCGTTTTGCTCGATTCCCAGATCCAGAAATGCACGTTAACAACCTGAACGGCCTTGCGCGTGATATGGCAGTGGTCAAAGGTTACTTGAACACCGGCAAGTTCATTGCCAAGCAAGTGGAAAACCATAGTGGCGACAACCTAATCACAATGACCGGTCCAGTTTGGAATAAGCACATTGCTAAGATCCGAGCTTTTGCGAAGATCAAAAATTATGGTGCTGCAGACCTAGCAAACGAGCTATTCAAAACAGAAGGTCGATTAAATCGTATGGGTATCGTTGATAACGCTACTTTACGTGAAGCACTGCGAGAGCTAGACGCAGTAAGCAAAGAGATCACCACCAGCAAGCCGAAAGAGACACCAGTATCCCGTTTGACTGATGCTATTGAGCAAAAGGTAAGGGCTAGCAATAAAGCCTATATTGATTTCTTCCCTACAGACAATAACGAACTTGCAGAAAATGTGATTGATAGTGCCGACATTCAAGAGGGCATGAAGGTATTAGAGCCAAGCGCGGGCATGGGTGATCTTGCCGATAGAATCGCGGCGAAAGGTGCGGATCTTGATGTGGGTGATATTTCTAGTGATATGCGTGAATTGCTCGAGGCCAAGGGCCATAACGTCATTGGTGATAACTTCCTTGAAATGGAAAGCGCACCAATTTATGACCGCATAGTTATGAACCCACCATTTCACAACGATTCAGCGATCACTCATATCAATCACGCTCTATCAATGCTTAAAGATGGTGGTCGCTTGGTGGCTATCACTCCAATTAATACCGGAGACAAAGGTAACAGCAAGAATAAGAACTTCAGAGAGTACCTAGACGCAGTAGGAGCGGTGGAAGAGAACAACCCAAGCGGAAGCTTTAAGAACTCGCTTAACTCTACTGGTGTAGAAACCAAGACCATTGTTATCGATAAGCCGGAGAACAGCGCAGACTTACCGCCGCCTGATGATATTCGTTTTAGTCAGACTTCAGTTGGTGCAGATACAAAAAGCGCGGGTGTTACGGTTCGCAAGGTAATGAACGAGGCCGATAAGTTCATTTCAGGCTATGAAGGCATGAAAGGGATTAACGTCACTGTAGTTGAGACTCAAGATCAGTTAAGTGACTTCACGGCCACTGAACCAAATACGAAAGTTAAAGGTGTTTGGTTGTCCGGTGATAACCGTGTTGTGCTGGTGGCCGAAAACTTAGCGAACGCTCAAGAGGTGCGTAGTGTTTTACGACATGAACTAATTGCACATAACGGTTTGTACGCCAATTTATCTCCAAAAGAAATAGAGACTCTAACCAAGAAAATTAACGCGTTACGAGGTAACGCCAAAGTTAAGCCGTTGTTCGATGAAGTTGATAAAGCATACAAAGGCGCACCGGATGAAGTAAAAGCCGAGGAAGTGATCGCCCGCCTTGCTGAGAAAGAAAGCGGCAAACTTAAACAGATTGCGGATCGTGTATTGGCATTTGTCATGGGTGCCTTGCGTCGTTCTGGTGTGCTATCTCAAGATAAAGCTACGCTAGCCGAAATTCGCACCATGATTAACAACACTGACAACTACCTACGTGACAACAAAGGTCAATTACGTTCCCCAGGAGTGATTAGATTCTCTCAAACAATTGCTAAAGAAGACGCTGAACAAGTCGATTACGGCGATCCTAAGATGAGTTATGCGGAAGCTGTAGAGATACAGGCCGATACATTCCTTAAACAGATCTTAGGTAAAGTACCTTCAAAGCTAAAAAGCACAGCACTTTATGACGCAATGAAGGGCAACGGTTGGGGTTTGTTAACTCTTCGCCAGCTAGCAGAAGTGGCAAAAGCCAAAGTCTCTCCAAACTACAGCAATTTACTTGATCAGTACGTAACGACAGTAAATACAAAAATGGCCCGTCAAAATGCCTTATTGGAAGACGTAACGGATCTTAGTGAAGACATTCGCCAATGGATTAGAAAGGGCAATAAAGACAAAGCCGATGAGCTGTTTACCTTTATGCACGAATCGACATTAGAGAACGTGGACCCATCTAGAGAGTACCAAGACTTAACCGACTTGCTTACCGATATGATTGGCATCAAAGAGCAGCAGATAAAAGGCCGTTCAGGTGAATCGAATAAGCAACTTTTCGATGAGTTGAAACAGTACAAGAAAGATCTGAAAGGTGAGATGTACCGCCGTAAGGCTCACGCCAAGATGAAGGTCATTTATGATCGAATGACTGATGAACAAAAAGACTTGTTTGGCCGCGTTCGTGACCACTATGAAAAGCAACAAGACGATATGTTTACCGCGCTGGTGGATCGTGCGGCTAAGTTATCGCTAACTGGTACGGGTTCATCATCTAGTAAACAGGCTTTAAATATCCATGCTCGACTAATCAAAGAATTTGGTAAGACTCACGCCGCTGAACTTGGAAAGCTTGGAAGTAGTGAGATAGCTCTAGAGCTTGCCATTGCTAAGAAAGGTTACTACGTACCATTAGCGCGTTTTGGTAAGTATTGGGTATCAACAAAGTGGGAAGCGGGCAGCAAGAAACCAAACGGCGAAGTAGAGCTTGATTCTCAATTTGAAATGTTTGAGAGCGAAGAGGAAATGAACGCTCGAGTTAAACAACTAACGGCGGCAGGGTTTAAGCCTAAGTTTGGTAAGAATATCGAAGAGTCGGGTATGGTTTCAGGTGCGACCATGAGTTTCGTTACTGACGTTATGGACAAGATTAACGAGGCCAAGGCCCAGAACGAAGTTAAAGACCAACTCAAAGACGACTTGTATCAAATGTTCTTACAAGCATTGCCCGATCGTTCAATTCGTAAATCGTTTATTCACCGTAAAGGCACAAAAGGTTATTCAGATAATGCCTTGCGCGCCTTAGCTGATCAGGGTTTCAAGCAATCACGCCAACAAGCCCGCCTCGAGACTGAAGACGACTTACAAGCGATCCTTACTGGTGTTAATGATATGGCTAAGTCTGAAACTAATAACGTTTCGGCTCAACGTATCGCTGATGAAATGAATAAGCGCCATGAGTGGGTAATGAACCCTAAACGCGCTAAGTGGGCGCAAAAGTTAACGGGTATTGGTTTCTTTATGCTTATCGGTGCTTCACCAGCTTCAGCATTAATGAACATCACTCAAAATATTCAGGTGGCTATCCCGGTTATCGGTTCTAAGTATGGCTATGCGGCTACAGCTTCAGAAATGGGCAAATTAACAAAGCTATGGGTTACTAATCGCTACGCGGCCAGCAAGGACCAAAAGACCAAGAACCGATTTGGTGTACTTGGTTCAATCCTTGAGGGTGACGAACGCGAGGCTATGCGTAGAGCCGTAGAACAGGGAACGATTGACGTAACACAAACCAGTGATGCTTTAGGGCTAGCAGAAGAACCGGACGCGCAAATCGGTGATTGGAAAGACCGAGTTAACCGAACTCTTGGCTGGTCGTTCCACAATGCGGAGGTTTTAAACCGAGAAGTTACGTTTATGACAGCCTACCGTTTAGCTAAACGTGATGGTCTTGGAAACGAGGCGGCTTACCACTACGCGACTAAGGCAACGTGGGATAGTCATTTTGATTATGGTTCATTGAACCGCGCCCGCTTTATGCAGGGTGATGTGGCTACCGTAGCAATGCAGTTTAAGCAGTACTCACAGAATATGAGTTACTACCTAATTCACAACACGCTTAAAGCATTGGGTAAAGGTAATCCAACGCCGGAGCAGAAAGCGGAAGCACGTAAGCAGATCATGGGAACCATGGCCTTAACGTTTGCAATGGGCGGCTTGTCAGCAATGCCATTAGCAACGTTGGCCGCTATTGCGAACATGGTTCATTCTGCAATTAGTGATGAATATGATCCTTGGGATGCTGAAACCGAGCTAAACGGTATCTTAACCGAGT
The DNA here is from genome assembly GCF_024347615.1 of Vibrio splendidus. Lineage (NCBI taxonomy): Bacteria > Pseudomonadati > Pseudomonadota > Gammaproteobacteria > Vibrionales > Vibrionaceae > Vibrio > Vibrio splendidus. The sequence continues at coordinate 2,047,343 of NZ_AP025508.1, read as the reverse complement.
GGTTTGGTGCTGAATGGGCTAAGACGCTTTATAACGGTTTGCCGCCTGAAGTTGGTTTACCTTCAATCGGTAGCCGCATAAACATTGATTTTATGGGTATGTGGGTACGTCAATCTGACGCTGAGAACGCAAGCGGGACCGTAGCAGATATTGGTGAGCAATTCTTTGGTCCTATTGGCGGCATCATTACGAACGGCGCGAGAGGCTTTGATTACATGGGGCAAGGGCGTTTGTATCGCGGTACTGAAATGTTTATGCCTAAATGGATTAAAGACATTGTTAAAACTGCCAGATATAGCGCTGAAGGTGGGAACGTCACCAATAGGAACGGTGAGGTTATGGTTGGTGATCTAACAGGTGTTGAATACGCGGGCCAGCTACTTGGTTTTACGCCGACTCGACTATCTGAGCAATATGACACCAACAGCCGGATCAAGAAGTACGAGAACAAAATCAAGATGCACCGCAAAATTCTAATGAATCAAATGTGGGTGTCTTACATGAAGAAGGACCAAGAAGAGATCCGCAATATTTGGAAGAGCATCAAAGAGTACAACCGCAGTGATTGGGGCAAGGTGAATCCTATAACGAGTGATGCCGTGAAAACTTCACTACAAGGTCACTTGAGAATGCAGCAAAAGGCCGTTAACGGTTTGCATTACAACCCTAAATTTGAGCAGTTAGTTAGAAACAAATTCTTACAGGAATAAAGAACCGGAATGAAAGTATTTATTGATATAAGTGTTTCTATCAGATCCTATTGTCGAATTGGTATAAAAGTGTAATATATTCTTATTCACATTATGTAATGCGTCTTATGTAAACACAGCAAGAAATAATATAACAAACCAATAAGAGGAATACCGGAAGTATGAAGGCACTAAAAAGAGATCTACTTGTCGTTTCGCAACTAGCTGAATCTGATCAGCCACTTAGTAGCGAATCTAAAGAATTTATGATTGTTACAGTGTCTAAAGCAGCAAAAGCACTTGATACTTTATTTTGCTCTGATGAGCAGAAACAAGAGATAGAGTAACAACGAAATAAAGTAGAGAGCGTCATACCGCTCTCTACTTGCTATACGTTAAATCTTATTGGTAAGAAAAAAGGGCTAACCACGTAGGTTAGCCCTTTTTACTTGGATATTGGTATTGTTAGATTGCCGTAACACCTAGCTGTCTAGCCATGCTCAATTCATTTCGCTCAACGATCTCTTCAATTATTTTCCCTTCTTCATTGAATTTAAAGTAAGTAAGACTTGTCCACGTTACATCCTTACCGGAAACGTCAAAGCCAAGCCAAGTGTTAGCATTTTTAGCCTTGTGAGTTAACGCGACTACAACTTCATTTCCAGATTCAACGATACGTTGAAACGTTGTCTCGAGTGATTCATAACGTTCTGTCACGCAAGATTTCAATTTAGCTTCAAAATCAACTAAACCTACTAAAGTCTGACCACAATCTGGTCGGTGAATCAGTGCGTTTTCATCAAAATATTGACTAACTAACTCTGTTGCTTTCCCGTCTACGCAATGTTTGAAATAGTCTTTTATGGTCTGTACGTTTTTACTGGTCATGTAATTACCTTGTGCTTCTTTTATGGAACTAATGAGTATTCTAGCTTTTATTGAGCGGTTGAATAGGGTACAAAAGATCGATAGCCTGTTCACAATATGTTGACAATAGGGGGTCACATGAACGTTTTAACTCTAGTGAAGTCATTCATTTGTACTGTAGAGGAAGGAAGCTTTACATCGGCAGCAAAAAAGCTAGGCGTGTCAAAGTCGTTGGTTAGCCGGAATGTAAAAGATCTTGAGACTTATCTAAGTGCCAGTTTAATGAATAGGTCTACTAAAACATTCGCACTGACTGACGCCGGAAAGCTGTACTACCAAGAGGCTAATGTATTGGTGTCTAGGTTCGAATCGTTAAACAACGCGGTTAGGTTTGATGGTGAGTCTATTACAGGCGCTTTAAACGTATTAGCACCTAAAGGTTTTAGTGAAATATTGCTAATGCCGTTTATCTGTAAGTTCGCCAATAAATACCCATCGTTAAAAGTAAACTTACGGCTGCATGATGATTTGGATAGCTTGGACCAAATTGGTTATGACGTAGCGATCAGGTCAGGTAGCTTAGTTCGCCAAGATTTTGATTTGATAGCGACTAAATTGGTCGAGCATAGGAATGTAATCTGCGCATCACCTAAGTACATAAGTGAGCATGGGGAGATTAATGAACCAATAGATATTTTATCGCATAGGATAATTGAAGATCCCAACCTAAAGCTTGATCAAATGTGGATGTTTACCAAAGGTAATGAAGTGAAAAATATACCCATTAATCCGGCAATGACGGTTAACAGCGTTCAAGCGGTTCGGTACGCACTACTCGATAATTTTGGTCTGGCTATGATTCCTAAGTTACTGGCTCAAGATGAAATAGATAGCGGCCGACTTATCGAGTTATTTCCAGAATATGATCTACCAAAAAGGGAAGTCTATGCTCTATACCATGGCCGCGCCAACATGCCTAAAAAGGTGAGAGTGCTTATTGATGAATTAAAGTCATACTTTGCGGAATGGTAATTGCTTTTAAGCAAAGTTTAGTGTGCATATAACTGTGCATAATGGTTTTTTAGGGTGGTTTGCTGGTGGTCTTAACTATATGAAAAGGAACAATAAATCAATAAGCGGGCGCGATAAATGATATTTCTTTCATAATCGTTATACTCGAAGTAAGTCCACCAATAAGCGGTGAATGAATAGAGTCGCAACTATATCATTCATACAATTTATGAGGCAACGTTATGGAAAATTCACAATATATTTTTGTCGTATCAGGCGTAGTTCAGTGTGTTGGCTTTCGCTATCACACCAGTAGGCAGGCACAAGCTCTGGGCATTTCAGGCTATGCAAAGAACCTAAATGATGGCCGAGTTGAAGTGTTAGCTGTCGGAAAGGGTAAGGAAATAGAGAAGTTCCACGCTTGGCTCAATATTGGCCCTTCGAGTGCGACGGTAGACCAAGTAGTGATGCATCGAGTTAAAGAAAGTGAGCGGCAGGATGTGCGTATAGGGGAATTTAAAATACTGTAGCTAGCGCACTACAGTATTTACCTTTTTACCTTGAGAGCAACCTAAAGCTGTTTAAGCTTTACAAGCATTTTGCTGGTTTAGGTAAACCCGCGAGCTTGGTTGCTTGTTTAGCGGGGCCTTTCTTGAACAATTTGAATAGGTACTTGCTGTTACCTTTCTCTGGGCCGTGCGCTTTCTCCATCGCTTTAACGAGCATACGAACAGCCGGAGAGGTTTTGAACTCTTCGTAAAAGCTTCTTACAAAATGGACCACTTCCAAGTGTGCTTCAGTCAATTCAATCGCTTCGTCTTCAGCCAGGATTTCAATCATACCTTCTTCCCATTGTGTGTAGTCCAATAGGTAGCCTTGAGCGTCGGTTTCAATTTGTTTGCCATTATATTCAAACATGTTTAGTCCAGAATCAGTTTAACTCAGTAAATAGGGTACATGACCACGTTTGCCTTTCTCAAGAAATATCGTCGTTATCTCTAGGAATATTGCAACTATAGATACAAAAAAGCCCAAGAGACAGGCTCTTGGGCTCAATTTTGGACGAACTATGATTAGTCGTTGCTGTTCATAATACCTAAGATGCTTAGTAGGCTGATGAAGATGTTGTAGATCGAAACATACAAGCTAATCGTTGCTGAGATGTAGTTTGTTTCACCGCCGCGGATGATGCTTTGCGTTGTTAGCAAAATAACACCAGTCGAGAATAGGATGAACATACCGCTCATTGCTAAAGACAGTAGAGGCATTTGTAGGAAGATGTTTGCAACCATCCCTACTAGCAGAACAACAAAACCAGCCATTAGCATACCGTTAAGGAATGAAAGGTCACGTTTAGTCGTCAGTGCGTAAGCTGATGCACCCATAAATGCTAATGCTGTACCACCAAGTGCAGTAAGGATGACATCACCCATGCCTGCGCCAACGTACATGTTTAAGATTGGACCAATGGTGTAGCCTAAGAAACCTGTAAATAGGAATGTGAACACTAGACCCATGCTGTTGTCACGGTTCTTTTCTGTTAGGAACAGTAGGCCGTAGAAACCAACTAGCATAATGATAAGACCAGGGCGAGGAAGGTTCATCGCCATAGATACGCCTGCTACTACAGCAGACCAAAGTAGTGTCATAGACAGTAGTGCGTACGTGTTACGCAACACTTTATTGGTTTGCAGAGCATTCTCTTGAGTTGCTGTGCGTGAAAACATAGGGCTGTTCATAATCTTCCTCGTAAGGTGACTTCAATAGTTATTAGTACATTTATGGGGCTGAAAGTTCGAAAAATCAAGTCTTTCATTCCTTTTGTATACCTAAAATAATAATCAAAATAGTCGGTTAAGTGTTTCTTAAGGTGTAACAAAGTGTTTCTAATGACGTATAAAGTGTCGCTAATACTCGATGTTCAAACTTTTATAGTTACTGGCTAATGATTTATAACCTTTGAAAAACTATCTATAACCTTGAAAAATAAAGAGGCGACCTAAGCCGCCTCTATAGTTTATGCATCATAACACATTAATGGTGCAAGATTTGGCTCAAGAAGTTCTGCGTTCTGTCCGATTGTGGGTTTTCAAAGAAGTCGACAGGGTTGTTCTCTTCTATGATTTCACCTGCATCCATAAAGATAACGCGGTCGGCAACTTCTTTAGCAAAACCCATCTCGTGCGTTACACACAACATCGTCATGCCTTCTTCTGCAAGCTCAACCATAACGTCTAGTACTTCACGAACCATTTCCGGGTCGAGTGCCGATGTTGGTTCATCAAACAACATGACTTGAGGGTTCATACATAAAGAACGAGCGATTGCTACACGTTGTTGTTGGCCACCTGAAAGCTGTCCTGGGAATTTATCCGCTTGCTCAGGGATTTTTACACGCTCAAGGAATTTCATAGCGATGGCTTCAGCTTCCTCTTTCGGCATCTTCTTCACCCAAATAGGGGCCAGAGTACAGTTTTCTAAAACCGTTAAGTGAGGGAATAGGTTGAAGTGTTGGAAACACATACCTACATCTCTGCGTACGGCTTCAATGTTCTTCAGGTCTTCTGTAAGTTCATTACCTGAAACGAAGATATGACCTTTTTGGTGCTCTTCTAATCGGTTGATACAGCGAATCATCGTGGATTTACCTGAACCGGAAGGGCCACAAATTACAATTTTCTCGCCTTTTCTAACTTCCAAATTGATGTTTTTAAGAACGTGGAACTCACCGTACCACTTGTTCATGTCTTTTAACTCGATCATAAGACCTTGAGAGTTGTTTTCTGTTTGCTGCGTCATAATACGTCCTTGATCTTGTTAATTATCGTTTGTGACCGGTGTGAAGTTTGTTTTCTAGCCAAATCGAGTATCTCGACATGCCAAAACAAAACACCCAGAACACTAACGCGACAAATACATAACTTTCTGTTGAAAACCCAAGCCATTCAGGATCGGTATTCGCGGCTTGGCCAATTCCCAATACATCAAACATACCGATAATTAAAACCAGACTGGTATCTTTGAACAAACCAATAAAGGTATTCACAATTGAAGGAATCGTGATTTTAAGAGCTTGAGGTAGAATGATAAGCCCTGTTTTTTTCCAGTAGCTCAACCCTAAAGCATCAGCGGCTTCGTATTGACCTTTTGGTATTGCTTGCAAACCACCGCGGATTACCTCTGCTATATAAGCCGCACTAAATAGTACTACCCCAACCAACGCTCTGATCAGTTTATCGGTTTCCATCCCTTCTGATAAAAAGAGCGGAAGCATTACCGATGCCATAAATAGAACCGTAATCAGCGGTACACCACGCCAAATTTCGATGTAAACAGTACACATACTGCGGATGATCGGCATCTCTGAACGACGCCCAAGTGCCAATGCAACGCCAATAGGAAGTGACACTACAATACCAACAAGTGCGATGATCAGCGTAACTAGTAGACCGCCCCATTTATGGGTATCAACAACCTCTAGTCCAAATACACCACCGTATAGTAAGCCAGCAATGATAAACGGGTAGATGTTTACGAAGAACAACCAAATCCACGTGCGCTTAGGTGTTTTTTCGTAAGCTAACAAAACGACAAAAATAGCTAACGTTGCGTAGAAAAGGCGAGGGCGCCACAGTTCAGCTTCTGGATAAAAGCCGTACATGAATTGGTCCCAACGAACACTAATGAAAACCCAACAAGCACCGTCGCTAGTACAGGCATCACGTGTTGTTCCAATCCAATCAGCATTAATGAATGCCCAATCTGCTATTGCCCACAATAAAGTGAAAGCAAAATAACCAAGGATCACAGTGACGACACTGTTAATTGGTCCATTAAATAGATTTTTTCTTAACCAACCGACAGGTCCAACAGTATTCGCTGGAGGCGGAAGATCAGGTTGAAATTGATGTGTACTCATCTTATCTCTCCACCAACGCTACTTTGCGGTTGTATATGTTCATTAGAGCGGATGTTAATAGGCTTAGAGTCAGGTAGACGCCCATTGTCATCGCGATTACTTCGATAGCTTGTCCAGTTTGGTTCAATGTTGTTCCTGCAAATACAGACACAAGATCGGGATAACCAATGGCCATCGCAAGTGATGAGTTTTTGGTCAGATTCAAATACTGACTGGTTAATGGTGGAATGATAATTCTTAATGCTTGTGGAATAATCACCAACTTGAGGGTTCGTGTTCTAGGGAGACCTAGAGACATCGCAGCCTCTGTTTGCCCATGGTTTACCGCGTTAATACCTGAACGCACAATCTCGGCGATGAACGCTGCTGTGTAGATACTTAAAGCAAGCATCAACGCTGCTAGTTCAGGGATGATGCTAATACCGCCTTTGAAGTTAAACCCTTTCAAAACTGGGTACTCCGCAGAGATAGGCATACCCATAACAAAGTAAGTTACCAACGGTAAGCCCACAATCAGTGCCGCAGCAATTCGCAACATTGGTGTTTGTTGGCCGGTTAGCTTTTGCTTGTTATTAGCCCAGATGTTGATAACAAAAGTAGCGATGACACCAGTAATCAATGATGCGATCACAATGCTACTGCCTTGCTCTAACACTGGTGCAGGGAAGTACAAACCACGTACGTTCAAGAAAATGGCTTCACCAAGGCTCATACTTTGACGAGCAGAAGGTAAAGCTTGTAGAACGGCGAAATACCAGAAAAAGATTTGCAACAGAAGAGGGATGTTTCGGAATATCTCAATATAGATAGCTGCAAATCGGCTAACTAACCAATTTGAAGAGAGCCTTGCAATACCCATACTAAAGCCCAGTACCGTGGCTAACATGATGCCGAGTACAGAAACCAAAGCGGTATTGAGAAGACCGATAAAGAAGGTTCGACCGTATGAGAATGTTTCGTCGTATTCAATCAGTGTTAAGCCGATACCAAAACCAGCTTCTTGAGATAAAAAATCAAAACCAGTGGCGATACCACGGGAATCTAAGTTAGTGAGTGCATTGTTTACAATCGTGTAGAAGAAAGCACAAAGCGCCCCGACGGCGAGAATTTGGAAAACAATTGAGCGAAAAGTGGGGTTGTAAAAAAGGTTGGCACTTTTGGGCTGTGGCTTTGCCTGAGCTGGAGAAATAGTTTCATTAGGTTTCATACTGCTATAACCTCAAATCCATTTAATAAATAGGGCGGAAAAGTCCGCCCTAATTGATGCTTGTAAATTTATTAACGGATTGGTGGAGCGTACATAAAGCCGCCCGCATTCCATAGTGCGTTTACGCCACGAGAGATCTGTAGTGGTGAACCTGTACCAACAGTACGTTCGAAGCTCTCACCGTAGTTACCAACTTGTTTAATGACTTGGTAACCCCAATCGTCACGAATACCAAGGCCTTTACCTTTAGGACCGTCTACACCAAGAATACGTTTGATGTTTGGATCTTTTGACTTAAGCATTTCGTCAGCATTCTTAGAAGAGATACCGTACTCTTCCGCGTTAATCATTGCTGAAAGTGTCCATTTAGCAACGTTGAACCACTTGTCATCATCTTGACGAACAACAGGGCCTAGTGGCTCTTTAGAGATGATTTCAGGAAGTACTTGTGCAGATTTAGGATCAGCTAAGTTTAGGCGAAGTGCGTATAGACCAGATTGGTCAGTCGTTAGCACATCACAACGACCCGCGTCGAAGCCTTTAGATGTTTGTGCTGCCGTATCGAATACCACTGGCTTGTAAGACATGCCACTGTTACGGAAGTAATCGGCTAGGTTAAGTTCAGTTGTTGTACCTGATTGAACACATACAGAAGCGCCATCAAGCTCTTGAGCACTTGTTAGACCGAGTTCTTTCTTAACCATGAAGCCTTGACCATCGTAGTAGTTAACGCCTACGAAGTTCAGACCTAGAGCAGTGTCACGATGTAGTGTCCATGTTGTGTTACGAGATAGTACGTCGATTTCGCCAGATTGAAGCGCGGTAAAACGTTCTTTAGCAGTAAGAGGTACATACTTAACTTTAGTTTTGTCACCGAGTACAGCCGCTGCAAGAGCTTGACAATACTCAACATCAATTCCTTCCCATTCACCTTTTGAGTTAGGGTTAGAGAACCCTGGAAGACCGGTACTTACACCACAAGTTAGAAAACCTTGAGATGTGACTTTGTCCAGAGTGCTTTCTGCCGCTGATGCTGATGTTGCCATCATCGCAGTTGATGCAGCTACTACTGAAGCAAGAAGTGTTAGTTTATTTGTCATTTGTATCCTTCCTTGTTAACCAGGTGACACCTGATACTCGTGCTCATTTGAGTTTTTCTATATGTGTTGCGTTTTCTATGACCTTGTTACTCAAATCAAACTGGTTGCATTTTGCAAATGAAACTGTGTGCGATTTAAACAACTATTTATAAGGTTAGGAAAGGATCCGTACTTTCACAAATGTATAATTTAAAAAGAATTTTGAATGAAATCACAAATCCGAACACAATTAGAATGACCAAATGTTAACTTAATGTAAATAGTGCAGCGCTTCACACTGTTGGTGCAACGAGATTTAGATTTTTATATTGACAATTGACTAGGTTAATATTCTGAATCAATGTCACAATGATGAAACATTAAACTTCAGAAAGATTGAAATTTGGTGAATAAATATTTTTATTGCACTTGGATAGTTATTAATATGCTCCAAATTTGGTAGCATGGCTGAATAGTTATTGAAGTCACCTCAAGGAAGAACATGCGTTATTTCCCAATGTTTTTAGATGTAGAAAATAAGCCGATCTTAGTGGTGGGTGGGGGTGAGGTTGCTTGCCGAAAAGTCGATAGCTTGTTAAGAGCTGGGGCGGATGTCACGTTAGTGTCCCCAAAGGTAGAGCCTTACTTAAAGCAGCTTGTCGATGAGAATAAATTACATTGGATTCAAAATTTTTACTCTTCACAACTTATCTCGAAAAACTACTTACAAGTGTGGGCAACAACAGACAATCCAAACCTAAATCATCAAGTACATAATGATGCAAAAAAAATGGGTATTCTTGTCAATGTGGTCGATGACTTACCCTATTGTGACTTCATCACTCCCTCAATGATAAATCGCGGAAGAATCCAAATTGCGATCTCAAGTGGGGGCGCATCACCTGTTTTGGTGAGAAATATTAGAGAAAAACTCGAAACGGTATTGCCACAAAACATAGGTTTGATTGCGGACTTTGGTGCATCAAAACGCAATTCGATTAAGGAGTCCTTTCCTACTGTTGATGAACGCCGCAAATTTTGGGAACGCTTTTTGTCATCCAGTTTTATCAATCAAGTGACGGATAGGGAGCAACTTGAATCGTATTATCAACAGTCGCTGACTGAGCAAGTTGATAGTGAAGGTCAGGTAACTTGGATTGAATTTGAGCAAGACGTTGAGTTATTGCCTATGAAGGCCCTACGTTTGATGCAAGAAGCAGAGTTAGTGCTTTCACCGAGCGATTGTCCATTTGAATTTGTTGACCTGTGCCGCCGAGACGCAGAAAGAGAAGGTTATGCTGACAGTGGAGAGCTGTCGACCAAGCTTGAGCAAGCGAGGGCCGAGAAATTGCGAGTGTGTGTCTTTATTCCACCAGCGAGTGTTGAGTTCAATTTACTGGCCGGCAAAGACCTTAAACTGTCTGTTGCCAAAGTGCTCAGTTGAGTTGATAGATTTTAGTTGAAGTGAGCGCTTTCTAGTTGTTTGAAATCGACTAGAGACGCTGAATAACATTGACCCGATAAATAAAAAGCCACTTCCCAAAGAAGTGGCTTTTTGCTATTTCGAACACGACATTGTGCTGATGAATGAGCAACCCAAATAAGCGGTCGCTCAAACTCAAAAATTAGTCGCGGAAGTTGTCAAACTGGAAAGGTTGACCAAGTTCACCGCTGCGAACTAGAGCCATAACAGCTTGTAGGTCATCACGCTTCTTACCGGTTACACGAACTTTGTCGCCTTGGATAGAAGCTTGAACCTTAACTTTGTTGTCTTTGATTAGCTTAACGATTTTCTTAGCGACATCCGTTTCGATGCCTTGCTTAAAGATAACCGTTTGGTGCCAAGTGCGACCTGTTTGGTCTGCCGCTTTCGCTTCCATCGCGTTAGGATCAACATTACGCTTTGTTAGGTTGCTACGAAGGATATCGCGCATTTGCTTCAGTTGAAAATCGTCTTGAGCAGTCAATTTTACTGATTCATCTTTGTAATCAAAGCTTGCTTCAACGCCGCGAAAATCGAAACGAGTCGATAGTTCACGGTTTGCGTTGTCTACCGCGTTACGCAGTTCTACTGCTTCTACTTCAGAGATAATGTCAAATGATGGCATTGTGTTGTTTCCTTAAGCTAAGTTTCTATCTTTAATTGCTGTTGCAAGCATATCTAGCATTGTTGCAGTATCTTCCCAGCTTAGGCATGGGTCAGTAATCGACTTGCCGTATTCTAGGTTGTTGATATCTGTCATTGGCTGGTTACCTTCTACAATGAAGCTTTCCGCCATGATGCCTGCAATTTGATTCTTGTTAGATTTGATTTGCTCACAAATGTCTTGTGCCACTTCTAACTGTTTACGGTGCTGTTTCTGACAGTTAGCGTGGCTAAAGTCTACAACCAAACGTTGAGGTAGATCGAATTCAGCCAGTTGCTTACATGCGTTATCTACAGATTCAGCATCAAAGTTAGGGCCTTTATCACCACCACGTAGAATTACGTGACCGTATGGGTTGCCAGAAGTACGGTAAACCGTCATACGGCCGTTCTTATCTGGCGAGTAGAAGTAGTGTGAAGCATGCGCAGCACGAATCGCATCAATAGCAATTTTGATGTTGCCGTTAGTTGCGTTCTTGAAACCAACTGGGCAAGACAGTGCAGAAGCCATTTCACGGTGAATCTGAGATTCAGTCGTACGAGCGCCAATTGCGCCCCAAGTGATAAGGTCTGCAATGTACTGACCGGTGATCATATCAAGGAATTCAGTCGCGGTAGCTAGGCCAAGCTTGTTGATATCTAGTAGAAGCTTACGAGCTTTGTTCAAGCCTGTTTCAAGTGCGTATGACCCATCAAGGTTAGGATCGGTAATCAAACCCTTCCAACCTACAACAGTACGAGGTTTCTCGAAGTAGGTTCTCATTACAACGAACAGTTCATCTTTGTACTGGTCTTGAATCTGACTTAGACGCTCGGCGTAATCAAGTGCCGCTTCTGTATCGTGAACAGAGCAAGGGCCTACGATAACTAATAGGCGGTTATCACGACCCGTTAGAATATCTTCGATTTGGCGGCGAGAATTTTTAATGCGCTCAGCAACGTCGTCAGTAATAGGATGTGCATTGCCTAGTTCGGCAGGAGTTGGCATAGGACCCAGAGCTTGGGTTCTCAACTCATCAGTTTTTAATGGCATGTGATGGCTTTTTTATTCTATTGCGAAGTGGTTAAGATAACGGAATTGAACAGAGGAATAAACTCTCTTAAGTCAAAGTTATCTCTGTTATTGCTAATATTCTTATTTTTATCAGCAGGCCAGCGCCAAATAAGGGATTTTCACTTGTATTAACAGGCAGCTATCGGTATTTTCGTTTGAACACAACATAAAAATGCTGGAGCAGCAATGACTCAAGAAAATCAAAGCACTTTGCACCCAGAACTGGTCTTAGGTGATGTGCTGCCTTCTTACAACGATAATAATAATTCTAACCACTTATACGTTTCATTATCTGAATTGGTTATGGATCGTATCTTCTATCACCCAAGTATTGAAAGTCACTTAGATACACTGACTGATATCGAAAAAACCTCTTTAGATGCGATCCTTGGCGATAAAACAGTCGATGAGCATTTTGTTTCGACCTTAGTGATTGCCATCCAAGCTGCCGTTCAGCCAAATCATACTTCTGTTCGTATCGCGTTAAGTAGTGCTGACAGCTATGGCTTCCGTTCACTACTTGGTGGTAACTGTGAAGCCGAAGAGATAAACCCGGCACTAGGTGTTCGTGGGGTTGCTCGTTATGCAACATCAGAGTACAGCAAAGCATTCGCTTTAGAGTGTCAGGTAATTAAAACATTGCGAGAGCAGGGTATTAACGTTGAAGTGGTTGTACCGTATGTACGAGCACTAAGCGATGCCGCTAAGATTATTGATTTGCTTGCAGAGCAAGGCTTACCGCGAGGCCTTAATGGTTTGAAAGTACTGTTCTCGTGCGATGTGCCGTCTGCAGTGCTACTGAGCGAAAGATTGCTGCATTACTTTGATGGTGTTGTAGTGAACGTTGATAGCTTAGCGTCTTTCACTTTAGGCGTAGACAAGCACAATGAAGCTCAGCAACATGCTTTTGATCCACAAAACGAGGCGGTTATTACCTTGTTGAGTATGATTGTTAAAGCAACGCTGAACGCGAAGAAGCCCGTCCTGCTTGTGACTCAAGGCTTGGTGGACTACCCGCGTCTACAAGGCTTTATCGCTGATCTTGACGGTGTTGAGACAGTCGTTACTGCATAGACCAGCTTATTGTCTAAATAAATCAACTTGCTGTATGAGTTTATTTAAAGCAATAAAGCGTTGAGAATGAAAGAGATATCATTATGCGATGATATCTCTTTTTTGTAACATTTTTTTGACATCTCGAGCGCTAATCGATTAACTGGTCTGATGACTTATTTGACTAGGTAACTCGAATGTTGACCCCTCTACAAAAAGCAAATTTCTACTTGAGCATGTTTGGCTTTTTCAAAGTGCCTCTGATCTGGCTATGCCGACCAAAACTGCTCGCACTGGATAATCAACATGTTGAAGTGAAAATTCCTCTCAAAAGACGAACTAAGAACCACCTCAATAGCATGTACTTTGGTGTGTTAGCAGTAGGTGCTGATGTGGCGGGGGGCTTTCTTGCAATGAGTAAATCTCAGCAGCAAGGCGAAAAGATCTCGCTGGCATTTAAAGAGGTGACAGGTAACTTCTTGAAGCGCCCAGAAGGTGACGTCCATTTCACTTGTAACGATGGTGAGCTGATCAACACTATGCTGGCTGAAACTATGTCTACTGGCGAGCGTGTGAATCAACCCGTGACCATAATCGCGACTTGTCCGTCTTTGCATGGCGATGAACCAATGGCGGAGTTCACGCTAACGCTTTCGATTAAGAAAGTTCCTTCTAGAAAATAGCTCGGAAGTATAAGGTTGGTCGGAATCTGAATCTGAATCTAGATCTGAAGGTCATAGTTCAACTGAAGGCATTCGTAGAACAAGTGGAAGAGCGGTATGTGAATTGAATATCCACATACCGTAACAACGCTATGACTCTTGGGTGATTTGCTCGATATCAACGATCTTTGAACGGTTCATTACGATTTTCCAACGGTAATAGGTCGGTTCAGTATCGTGATTGTTCTCTTTAATGATCAGGTTGAGCAGGTGACGCTTTTCGACAGACTCACGGCTTACTTGCCCTTCATTCAGGCGATATACGTTATTTGACCCCTTGTCCATCAAGCGTGTCAGCGCTCTCAGGCTGATCGATAACGTTTCACGAGTCTCTTCGTAACCACTCATGAATGTTGACGTCGACATCTCGGTATGTGAACGATAGTGCAAGACTTGCTCTTCACGCTGGACGACACGTTTCTTGCGTATTGATTGAATACGGTCAGCTAACTTGGAAAAGTTCGCATAGTCCAACCATTCAAGCTTGTGGCCGACAGATTTATTGGTTGTTGGGTCAAAGTAGCGACGCTTCCACTTGGGTTTGCCTTTACGAAGCCAACGCCAAAGGATGTCTCTCAAGTCATCTTTAAATATTTCACGCAGTGCGTAGATAAATGACATCGACACGATGAAAGAAGCGGTAATCTCTCCCAGAAAATCACGAGCCAATATGACGGTTGTCGTCACGACCACCATGACTAAGCCTGTCGCAATACCTTTAACGGCACGCTTAACGTTTTTACCCATGGAGGTGGTCTTCTCCTTGAGTACGATAGGGTGCTCTATCAAGCGTCGCAGCAGTCGCATCTTGTTACTCAGGCGCGTTACGTCTTCACGAACCTTGGCTGAGTTATAGCGATTAAGTTTACGATGGGCAGTCTCTTTGTCACACAAAGTCAAGAGTCGCTCTTTTATCGTCGAGTATTCGCTGCCACGCGGCATATGAGAGACCAGAGATAAGAACTTTTGCTCTGTGTACCAAGAAAGATAGTTATCAATGTTTGCGTAGTAGCGTTTGAGGTTTTCTTCATAAGGAATACTTCGGCGAAGCTTCTTCAAGATGTCTAACGCGAGCTCAATAACTTCATCAACCTCATCCGCTGTTACGTCGTCACTATCAGTCTTATTTAAACTGCTCACGGCTTTATCTAAAGCAATAACATATTGATACGCGAACAAACTCAAACTCACACGATACTGTGTCGTTGATAAGCGTCCACGTTTTGCCAAGCGACTGTGTACCAAAGGTAACAGTGTCTTGTCACTGTAGTAGGCGCGCTTTTGAGTAATTGAGCTGTAGAAAAAGGCACTTTCAGAAAGTACTTCGGGAGTGAGTCCGAGTTCACCGGGAATGAATAGATAAACGTCCATGTCGAGCTTTTTGGTCTTCGCCATTGCATGGTTAATTTTGAGTGTTATCGCATCTTGTTTATCAACGGTGATCAACGATGTCTCCTAGAATGTAAAAATATGAATGAAACTAGCGAAAGCATATCAGAGATCACGTATAATCACCGCCAAATTTAAAGTAGAGAAAATCTTGATGATTAATATTGGTCAAATAAACAACTTAGAAGTAGTAAAGCAAGCCGACTTCGGTGTATTCCTTGACGCTAGCGACTATGGAACCGTGTTGCTGCCAAAACGATTTACTCCTGAAGGTGTTGAAATTGGTCAAAAACTGGATGTTTTCTTATACATTGATTCTGACAACCAGATTGCTGCAACGACTGAAAAACCAATTGCTCAAGTGGGGCAGTTTGGCTTGATGACGGTTGAAGGCGTAAACAGCACCGGTGCATTCATGAGCTGGGGCGTGAAAGGTAAAGACCTTCTTGTTCCTTTCAGCGAGCAACGTGGCCGTTTAAACGAAGGTCAGTCAATCTTAGTATATGTGTATATCGATAAAGCATCTAGCCGCATTGTAGGTACAACAAAGTTCAACAAGTGGTTAGACAACACGCCTGCGACTTATAAGCAAAACGAGCAAGTGGATCTCATTATCGCTGAGCGCAGCCAGTTAGGTTACAAAGCGATCGTGAACGGTGAGCATTGGGGCATGATTTTCCCATCAGACATCATCGGTAAGCTGTTCATAGGTAAAGCGCTAAAAGGCTACATTAAAAACGTTCGTGAAGAAGACGGTAAGATTGACTTGTCTCTTCAGAAAATTGGTGTGGCTAAAATGGATGACCTAAGCACTAAGGTTCTCGATCTGCTTGAGAAGAAAGGTGGTTACTTACCTTTGAATGATAAATCTTCTCCGGAAGTTATTTTCTCTGCATTCAGAACCAGCAAAGGTACGTTCAAGAAGACAATTGGTGGTTTGTACAAGTCTGGCAAGATCACTATCGACAAAGAAGGCATCAGCCTAGTTAAATAAGCGAGCTTGTCGGCAAAAAAAAAGCCCAAACCTTCCTGTTTGGGCTTAGGGGAAAGGGCTCCGAAGAGCCTACGCTAATCGTTCTAATTCTTTGACTGTTAGACTGAAGTCTAGTTTAAATTTCCTAATAAGCGATTTTTGTTATTGGAAATAGCGACTTGAATTGATATTTATGTAATTAAGTGTTGATTTTACAGTGCTTCCCTTGAAATGAACTAGCCGACAAGAATAGAAAAAGCCCAAACAATGAAGATTGTTTGGGCTTTTTGTTTTTCTCAGTACAGTGAGAGCTTTAATCGAACGACTAGAAAAGGTTTTTGTCGCGTACTAGTTCTCTTGGTAAGCCATTCTTCACTCGGTTACCTACCCATTTACCAAGGCCGATGATTGCGCCGTTGTATTTTATTAGCACTTCGCCTTTGCCTGACAAGCCTTCTGGGCGAACGTCTCGGCCCATGAACCATTCTCGAGCATCTTCGATGTTGAGATCTACGATGTTAACTTCATTACCTGTCGCGAGTGTTGTCGCGACTTGGTGTTGCCATCGGTAACCTTTTTTATGGGTCTCTGCGATCTTGATGCCCATACGAGAGAAACGGAATGCACCGATCATAGGCTCTAGCGCCTCAGGGAACAGCCAAACGTCTTTATCTCGGATCCAAACTTGAGTATCACTTGGTAGTTCGATATCGAGTGCGCCCAGCAGTTGTTCAGCGACTTCTTGTTGAGCTTTCTTTGACGCTTTTTCAAATGGGAATTTCCCCATGCGTTTTTTAACTTCTGGTGGAGTCACAGACGCTAGTTTACGGATACGTGCAACAAAGAAACCTTCAGAGTCATACACCTGAGGGAAGATGTGAAGAAAGCCTTCTTCAGTAGTCGTTGCTTTTGCGTTGTCGAACAGTGATTCAAGAGATTCAAACTCAACCGCATCACCAAAGGTTTCTTTTAGGTGATGGCACACTTGTTGGTTCTCTTCAGTGCTTAACGTACATGTTGAGTAAACCAAAACACCATTAGGTTTAAGAGCATGGAATGCACTTTCAATTAGGTCTTTTTGCGTGTCGGCAATATCGACTACAGATTGATACGTCCAGTTCTTCATCGCATCAGCGTCTTTACGAATGGTACCTTCGCCAGAGCAGGGTGCATCCAGTAAGACAGCATCAAACTGTTCTGGCAACCAACCACCGAAAACTCGACCATCGAAGTTACTGAGTGCGGCATTACGAACGCCACAACGTTCGATGTTGGCGTGAAGTACTTTCACACGGCTTGCAGCGTATTCATTGGCAACCAACACGCCGCGATTATTCATTAGCGCAGCGATTTGCGTTGTTTTAGATCCGGGTGCAGCAGCAGTATCTAGCACGGCTTGGTAATCAGCTTCGCCTTGGAAAAGTGCCGAAGGTGGCATCATAGAACTGGCTTCTTGGATGTAGAAAAGACCAGACATGTGTTCTGCCGTATTACCTAGAGGCGCTTCACTTTCATCGGCTGTAATCCAAAAACCCGTTTCACACCAAGGTACAGGTTCCAGTTCCCAGCCTTTCTCTTTTGCTCGTATTAGGAAGTCTTCAACACTAATTTTCAGTGTGTTGACTCGAATACTTTTACGAAGTGGTTTTTGGCATGAGGCAACAAAAGAAGCCATATCTAGGTTACTAGGCATGATCGCTTCGATGTGCGTTAGGAATTCTTCAGGAATATATACGTTAGCGTGCAAAAGAGTATCTCGAATTATTGCATTAATGCGGGGAGTTTAAAGCAAAATGAGGTCGTCCTAAACCATATTTACGGCAAACAACAAAAATGCAGCCGAATGGCTGCATTTTGATGAAGAATTAATCTTCGTTAAGCTGTATTAATTTGCATGGAGCTTCTGAGGATTCACTCTATGGGCGAGGAATCGCGGTTCTCCATGACTTCCACTCATCTTCTGCTTGAGGGTATAGATAGAAAGACTGATCTTCGCTTGCCACAGGCTGAAGTTCACTCGTCGGTGGTGTTGAGAAGGTAATTCCGCCTCTTAATAAACTGTCTACCGTTCCTGCTTTGATGTTTGCACCAGAGAGACCGATAGAAACATCGACACCCGACACGTTCCAGAACACAGTGTTTGCGCGGATCAGATACGCGTAGTCAGGTTCTATTTGAATCGTAGAGATGATGCGGTCAGCAAACTCGCCTAGTTGAACATCGATAACACTACCGATTTCTAGCTCACGGAATAGGATAGGCGTGCCTTCAGACACCGAGCCTCGCGTTTCGCTTTGTAGCTGGAATATCTTGCCTTCAGGCTGCACTGGTCCTTTGCTAAGCTTAAATTTCGTACTTCTGTCACCATTGCCCGGATCTACGTTGATGTGCTTAGAGAGAAGCGCAGAGACGTTTTTGATGCCATTAAGGCCGATCTCAGGTTCTGCCAACCAGAAGTGACTGTTCGCCACGGCAATTTTGTCAACGTACTCCGGTAAGATTCGCGCGGTAATTTCAATGCCGCCTTTGTTGAAGTTAGGAATCACCAAAGTAACCTCACCAACAGTGACACCTTGGTATTTGATCGCCATACCCTTGCTGACTTCTTGATCGCCAGAAGAGGTAATCGTAATCGCGCGGCCAAATTTTCGAGCGGATTTAGAATCTTTGTACAGCTTCCACACATCGCCAAGCTTATTGTCTATACCGGGAAGCGAATCAAAAGCAATGCCACCTTGAATTAGCGTTTTAACGGGTGCTGCTTTAATACTAATACCCGATAGCGAAGCATCAATCTCAACGCCTGAGCGGTTCCAGAAAACGGTATGTTTATTGAGTAAGTGCGTGTAACGATTTTCGATCGTGACTTTGATTCTTACACCACCATCTGCAAGCTGAAAATCCGAAATACTACCCACTTGTAGGTTACGGTAGAGCAGTGGGCTGCCTTTAGAAATTGAAGGTAACTCACTAGCAAATAACGAAAGCGTCTTTGATCCTGACTGATTAAACTTAGCGATTTCTGCTAACGATTTGCTTTGGAAAAGTTGGTAGTCAGTTCGAGCTTCAGGTTTACCTTCACTCACAAAGCTGATCGAGCCAGTAAGAAGCTGCTTTGCCGGTGGAACCGTAACACTTAGACCTGATTCGGTCAGCTCTGCGGTCGCACTGCCTGTCACAAAGAAACGGTTGTGGCTTTTGATTAGGTGCGCATATTCGTTATCGATAAGCGCATCCATAAACACTTCGTGCTTGTCAGAGCCAGTGCCAACACCATCAACTAAGCCAACTTGAATGATAGAGCCAACGGCAATGCCTTTGTAGAGCAGTTGTGTACCGACATCTAATCCGAATGAATTGTTCGATGTTAAGCGAATCGCGACTGACTTTTCTTGTTCCTGACTGAACTCGTTTTTACGAATCGCAGTAAATCGACGCGCTTTTTCACCTTCGCCCGGTACCAAGGTTAAAAAGTTACCTGTCACTAAGTTGGCAATGTTTTTCATACCAGTGAGTGACAATTCAGCTTCTTCTAAAACGAATTTACTCCCGCTATTTAAAAAGTCGCTGAATGCCGGTTGGATAGCGGCAGATGCAACCACGTTTTCGCGACCTTCGCTTAAAGATAAATCAGTGATCTGACCTATTTCGATGCCTCGATACATGATTGGAGCGCCTGTTGCGCTGATCTTGTTGTCATCTGGCACGGCGATCTTGATAGAGATGCCACGACCGGCGGTTTTCAAATCTGGGTAGAGCTTGAACTTGGTGTTCATCTCGACGGGCTGACCTTCTCCGGGAGAGTCAACTGCAATTGAACCACCAAGCAATGCACTTAGGCTCTCTAAACGAACATCAACACCAGAAAAACCAATACTTGCACCTAAACCACTGACATTCCAAAAACGACTTTGGTCGGTAATGATATGGCTGTATTCATCTTTAATCGACGCTTGGATCGTAACGGACTTCGCGTTGTCGTTTAACTGGTAGTTGTAAACCTCACCAATTGGAATTTTACGATAAACGATTTGAGAGCCAACAGACACACCGCCCAGATCTTTGGTCGTCAGTGAAATGTTCAAACCTTCAGAAGCGAGTAAATCAGAAGGGGACGATTCTAGGGCTTGGAAAACGGTTTCTGGTTCTTCTTTGGTTTCGCTAGGATGAATAGCAATGTAGTTACCCGAAACAAGCGCGTCTAACCCTGAGATACCAGACAAACTCGCCGTTGGTTTTACGAGCCAGAAACGTGTGCCCTTTGAAAGTAACTTTTTCGCTTCTGGGTAGATGTCAGCATCGACATAGATACTCGATAAATCTTTTGACAAGGTGATGTCGCGTACCATACCCACCTCTAATCCTTGGTAACGAATCGTTGTTCGACCTGCGACTAAACCTGCGGCATCTGAGAAGTATATCTGCACACGTTGCCCTGCATCGTGTATCGATTTCATGACCAACCAACCGGCTAAGGCGACGGTTAATATCGGCAGAATCCACAAAGGTGAGATGCCTTTGTTTTTTCTTACTTCTGGTGAATATGATGTTTGTGATTGGTTATCGTTGTTCATTCACTGACTCATCTTTAGAGGTGTAGTTATCCCAAATTAGCCTAGGATCTAAGCTTTCCGCTGCCAGCATCGTGAGAACAACAACGACACCAAAAGCGACTGCACCATAACCTGGTGTAAAGTTTAAAATCTGTCCACGGTCGACCAAGGTCATCATGATCGAAATAACGAACAGATCCATCACCGACCATTTTCCCACCCACTTCACAATGAAATAGATGGTCATGCGCTGCCTGTGGTAAACCGCGCGCTTCATCTTGATACAAATTAAGATGTACGTTAGGCCAAGTATTTTCGCAACAGGCACGACGATACTGGCAATAAAAATGATCGCTGCGATGCCATACATGTCGCTATTGATTAGCGAAGCGACACCAGAAATTATCGTGTCTTCTAACCTTTGTCCGTTTGTAATAAGGATAGAAATAGGAATAACGTTGGCTGGTACGATAGCCACTGACGCAGCAAACAATAGAGCCCATGTCTTCTGTATAGAGTAGGGCTTACGGTGATATAAGTCATGGTGACAACGTACGCAAGTATGACCTTCAGGTTGAGAAAGATGGCAGTTGTGGCAGTGTACGTTCTTACTTTCTACAAAAGAGTAATCAGACTCTTGAGCCCAAGCTTCCCAATAGCGACGCACACTGATACGGCTTACCAGTAATACACTGAAAAGCTGCAGTAAAATCAATCCAACTAAACCAGGGCCGACAAAAATATCGGAGTAATCCTGCAGTTTGAAGCATGAGACAGCCAAACTTACCAGAAATACATCCAACATCATCCAATGCTTTAATGTCTGGATGATGGATAACGCATACCTAAATGGCGTGAAAATCTTAAAGCGCAGTGCTGCATGAGTGACGAGTACAGAGGTACAAACGAGTAACGGGGCGATCGAACTACAGAATAGGATGAGTAGGCCTAGTAGAGGGAAGCCTTCACCCATTAAAGTAAAGACACCTGATGGTAACGTCGCAGGTATCATGACGCCAATAAGACGAATACTGATAAATTCAAAAAAGTGTGAGGGGATAAATAGCAATAAGCAGGTAATCGCGATTGCTAGGTTTCCAGACAGGCTAGGTGTACCGCCTCGGTAAAGCTGGGTGCCACACCTTGGACAATATGCGGATTTCCCCAGAGGGATCTCCATTTTATCAACGGGGAGTTCGCAGCCTTGACACAGACGTACAGAGCTGCTGTCGCACTGGTGCTCGGTTCTTAACGGAGACTTAGTTGCTAACGTAGACTTAGTTGTCAACGGAGACTCAGTTGACAACTGGTGCTGAGTCGATAAAGAGTTGGTTTCGGATGGGGAGGTCACGCGACCTCCCAAGTTGAAACACTAATCAGACTTTTAAGCTGATTTAAATGCCTAGAACTACACTGATTTAAGTCCCTAGAACAATAAATATCAGGCGTGCGATTGCACACTGCCATAGAGTGTTTGATATAGTCCTTGTTGTTCAACCAATTCACCATGCGTTCCCGTCTGTGTGACTTGCCCATCTTCTAAAACATAGATTAGATCGGCCTGTTTCACCGCTGATAATCGATGAGCCACTATCAAAGTTGTGCGATCTTTCAAAAACTCGCTTAGTGCTTTATGCAGTGCTGACTCTGTTGCTGTATCCAGTGCAGATGTCGCTTCGTCAAGAATAACAAACTTAGGATTACTCAGCACCATGCGGGCGATCGCTAAGCGTTGTCGTTGACCACCAGACAGTCGAACGCCATTCCTACCAATTTGAGTATCCAAACCGTTACTTAGCTGCTTAATCACATCTTGCATCTGAGACACTTCAAGCGCACGCCATAGCGACATTTCATCGTATTCGGCGCCGAGGGTCAGATTATGCCTCAATGTGTCATTAAAAAGTATAGGTTGCTGTAAAACAACGGCAATTTGATTACGAATTACATCAAAGCTGATGTCGTCCGTTGTTTCACCGTTATAACGAATACAACCAGAGTCGGCTTGATAAACCCCAATCAGTAACTGTATTAATGTCGATTTACCTCCGCCACTGGCACCGACTAGAGCGACCTTTTTACCCGCAGGTATGTGTAAGGATAGCCTATTTAAAACAGTGTTTTCTAATGTGTAAGAGAATGTAACATCTTCAATATCGACGGTCACTTCTTGATGTTCATTGAACGGGTTTACTTTACTCACCGGACGATGCTCTTCTTCAAGTAGCAGTAGGTCGTTAATACGTTGAAGCGCTGCCTTCGCGCTATACCACGAAAACTGAATCCCTAACAACTCTTGAACAGGGCCTAGCATGAACCACAAATAGCCGAATACTGCGAAAATTTGGCCAATGGTTAAATCACTAAATAATACCATCAGCATTGCCACAGCACGGAACAGTTCAAAACCTAATAGAAACAATAAAAAGGACACTCGACCTGCGGCTTCAGATTGCCACGCGTATTTATCGGCATCGATTCTTACTTGGTTTGCTTGAACTTTCAGTTCATCGAGAAAGATACGCTCTTTGTTAGCGGCACGAAGTTGATAGATGCCATCTAAAGTCTCAACTAGGCGATTCTGAAAACGCTCAAAAGACTGATTCTCGTATTTCTTGAGGTGTTTAACACGGCTACCGAGTTTACGAGAAAAATAAATAACAACAGGATTGACCAGTAGAATGAACAGCCCTAAACGCCACTCTAACCATAGTAAGACGATAGCGGTACCCAGCACCGTTAAGAAGCTGATGATAAATTTAGAAAGAGTCGAGCCAATGAACTTATCAATAGTCTCTATGTCTGTAATAAGGTGAGCATTAATCCCGCCGCTGCCTTTGGTCTCGTATTGTCGGATGCTAATGCGGCCAAGTTTATCGATCATCTTGCTACGCATTTGGTAGGTGATCGTTTTGGAAACCAAAGTAAATTGACGACCTTGTAGAATATTCAACGCTTGGCTAGCAGAGCGCATCAGGATAACCAACAAGAGAGTAAGAGCAATATAGCCAGTTGGGGTTTGCAGCGAGACTGGAAGTAGGTGATTCATCATCTCTAACCCTGAAGCTGGCTTATCAAGCAAAACTTCGTCGACCATGAGTGGCATAAGCAGAGGGATAGGGACACTAATTAAGGTTGCAATAATGGCAACAAAGTTAGCAAACAGTAATTTGGACTTGTGTTTTTTTACTTGAGTTATCAACCAAGAACGGCTAATAGTGTCTTCTGAATTGTTCATTCTAATGAGAATAAGTCCTATTTAGTTTGATGGCCGCATTTTACTGCGTTCTCTTGATAATGGAAGTCTCAATTTAATTGGAAGTTAATATGAAAATAGAACATTACCAACGCTTAACCAAACAAGCCGTTGCATTAATTGAATCTGAAACCGATCTAATTGCAAATCTTGCAAATATTAGTTCATTATTATTCATGGAATTGGATGAACTGAATTGGGCGGGTTTCTATTTAATCAAGCAAGACCTAGCTAAGGAAAAAGACGAACTAGTACTGGGTCCATTCCAAGGTCAACCTGCTTGCGTTCGAATTCCGGTAGGGCGCGGTGTGTGTGGAACTGCGGTTGCGACAAACACAGTTCAGCGTATTCATGATGTGCATGAGTTCGAAGGTCACATCGCTTGTGACGCTGCAAGTAACTCAGAAATCGTTATTCCATTCTCTATCGATGGCAAAGTTGTGGGTGTTCTTGATATCGATAGTCCAAATATTGGTCGTTTTTCTCAAATTGATGAAGACGGATTGACATTTTTTATGGCTGAAGTGGAAAAGGTGCTTAATTCGCACGCGAACAAGGCATAAATTATTCTCTTACTGTGGTTTTTCCCAAGCATCTCTCTATAATACGTAAAAATATTTTCTTAATGCTCGCGGAAAACCGCAAAAACCAGGAACCCACATGGAAAACACTGAAAAGTTAAAAAACAGCAAAGAAGTTATCGCATATATTGCTGAATGTTTCCCTAAATGCTTTACTCTAGAAGGTGAAGCAAAACCACTTAAAATTGGTATTTTTCAAGATCTTGCTGAACGTCTAAATGAAGACGAAAAAGTAAGTAAGACTCAGCTTCGTGCAGCGTTAAGACAGTACACATCATCATGGCGTTACCTGCACGGCGTAAAAGCTGGCGCAGATCGTGTTGACCTAGACGGCAACACGTGTGGCACGTTAGAAGAAGAGCACGTTGAGCACGCTAAAGCTACACTTGCAGAAAGCAAAGCGAAAGTTCAGGCTCGTCGTAAAGAACAAGCACAGAAAGCTCGTGAAGAAGGCAAAGCGAAAGCTAAGGCGAAGAAAGCTCAACAGCCTCGTCGTCAAGCGCCTAAAGCACCGAAAGTAGAAAAGCCTGTAGAAACACGCGCTTTGAACGCTGACGAATTCATCGCTGGCAAAGAAGTAAATGTGAACATGGGTACAGGAAACATGGCTGCGACCATTGTTGAAATCAATAAGGAAGATGTGCGTGTTCAGTTAGCAAACGGCCTACAAATGGTTGTTAAAGCGGAGCACTTGCGCGCTTAAAGGAGATACTCCTACGCATGAAATGCCGTTCAAAATTGACACTGATTGCTGCTAGCTTTTGTCTAGCAGCTTCAGCTCAGGCTCTTGAAGCCAAATTAGATCAGGACGATTTACCTTTACTCGTTCCTGAGGCCCAACACGAAACTGCTAGTAAACGTGTTACTTCTCGATTTACTCGTTCTCACTATAAACACTTCAATCTCAACGATGATTTCTCTCAAGCTATCTTTAATCGTTATTTAGAGATGCTGGATTATAATCGTAATATCTTCACTCAAGCTGATATTGACTCTTTCTCCTCATCATCTGTTCAAATTGATGATCAGCTGAAAGCGGGTAATAACCAGATTGCTTTCGATGTTTATAATCTTTCTATGCAGAAGCGTTTTGAACGTTTTCAGTATGCGCTGTCTTTGCTAGACACTGAGATTAAGTTTGATACCGATGAAAGTATTGAGCTCAATCGCAATGAAGCGGAATGGCCGAAAGATATCGCCGAAGTGAATGAGCTTTGGAGGAAGCGTGTTAAATACGATGCGTTGAATCTAAAACTTACTGGTAAAGAATGGCCAGAGATTCAAGAAGTTTTGGAAAAGCGTTACAACAATGCGATGAAGCGTATCACGCAATCGCATAATGAAGATGCTTTCCAAATCTACATGAACGCATTTGCGCGTGAAGTTGATCCTCACACCAGCTACCTCTCTCCAAGAAATGCAGAGCAATTCCAATCAGAGATGAATCTATCTCTAGAAGGTATTGGTGCTGTACTTCAGATGACTGACGACTACACCGTTATTCGATCTCTCGTTGCTGGTGGCCCTGCGTCAAACAGCAAACAATTGAGCGACGGCGATCGTATTGTTGGTGTCGGTCAATATGGCGAAGAGATTGTTGATGTTATCGGCTGGCGTTTAGACGATGTAGTGCAATTAATCAAAGGACCGAAAGGGACCAAAGTTAAGCTACAGATCCTGCCAGATGGTAAAGATGCAAAAAGTCACGTTGTCACAATTGTACGCGATAAGATTCGTTTAGAAGACCGCGCTGTTAAGTCAGAAGTTATCGAGAAAGATGGCAAGAAGATTGGTGTACTAGAAGTACCAAGCTTCTATGTTGGTCTTTCTAAAGATACAGACAAACTGATCACTGAGCTTAAAGGGCAAGGTGTTGAAGGCATTATTGTTGATCTGAGAAACAACGGTGGTGGTGCACTCACTGAAGCAACTGAACTCTCTGGTTTGTTTATCAAAGAGGGACCGGTTGTTCAGGTGCGTGATAGCTACGGTCGTGTCAAAGTGAACAGTGATACTGATGGCGAAATTAGTTACCAAGGCCCACTAACGGTATTGGTCAATCGCTACAGTGCTTCAGCCTCTGAGATCTTTGCGGCAGCGATGCAAGATTACGGTCGTGCAATCATTCTTGGAGAAAACTCTTTCGGTAAAGGAACGGTGCAACAACATCGCTCTTTGAATCATATCTATGATTTATTCGATAAAGAGTTGGGCTACGTTCAATACACAATCCAGAAATTCTATCGAATCAATGGTGGCAGTACGCAAAACAAAGGTGTAGTACCTGATATTGCTTACCCAACGCCAATTGATCCTGCTGATACTGGTGAAAGTGTTGAAGATAATGCTCTGCCTTGGGACAGTATTGATAAAGCAAATTATTCAGTGTTACAGCGTAACGATGAAGAAATAATTGCTTTGACTGCCCAACATCAAGCTCGCATTGCTACTGACATGGAATTCGGCTTTATCGCGCAAGATATTGAAAAATATAAGGCAGATAAAGACGATAACGACCTTTCTTTGAATGAAAAGGTACGTCAGCAAGAGAGCGATGATGCGGATACGCTTCGTCTAGATCGTATCAACCAACGTCAAAAAGCCGCTAAATTAGAGGCATTTAAAACGTTAGATGATATTCCTAAAGACTATGAAGCCCCGGATGCTTATCTTGATGAGTCTGTTGCTATCATGCTGGATATGATCAAGAAATAGAGCAAATACCTGTTAAAAGGTGATTGTTTAAAGATGCACAATTTAAAAAGCGAGCCTAGGCTCGCTTTTTTTTGTCTATGATTTGACAGGAATACCTGATTGTAACCGTTGAGATTGTCGCAAAGAACACTCAATACTCAGGGTCATTTAGCTCTATTTTGTGTCGAATAATGACATTTAAGTTACTTTGCACTTAAAATTTAGTGACTTGGATCATATTTTTTCGCTTTCTATTCATTACGTGCCTAAGCTTAAAGAAAACGAGGGGGCGCGTATGAAATGGATTCTACTATTTTTATCTTGTTTAAGTTTTGTTGCTTTTGGAAGTGAGGTCGCTTCGAGCGATCAACAATCAAAAAGTGATAGCAACCTATCTCATTTTGACCTTCCTCTGTTGCTTGGTGATTGGTATTTAATGAACCCAGATCCTGAACAAGGCACTGAAAATTTTAGAGCAATTAAGCTGACTCTCGACTCAAACTACTCTTTCTCCATTGATATTCAGAAGAAAGACTACAGTGTCGACCATTGGGAAGGTTTGTATAACGCCAATGAAGACACCATTATTTTGGGTTTGAATACTTCTGAGCCTCAGGTTTACGCTTACAGCAGTAATCACAATATGCTGAACCTTAACGGCGTTATGTTCACCAAAGCCTTGCCCAACGCCCTGGCAGGAATATGGTCAAGCGCAGAACTTTCCGGGAGCGATTTGCGTGCCAGTAACATTCAAAAAATGGATTTAGTGCTTCAGCCTGACTTTATCTTCATGTTCCGAGTGTCCGATGAAGAAGGGGGAGAAGTCATTCGTCGCGGAGTGTATTACACCGAAGGCGACCAATTAGTATTGCTGTATGAAAATGGCGAACACGGTACTCGTTACACATTGAACAGTGATGTGTTGACGCTTCAAGGTGAAGAAGGAGACATGTTTGCGGTGCTCAATCGCATTCGTTAAGCACTATATCTCGCCGTAAAGTCGGGCTCGTTGATAATATGGTTCACAGTTCATTTCTTAGCCGTTCGTGTCTGATTTGATTGATAAAATAGCAAAACATGGAGGCATTTTCTTACAATGCCTCCTTTTTTCAATAATCCTCTTGTGTTCTTGGCGCTCAACCTTTAGATATATACAGTTAAAAAATAATTACGTATAACGATCAAAAGGAACCCGTCATGGCACATACACCTCAAGCCAAGTATCGTAAAGATTATCAATCACCATCTCACACTATTTCTGAAATCGATCTTACTTTCGATTTGTACGATTCGGCATCCATCATTACCGCTGTTTCTAGTGTTAAGCAGGAGAAAGAAAGCTCGACATTAGTACTTGATGGTGAAGGCTTGAAGTTGGTGTCTGTTTTGGTAGAAGGCACGGAGTGGACGCAGTATGAGCAGTCTGAAACTCTACTTACTCTGAATGACCTTCCGAAAGAATTTACGCTAACGATCGTGACTGAAGTCGACCCTGAAGGGAACAGCGCGCTTGAAGGCCTGTACAAATCAGGTGGTGCATTCTGTACTCAATGTGAAGCGGAAGGTTTCCGTCGTATTACTTATTATATGGATCGCCCAGATGTGTTGGCGAAATTCACGACAACGGTCATCGCAGACAAAGCCGAAAACCCATTCTTATTAAGTAATGGTAACCGTGTAGATGAAGGCGAAGCTGAAAACGGTCGTCACTGGGTGAAGTGGCAAGACCCACATCCAAAACCGGCGTACCTGTTTGCTTTAGTTGCGGGTGACTTCGATGTACTTCGTGACGCATACACCACGCAATCTGGTCGCAATGTTGATCTAGAAATATTTGTCGACAAAGGCAACCTCGACCGCGCAAACCACGCGATGGTTTCTTTGATTAACTCAATGAAGTGGGATGAAGAGCGTTTCAATCTAGAGTATGACTTAGACATCTACATGATCGTGGCCGTTGATTTCTTCAACATGGGCGCGATGGAAAACAAAGGCCTGAACGTATTCAACTCTAAGTTTGTTTTAGCAAATGACCAAACAGCAA
This sequence comes from Vibrio splendidus, assembly GCF_024347615.1. Lineage (NCBI taxonomy): Bacteria > Pseudomonadati > Pseudomonadota > Gammaproteobacteria > Vibrionales > Vibrionaceae > Vibrio > Vibrio splendidus. The sequence goes on along the minus strand of NZ_AP025508.1, from coordinate 2,018,106 downwards.
CTGATACAGATTACCTAGGTATTGAAGCCGTCATTGGCCATGAATATTTCCATAACTGGACTGGTAACCGAGTCACTTGTCGCGATTGGTTCCAGTTAAGCTTGAAAGAAGGTTTAACGGTATTTCGTGACCAAGAGTTCTCTTCTGATCTTGGTTCTCGTGCAGTAAACCGCATCAATAACGTTCGTATTATTCGCGGCCCACAATTCGCTGAAGATGCGAGCCCTATGTCTCATCCAATTCGTCCTGAAAAAGTGATAGAAATGAATAACTTCTACACATTGACAGTATACGAAAAGGGCAGTGAAGTGATCCGAATGATCCACACATTGTTAGGTGAGGAAGGTTTCCAAAAAGGCATGAAGCTGTACTTTGAACGTCACGATGGCACGGCGGCAACGTGTGAAGACTTCGTCGCGGCAATGGAAGATGCGTCGGGCGTTGATCTGTCTCAGTTCCGTTTATGGTACAGCCAGTCTGGTACGCCGACGCTGTCTGTTAAAAGCCACTACGATGCAGAGAAAAAAGAGTACACGTTAACGACTCGCCAAGTAACCGCGCCAACTCATGAGCAAACCGAAAAGCAGGCTCTGCATATTCCTCTAGACATCGAGCTCTACACAGCGTCGGGTGATGTGATTGAGTTACAATGTAACGGTCAGCCAGTTCACAATGTATTAGACGTTAAAGAAGCGGAACAAACGTTTGTGTTTGAAAACGTTTCAGAGCAACCGGTCCCATCGCTACTTCGTGAATTCTCTGCGCCAGTGAAATTGGAATACGATTATTCAGATGAAGAGCTGATCTTCCTGATGGTGAATGCTCGTAACGAGTTCTCTCGTTGGGATGCGGGTCAAATGCTATTGGCTAAGTACATCCGCAGTAACGTTGAGAAGGTTCAACAAGGTCAAGAGTTTGAGCTTTCAGCTTCTGTTGTTGATGCATTCCGTGGCGTACTGCTTAGTGATTCTTTAGAGCCTGCGTTTATTGCAGAGATGCTTTCTCTACCAAGTCATAATGAAGTGTCTGGTTGGTATGAGCGTGTCGATATCGATGCTGTTGCATCTGTATTGAAAGCGATGAAAGTGACGCTAGCGAAAGAGCTCGAAGATGAACTTGCTGCGGTTTACCACAGTCACGCATTAACAGAATACACGATTGACCATGATTCAATTGGTAAGCGAACTCTGCGTAAAGTTTGTCTAAGTTACTTGGCTCATACTGAAAAGGGTAATGACTTGGTTGTCGCTATGTACCAGCAAGCAAACAACATGACAGACACAATGGCAGCAATGGGCGCGGCGAACAGTGCACAACTCCCATGTCGTGAAACTTTAATGGCGGATTACAGCGACAAGTGGAAACACGATGGTCTTGTCATGGACAAGTGGTTTGCTCTTCAAGGAACGAACCCAAGTTCAAACGCACTTGAAGTGATCAAGGCGTCTATGTCACACCAAGCGTTTAGTTTGAAAAACCCGAACCGCACTCGTAACTTGGTTGGTTCGTTCTTAAATATGAACCCGGTTCAATTCCATGACAAGTCAGGTCAAGGTTATGCGTTTGCTGGCGAGATCCTACGTGAGCTGAACAGCAGCAACCCGCAAGTGGCTTCGCGCTTGATTGACCCGCTGCTTAAGTTCCGTAAGTACGACGATGCCCGCCAAGCTCTGATCAGAAAAGAACTTGAGACGCTAAAGAACATGGACAACCTAGCAAAAGACTTGTTTGAGAAAGTGACGAAAGCACTAGAGGCTTAAGTTCGCGCTCATTAAGGTAACTGTTTGTTAATAAGCGGTTTGCTAATAAGCGGCTTGCTAACAAACGGTTTACTAATAACAAAAAGTCATCAGTGGTAGAGAATATCTGCCACTGATTTTTTTGTTTCTGGGTCATCGAATTTTCGATAAGCTAGACAAGTTTTCAAGCTCAGTTGTACAGTCAGACATCGTTAAGTGCCAAAAAATACTGGTACTGTATATTTACACAGGTATCGTATGAATCGCTATATTTTCCAACTTAACATCTCATATCAGCAGTTTTTGGCCAGCTATTCTGGTGCGGCAAGTAAAGTCCAAGTGATAACGACCACTGGATTACGTCTACAGCTACCTGCAACTCGGTTCAGACCTTTTCTTACACAAATAGGGGTTAGAGGGCAGTTTAGACTGACAACTGACCAAAAAAATAAGTTTATTAAGTTGGAAGCTCTGTAAACCTTGGCGTGCCTAGTGAGTTAAAAGGAATCTTAATCACATAATCAAACATTTCACCTCTTACCACCTCCAAAACAATTAACTATTTCTCAATAATGCTTTTACAATAAATGAATGCATTACCTTTGCTTAACTCGTTAGTAGAAAAGAGCTCAACGGCTCAATTCAAACACCAGCTTAAGTAAGCCCCCTAATAATAAAATATAATTCTAATTGTGGAGTGTGACTATGACCGCACGTGAAACTGTGGTTCCAGTTTTACTTGAAAAAGTGTACAAACTGATTCAAGACAAACTTGACCTTGCTCATCGACCTCTCGTAACTCAACTTGCTCAACACTTGTTTAGTAACGTTTCTCACGACGACCTGACTCAGAGAAACGAATCCGATTTATACGGTGCTGTAGTTAGCTTATGGCATCACATCAATGAAAAGAAAGCCGACGAAATCTCTGTTCGTGTTTTTAACCCGACAGTAAGTCGCCAAGGCTGGCAATCGACTCACACTATCGTTGAGATAGTGGTACCAGATAGCCCATTCCTCGTTGATTCTGTAAAAATGGCATTAACTCGCCTCGACCTCTCTTCTCACCTTATGCTTCACAACCCAACACAAATCTCACGTTCTGATAAGGGAAGCGTTGTTGGTGTCAGCAACAATGAAGGTGCTTTCCAATCGCTTTTCCATATTGAGGTTGACCGTCTTAGCAGCAAAGCTGAAATGACAGCGCTTAAAACCGAGCTGCTGGATATTTTTACCGATACTGGCCTTGTGGTTAATGACTGGCTACAAATGGTAGAAAGACTTGAAGAAGTCACCAATCAAGTTGAACAGCAAAAAGAGACGATTCCAGTCGATGGCCAGCGCTTTGATGAAACTCTGGCTTTCCTTCGTTGGTTAGGCGAGCACAACTTTACGTTTATGGGCTACAAGGAATATGACCTTGTTTCTGTAAATGGCGACACGGAACTACAACCTACCAAGGAGCAAGGCCTTGGTTTGTTCGCAAATTCAGATCGTGTACGCAACGTTAAGCTGTCTGAGTTTTCTGACTCGGCACGCTTAGAAGCGAAAAAACCGTATGTATTGATCGTAACCAAGGGCAACACGGCTTCACGCATTCACCGCCCAGCTTACAATGATTACATCGGTATCAAGAAGTTTGATATAAACGGCAAGGTTATTGGTGAGCATCGCTTTACGGGTCTTTACACTTCTGCTGTTTATAACCAGACCGTTGAAACCATTCCTCTAGTTCGCGAGAAAGTTGAGCGTATCTTAGATGCAAGTGGTTACCGTCAGGGTTCATACTCTTACAAAGCTCTGCACAACATTCTTGAAAACTACCCACGTGATGAACTGCTTCAAGCTCGAGAAGAAGAGCTACTTGAAGTGGGTACGGGTGTAGTACAAATGCAAGATCGCGACCTTCTGCGTTTGTTCGTTCGAAAAGACCCGTTTGGCCGTTTCTTCAGCTGTATGGTTTACGTAACAAAAGATCGTTACAACACCGAACTTCGTCGTCAAACCCAGCGCATCTTGAAGCAATACTTCGGTTGTGAAGAAGAAGTCGAATTCACGACATACTTCTCTGAAAGCCCACTGGCAAGAACGCACTATATTGTTCGTGTTGATAACAACAACATGGATGTGGACGTGAAAACAATTGAGCAAAATTTAATGGAAGTATCGTCTACGTGGGATGACCGCCTGTCTGAATCAATCGTTGCTAACTTCGGTGAGAGCAAAGGTCTTCCGTTATCGAAAGAGTACATGCGTGCATTCCCACGTTCGTACAAAGAAGACATGATGCCTGGTTCTGCTGTTGCAGATATCGAGCGTCTAGAAGCACTAAGTGAAGACAACAAACTGGGCATGCTTTTCTACCGACCTCAAGAAGAGGCGGCAGACTCTAAAGCTGTTCGTTTGAAGTTGTTCTATCACAGTGACGAGCCGATTCACCTGTCTGATGTGATGCCAATGCTTGAAAACTTTGGCCTGCGCGTTATTGGTGAGTCACCTTATGAAGTACGCAAGACCAATGGGGTAACTTATTGGATCCTTGATTTCTCGATGCTTCATAAGAGTGACAAGACGATTGATCTTCGTGAAGCTCGCGATCTATTCCAACAAGCCTTTGCGGCAATTTGGGCGGGTGAGTTAGACAGCGATGGTTTCAACCGCTTGGTATTGGGAGCGGGTCTTTCTGGCCGTGAAATCTCAATCTTACGTGCATATGCTCGTTACATGCGCCAAGTTGGTTTCCCATTCAGTCAACAATACATCGAAGACACATTGTCTCATTACCCAGATCTAGCGAAAGGGTTAGTGAGCTTATTCGGCAAGCGTTTTGATCCTAAATTGAAGGGCAGCGCGAAAGGCCAACAAGATCTTATCAAGAAGATCACTGAACAGTTGGATCATGTAGAAAGCTTGGATGATGATCGTATCATTCGTCGCTACATGGAAATGATCACAGCAACGCTTCGTACTAACTACTATCAGTTAGACGACAACAAACAGTCTAAACCTTGGTTGGCTCTGAAAATGAGACCAAGCGAGATTCCAGATATCCCAGCGCCGGTTCCTGCGTTTGAGATCTTCGTTTACGCACCAGACATTGAAGGTGTGCATCTACGTGGCGGTAAAGTCGCTCGTGGTGGTTTACGTTGGTCAGACCGTCAAGAGGATTTCCGTACTGAGATTCTAGGCCTAGTTAAAGCACAACAAGTTAAGAACACAGTAATTGTACCGGTTGGTGCAAAAGGTGGTTTTGTTTGTAAGCGTCAGCACATGATGTCTGGCCGAGACGAGATCTTCGCTGAAGGTCAACGTTGTTACAAGCGCTTCATCCGTGCGCTACTAGACGTATCAGACAACATCATTGAAGGCGAGGTTATCCCACCGAAGAGTGTTGTTCGTCACGATGAAGATGATCCGTACTTGGTTGTTGCTGCCGATAAAGGTACAGCAACGTTCTCAGATCTAGCAAACTCAGTATCTGATGAATACAATTTCTGGTTAGGCGATGCCTTTGCCTCTGGTGGTTCTAACGGTTACGACCATAAAGCGATGGGTATCACGGCGAAAGGTGGCTGGGAATCTGTCAAACGTCACTTCCGTGAAATGGGCATCAACTGTCAAACAACGGACTTTACCGCTATCGGTGTAGGTGATATGGCGGGCGATGTATTTGGTAACGGCATGCTGTTGTCTAAGCATATTCGTATGCAAGCTGCGTTTAACCACATGCATATTTTCATCGACCCGAATCCAGAATCAGCATCAAGCTGGGTAGAGCGTGAGCGCTTGTTTAATCTTCCTCGCTCAAGCTGGGAAGATTACAACAAAGACCTGATTTCTCAAGGTGGTGGCATCTTCTCTCGTCGAGCGAAGTCTATCTCTTTGACGCCTGAAATTCAGAAAATGCTGGGTACTAAGAAAGCATCAATGGCACCAAATGACTTGATCAAAGCGATCTTGTCTATGCAGGTTGATCTTCTTTGGAATGGCGGTATCGGTACATATGTTAAGTCTTCAAACGAGACTCATACTGATGTTGGTGACCGTGCAAATGACGTGCTTCGTATCGATGGCCGTGACCTGAAAGCTAAGGTTGTTGGTGAAGGCGGTAACTTGGGTATGACTCAACTGGGTCGTATCGAATACGCGCTAACGGGTGGCCGCGTTAATACTGACTTCGTTGATAACGTTGGTGGTGTTGACTGTTCGGATAACGAAGTAAACATTAAGATCTTCCTGAATGGTTTGGTGTCTAATGGTGATCTAACCGTTAAGCAACGTAACCAAGTACTTGAATCAATGGAAGATGAAGTTGGCGAGATCGTACTAGACGACGCATATTGCCAAGCTGAGTCTATTTCGGTTACTGAACATCAAGGTGTTGGCCTAGTAAAAGAGCAAATCCGCTTTATTCACACTATGGAGAAAGCAGGGTACTTGGATCGTGGTTTGGAATACATCCCAGATGACGAAACACTGCTTGAGCGTGAAAAGCAGGGCCAAGGCCTAACAAGACCAGAGCTTTCTGTACTTGTCGCTTACGGAAAAATGGTGCTTAAAGAAGATCTTGTTAGTGATGATATCGCTAATGATGAATTCCATGCTCAACAACTTATGCAATACTTCCCAACAGCGTTACGTCGTAACTATTCTCAACACATGGATAGTCATCCACTACGTTCTGAAATCATTGCAACTGCACTGGCTAACCAAATGGTTAACGAGATGGGTTGTAACTTCGTTACTCGTCTGCAAGAAGAGACGGGCGCAAATATCGTTGATATTGCCAATGCTTACGCAGCATCACGTGAAATCTACGGTCTTGGTAAAGTTCTGAAGAGCATCCGTGAACTGGACAATGTTTCAAGTTCTGAAGCTCAATACGAATTGATCTACCATGTTCGCCGTACACTTCGTCGCTTGGCTCGTTGGTTGCTAAGAAACCGTACCGGTAAACAGTCAGTGAAAGCACTGATTGAACTTTACCAAGGTGATGTTCTAACTATCACAGAGAAACTGGATGAAAACCTAGTGGCTTCTGAAGTAGAAGAGCATAACGCAATGGCACAGCTATGGATTGACCAAGGTGTAAACGCTGAGTTGGCTAATTCAGTCGCGCGTTTGTCTAGCTTGTACTCAGCACTGGATATATCCACAGTGGCTCGTGAAACAGGTAAAACAGTACAACAAGCGTCTAAGCTTTACTTCAATCTTGGCGATCGCTTGTCTTTGCACTGGTTCTTGAAGCAAATCAATGGTCAAGCAGTAGACAACAATTGGCAAGCGCTGGCACGTGCAGCATTCAGAGAAGATCTGGATTGGCAGCAACGTCAGCTAACTGGCCAAGTGCTTAACTGCGGTTGTGCTTCAGACATCGATGTGATTAAAGCGCTTGATGACTGGATGGAAAGTAACTCGGTTTCTCTGCATCGTTGGGAAAGCATCTTGAACGAATTCAAAGTGGGTTCGGTTCATGAGTTTGCTAAGTTCTCAGTAGCACTACGCGAATTGATGCTATTGAATCTAAACTGTATGTCGACAGACTAGCGACTAGATAAAAACGAAAAGAAACAAGGGCAGGCCATTAGGTCTGCCTTTTTCGTTTGGCTGAGCAATGTTATTTGGCAGAACAGTGTCGTTTGGTTGAATAGTAAATGACGTGTCCAATTATTTCGTTGAGTAACTTATGCTTGATAAAGTTAGCTTCTAATTGGCCGAGTTAAACGATGTTCGTTACATGAATGATAGTCAAATAGACCATTCACTGGAGGATACGGTAACGTTTGCTTAATAATAAACCTCTTTCGTTAGCAAACTCGATTATCTTACCCTTACAGACAGTAATAGATTGAATAGTTGGGTAAATAAGTAAATAATATCGCCCCGTTTACACGGCGCTTTTTTCTATCGGAGGCACAATGCTTTACCGTCTAGCCAGAACTGGCTTTTTCCAACTTGATGCCGAAAAGGCACATGATCTTGCAATCCAAAATTTCAAACGCTTCACCGGCACACCTATTGATCTTTTGTATCGCCAACAATTACCTCACCGACCTGTAGAATGCATGGGTCTTACTTTTAAAAATCCAGTTGGCCTTGCTGCCGGCCTAGACAAAAACGGCGAATGTATTGATGCATTTGGCGCAATGGGTTTTGGTTTTGTAGAAGTAGGGACTGTTACTCCTCGTCCACAAGCAGGTAATGACAAACCACGTCTGTTCCGTCTTGTTGAAGCCGAAGGTATTATCAATCGCATGGGCTTTAACAACCTAGGCGTAGATAACCTAATTGAGAATGTTAAGAAGTCGAACTATGACGGCATCTTAGGTATCAATATTGGTAAGAACAAAGACACGCCAATTGAAAAGGGCGCAGAAGATTACATTATCTGTATGGAGAAGGTTTACCAATACGCGGGTTACATTGCGGTAAATATCTCTTCACCAAATACTCCAGGACTTCGTTCGTTACAATATGGCGAAGCACTTGATGATCTGTTGTCTGAACTAAAAACCAAGCAATCCGAATTAGAAGCGAAGCATGGTAAATATGTCCCGCTTGCTCTTAAGATCGCTCCGGATCTAAGTGATGACGAAATCAGCCAAATTTGCGAATCATTGATCAAAAATAAGATCGATGGTGTGATCGCAACCAACACGACATTGGATCGCAGTATCGTCGAAGGTATGAAGCATTGCGACGAAGCGGGTGGCCTAAGCGGACGTCCAGTTCAATCTCGCAGTACTGAAGTTGTTCGTAAACTTCACCAAGAGCTAGGCGACCAACTACCGATCATCGGGGTAGGTGGCGTTGACTCTTACGTTGCTGCAAAAGAGAAAATGATGGCAGGCGCGAAGCTTGTACAAGTTTACTCTGGTTTCATCTACAAAGGTCCAGGACTTGTAGGCGACATCGTCAAAAATCTATAGTTCGCAAAAACGATCTTAGTCCAAAGACTACAATCCGGCATCGTCTTACTAAAAGAGACACTGTAACTCACTGAGTTGTAGAGAAAAGCGATAAGAAAGAGGAATTCATTTCCTCTTTTTTTTTGCCTATCGCACAGTAAAATTACTGTAATTGAAGGTAATTTTGCGTTTTACCTAATGGAATGGTTCAACAGTGTGAGACGAAATGATGCTTAAACCTAGCGATACATGGAGTTGGTATTACGATGAGCAGCAATGTTCATTAATGCTAAACCTCGGAGAGGATATGATTTTTAAAACGAATCTGGTCCGCAATAAGCTGGTGGACTGCGCTTTTAAAGATAATGAATTCACTGTTGATGATGCATCTTCCTACCAAACCTTCAAAGAACAAATTTCTGGCTTAGAACTGTCTGAGCCACGCCAAGCAGAGCTTGCACTTTATTGTGTGGCTGCAAAGCGTTTCCATAAGCCTGTACAGCCTAAAAGCTGGTTCTTCGACTCACAAGGCGCTGGTCATGAATATCCTCAAGAAGGGGATATTGTACAAATGAATAACGAGCATAGTCTTGGTTACTTCATCGTATTAGAAGTAGGTGAGTGTGCGAGCTTATGTGCATTTGTAGACTTAGAAGAGTTCCTCCTAACGCCTTCAAAAGGTTTACGCTTTGGAGACTCGATTAAAGTCATGCACGATAGAATGACTGACGCAAATGCCATCCTTCATCAAGCGCATATTGCTATGGTGGGTTAAGCTCTAATCTCTAACCTAGAGCATCACTAGAGCATTATTTCGACCAACCATCGCTACGAATAAACCTGTAATACCTTCCCCATAATCGGCTTAATAGCCGATTTTTTTGTGCCTAAAAAAGCCTATCTCAATAAATACGACGTAGTTCATTCATTTGAATGACGTTGTTCACTTATTTAATTTGCAAAAAACGTATCTTTTTTAACCTCAATTTAGACCGATTCTCTCATTATCGATAGCGGGTTTCCTCTGTTTATTCCCTGTTTGGGGTCTTTTGTTGCTAAATTTCAACCTAAATTTCAATCTGGTGTATACCAATTTTAGGGTGAATATAAATGCACTTGACGGTTTAAGCCTATCGATGAGTGTTATTTCTGTGAGATTGAGAGTTGTTGTGTTGTAAGGGAGTGCGGGTAAGCGATCGCTTCATGACTGACCATTTGCTAAGCAGTTAGTAGAAAGATTCAATGAAAAGACGAGTTTAGTGTGATGCTCTAATAGCAAATTCAGGTATAATCGAGCTCATTTTTATCAATAAAAGAACACTATGAATCAATATCTAGCGGTTACCTCAAATGGCCTTGAGAATTTATTAGTTGAAGAACTAACCCAACTAGGGATTACAAACGCAAAACCTGTTCAAGCAGGTGTTAAATTCAAAGCCACCAATGAGCAAATTTATCGTTGTTGTTTGTGGAGCCGTTTGGCTTCTCGATTTGTACGTGTCCTTTCAGAATTCACTTGTATGGATGACATGGATCTTTACCTATCGACCACTGCGGTTAACTGGGTAAATCAATTCCATAGCACTAAGCGTTTCGTTGTTGACTTCAATGGTACGAACAACGAAATCCGTAATAGCCAATACGGTGCGATGAAAGTAAAAGATGCCGTTGTAGATTGCTTCGAGAAGAAGTCTTTACCGCGCCCATCTATTAGCAAAGAAAATCCAGATATTCGTATTCACGTTCGTCTACATCGCGACAAAGCGATTCTTGGTGTGGATATGGTAGGTAGTGGTCTTCATCAACGTGGCTACCGTCCTGAATCCGGTCGCGCACCACTGCGTGAAACTCTTGCTGCAGCGATTCTTCTTCGTAGTGGTTGGGACGCAACCAAACCTTTCCTAGATCCAATGTGTGGTTCAGGTACGTTAGTGATTGAAGCAGCGATGATGGCTGCAAACATGGCACCTGGTGTGAAACGTCAGAAATGGTGTTTTGAATCACTAGAAGATTTCGAACCTGAGCTTTGGGCTGAAGTTAAAGCTGAAGCGAACGTTCAAGGCCGCCGTGGCGTTAAGAAAGTAGAATGTAAGTTCTTCGGTTACGATAACGACGAACGCATGATCAAAACGGCGCGTGACAATGCACGTCGTGCTGGCGTTGAAGAGTTAATTGAATTCGAAGTAGGTGACGCAGCAAAGCTTAAGCGTCCTACAGAGTTTACTGATGGTGTGATTGTGTCTAACCCGCCTTACGGTGAGCGTCTAGGTACAGAGCCGGGCCTGATTGCACTCTACACGGCATTTGGTGCTCAACTGAAGGCTGAGTTTGGCGGTTGCAACGCTTCTATCTTCTCAAGTTCTGATGAATTACTTAGCTGCTTGCGTATGCGTGCAGACAAACAGTTCAAACTGAACAACGGTGCGTTACCGTGTCACCAGAAGAACTACTCAATTTCAGACCGTCCTATGTCTGAGCGTCCAACTGGCGAGCAAGAACAGCTGATTGCTCCTGATTTCGCTAACCGTCTTAAAAAGAACATCGGCAAGATCGGTAAGTGGGCTAAGAAAGAACAACTAGATTGCTACCGTATCTACGATGCTGATTTACCTGAATACAATGTAGCGATTGACGTATACCCGGGTCACCTTGTGATTCAAGAATACGCAGCACCTAAAGATGTACCGGAAGACAAAGCTAAGCGTCGTTTAACCGATATCATCCGATCTTCGATTCAAGTGACTGGCGTTGAAGCAAACAACGTCGTGCTTAAGGTTCGTCAGAAGCAGAAGGGTCGTTCTCAATATCAGAAGATGGCTCAAGACTCTTCTAACCTAGAAGTAAACGAATACGGCGTTAAGCTGATTGTTAACCTTCATGACTACTTAGATACAGGCTTGTTCTTGGATCATAAGATTACTCGTCGTCGTATTGGTGAGATGGCTAGTGGTAAAGACTTCTTGAACCTGTTTGCTTACACAGGCAGTGCTTCTGTTCATGCTGCAGTAGGTGGCGCTCGCTCTACAACGACTGTTGATATGTCGAACACGTATCTTGAGTGGGCAAAAGAGAACATGGAACTGAACGGCCGTGTTGGTCGTCAACATCAATTTGTTCAAGCTGACTGCTTACAATGGTTGGCGAAAGAGCAAGGATCTTACGATTTGATCTTTATTGATCCACCAACATTCTCGAACTCTAAGCGTATGGATCAATCTTTTGATGTTCAACGTGACCACATCCAGTTGATGGAAGATTTAAAGCGTCTTCTAAGAGAAGAAGGCACGATTGTGTTCTCTAACAACAAGCGTCATTTCAAGATGGATATGGAAGGACTGGAAGAGCTGGGTCTTAAAGCTCAGAATATCTCGTCTAAGACGTTACCTCTGGATTTCTCTCGCAACAAGCACATTCATAACTGCTGGTTGATTACTCATAAGTAATTAAGAGATTGTATAAGGATATATAGTGCTGACTCTCTACAGTACAGAAGGGTGCCATCTATGTGAGATGGCATTCAAACTCACGGAACAGCTGAATATAAGTCATCAGATTAATGTGGTGGATATCGCATTGGATGATGAGCTCTTCTCCCGTTACGGGGTCACTATTCCGGTACTCAAATTTGAAAGCTCTGATTTGTCTAAACACTCAGAGCTTAACTGGCCTTTTGGCTTGTTAGAACTTAACGATTGGTTAAAGAAGAATGGCATTACTTACAATTCATAATGGGCAATTGGCGTTTGGCGATCACCCATTATTAGATGGTGCGGATTTCGCACTGCAAGAAAACGAACGTGTGTGTTTGGTTGGCCGTAATGGTGCAGGTAAATCAACGTTGATGAAGATCTTGTCTGGTAACATCATCATGGACGACGGCAAGATGCAGATCACACAAGATGTGGTTGTATCTCGTCTAGAGCAAGATCCACCGCGTAATGAGCAAGGTTCTGTTTACGAATACGTATCTGGTGGTTTAGCTGAGATAGGTGAGTTGCTTAAGGAATACCACAACTTACTTGATGTGATTGCAGAAGATCCTAGCGAAAAGAATTTGAACCGTCTTACTCGCGTTCAAGAAAAATTAGATCATGCGAATGCTTGGCGTTTTGAAGATCGTGTAAGTAATGTTCTTGCTGCTCTTAAACTAACAGCAAATACCAAACTGACGGAACTGTCTGGTGGTTGGCAACGTAAAGCTGCACTTGCACGTGCGCTTGTATGTGACCCTGACGTATTACTGCTTGATGAGCCTACCAACCACTTAGACGTAGCAACGATCGAATGGTTAGAAGCTTTCCTAAAAGACTTCCGTGGTTCAATCATCTTTATCTCGCATGACCGTGCTTTCATCAAATCAATGGCAACACGCATTGTTGATCTTGACCGTGGCAAGCTAAGTTCTTTCCCTGGTGATTACGACAACTACTTGCTAGAGAAAGAAGAAGCACTACGTGTTGAAGAGATGCAAAACGCAGAATTTGACAAAAAGCTAGCGCAAGAAGAAGTTTGGATTCGTCAAGGCATCAAAGCGCGTCGTACGCGTAATGAAGGCCGTGTTCGTGCTCTTAAAAAGCTTCGTGAAGAGCGCCAAGATCGTCGTGAAGTACAGGGTAAAGCGAACATCCAAATCGATACGTCTGCACGTTCAGGTAAAATCGTATTTGAAGCTGAGAACCTTAACTTTGCATTTGAAGGCAAAGAGATCGTTACAGACTTTAGCTTCAACATCATGCGTGGCGACCGTATCGCACTTATCGGGCCAAATGGTTGTGGTAAGAGTACAGTTCTTAAACTGCTTCTTGATCAACTTAAACCTGATTCAGGTCGTTTGCATTGTGGTACTAAGCTGGAAGTGGCTTACTTCGACCAATACCGTGAAATTCTAGACCCTGAGAAGTCGGTGATTGATAACCTGGCTGATGGTAAGCAAGAAGTAACAGTAGGCGGACGTGAGCGTCATGCACTGAGCTACTTACAAGATTTCTTGTTCTCTCCTAAACGTGCACGTACCCCTGTTAAAGCACTATCTGGTGGCGAGAAAAACCGATTGTTATTGGCTCGTATTTTCCTTAAATCGAATAACTTGTTGATTCTCGATGAGCCAACCAATGATTTAGATATCGAAACATTGGAACTTTTAGAAGATTTGCTTGCCAACTATGAGGGTACGTTGCTTCTCGTGAGCCACGATCGTCAGTTCGTTGATAATACGGTAATGACGAGTTGGATATTTGAAGGTGACGGTGTAGTTGAAGAGTTTGTTGGTGGTTACCACGATGCTCAGAAACAAAGAGCACAAGCACTTGAGTATCGTCAGGTTGAAAAGCCAGCAAAGACTGACAAAGTTGTTGAGGAAACTCCCAAAACTGCGCCAGTTAAAGCTAAACCTAAGAAGTTATCGTATAAGCTACAACGAGAACTTGAAGCGCTACCAATGCGTTTAGAAGAATTGGAAACTCAAATTGAAACTCTTCAGGAAGAAGTCAACGATCCAAGCTTCTTTTCAAAACCTGTAGAGCAGACACAACCAGTATTAGATAAGCTATCTGCAGCAGAGCAGGAGCTTGAAGTTGCTTTTGAGCGCTGGGAAGAGCTCGAGGCACTACAACAGGAAAGTTAAGAAGTAATAATGACTTGTACTAAATTTAAATTAACAACAGTTGCAGCCCTAGTTTTGGCTGCAACTAATGCCAACGCTGCGCTTTACAAGGTAGTTGAAGTAACGCCTTCTATTACTGGTGCATCTGAAATATTTGGTGTTGCGATTCAGCCAGCAACGGTTTCGGGAACTGAAAGTTGTTTTACGACCGGTACGGTTGGTGGAATTGCATGTGATAGCTTTAAATTGGCTGGTGAAACTCGCGATACTCTGGAAGCTGTAAGTTATCGTGAAGAAGTACCATTCGCAATGGATGCTCCATTTCAATACATCCAAGAGCGCGATGATTTCGAAAACTATTGTAAACGCGAGCTGCGATACTCTACGTGTGAAAGCTGGGCGCAAAATCGTTGGAACGATACATGGAGTAAGGAAAGGAATGACCTTACGTACGTCAATGCGAGAGCATTCGTTGAAGGAGGGGAGACATTTGAAAGCCGTAATACGGTAATCAATTCTCTAGATGACGATGCTAAACCTGTTGGCGTTAAATCTGAAGGTGGTATCCGTAATAATGCGTTGTTTACGACGACAGCTGCGCCTACTGGTACTTCAGAAACTCGAGCATGGAAAGCGATAACTGCAAACAGTACTGTTTATAATGTAGGTAGTGTATCTGTAGAGCAAGTTCCGACAGATACTTCTGAACCTGATAAGGCATTTAGTTCAAAAGCGGCTATCTGGGATGGTACTACAACAAAAGAAATTGACTGGGTCAGAGGTGGCAACGCCCAACAAGGTGATTATTTTGCTCAAGGTAGCATGCGATCAATTGCAATCGATGAGTCAAATTCAATTTTTTATGGCGTAGGCTATAATACTGTAGATGGTAATGGTGATTTACAAGACATGAATGCAAGTGTCTTTGTGAGTAATTCACTGGATATTTCTGGGGCGACTTGGACTACTAAAGTAATTAGTGGTGCAGAGGTTAAATCTGGGTCATCTAATGACGATGCGATTTACAGTAACTCTGTAGCGACCGATATTAACGATAACTTGTTCGCTGTCGGTTATTCTAAGCGTAACGGTTATGTGCCAGAAAGTGGTAGTGCAGGTAACAAGATTTTCGTTGTATCTGATGCATCTGCGTCAACTCCGACTGCGACATACTTGTCTGGTGGCATCTTCTTTGGTGGTTCGAGCGGCGAAGCTAAAGCCGTCAACAACTTCAATGAGTTTGTCGGCCAAATTGACGCTGAGACGACTCGTGAAGTAGATGGTAGTGAGCGTAGACACAGAGGTTTTATTTACCCGTATCAAGCGACCGGTACTGACGCATCAAGAATTGCGCTGTTTGAGAGCAAAGCTTGGTGGTTAGATGATCTAACAAATGATGGTAACGCTTCTGGAGAAAACAACAAGTTCCGAATTATTGATGCTTCAGATATCAATGATGCAGGTGTGATCTCAGCCACCGCTATCAAGTGTACCGTTGGTGGAACAACACAAGCATATGATACAACGTCACATAACTCGTATTGTGGCGGCGCTGCATCTAACGCGGTAGAAGAAGTAGTAGCTGTTAAGCTGATTCCAATTGCCGGAGCTACTAAAGCTGACATTCAAACTCGTAGCGCTGATACGGAGAAAGTTGATCGTCAAGGCGGTAGCCTAGGTTGGTTAGGTTTGACTGTACTTGGCCTGTTAGGGTTCCGTAGAAAATTTAAATAATTTTATCTCTTGAGCCCGAGTTCACAATTCTGAACTCGGGCTTTTTTTCGCCTTGAGAAAAGTGCAAAAGTGGTCGATTCTTAAAGTTGGAGTCAACAAAACTCCACGAAGTTGTAATCATTGTATGCTAGTAAACGAACACCCGTATGAGGACTGCACTATGAAGAGACAAAAGCGTGATCGCCTAGAACGAGCACAATCTCAAGGTTACAAAGCTGGTTTAAATGGCAGGTCACAAGAAGCTTGCCCATATAGCCAAATGGATTCTAAATCGTATTGGTTAGGTGGTTGGCGTGATGCCAAAGATGATAAGCATTCAGGTCTCTATAAGTAGATAGGGCGAACATATTCAAAGGTCAAGGCTCCATGTGGTATAACAGCTGGAGCCTTGTTAGTTTCTGAGAACCATACAAGGCCTTATAAACCGAGAACTGGCTGCTTAGAAAGTGATTTAAGATTGTTTCGCTGGTGGACATATAATTGATGAAAGTTACTTAGCTACATCTTAGTGCACTATAACTAAATGTATTGGAATGAAAATAAAGCAACCATTGGCTGCTTTATTAAAAATCTAACTATTAGACTAGAATGCTGATGTGTCTTGGAAAAGACCAACTTTCAAATCTTTAGCAACATAGATCTCTTTACCGTCAACAAGAACGCGACCGTCTGCAAGGCCCATTACTAGGCGACGGTTAACAACACGCTTCATGTGAATTTCGTAAGTTACTTTTTTAGCCGTAGGTAAGATTTGGCCAGTGAATTTAACTTCACCAACACCTAGAGCACGGCCTTTGCCTTTGCCGCCAACCCAACCAAGGTAGAAGCCAACAAGCTGCCACATTGCATCAAGGCCTAGACAACCAGGCATTACTGGGTCGCCAGGGAAGTGACAGTCGAAGAACCATAGGTCAGGAGTAATATCCAGTTCAGCAAGAATCAAACCTTTACCGAAATCACCTTCAGTCTCAGACATTTTAGTGATGCGATCCATCATCAACATGTTCGGTGCTGGTAGTTGAGGACCTTCTGGCCATAGTTCGCCTTGGCTTGATGCTAGAAGATCTTCGCGAGTGTAAGAATCACGTTTGTTTTGCATTATCAATTACTCCGATTTTTGATAGGTGCATATTAGTGAACAGGTGTACGCTAAACAAGTCCGATCAGTACTAGACAAACCAGTTTTTAATGCGTCCAACGATTCCAATAGGGTGCTCATGTCTTTCAAAGTTTTCAATACGTTCCGCGATTTTACTCAGAACGCTTTCTTGTTCTTCGTCCCTAAATGGTGCGTTCATAATAAGAGGAATCGCTTCATCTACATTAGACACAGACCAGATATGGAACTCTTTGTTTTTGATGCTTTCAATTAGGTCTGGCTTCAGAGCAAGGTGTCTTAAGTTAGATCTTGGAAGGATCACACCTTGTTCGCCAGTTAGCCCGTTGTGTTTACACACATGGTAGAAGCCTTCGATTTTCTCGTTTAGCCCACCAACGGCTTGTACACGGCCGAATTGGTCGACAGCACCGGTTACCGCTATTTGTTGATTGATAGGGTATTCCGACAAAGCACTTACCAGAGAGCAAAGCTCAGCAAGGGAAGCGCTATCGCCATCAACTTCGCAGTATGATTGCTCAAACACAACAGAAGCAGCATATGGCAACGGGTCTTCTAAGTTTAGCGAGCTACTTAAAAATGCTTGCATGATCATCATGCCTTTCGCATGAAGATTACCACCAAGTTCGGCTTTGCGCTCAACATCTGCAATATCACCATCACCAAAGTGAATAACACATGAAATTCGTGCAGGTTCACCATACGATATTGGGTGCCCCGGTACATCGATAACAGTCAGGCCATTAACTTGGCCTACTTGTTCACCTTCAGTTTCGATTATGACTTGGCCATCTCGAATATCATCGAGAGCACGTTCAGGAAGGTAAGACTCGCGGTTGTATTTGTGTTGTTGAGCTTGCTGAATATGGTGAATATCAATGTCACCATTGTCCGCTTCAACTAAAGCTTCGCTCAATAGCGCATTGTGCCAAATAGGGCATAAAGGGATATAGCTCTGATCTTCAGTCTCACGCGCGCCAGCGGTAAGAATCCCAATTAGTGCCTGTTGCGTAATGTATGGGAGGTTATAACGTTGCTGAAGCCATCTTAGATACCCAAGATATTGGGTCAAAGTATCGTGTGAAAGCTTGATATCTTGTTCTATTTCACTGAATAGACAAAACCCTGTTTGAATATCGCCATCTAGATAGTCCAGATCACCAAGTTGAGCGCGGTCTCCGACAACAATCAACTTAATGTTGTATGTCAGTGCAGCGATAGGCGTTTGATTTAGATGCTCTGGAAAACTGCTAATTGGTTCGACTGCTTCACCGAGAAGTGCGGATTTCAATAACAACCAACTTCCTGGATTTGCAAGGATCAGATTCGCTGAGACAACGAGGTAACCATTGTTCGCTCTAGAAAGTAGACCTGGCTTTGTCGCTACAATTTCACCATTTTTAGACTGAACTTGGTCAAATAAAGTGGCTGCATTTAAAGATTCGGTTTTTATAACAGGCTGAGCATCGTCTTTTAATTCTGTCGTCAAAGATTCAACGATAAGTTGACGATAGATTGAGTTGTCAGGCGCATTAACAAGTAGAACTCGTGAAAGATTGGATAGGCGTACAAAACGGGTTAGCGCATCTCTAAATCTATGTTGAATATCTGAGAATGTGAAAGGAGAGATGTCAGGGAATTGCTCTAGTTGAGCGCTATATTCATCGTACTGAGGCGTTACATGTCGCCAATCTACTTGAGTCATTTAAATGTCTGATTATGATAATAAGGTAGGGAGTATATAGAAAAACCGAGGACTCATATAGGTCTATGTTGTAGTTACTAAACACTAAGCTAATATAAGTATGATCTTGGTCTATTCTTTCAAGACAATAATTGTTAAGTGACCTATTATGGGTTACGCTGTCACTAGGTTAACTCTCGAGATTAGACATGAAATATCAGCAGCTTGAAAATTTAGAATGTGGTTGGAAATGGAACTACTTGGTAAAAAAATGGAAAGAAGGTGATTCGATCACTTGCCATATAGATTCAAGTGAAGCTGATGTTGCCGTGAAAGCTTTGTTGGAGCTAGAACACCAACCTACAGGGGTTCTTGAGTGGATCTCAAATAACATGTCGCCTGAGCTTGATAACAAACTCAAGCAAGCGATCAGAGCCAAACGTAAGCGCCATTTCAACGCTGAGCAAGTTCATACTAAAAAGAAGTCTATCGATCTTGATTATCGAGTCTGGGAGAAGTTATCTCAACGAGCAAACGAACTCGGTTGTACGTTATCTGATGCGATAGAGTATTTGGTTAGCGAAGCGTCTCGAAGTGAGCAGGCCAGCAAGACAGTTACTAGCCTTAAAGAAGATTTGAGTAAGCTCCTTTCTGACGATAAATAACCGTCAACAGTAGTGGTGACATTATGATGTATGTAATCTTAATTGGTGCAGCGTTGGTTTTTTGGTTAGTCGCAGTTGATCGGCCGGTATTGAAAATCAAATTTAGTGACGGGGCGATCGAACAAGTTAAAGGTCATCTTCCACCGAGCTTTAAGCACAACCTTCAAGAAATTGGCCACAATAATTCCTTCAAGGGTGAGTTGAAAGTGTATGCGAAGCGCTCTGGTTACAATCTCAAATTTACTAAAGATGTACCTAAAAGCGTTCAACAACGTATTCGTAACGTTTTTCCGCATAATGGATTTAAATCCAAAGGTTCAAAGAAAGCGTAATTGTCGAGAATTACGCGTTATCTGGTAAAACGTCATACTTAGTTAATTCGTCATCTCCCTTAACTGTAAGCATACTGTTCTCACCCCCAATAAAGAGAGAGCAGTATGAGATATCTAATATTCTTGTCGTGTTTTTTATCCCCATTCGTTTTTGCCGACGATGCATTGGTTAACCCCGTAGCCAAAAAAATCAAAGCCACAGTGCTGGAAGGGCTCAATAAGAGTAATATTGATTTTGATGGCTATTGCGACCTGATGATAGAAATGAAGCACTTTAAAGGTTATGCCAGAATTAAAAAGGTTAGGGCATCTGGCGATAGCAAAGCATGCAAACAAGCTAAAAAGCACTTACCGAGGAAGAAAAAGTTCAAATACAGCTTTCCTGAAAAGTACATCCGCCTCCATATCACATAATAATCCGATGTCATGCACTATAACTAAATAACCTTAATTTTATTGAAACAATTACGTGAACCAATCTCTAATTTCTATTAATATTAGTTTTATTATAAAGGCAGGATATGCCGACAAAAGAGCATTTAGGGCAAAGGAAAGTCACTGTTGTTGTTAGCACATAAAAATTACCCCCCTGAAGTGATTGAGATATCTAGAAAAGTCTCAATCAATGTTGAGGCTCGCTTTAATCGGTGGCTGATCTCTCCGGAGTATAAACTCGAACAATCTACGGTAGATACATTACTGAGTTTGGAAAATAGATACTGTGATAGCGTTATTTTTGATGAATCTGACCGCATATCTCACAATCAACGTATTTTATTGCGTTGTGAACAAGATAGAGTTAACGCTCATCGTGAGAAAGTCGTCGCGAAGCAACAAACACTGCGTTACGTGGTCGATGATGTAAGTAATGCAGCCTCGGAGCTTATGCTTGAGAAGCTTCAAGGGACTTTAATAAGCACATTGTTTTCAGAGCTACCAGACTACAACCAGTTCGCTAATGTTGGCTATTCGCCATCCTTAAACTTTTCTAAGCTTCATGAAATATCAGCTAAAAGTAGTGCATTGAGTTCAAGCTTAATCGAGTTTGTTTCCAATCGTGAGTTCACTGAAAAGTACGGTAAAAAATCCAAGGTAATTCTCGATCCTAAAGTTGCAGCGCGCCAAATCGGTATCGAGAACTGTCGTTTGTTGTTTCCATTGCTGATGAGCCAGCAGCTTATTAAATGGAGTGATGGCAACATCAAACACATCTCGCCTAAGGTTTGGCAGCATCTGGTAGTGACTTCAAATGCGACTCGAATTCGACTTCAAGAAACGTCGGTAAAAGATCCTAACGTCGGTATTCTACTTGGTGTTTTGAGAGTTCTGCCTTTATTCTTGATTTGTAACCACTTTTCTTCAACTTTTGAAGATGCATTGGTAAAAACGATGCTTGGCTATCGTGAAGCAAGTGACAAGCATGATGAATATTATGCTTGTACAGAGGTGATACCAAACACACAGTTTCTCGAAGTAATGGTAGAGAAATTGGAGCTTAAGCTACTTAAAAATCTCGTTGAATTTGTAGATTGGAGCCCAAGTAATCTGTTCATTAAGAGGGCGCTTCTAGAGGAAGTGAATGATATCCCCGTGCTTGAGCGAACAGTTTATGGCGCGGCTCTCGCCCAAGGTCGAAAGTTTTCTATTTTCGAAGCGTTGGATAACAGCGAATTGTTTAACGTTAAGCATCGCCCTTATTGGTTTTCCACAGTTCAAATGTCTATAACGACAATTGAACAAATGCAGGCTAGAGTGCCTGGACAACTGACGACGAACATGTAAATAAAAAGGGAGCCACATTAAATGTGGCTCCCTTTTTATTACACTGCAACTTCTGATGACTTGCTAGTTTTTCAATAATAATCAGTTGGTTGTGTTATTTTAGCTGACCACTTCGAATGTAAACGACTCTTGTTTTGCTGTTGCGTGTTTAACGGGAATACCAAGGCGTTGGCAAGTCATCAGAACTTTAAGCTTCCTGTCGGCAGGAGCGTGTTCAGAGAGGATCACAGAACTTAGGCATTCTCTATTAAGGTACAGCTTATTGCCGAGCATCTCCTCATCAGGCAACACCCAGCGATATTCCTTTTCGTAGCGCCAATTAGAATGCTTGATCTTAAATATTTCTACATCCAATTCAGATGTTTGGAATTCATTCAACGATTCTAAGTGGAACATGTTTGGGTCGTCTTCATACTGGACTCCAAAGCAATTGAGCTTGGCCTCACCATTATAACAATTGAGATCATACTCGATGCACATGCCTTTAAAGTTGTCGCCATACTGAGACCATAGTATTGGGTGGTTACTTGACTGAGAAAAGCACACAACCTTGAAATCGTTCTGAAGTTCTTTGTCGAGCAGATGGTTAGACTCAAATGGGTTATTAAAGGTCTTAGCGTAATCAAACCATAACGAACATTCGGCAATAGATTGTATGTTTCTGTCGTGGAGAGATCTGAACTTATAAAGTTTAGGCAACATATCAAACACCTAGTTTACAACATTGCTTGATGTTAACACTTTAATTCATAACTCATACCCGAATGCATAGCATTTGATTGCTCAATCACCAAATTTATTGGCACAACTGTTTGATAGATCAAAATTTAAACACGAAATAGTGACCGGTTTAAGTGGTTTATTTTGCATAAAGGCTAAGCTTTCAAGTTGTAGCTTTTTAGAAAGATACAACGTAACTTTATTTATGGTTGAATTGTCTTGTTAAAGTAGAGGTTGAGCAGGGAAAGGGTAAATAGGTGACCAAGATTAAAGCCGAACTTTAAAAGGACGGCTTTAATTGTATTGAGCCTTCGAGTGAATCAAGTTTAGAAGTGGTACCTTGCACCTAAGTAAGCGGTTTGGGTTGACACGTCGATGGATTCTATTTCAACGTTTACATAGCGGTAACCAATATGGATGTCGATGTTGTCTGTCACTATCGCACCAAGTTCAGCACCAACTTGGTAGGCTGCTTCAGACTTAGAACCTGAGACTCCAAAAGCTTTCGCTTCCATATCCATAGAGCCAACACCTGCTAATAGAGATACATACAGATCTAAGACGTCACCTTGAACAATAAACTTTGGTTTAATGTTTACGAAGAAAGCTTGGCCTTCAATATCCATTAAGTCGCTATAGCTAACTTTTCCGATTTTTCGGTACTCGGCCTCTAGTCCCAGTTTGACGACATCGTGTGTATTGAATTCGTAGCCTCCAACCAAGTTATAGCTAAAGTCTGATAGGTCAGATGAATCTTCAATGGCGCTGCCACGATATTCTAATTCAGTTTCATTATAAAAGCCGATATCAACACCAGCATAAAAATGACCATGATCTCTAGGTGAGTTTTCGGTTTCACTAGCAAGCGCCTGCGAACTGATGCCAAAAAAAGCGGTGAATAGCGATAGGGCGATTGTACTGATTTTCATGTAAAGCCTTCTAAGATAGTAAGTTATTCAATTCCAGAATATGTTAACAAACAGCAGGTACTCTAACTAATTGAAAAATAGTCTAAATATCTAATTTTAAAGACTTGTTGATAATAGAAGTGTCATTGTCGCAGTTGTGAGACAAAGTACTACAGTCCAGACAGTAGTACTTTGTGTTGAACTGTAACTTATTGTCAACCAAGCTGTTTATAGAAGTACGTTTTGAATGGAAACGTCTGGCAATAATGACTGTTGAGCATCAAGTAAATCAAAGATAGTGGTTCGGATTGGCATAGCTATATCTATGCGAAAAAGAGTAACCAAGTCTTTTCAGTCTACAAATGCAGATTCTGTCTCACTAAATCTTTCATCAATGAACACCAATAGGCAGCATTTGTCGCTACGGCCCTCAAACCAGTCATGATGGGAGCCGTCAATTTGGATAAGTTCACCGAAGCAATCACGACGGTAACGAGGCTGATAGACCCGAGGTTTGAGTTGTAAATGTGGAAGCCACAGTCCGTCGGCGATCATCCATTGACGAAGTGTTTCTTTAGAGACGGATAGATTGTGTCGTTCAGTCAGTTTTTCCAGAGCGAACGTTGGTGAGAAGTCAGAGTTATGCTCATGGATAAGTTTCAGTATTTCAATTCTGAAATGTTCTGAGTAGCGTCGATTACTTGGGCGTCCACGCGCTGCGTGTGTAAGACTTTGAGCTCCAAGAGAGACAAGTTTGTTCACCAAACGTCGGATATGACGCGCAGACAGATTCAAAATGACAGCAGCGTCAACTTGGCGTAGTCGTTTTTCACGTACGTCAGTAAGCACCTTGAATCGCTGAATATCTTTTTCACTCATAGTAATAAGCATCCGGATAACTCCTAAGCAGACCAATATAGGTAAGCTTAGGAGGACATTTTAAAATGGCTCAAACCGGACATTACTAAATTGCTCTAACAATCCCACTGCGTATTATGTATATTATGTTAAATTGGTTTTAGCGTTTATAAGGCAGGTATCTTTGTGTGATGCCCTGCCTCTTGTTTATCTACCAAATTGGCGTTCTATTTAACAGTAAGGCTATTTACCATAAAATACCTAATAAACATATATCCTAATCTTCGATTAAGAATACGTTTATTAGATTTCAAGCATTAATCGATCAATAGCCTCTGTGATCTCTTTGGTTCTTACTGGTTTGGTAACGAAATCATTCATGCCTACATCTAAGCACGAATATTTATCTTCCAGTGATGTGTGTGCTGTTAGCGCGACGATTGGCGTTTTGATGTTCGCGTCTCTCATGTATTTAGTTGTCGTTAGGCCATCCATTACTGGCATCGACACATCCATCAAGATAATGTCTATCGAGTCGTTTCCTCTTTCAACAAAGCCAATGGCTTCTTCACCGTTACTTGCGATAAAAACTTCGTGGCCTTGTCGCGTTAGAATCAATTTAATCACCATTTGATTTGTAGGATTGTCTTCGACAACTAAAACTGAATAGCGGCTTCTGAGTTCTCTTGAAGATTTGTCTTCTTCACAGTGAGCTAGATTGTTCGTGACTCTGGTAAGCACTGGTAACTGTACTTCGAATTTAGATCCTTTACCTGGCTCACTTTCTACAGATATGCGTCCTCGCATCAATTCTACCAGTCGTTTGGTTATCGCCAAGCCTAAACCGGTACCACCAAATCTGCGTGTGATTGTACTATCAGCTTGCACAAATGGACTGAATAGCGACGAAAGTTGTTGTGGGCTAATGCCAATCCCGGTGTCTTCTACAGTTATATAGAATGAGCTCTGCAGGTATTTGATAGAAACATGAACATGCCCGCGTTCAGTGAACTTGATCGCGTTACCGATCAAATTAAATAGGATTTGTGCCAAGCGACTTGGGTCGATGTAATGAAGTTCACCTTCAGGGATATCGCTGGTTACCGTTAGCGCCAATCCTTTATAGTCTGCTGTCTTCTTTTGTTCAGACAATACAAACGTTACAGTGTCTCTTACGTTGCTCCATTGAGGTGCTAGTGAGAAACATCCAGATTCAATCTTAGAAAAATCCAATACGTCACTGATAATTGCCAATAAAAGCTCAGATGATGTGCTCATATTAAGCAGTATAGACTGTTGTTCGTCGTTCAGAGGTGTGGATTTCAGCGTGTCTATTAAGCCAATGATGGCATTTAACGGGGTTCTTAACTCATGACTCATCATTGCTAAGAATTCAGACTTGGCCTTGTTGGCTCTCTCTGCATCTTTCCTTGCTGTGACGAGTTCTGCTGTTCGTTCTCGAACCGTTGCTTCGAGCTTTTCTTTGTTTTCAATATCGAAAACAGCACGCTCAATCAGTGGTCTAAAGCGGTTTAGGGTTGCTTTGGTTTCAACACTAAAGTGCTTGGTATTGGAGTGGATAAAGATGATGACGGATTGTGTTAGCCCGCTATCGATACCAGTAATTAGAACAGAGTTGATTTGATCGAGGATAATAGGATGTAAGGAATTGAATTCACCCAGAGACTTGGGTTCAAAAAGGATGGTGCATTCTCCATTGATCACTCGAGATAGCTTGCCACAATCACTCCAATTCATTTGTTCGAAGACTTTGTTATTGGTTAGTAGGGTTTTGAAATTGCCTTCGTTCCCTACCCTAGATATTACGATAAAGTCATCAAACTTAATGTATTTTTTGAGCACAAATTCAAGACTATAAAATATCTCAGATATGTTACTTGCCTTACTGATCGCAGAGATGGTTGATAAGATCACCCTGTTCTCTTCAGCCAGTTTTCGCTCACGGGCTTTTAGTTTTTGCAGTTCAATACGTGCTTCTTGCAGCGCTTCTTGACCTTCAGAGCCCATTATTTTTTCAACCTATAAAACGTTGCAGACGATACCATTAAATTTCCGTGCGCACTCTCACCGCCAGATAACCTTCCTTGTTCACCAAAGGTGAATGGGCATATGTATGGGAGTCCGTTAAGTGCTTGATTTATTTGATCGCATACTTCGTCCATATCTTGCTTAAGGTTCAACATTGGACCTGCACAGAAGATGTTGATCGCACCTAGTTTCTCTTCTAAATCCATGTCGTTGTAGTAAGAAGAGTGAATAATATTAGCGGCACGGCTTATCAATTGCTGTTTAGAACCCTGCATCAAATAAATGGTGTCGCCTTCACTGATATCTGTGAACAGCTCGATTCCATTGCACTCTGTTTCTCTGATTGAGTGGGACAATTTGAAATATGGGTAGTCGTATGAAGAGCCAACTTTTCGCCCTAGCGGATACACGGACGACTTTTCGAATATATAGCCATCATCACTACCACCTAGATGGAAATTGGTCCATTCGTTATAAACGGTGACGGCTGGTCTATGGTCAATCTCCAACAATATTCGGTTTCTTACTTTAGTCACGGTCCCAGAATAGCGAGTGGGCGTATGGCCTGCACTAAAAGACGAATAGATGGACTGAGAAGCAAATACCACAGTTAAAGACACGCCATTGATAGAGAGTGACTCTTCGGTAAAGATACTCCAGTTTCCAGAAACCTGATTGTCCGCCGCGCTGCCACCAATAACAGGTACCTCAGTACCAAACTTCTTATCGATAGCCGCCATGACCTTCTCTTCATTGCCAGGAGTGGAATGCAGTAAGATAAGATCAGGGATTTCACCTTCTCGGTTGGCGTTCTTAAGTGCTTTATCGATGGCGCTGAAGGTGCTTTGGTTTATGGAGTCGCTAAAGTGCTCGATACCCGTACCATAGGCGTTGATCCCGGAGTCATAGATGATGAGTACGCCTATCACTGGGCCGGAGTGGAACCCAGTTTCGGTCATAATGCCGTGACAAGTGGTGCAGCCATGTATTGGGGTGTTAGGGAGAGCATCTACGAAATATCTCTGCACAGCGAGTGTTGAGTACTCTTCTGTGCAGTAGCAAATAAGACAGGCAATATCGTCAGGGTTTTCTACCCCATTGAGCAACTCATCTACTGCGATTTTATCGTCTAGGGAATAAGAGACTTTTGATAGAAATTTCATAGATTCCGGGAAACTTTATTAATGTCCTCTTTATAACACTTTAATGCATGGTGTTTCACTGATTTGGTACATATTTCTATCAAAAGAACCGAGGCGTGACTCAGTTTTCCCTCTATTACTCTTTAGAAAGGTTTACGGAAAACGTGCTTATCTGTTGTGGAAATGTAACTGTTATTGAGGAGGTCTTATCATTAGTTTGTAACAGCCAATTCGAAGGCCCTTTTTCTTCTAGAATTCCGCTCTCATTGTAGCTAATGATAAATTTGCCAGTTTTAGATGTTTCGATTGAATACCCTGAACTATCGCCCGAAATTAAAACATTATGATTATCAATACCAAATTCACACGGTTTTGAAATTATACAGCTTACTGTTTCGTTATTGTCGTATGTTACTGTTCTCCAAGTAAATGCCGCTATTAAAACAACCAACATGACGATAATTTGAACAAGCCTGCCTTTTGTTAGCTTTTGTGCCGCCATTATAATCTTTACTCCTTGTTACAAAGTTCAAAGTTTTTAAATAAAAATCCAATTCCAGACCAAGCGTAAGGTTACTACTCTGTCATTGATTTGTTAATTCAAGTATAGTGTCGCGTTGAAAATGCCACTTTTTTTCAAAATCAGCAAGTGGAAATAAAGCCCTGAATAGGCTGAATTTCCTTTTCTAATTTGGGTGGCATTACGACGTGAGTCGTGTTGGAAGTAAAGTGTAGTAAATAAGAAATTGGAAGCATGCAAATGAGCCAAGAAAAGCAGCTTGAACAAAACTACAACTATACGGTCGTCCGTCAATTTACCCTCGTTACAATTTTGTGGGGTATTGTCGGTATGGGCGTTGGTGTTTTGATTGCCGCTCAATTAGTTTGGCCACAGCTAAACTTTGATACGCCGTGGTTGACGTACAGTCGTTTACGTCCCCTGCATACTAATGCGGTTATTTTTGCGTTCGGTACAAGTGCGCTGTTTGCAACATCATATTATGTTGTGCAACGTACCTGTCAGACGCGTCTCTTTGGTGGCCCTCTCGTAGCCTTTACCTTTTGGGGTTGGCAAGCGATTATCCTGTCCGCTGCAATTACTTTACCGTTAGGTTTAACCTCTGGTAAAGAATATGCAGAACTTGAATGGCCAATCGATATTGCTATTACTCTTGTGTGGGTAGCTTACGCAGTCGTGTTCTTTGGAACCATGATTAAACGTAGGACATCGCACATTTATGTAGCAAACTGGTTCTTCGGAGCCTTCATCATCACGGTTGCCGTGTTGCACATCGTTAACAGCTTAGCTGTTCCTGTATCTGCGTTTGAATCTTACTCGATTTATGCAGGTGCAATTGATGCAATGGTGCAATGGTGGTACGGACACAATGCGGTAGGCTTCCTATTGACAGCTGGTTTCCTAGGTATGATGTATTACTTCGTTCCTAAACAAGCTGGTCGCCCTGTTTACTCTTACCGTTTGTCGATTGTTCACTTCTGGGCTCTTGTGTCACTGTATATCTGGGCTGGTCCTCACCACCTACACTACACTGCACTTCCAGACTGGACTCAGTCTCTAGGTATGGTTATGTCTTTGGTTCTGTTTGCTCCATCTTGGGGTGGCATGATCAACGGTATTATGACTCTATCTGGTGCGTGGCATAAGCTACGTTACGACCCAATCCTACGTTTCCTTATCGTTTCTCTATCATTCTACGGCATGTCGACTTTCGAAGGCCCTATGATGGCAATTAAAACGGTTAACGCGCTATCTCACTACACGGACTGGACTATCGGTCACGTTCACTCTGGTGCGTTAGGTTGGGTTGCTATGGTTTCTATCGGTTCGGTTTACCACTTAGTTCCTAAACTATTTGGTCAAGAGCGTATGTACTCTGTATCCCTAATCAATGTTCACTTCTGGTTAGCAACGATTGGTACGGTTTTCTACATTGTTGCAATGTGGATTTCTGGTGTGATGCAAGG
This sequence comes from Vibrio splendidus, assembly GCF_024347615.1. NCBI lineage: Bacteria > Pseudomonadati > Pseudomonadota > Gammaproteobacteria > Vibrionales > Vibrionaceae > Vibrio > Vibrio splendidus. The sequence continues at coordinate 1,988,880 of NZ_AP025508.1, read as the reverse complement.
TCTGATGTGGCGCGCAGTTAACTCTGACGGTACATTGACTTACAGCTTCGTAGAGTCTGTAGAAGCTTCTTACCCGTTCTACTTTGTACGTTTCTTAGGTGGTCTTATCTTCCTATCTGGTATGTTCTTACTGGCATACAACACGTACAAAACTGTTTCTGCACCTAAAGATAGCCTTAAAGCTATCCCTCAACCGGCTTAAGGAGATTTAGAATGAGCTCAAATTCAAATAATCGCCATGAGTTGGTCGAGAAAAACGTTGGTCTACTCGCGATCTTAATTGTTATCGCAATCAGCTTTGGTGCTTTAGTAGAAATCACCCCGCTTATTTTCCAAAAGCAAACGACTGAACCTGTAGAAAACCTACGCGTTTACTCTGCTCTGGAAATGGAAGGTCGTGATATTTACATTCGTGAAGGTTGTAACGTATGTCACAGCCAAATGATTCGTCCTTTCCGCTCTGAAACTGAACGTTACGGTCACTACTCTGTAGCTGGCGAAAGTGTTTGGGAACATCCATTCCTATGGGGTTCTAAGCGTACTGGCCCAGATCTAGCGCGTGTTGGTGATCGTTACTCTGATGAGTGGCACCGTGTTCACCTTCTCGACCCTCGCGAACTTGTTCCTGAATCAAACATGCCTGGTTTCCCATGGCTTGCTGAGAATGTACTTGATGGCAAATTGACTAAGCAGAAGCTTGAAATCTTCCGTAATCAATTTGGTGTTCCTTACACAGACGAACAAATTGCTAACGCTAAACAAGATGTTGAAGGAAAAACAGAGATGGATGCAATCATCGCTTACCTTCAATCGCTTGGCCACGCAATGAAATAAGGAATAATTATGGACATTATTACATTTCAAAGTGTTTGGACTGTTACTGTTTTTGCTTGTTTCATCGGCATCGTTTGGTGGGCTTTCGGTAAAAATCGTAAGTCGCGCTTCGACGAAGATGCAAACCTAGTGTTCGCTGATGAAGCACCTGCGAAAGATAAAAATCAAGGAGTGACGAAGTAATGAGTACATTCTGGAGTATTTGGGTAACAGTCATCACAATCGGTACGCTGATTGGCTGTGCAGCCTTACTTCGTTGGTGTTCCAACGATAAAACAGGTGTAGAAGAAGGTCATGACATGGGCCATGAATACGATGGTATTCGTGAGCTTAATAACCCACTACCTAAATGGTGGACATACCTTTTCGTTAGCACAATTGTGTTTGCAGCTGTTTATCTTGCTCTATACCCAGGCCTTGGCAACTTTAAAGGTCTACTAGGTTGGACGAGTTCAAACCAAACAGTTCGTAGCGTAGAAGAGTCTCGCTCTGCAATCGCTGCAGCTCAAGCTAACAAACAGTTAGATGAGTACGCAAAAGAGCTTGATGACGCGAACACTTACTTTGGCGAAGCATTCAAGAAGCTAGCTCATGATGAGAACGGTCTTCGTTCTGTTCCTGACATTGCATCAGATGCTGACGCAATCAAAGTTGGTCAACGCTTGTTCCTGCAAAACTGTTCTCAGTGTCATGGTTCTGATGCTCGTGGTCAAAAGGGCTTCCCTAACTTGACTGATGATGCATGGCTATATGGCGGTGAACCACAAGCGATCGTTACTACCATCATGCATGGTCGTGTCGGTCAAATGCCAGCGTGGAAAGATGCACTTGGCGAAGAAGGCGTTAAAGAAGTGGTTAGCTACACTCTTAGCCTTTCTGGTCGTAGCGTGAACGTACGTGAAGCAGAAGCTGGTAAAGCACGTTTCGTAGTGTGTGCTGCGTGTCATGGTACAGATGGTAAGGGTAACCCTGCTGTTGGTGCTCCTGACCTAACAGACCGCGATTGGTTGTTTGGCGATTCTCGTGCTGATGTAACTGAAACAGTAATGAACGGTCGTTCTGGTGTAATGCCGGCTTGGAAGGACATCCTCGGTGAGGATAAGGTACAGCTCGTAGCTGCCTACGTCTGGAGCCTCAGCAACTCAGATAAAGAGTAACATAATAATAACAGCCCCTTCTTAAGGGGCTGTCTTTCTTTTACAGTTATAACCTTAAGTGTTTGTAAAAATTAGTTTTATTTCATTGGATATATTGAGAATAATAATATGGTACAACCTTGGTATAAGCAGTTTTGGCCGTGGTTTTTGATCTTCCTAACCGTTGGCGTTTCTATGCTAACATTGGTTCGAGTCGCGATACTTACCAACCATTCAGTTAACGTTGTCACTGAAGATTACTATAAAAAAGGTAAAGGTATTAATGTCGACATTTCAAAAGTAAACGTTGCTAAAAAGCTTGGCCTATCAGCTTCAGTTAGCGAGAAAGGTAACTCAGTTATCATTACCCTAGACAAAGGCAAGCTAGACCACTTCCCTGCTATTAGCGCTATGTTCGTGCACCGAACGCTCCCTGACCGTGATTTTACTCAGCTACTGACCGCTGATGCGAGCGGTAACTACACGTTGACTCTGGACCATGAAATGCAAGGTCCATGGTTTATCGAGCTTTCTCCGCATGATTCTGAATGGTTAGTGCAAGGTCGCATGAACTTCCCAATTGATACTCCTACTCAACTAACGAACTAAAGCTTATGTGTGAATCCTGTTATCACTGCGGTGAAGATGTACCAGCGGAAACGGATTTTAAAGTAGAAATCTTAGGATCGGTTCGACCGATGTGTTGTCCAGGTTGCGAAACCGTAGCCCAGACAATCGTTGATAGCGGTTTGGTCTCTTATTACCAATATCGTACCGCTCCGGCTGAAAAAGCGGATCTAGTTCCAGAGCAACTTCTAGCACTCAGTCATTACGACAACGAAGATGTTCAATTGGAGTTCGTCCGTAACTCTGAAAATACTTCTGAAGTGACATTGTCACTAGAAGGTGTCTCTTGTGCTGCTTGTGCATGGCTTATTGAGAAGCAAGTCTCTTCAAAGTTAGGGGTTGTTAGTATTCGTGTTAATACCACGACTAACCGCGCCCTGCTCAGCTGGGACAACACTCAGGCTAAACTGAGCGAGCTGTTGTCTGCAATCCATACCCTAGGCTACAAAGCCGCTCCATTCGAGGCTGATCAACAAGAAGCCGCCTATCATCGATCGATGAAGAATTATCTCTATCGTCTTGGTATTGCTGGTTTAGCGACCATGCAAGTCATGATGTTAGCTGTAGCGCTCTACCTCGAAGTATTTGGCAGCCTTGAACCTGAATTCAAAAGTTACTTCCGTTGGGTAAGTTTGATCTTCGCAACACCTGTTCTCCTATACTCTGCGTTACCTTTCTATATTAATGCGTGGCGCAGTATTAAAGGCCGAACATTGGGTATGGATGTACCCGTTTCGATCGCTCTGCTATTTGCTTACGTTGCGAGTTTAGTGGCAACAGTGACAGAGCAAGGTGAAGTGTTCTTTGAATCTATCTCGATGTTCACCTTCTTCTTGTTGCTTGGTCGTTTCCTTGAGATGCGCGCGCGTCGTAAAGCTGCAGCAGCTAGCGGTAACCTGCTTAAGCTCGTTCCTGCGATGGCGACAACGCTAGACGGTGAGCAAGTACCGGTAAAAACCTTAAAAGTTGGCGACCAGATTCGCGTTCTACCGGGTGAACATATTCCCGCAGATGGCAAAGTATTGTCTGGCAGAATTCATATCGATGAATCCATGCTGACTGGCGAATCTATCCATGTGGTCAAGAATGAAGGTGATACGGTCTTTGCTGGCACATTGAATGGTGATGAATCGTTTGAATTGGAAGTGATGACCTCTAAAGCGGATTCGGTTATTTCTAATATCGTTCGTCTTCAAGATGAAGCTCAATTGTCTAAACCCCGAATTGCTGAAATCGCCGATGTGGTGGCTCGATACTTTGTCGCGGTTATCTTAATTATTTCATTTGGGACTTGGTTCTACTGGCATCAAACACGACCAGAAGACGCTTTCTGGATCATGCTTTCAGTATTAGTAGCGACCTGCCCTTGCGCTCTGTCTCTTGCGACGCCGACCGCGATTACGTGTTCAACATCTCGTATGGGTAACTTTGGTATTTTGCTGCGCAAAGGTCACGTATTTGAAACCTTGTGCAAGGTAAACCACTTGATCATCGATAAAACGGGCACTCTGACTGAAGGTGATATTCGTATCAGTAAAGTTGAGACGTTTGCTGACCTTAATAAAGACACTTGTTTGCAAGTTGCAGCAAGCCTAGAGCAACACGCTAACCACCCTATCGCTAAAGCGTTCAAAACTTATATTTCTGATGGTATCGAAGTAGAGTCGGTAAACAACGTGATTGGCTCGGGCATTACTGGCGAGTTGAATGGGCAAGAAGTGGCGATTGGTAGCAGCGAGTTCATTCTAGGTGAAGCTCAGCCATCTGAAAGTAATGGTATTTACTTGTCGATGTCTGGTCGTCATATTGCAACATTCACTTATGAAGATCCGATTCGTAAAGAAAGTATCGAGTTCATTAAGCAATTCAAAGAAGCGGGAATCAAAACTACGCTGCTGACTGGAGACTCTTTGATTAATGCGAAGCCTGTTGCAGCAGAGATTGGTATTACTGACATTGTTGCTAACGCGAAGCCGGAAGACAAGCTGGCTTATTTAAACTCTAGAGACGCAAGTGACATCACCATGATGGTTGGTGACGGTATCAATGACGCCCCTATTCTTGCCGGTGCTCACCTGTCTGTTGCTATGGGCGGCGGTACTGATGTGGCGAAAGCCTCTGCGGATATGGTGCTATTGGGTGATAAGCTCGATAGATTACTTAAGTCCCGTACTTTAGCGCTAAAAACGCGTAGGATAATCCGTGAAAACCTAGCTTGGTCACTAGGATATAACTTACTTATTCTTCCTTTGGCTGTCGCAGGTTTGGTTGCTCCATACATTGCCGTTGTTGGCATGTCTGCTAGCTCTATTATTGTAGTATCTAACTCGTTAAGGCTTTTAAAAGAGCAAGGTAAATAATGGAAAGTTTATACATACTCATTCCAATTGCGATCGTACTTGTATGTATCGCGGTTGGAATCTTTCTATGGGCAGTGAAGAGCGAGCAGTTTGAAGACCTTGAACGCCAAGGCCATAACATTCTGTTTGATGAAGATACTAATGTTCATCATCATTCTGATAGTAAACCTGTCAAGAATGAGAAAGCTAACGTAGAAAGCCAAACTAACTTAGACAAAAAGAACGATGACGCCTGATTGGATTGGCGCTTTTGTTGTTGGATTGATCGGCGCAGGCCATTGCATGGGAATGTGTGGTGGTATTGCGTCGCTTCTTTCGATTGGCAACAGTAAACCTTCCCCTGTCATTCCCTTGCTTTATAACTTAGGGCGCTTGCTAAGCTATGCTGTGATTGGTGGTGTGATTGGTGGTGCAATCTCTTCGATAGGTCAGCTGAGCGATTTTAATGCTCTGCTGGGCTGGCTGCGTTTGTTTGCGGCTGGTTTTATGATCGTCTTAGGTTTGTATATTGGTAAATGGTGGTTTGGCTTGTTGTTCTTTGAAAAAGTTGGACAGAAGCTATGGCGTTATATCTCTCCTTTAGGCAAATCATTTCTACCATTGAAGCACCCTAGCCATGCTTTACCCTTTGGTTTTATCTGGGGTTGGCTTCCATGTGGTCTTGTTTACTCAATGCTAACGTGGGCGGCAGTGTCAGGAAGTTGGTATAACGGAGCGGGTATCATGCTGGCTTTCGGTTTAGGTACTCTTCCAGCGATGCTCACGGTTGGAATGGGCGCCAATTTCCTCAAAAAACTGCAACAAGCTGACTTATTTCGCCAGTTTGGCGCAATTTTAATCCTCATTTACGGCTTCTATACCGGTTATATGGCGCTACAGCTCATTATTTATACCGTATAGTGGTGTCTTTAATCCGGTTTTTTTACTACCCTTTAGGATTAAGGAATGCTAAAATATTGACGTATATCAAATAGTGAAAGATTGTTATGATTTCTGAAAAGCCTGTGACGAAACGAGTTCAGTCTGGTGGCTGTGCGATCCACTGCCAAGATTGTAGTATTAGCCAACTCTGTATCCCATTTACTTTGAATGAATCTGAGCTAGATCAACTTGATCAGATCATTGAAAGAAAGAAACCTATTCAAAAAGGCCAAGAGCTATTTAAAGCGGGAGACGAACTTAAGTCTCTTTATGCTATTCGCTCTGGAACGATTAAAAGCTATACGATTACCGAGCAAGGTGATGAGCAGATTACTGCATTCCACTTAGCGGGCGATCTTGTTGGCTTTGACGCGATCACGGGTGACGAACACCCTAGTTTCGCTCAAGCTTTGGAAACTTCTATGGTATGTGAAATTCCATATGAGATTCTCGATGACTTATCAGGGAAAATGCCTAAATTGCGTCAGCAGATTATGCGTTTGATGAGTAATGAGATTAAAGGTGACCAGGAAATGATTCTGCTTCTTTCTAAAAAGAACGCGGAAGAGCGCCTTGCGGCATTCCTTTACAACCTTTCAACTCGCTTCTCTCAACGTGGCTTCAGCCCTCGTGAGTTCCGCTTAACGATGACTCGTGGCGATATTGGTAACTACCTTGGTTTGACTGTTGAAACAATCAGCCGTCTGTTAGGTCGTTTCCAAAAAGCGGACATCTTGAGCGTTAAAGGCAAATACATCACTATCGAAGATCACGATGCGTTGATGGAACTTGCTGGCGTTTCAAAAGAATAGTCTAGATATCAATGATGTAGTTCAATAATGAGCTACATCATGTTTCTCTCTTAAAACCTCTTATATTTCTCTTATTCTCTCCATAACTACGCTACATTATTTATATGTTCGGTCTGAAAAGTAGGCTTAGTTATGAGTATCTATAACAAAATTTTAGTTGTCGCAGACATTAATCACGATGAGCAACCTGCTCTAGTTCGTGCTATCCAACTTGCCAAGAAAAGCACCTCAACAAGCCACATCACTTTCTTTTTGTCGATCTACGACTTCTCGTATGAAATGACATCTATGCTCTCTGTCGATGAGAGAGACGCAATGCGCAAAGGCGTAATTCATCAGCGTGAAATTTGGATGAATAAGGTTGCTGCTCCTTACCTTGATGATTCTATTGAATTTAACGTACAAGTGGTTTGGCATAATCGCCCATATGAAGCAATCATTGCTGAGGTTTACAGTGGTGAGCATGACATTTTGATCAAAGGCACGCGTAAGCACGATACCTTAGAATCGGTCATATTTACTCCAACCGACTGGCACCTATTGAGAAAGTGCCCTAGCCCAGTGCTATTGGTTAAAAATGATTTCTGGCCAGAACACGCGAAGATCTACGCTTCCGTTCATGTTGGCTCTGAAACAGAAGCTCACTTAGAGCTCAATGATACGATGGTCGACAGATTACTTGAGATCACTGGTCGTTTGGATGCTGAACCGTTCTTGGTGAACGCCTACCCGGTGACACCGGCGAATATCACAATCGAATTGCCAGAGTTTGACCCAACCTCTTATACTGATGCAGTTCGTGGCCACCACTTAACCGCGATGAAAGCACTACGCCAGAAACACGGTATGTGTGAAGAGCAAACCGTGGTTGAGCAAGGCTTGCCTGAAGATGTTATTCCTCGTGTAGCGTCTGAACACAATGCGGCTATGGTTATCCTTGGTACAACAGGCCGTACTGGCTTGTCTGCTGTGTTTATCGGCAATACTGCGGAACATGTCATCGACAAGATTAACTGCGATGTACTTGCTCTTAAACCGTCAGGTTACGTTAGCCCGCTCGATCCGAACCTGTCTAAATAGCTGATTTTTTAATTATAAAAAAACGCCTCAAGCAATGCTTGAGGCGTTTTTGTTTATCTAAAGCTTACGCGATTCCAACAACAGAATCGTTTATATCGCGTTATACGTTAGTTACGTCGATGAACATTGACTCATCAATGTTTGAAGACGAGATTTCAGCTTCTTCGAATTCGTATGCTTTGCGATCTTCGCTACGATCCAGTGGAAGGTTAATGAAATCAAACAACTCACGGTCAGCCAATTGGCTTGGGCTCACGTTCTGAATTGACTTGAAGACCTTCTCAACACGGCCTGGAGTCTGTTTATCCCAATCAATTAGCATCGCTTTGATGTTTTGACGTTGCAGATTTTCTTGAGAACCACACAGGTTACATGGAATGATCGGAAACTCTTTGTGCTCTGCGTATTTGATTAGGTCCGTTTCGCGACAGTAAGTCAGAGGACGGATTACAACGTTACGACCATCGTCAGAGCGAAGCTTAGGTGGCATAGCCTTAAGGCGAGCACCGTGGAACATGTTCAGGAACATAGTCTCAACAATGTCGTCTAGGTGGTGACCTAAAGCAATCTTCGTTGCGCCAATCTTCTCTGCAAACGAGTACAACGTACCACGACGCAGACGTGAACAAAGGCCACAAGTTGTCTTACCTTCTGGCACTTTTTCTTTTACCACTGAGTACGTATCTTTATCTACGATGTAGTAAGGAATGTTCAGAGTTTCAAAGTACTCAGGAAGAATATGCTCAGGGAACCCCGGTTGTTTTTGGTCTAGGTTTACGGCAACAACATCAAATTTGATGGGTGCTGCTTCACGTAAACGTAGCAAAATGTCTAGCATCGCAAATGAATCTTTACCGCCACTAATACACGCCATTACTACGTCATTCTCTTCGATCATGTTGTAGTCGACGATGGCATTCCCAACATTTCTTCTTAGAAGTTTCTGAAGCTTGTTGAATTCAAGTGTATCTTTTTTATTTTCGTTTTGGTTCATTGCGACTCTCACACCGTCGTATTACCGACTGTAGATTGCTAGTGGGACTGTTTTAGGGCGTGGATTATACGGATTTTTATTTCAGGTTGGAACAGCAACAACAGGATAAACAAGCCAAGCAGGAGAAAGATTCCGCCTTATCATACTATCTGTCCTCTAGCGGTGAGAAAAATATGTCTTAATAAGAGGTTAGAATCAAAGATGAAAGGCCGTTGAGATATGTGATTTGGCAAGATTTAAAGGTTTAGGTTTAAGACTTTAAACGAAAACAGCCTGTTCAAAGAAGAACAGGCTGTTTCGTCAAGATCTTAAGCTGAGCAAACAGCTTCTGGCCGGTAGTTATTATTGCGCAGGGATGTAAGGCAAAACACGAACTGTGGCTTCTGGTAACGTGATGCTGTCACTTCCGTTCAGTTCGTCCAGCGTGAATTTCGCACGCCCTTCTTTGATTGGGATTTGCTTACCATTAGACAGGGCAATATTGCCTTCAAGTTTACTATCAAATTCTAGCGTCAAACCTTGAATATCAGGAGTGAACCAACTAGAGAACATGCCGCTGACGTCTTCTAGCATCGCTTGCATCTGTGGTAATAGGCTTTCTAACTGTGCAACCTCAACCGTTCCAGCCAAAGGTTCCTGAGTCATTACGACGAGCGAATACGCACATTCTTGTTCTTGGGTTTGTACAAAGATAAGAGGGTTTGCTGAGCGTAGGTTTTTATCTACCGGTAGAAGCAGCTCATTCGCAGGAGACACTTTTAACTCTTCGTAATGCTCTTCTTTCTCCATCCAAGCTTTGCTGATGTGACAGGTTTTCTGTGCTTGTTGGTCAACAAAGAAGACCGCAACTTTGACATCATCGTGCCCTTCTTTGGTGTTGTTTTTCAGCTGAGTATAGAGTTTAGAATACGTGAACATGTATTCTTGCGCCGAAGCAGGAAGAGAAACGCCAAGGCTTAAAGAGGCTAATAGAGCGAGTACTGTCTTTTTCATTATTATAATCTTGTCGAAGTTGAGCGTTTATAAATAGAAAGAGCAGCCAATGAGCTGCTCTTTTTGTGATGTTACTTGGTGTAAGCCGACTTTCGAAGGCAACCAAGTTGGTATCAAAATGAGTTACTTTTTCCAGTATACCTTGTTGTGACGGATCATAGCTTGTAAATCAGTCACATAGTCTGAACCTCGCTCAGAATATTTTAACAAGCCGTTAGTGAGCTCTGTCGCTGTTTCGGTTGTTAAAAGGTCATCACCTTGTGCAGCAAGTTTTGCGCGAATGGCTCTTAAATCAGAGTAAGCACGGTTGCGGTTAAGGTTCATGAAGTAACGATGCACCGATTCTTGGCTTGAAGAGAATGTTGCTACTTCATGCGAGCTACCTTCGTTACGTTGTAGCGGAACAAGTCCACAACCTTTGGTGTAACACCAGTGTCCGAAATAGTTGTTGGCTTTGGTGGCGAAACGTGATGTCCCCCAAGCCGATTCATTAGCAGCCTGTGTCAGTACTAGCGCCTCTGGCAGTACGTTGACACGGCTCAGCATCTCTGTCAGCCATACCTGTTCTAAACCTTCACTAGGCACTGGTAAGCTGTACAACTTTCCTAACCTTTTCGCATAAGACGCGTCTTCAGAGTCAATGTTGCTCAAACCAGATTCAGATAGCTTAGTTAAAAACGCGCGTTCTTTGGTGATACGTTTGTTTTCAATATTGATGCTTGGGCGAAGGAACGAAAAGAATGTGTCTTTTTTTACGTTCACATCTTCGATGGCAGCAAAATTTGGTCGATCTGAAGCCACGGTCAAATCACCAAACTCACTTGATGTATTTGAACTTTGGTCTGCCGAACGTCGGCGCTCTTCTTCTTGGTAAATGTATGGACCAACCAGTGAGATAGACCCCACAATCGCTAGTGCAGTTACCTTTAGCGCAAGTGATTTACTTGCGCTGCCTTTGACATTATTACGCATCGAACACCTGAGGGTTTTTGTTTTTGTTACCATCGTTACTGTTGTTGCCGTCGTTATTACTGTCGCCGTTGCTGTTGTCGTCATCACTATTAGGTCGATCTGACGCAATAACCTTCAGTTTAATACCAAACATTTCACGGTAGATGATGCCTTTCACATGAAAGAAAAACGGAAGAACGAATATCAAGCCAATGCCGTACATCATTGCTGCCACAATGAACATCAGCATAACCATTAAGTAGATAGATGCGACGACGAAGATTTTCTTATTTACCGCTCTTAGAGAAAGCAGCAGCGATTGCATTGGCGGTACTTTCTTATCACAAATCAGCAGAATTGAATTGCTGAATGCTAGTGAGAAGTAGATAGACAAAAATGGCAAAAGCATACCTGCGATGCCTTGAAGCATGAGGCTGAACAAAGTAACGAGAATGACTGGAACCGTGAACTGTAAACCTTTTCCGATATGACGCACTTTGGTTTGTAAGCCTGCGACGTGGCTCATTGCCATTAAACAGATGCCAGCATAGATAGGCGCGCTGATTACTTCGTAGCTAAAGTTAGCAATAAAAATGGATTCAACGACCTGTGGTGTAAATGCCTCTGGGTCGATAACCGCGTCTAAGATAATCGCTGGGTCACCAAGCTGCAGTTTTAGTGCGATATAAAAGATAGCCAATTGCACGAACATCAGCGCAACAATCGCAGGGGAAAACGAAAGAAAGTGACTTATCGTATGTTTCCAAGCTTCTTGGAATACAGCCGTTGCTTTGAGCTCATAATCGCCGGAAAGTGCACGGTCGATGCTACCGCCCAAATTAAAATCTTTTTCGATGTCGTTGTTCATATTGATACCTAGGTGCGCCAACTAAACGAAGCCACCTAACTTATTGATAAAAAATTGCCTTCATTATACCCATATGTCGGCTGCAAACTAAAATATGAATCTGTAACAAGGCTTGCTTTTGCGTCTTAATGGTTAATAATTAGACACTTGTTAGGGTGTGAACCCAATAAATAACAGTATGGTAAAGGATGTTTACTTTTACCTGCGAATTTTTTTATCTATGAATGGTAAAAAATGCTTTGAATTCACGTTTTTGGTGATTATGATGCGCGCCTTAAAGGTGTATAGCAACAGGTCTCAAATAGAACCAAGGTGGAGAAAAACAGACGTTGAACGCTAAAAAATCAGTAGGAAAGCCAGTCGTACAGTTAACTGGCATTAGTAAAAGTTTCGATGGTAAGGAAGTCATCGGCAATCTTGATCTAAACGTAAATCATGGTGAGTTTCTCACGATATTAGGCCCGTCCGGTTGCGGTAAAACCACGGTACTAAGGATGATTGCAGGGTTTGAAACGGCAGATAGTGGTGAAATACTATTAGCTCAACAGAATGTAACCCAAGTTCCTGCTGAACAAAGGCATGTTAACACTGTATTCCAAAGCTATGCCCTATTCCCACATATGACCGTTTTCGACAATGTGGCATTTGGTTTACGCATGCAAAAAGTGCCAAACACCGAGATTGAACCTCGTGTCATGGATGCTTTAAAAATGGTGCGCCTAGAACAAATGGCACAACGAAAGCCACACCAGCTATCCGGTGGCCAACAGCAACGTATCGCAATCGCTCGTGCTGTCGTTAATAAGCCTAAAGTTCTTTTGTTGGATGAGTCTCTCTCTGCTCTAGATTACAAACTACGTAAACAGATGCAAATCGAGCTTAAGCAACTGCAACGCCAACTTGGTATCACGTTCATTTTTGTAACGCATGACCAAGAAGAAGCATTGTCCATGTCTGATCGTATTATTGTTATGCGTGATGGCGTGATTGAACAAGACGGAACACCAAGAGAAATCTACGAAGAGCCTAAGAACTTATTTGTTGCTCGTTTCATTGGTGAAATTAACGTATTCGAAGCGACAGCGAAATCTCGTCAAGATGAAAAGCGCATTGTTGCGACAATCGAAGGTGAAGAGTCAATTATCTATCATGATAAAGACGTAGCACCGGGCCAAAAACTGCAAGTACTACTTCGCCCTGAAGATCTTCGTATCGAAGAAATTAAAGAGTCGGATCAAAGTGGTATTGTCGGCCACATTGTCGAGCGAACCTACAAAGGCATGACATTAGATTCAGTCGTAGAACTTGAATCAGGTATGCGTGTCATGGTTAGCGAATTCTTCAACGAAGATGACCCTGATGTTGATCACTCACTGGGCCAAAAAGTTGCAGTAACTTGGGTTGAGAGCTGGGAAGTGGTGTTAGAAGATGAGCAAGAAATTTAATTTACAAAACGCGATTGTTGCTTTAATCACAGGTTGGTTAGTGCTGTTCGTGATGATTCCAAACATCATGATCATCGGCACTAGCTTTCTAACTCGTGATGAAGCGAACTTGATCGAGATGACCTTCACTCTCGATAACTACCTGCGTTTAGCTGATCCGCTGTATTTTAAAGTGCTGATGCACTCTTTCTATATGGCGATTGTCGCAACCCTACTTTGTTTAATTATTGGTTACCCATTTGCCTATATCGTGGCAAAAATGCCTACGAAATGGCGCCCAATCATGTTGTTCTTAGTGATTGTGCCATTCTGGACCAACTCTTTGATTCGTACTTACGGGTTAAAAGTGGTTCTGGGAACTCAAGGTGTGTTGAACAAAGGTTTGTTGGCGTTAGACATTATCGATAAGCCACTTCGTATCATGTATTCAGAAACGGCAGTAATGATTGGGTTAGTGTATATCCTATTGCCTTTCATGATTTTACCGTTGTACTCAGCGATTGAAAAGCTAGACGATACTTATTTAGAAGCGGCTAAAGACTTAGGTGCAAACAAACTTCAAACGCTATTGAAGGTTGTTCTACCCCTAACGATGCCCGGCATTATCGGTGGTTGTTTACTTGTATTGCTCCCTGCGCTTGGAATGTTCTACATTTCAGACTTGTTGGGCGGTGCTAAGAACCTGTTGATCGGTAACGTCATTAAGAGCCAAGTGCTGAATGCCCGTGATTGGCCGTTTGGCGCCGCAACCAGTATTGCACTGACTACCGCTATGGCCGTGATGCTTTATGCCTACTACCGTGCAGGCAAGTTATTGAATAAGAAAGTGGAGCTAGACTAATGGGTCGCACAGTTAAGTTCAGCTTTATGGCGCTGGTATACGCTTTTCTATACCTACCTATTATCGTATTAATTGCCAACTCTTTTAATGCCAATAAGTTTGGTATGAAATGGGGTGGCTTTACCACCAAGTGGTATGACGCGCTGATTAACAACGATAGCCTAATGCAGGCTGCGTGGCACTCGATCAACGTCGCGGTGTTCTCAGCAACTGCCGCAACGATTGTTGGCAGCCTGACAGCAGTAGCCCTATTCCGTTACCAATTTAAAGGTAAAGGCATAGTCAATGGCATGTTGTTTATCGTGATGATGTCTCCAGATATCGTAATGGCGATTTCGCTTCTTGCGCTATTCTTAGTTATGGGTGTACAACTTGGGTTCTTTACCCTACTTGCGGCGCATATTACTTTCTGTCTGCCGTTCGTTGTTGTTACGGTTTACAGTCGCTTGAATGGCTTTGATGTGAAGATGCTAGAAGCCGCAAAAGACTTAGGTGCAAGTGAATGGACGATTCTAAAACAGATCATCCTTCCTCTTGCTAAGCCAGCTGTTGCTGCGGGTTGGTTATTGAGCTTCACTCTGTCTTTGGACGATGTGATCATCAGCTCTTTCGTAACAGGCCCAACGTATGAAATATTGCCACTGAAGATTTACTCGATGGTTAAAGTGGGTATATCTCCAGAGGTCAACGCCCTAGCAACAGTGATGTTAGTGGTGTCGTTAGTATTGGTGATTATTTCCCAGTTGTTAGCGAGAGAGAAAATCAAGTAAGTCTCCTACTCTTTACTGAGGATGACTTGATAAGAAGTTAAAATACTTCAAGTTTAACAAAAGTGTTATTCATAAACAGAATGGTAAATTGCCATTCTGTTTTTCTATCTACTGCCTTTGGGCAACGTTTAGTTTGGAGCTAACGTCAATGAAAAAATGGGCTACTCTATTAGCTGGTAGTGCATGTGCGCTTTCAATGTTATCTGCACCATCATTTGCAAAAGATAACAAAGAATTGGTATTCATGAACTGGGGACCTTACATCAATAGTGAGATCTTAGAACAGTTCACTGATGAAACTGGCATCAAAGTGATTTACTCGACTTACGAATCGAATGAAACTTTGTACGCAAAATTGAAAACGCACAATAAAGGTTACGACCTTGTGGTTCCTTCGACCTACTTCGTGTCTAAAATGCGCGACGAAGGCATGCTTCAAAAGATCGACAAAACCAAGCTAAACAATTTTTCGAATCTAGATACGAACTACCTAGATAAGCCATATGATCCGAACAACGACTACTCGATTCCACATGTTGTTGCTATTACGGGTCTAGCTGTTAACACAGACATGTACGATCCAGAAGATTTCCAAAGCTGGGCTGACCTATGGAACCCTGAGCTTGAAGGTCAGCTGATGATGATGGACGACACGCGTGAAGTGTTCCACATCGCACTGCGTAAGTTAGGTTACTCAGGTAACACGACTAACGAGAAAGAAATCGACGAAGCCTACGCTGAACTGCGTAAGTTGATGCCAAACGTTCTTGTGTTTAACTCAGATAACCCTGGCGCGCCATACATGTCTGGTGAAGTCGGTCTTGGCATGCTTTGGAACGGTTCTGCCGCTGCTGCGCAAAATGAAGGGCTACCGATCAAACTGGTTTTCCCTAAAGAAGGCGGCATTGGTTGGGTTGATAACTTTACTATCAGTTCTGGCGCAATCAACGTAGAAGCTGCTCATAAGATGATCGACTTCCTACTTCGCCCAGAAATCGCAGAGCAAATCTCTCGTGACACCGGTTACCTAACGGCCGTTAAAGCGTCTAATGAGAAGTTCAAAGACAGCCCTGCGCTATTCCCGTCGCAAGAAGATCTTGACCGTGTTGAATGGCAAGCCGCGGTGGGCGATAAGACAGTGAAGTACGAAGATTACTTCATGAAGCTTAAAGCGGGTCAGTAAGCGAGTTCGTTATCTCATTGCTCCGGGTCAACAGACGCTGATAAGTAACTGGTTTACTTAACAACCTGAGTTAGGTAATCAACACGTTAAAAATAAGAATATCAATGAATAGGCAGCTTAGGCTGCCTATTTTGTTATATCACTGCTATAATCTAGCGCGATTTTTAGAAATCCATTTACTTTGGGTTCACTACCCAGCTCCAAATCAAACAAATGAACGGAACAGTAATGAAAAAAACACTGTATACCGGCGCATTGTGTGCTGCTACTTTACTTTCTACACCCTCTTTCGCAGCTGACCAAGAACTGTATTTTTACAACTGGTCTGAATATATTCCAAATGAAGTACTAGAAGACTTCACAGAAGAAACTGGCATTAAAGTCTATTACTCAACTTATGAGTCTAACGAAAGCATGTACGCTAAGTTAAAAACTCAAGGTACGGGTTACGATTTAGTGGTTCCTTCTACTTACTTCGTTTCTAAGATGCGTAAAGAAGGCATGCTTCAAGAGCTTGATAAAACTAAGCTAAGCCACTTTGCAGATTTGGATCCAAATTACTTAGATAAGCCATTTGACCCAAACAACAACTACTCGATCCCATACATCTGGGGCGCAACGGGTATTGGTATCAACTCAGATATGCTAGACAAGTCTTCAGTTAAAAACTGGGGCGACCTGTGGGATACACAGTGGGAAGGTCAACTGATGATGATGGATGACTCTCGTGAGGTTTTCCATATCGCACTGTCTAAACTGGGTTACTCTCCAAACACGACGAACCCTGAAGAAATCAAAGAAGCGTACGAAGAACTTCGTAAGCTAATGCCAAACGTATTGGTATTTAACTCAGATTTCCCAGCGAACCCTTACCTAGCGGGTGAAGTGTCTCTTGGTATGCTTTGGAATGGCTCTGCTTACATGGCACGCCAAGAAGGTGCAACGATTGACATTATCTGGCCAGAAAAAGGCGCGATTTTCTGGATGGACAGCCTAGCAATTCCAGCAGGTGCTAAGAACACTGAAGCGGCTCATAAGATGATCGACTTCCTTCTTCGTCCTGAGAACGCTGCGAAAATTGCTCTAGAGATCGGTTACCCGACGCCAGTTAAAACGGCTTACCCTCTTCTTCCTAAAGAATTTGCTGAAGATAAGAATGTTTTCCCACCGCAATCTGTGATGGATAACGGCGTTTGGCAGGATGAAGTTGGCGAAGCGAGCGTTATTTATGACGAGTACTTCCAAAAACTTAAAGTAAACAACTAGATTGTTACTGACAGGTTAATAAAGCGGCGTAAGCCGCTTTATTTTTATCTAAGTATTATAAAAATCATAAACGATTGAAACGTAACTGATATGCCAGCAAACCCTCTTTTATTGTTAACTGCTCTTATGCTAATGGCATCATTTATGGCGCTTGGCTTAAGTTCGATTATTCAAGTAGATTCCATTTATGATTTATTTTTTGAAACGAATACTCTTGTTATTGCCTTGTATATTTACTTCATCGCACGTAGCGCGATTAGTCCACAAAAAGTGCTTCATTATGGTGCTTGCCTACTTATTCTAAGCCTTATTTACGATGTATCTACAGAGTTTAGAGTTTAGAGTTTTCGATGAATGGTCTGATAAGCATGAACTATGGAATACGTTGCT
The DNA here is from genome assembly GCF_024347615.1 of Vibrio splendidus. Taxonomy (NCBI): domain Bacteria; kingdom Pseudomonadati; phylum Pseudomonadota; class Gammaproteobacteria; order Vibrionales; family Vibrionaceae; genus Vibrio; species Vibrio splendidus. Next base: position 1,971,409 of record NZ_AP025508.1, on the reverse strand, counting down.
CGATGATGGCTTGTTACAAGTCGCTTTTTTACTCATTGCATACGGGCTCACGGAGCTTATTAGTAAGTTAAAAGATCAAAGTAAATTAGATGAACTTACGGGTTCATATAATCGCAAAAAGTTCGATGCGATTAAGCTTGAAGAGTTTGAACTCATCTACTTCGATTTAGATGGTCTAAAAATGGTGAATGACCGCAAAGGACATCAAATGGGTGACTTAATGATTGTTCGTTTCTCTCAAGCCTTGAACCAAGTGACACTTGAAGATGAAATGGTATTTCGTGTTGGTGGCGATGAATTTGTAGTAACGGCTCAACTTGGCCGTGGTGGTAAGTTTGTTAAGCAAGTAAGTCGCTTACTCCAAGGGGAGGAGATATCGTTTTCATATGGTATTGAGGTCACTTGCAGGGATAATTTTAAGCAAGCATTGGTTGAGTCGGATAGAGCTATGTATGAGATGAAAAAAGCCCAGCGCTCTGAAACTGAAAAGTCTTAGGTGTTATATGAATAGCAGAAACAAAAAAACAAACACCCATCTGACTTAGTTGCAGTCAGACACGCATTTGCCTTTTTAGCTAAACGTAATAAACATTTTGTAACTGTTGTACCAGCTATAACGAGTTTAAGCCGTTAAAGAGCCCTTCTCTGAACACAACAGCTCACCCACTAATTTCGGCACTTCAATACTGGCTTTACCGTAGCGTTTCTCTTCAAATTCGCTCTCAACCGCACTTGGCTCGAGGTTGATTTCAATTGTATGTGCGCCATGCATTCTAGCGTCATGTACAAAACCTGCGGCTGGATAAACCACACCTGACGTGCCGATCGAGATGAACAGATCCGCTTCTTCTAACGCTGAATAGATGTCACCCATTCTTAATGGCATTTCGCCAAACCAAACAATATGAGGACGCATTTGAGCTGGTATCTGGCAACAATGGCACAATTCGCCGGTATGGATGTCGTCTTTGTGTTCTAGAACTTGGTTTGATTCGCTGCAACGTGCCTTAAGAAGTTCACCATGCATGTGAATAATATTGTTGCTACCGCCTCTCTCGTGCAGGTTGTCGATGTTTTGAGTGATGATCGTTACTTTGCCGTCTAGCTTCTCTTCGAGCTCACCTAGCGCCTTATGGGCAGAGTTTGGCAGAATACTTTCGTTCTGTAAGCCATAGCGACGCTTATTGTAGAACTCTTGCACCAAGTCAGGATCTTTTGCAAAACCTTCTGGTGTCGCGACATCTTCGATTTTATGGTTTTCCCATAGCCCGTCTTGTGCTCGGAATGTTTGTATCCCCGACTCCGCAGAGATGCCGGCGCCAGTAAGAATTACGATATTTCGATATGGGAAATGCATACAACGTCCTTTTCAATATGTCACTTTGTAACAGCTTAGCATTGTTCAAATTCCAACAATAGTTTTAGGGATTAGACCATAGTCTTAGCCAACTGAATTCATTGATTATTTGTGACATAACTCGCTTGATGGGTGCTGCCGTTGTTACTCAAACTCTCTGTTTTGCTTTTCACTGAAACAAAAAAGCGACCGAAGCCGCTTAGTTCTGTTTAACTGATGCTTACTTGATGAGTTAAAACCATCAAAGTGAACGACGTTAGTCTTCGTTTATAGACGAGATCTTATGGATTGAAAGATCCGCACCGTTGAACTCGTCTTCTTCACTTAAACGTAGGCCAGTCACTTTACTTAGAACACCGTATACAACCAATGCACCGGCCAGAGCAACGATAATACCTGCAAGTGTTCCCATGACTTGCGCACCAAAGCTCACGCCACCTAGTCCCCAGAGTGCTTGCTGGCCGAAGATGCCAGCTGCAATGCCACCCCAAGCGCCACACACGCCGTGCAATGGCCATACACCCAGCACATCATCAATCTGTGTTTTGTTCTGCATGTAAGTAAACAGGTAAACGAACAATGCGCCCGCTACACCACCTGTAACGAGAGCGCCAAGTGGGTGCATTAAGTCTGAACCTGCACAAATCGCTACGAGACCAGCCAAAGGACCATTGTGGATGAAGCCTGGGTCATTTTTACCTGCGACTAAAGCCGCTAGAATGCCGCCGACCATCGCCATAAGTGAGTTCATGGCTACTAGGCCGCTTATGCCATTGATCGCTTGAGCTGACATCACGTTGAAGCCAAACCAACCCACACATAAGATCCAAGAACCTAGTGCTAAGAATGGGATGTTAGATGGTGCGAAGTTAGTGTGTTTACCTGCACGAATACGACCTTTACGCATACCTAAGAAGTAAACCGCGACCAAAGCAATCCAACCGCCAACGCCGTGAACTACTACAGAGCCTGCGAAGTCATGGAATCCATAACCGAATTGCGCTTCAAGCCAATCTTGGAAACCAAAATTACCATTCCAGATGATCCCTTCAAAGAATGGGTAAACAAAGCCTACGGTGAACAGTGTTGCGATGAGTATTGGATAGAAACGTGCACGCTCAGCGATACCACCAGAAACGATCGCTGGAATCGCCGCAGCAAACGTCATCAAGAAGAAAAACTTCACCAGCTCGTAACCATTACCTTGCGATAAGGTTTCTGCATCTGCAAAGAAATGCGCACCGTAAGCCACCCAGTAACCAATAAAGAAATAGGCAATGGCAGAAACGCCGAAATCCGAGAGGATCTTAACCAGCGCGTTCACTTGGTTTTTCTTTCTTACTGTACCGACTTCCAAAAATGCAAAGCCTGCGTGCATTAAGAAGACCATGATGGCGCCTAATAATAGAAATAGAGTGTCTGAACTCTGCGTCAAGCTCTCTACTGCGCTATGAACTTGGGTAACCGTTTGACTCATTAAAGCTCTCTCCCTTAGCTTTGTCTCAATTGCACTAGAACCGTGCGAATTGATGTCGTAATTAATTAAAGACTCAACAGTAAACGCAAGATGCGTTCCAACACGCTCACGTAATTTTCGTGCAACAAGTTTTTGTTTTAAACTTATGATTTTAAAGGGTTAAAATTACCACTGCACTTTTTTGGATATTTGAGATGGAGGGATGTTTAAAATTAACTGCACCAATTAAGGGAGTTGCACCATATTGGCGCGGTCAATATCAGGCTTGGCTCTGTTTTAGAGCTACCCCAAATATCTTGAAGAATTAGCTAAAAATCTTCTTCTAAGTTGACTAGACACTTGTTCTAGGTGGACAAAAAAAGCCCAGTGACTCGAATCACTGGGCTTTCTATATGATGGTTGTTTTGAGTAAATCGCTCTAGATAAGTTGTTATCTAGTTCGTCTGATACTCACTACAGGTTTGGTCCTGTTGTCGGGTTTTGCGGTAGGTTTTGACTTAAGCGCTGCATGCCTTGATACATACGAATAAACCACACCACAATCGCCACACCACCAAACAACATACCGACATAGGGAATGTAGTAAGCGATGTCATCGATTATATGGTTTTGATACCAGTAATCGTTCACACCGATCAACACGCCATTAGAGGTCGCTACCGTGACGATAAGCACAACAAAGAACGTCAGGTTCAAGAAGAAAGAGCGAATCAAGCCGTAATAATGCGTATCCACTACTTCGCCGTCTTCACCTTTATCTAAACGATAACCCGCGTAGACAATCGCAATCACGCCAGAGATCAGACAAGTAAATGGTGTGAAGCAGCTTAGGATGTAAGCGACCCAAATACCTTTATGAGGTTTGTTCATTCTTATTCACCCCTTCTGTTTTCTCTGTTGCTGCGTTTGCGCTTTGTTCAGCGCCGTTTTTCTCTTGTTCCATCACTTCTTTGTACCAAAGGTCATGGTGCTCTTTAGCCCAAGTTTCATCAACTTCGCCTGTTACCATACCCTCAAGTGCACCTTCCATACCGAACAAGCCGATGTAGATGTGGAACACAAAGCCACAGATAAGGATTAAAGCAGCCAACATATGGACTAGGTTTGAAAGCTCCATATCACGACGGGTTTGGCCGAAGATTGGGAAGTCTAAAACCAAGCCACTGATCGCAGCGACACTACCCATAACAATCAATAGCCAGAATAGCGCTTTTTCCCCCGCGTTAGAAAACTCTGCAGATGGATGAGAACCTTTATGTTTCCCGACCATACCACCCAGTTTTATGAACCACTGGATATCGACCATCTTGAAGATCGACTTGCGCCACCACTTGATGAGAACAGCCATCAACAGCACATAGAAAATCGGGCCGATGTAGTTGTGGTATTGCTTCGCCAATAGAACGATAAAGCCCCAAAGGTCAGTTGGAATGTACGGCTTCAAAAAGTGCTTGCCGTAAACCAACATCAAACCACTGAACGCCAGTGTTAAGAAAGTAAACGCCATGCTCCAGTGCAACGCACGATCCAGTCGAGACCAACGTTTGATCTTACGGCCCGTCCTTGGCGCACTCAGCATTAATGGGCCAATCACAACGTACATTAAGGTAACGAAAGCAATACTGCCAAAGATAGCGACAGCACCGGCTGGTGACATCCACTTCTCTTTCAATATGTACCACGTTTGACCTGGAGTACTGATCAACACGCCGTGCTCAGCCGATTGAGATGTGGTGTAACCTTCTTCACCGTTTCTTACTTGTCGCCAAAAATCGGCACCAGCAAGTTGTGTGATTTCTCTTTCAGCAGAGCTCGATTGAGTTTGTGATGAGTTCGTCTCAGATGCATGACTCAAAGGAGACAGCATTGTTAGTGCTGCCAACATTGGCAGCACAACAAGGAAGAGACGCTTAAACATTGTAAGCATATGTCTCTCCTAACTAGCTCTTCATCGCATCGTAAGAAAGGTCATTGCCGTCTGTCCAGCCTGCCCCCTTCGCACCACGTTCAACAACACGCTGGCGGAATACATCAGAGACTTTCTCTGCATCACCCGCTAGCAGTGCTTTGGTCGAACATAAAGAAGCACACATTGGTAGCTTGCCTTCAGCAATACGGTTCGCACCGTACTTCTGACGTTCTTCCACAGAACCTGGCTCTGTTTCTGGGCCGCCAGCACAGAAGGTACATTTGTCCATTTTACCGCGCTCACCAAAGGCTTCCTGTTTAGGGAATTGAGGTGCGCCAAACGGACAAGCAAACAAGCAGTAACCACAACCGATACATAGATCTTTATTGTGAAGTACGATGCCGTCTTCTGTATGTTCAAAACAGTCTGCGGGACAAACTGCCATACATGGCGCATCAGTACAGTGCATACATGCTACAGAGATAGAGTTTTCACCCGGTTCACCATCGTTCAGTGTGACAACGCGGCGACGTTGAATACCCCATTCCAGAGCATCATCATTTTCATTCTTACATGCAGTGACACAACCGTTACATTCGATACAACGTTTGGTGTCACAAAGAAATTTCATTCTAGCCATTTTAAGACTCCTTACGCTTTACGAATATTACAAAGGGTTACTTTCGTTTCCTGCATCAACGTGACAGGGTCGTAACCATATGTGGTTGCTGTATTGGCTGCTTCACCAATAACGTAAGGATCGGTGCCTTCAGGATATTTAGAACGCAAATCTTCGCCTTCAAACTTACCACCGAAGTGGAACGGCAAGAACGCTAAACCCGGTTTCACACGACGAGTGACCATCGCTTTCACCTTGATACGGCCTTTCTCTGCACCCTCAACCCAAACATCATCGCCATCTTTGAAGCCAATGTCGTTTGCATCTTTAGGGTTCACTTCAACAAACATCTCTTGTTGTAGCTCTGCTAGCCAAGGGTTAGAACGTGTCTCTTCACCACCACCTTCGTACTCAACCAAACGACCAGACGTAAGAATAATCGGGTATTCACCAGACTTATCTTGGTCTTGAATGGATTTGTACAGCGTAGGAACACGGAAGATTGCTTCCTTGTCATCCCACGTTGGGTAGTCAGCGACTAGATCACGACGTGGTGTGTAAAGTGGTTCACGGTGCAGTGGTACGCGGTCTGGGAATGTCCAAACAATCGCACGCGCTTTCGCGTTACCAAAAGGAATACAACCATGCTTGATAGCAACACGTTGGATGCCACCAGAAACGTCAGTCTTCCAGTTTTTGCCTTCCGCTGAAGCTTTTTCTTCTGCTGTTAGGTCGTCCCACCACCCCAGTTGTTTCAGCAGTTTGTCACTGAACTCTGGGTAACCATCTTTGATTTCGCTGTCTTTTGAGTAGCTGTCTTCAGCCAATAGGCTTTGACCTTCAAATTCCACACCGAAACGAGTACGGAAGTTACCGCCGCCCTCAGCAACCGGTTTAGATGTATCGTAAAGGATATGCGTCCCTGGGTGTTTCATTTCTGGGTTGCCCCAACATGGCCAAGGCAGACCGTAAGTTTCGCCATTCGCTGGGCCGCCTTCTGCAGCAAGCGTTGTTTTGTGGAACGTGTGCCAGTTTTGTTGGTGTTCTTTCAAACGCTCTGGGCTTTGACCTGTATAGCCGATCGTCCACATACCTTTGTTGAATTCACGAGTGATATCTTCAATCAATGGTTGATTGTTCTCAACACGGATGTTTTTGAACAGTTGATCAGAGAAACCAAGCTTCTTAGAAAGAAGGTACATGATTTCGTGGTCAGGCTTAGATTCGAACAGAGGATCAACAACCTTATCACGCCACTGTAGAGAACGGTTTGACGCCGTTACACTGCCGTAGGTTTCAAATTGAGTGGTTGCTGGAAGTAAGTAAACGCCGTCGGTGCGATCGTTCATTACTGCCGCGACTGTTGGGTATGGGTCAACGATAACCATCATATCCAGCTTCTGCATCGCCTTCTTCATCTCTGGACCACGAGTCTGAGAGTTCACCGCGTGACCCCAGTAGAACATGGCGCGGATGTTTTCGCGTTGACGAATCTTGTCTTTGTCTTCAAGCACGCCATCAACCCAACGAGAGACAGGAATACCTGCACTGTTCATTGGTTTTTGACCACCGTATGCGTTGTCGTCAAATCGTCCTTTAACCCAGTCAAAGTCGATATCCCAAACTTTAGACCAATGGCGCCAAGAACCTTCAGACAAGCCGTAGTAACCCGGTAGCGTGTCTGATAGTACGCCAAGGTCAGTTGCGCCTTGTACGTTATCGTGACCACGGAAAATGTTTGCACCGCCACCTGATTTACCTATGTTACCTAGCGCAAGCTCAAGAACACAGTAAGCACGTGTGTTGTTGTTACCCGTAGTATGTTGAGTACCACCCATACACCAAACGATACAACCCGGACGGTTCTCTGAAAGCAGTTTTGCTGTGTGGTAAACGTCTTCTTCGCTAACGCCTGTTACACGCTCAACTTCTGCTGGGTTCCACTTAGCAACTTCTTCACGGATCTCGTCCATGCCGAATACACGTTGGCGGATGAATTCTTGGTCTTCCCACTTGTTAGCAAAGACATGCCATAACAGACCCCAGATAAACGCAACGTCTGACCCCGGGCGTAGAGAAACATAGTGATCAGATTTCGCCGCAGTACGCGTACGACGAGGATCCGCAACAACGATCTTACAGTTGTTCTTCTCTTTCGCGATTAGGATGTGTTGCATCGCAACCGGGTGAGCTTCTGCAGGGTTCGAACCAATGAACAGCATCGACTTACAGTTGTGCATGTCATTGAACGAGTTTGTCATCGCGCCGTAACCCCAAGTGTTTGCAACACCGGCTACTGTGGTTGAGTGACAAATACGCGCTTGGTGGTCAACGTTATTGGTGCCCCAAAGCGACGCCATCTTACGGAATGCGTAAGCTTGCTCGTTACTGTGTTTCGCACTACCTAGGAAGTAAACGGAATCAGGACCAGACTCTTTACGAAGTTCTAGCGCTTTATTACCGATCTCTTCAATCGCTTGTTCCCAAGAAAGCTTCTTCCACTTACCGCCTTCCAATTTCATTGGGTACTTAAGGCGACGCTCACCGTGGCCGTGCTCACGCAAAGCTGCGCCTTTCGCACAGTGTCCACCAGCGTTGAATGGGTGATCGAATGCTGGCTCTTGACCCGTCCAAACACCGTTTTGAACTTCAGCGTAAATACCACAACCCACAGAACAGTGGGAACAGATAGTGCGTTTCACTTCTGTTTTCGCTTCAGGGTCGACTGACTTAGCTTGCGCCTTTTTCATCATACCCGGAGCGAATAGACCAGCGCCTACTACCGCACCACCAGCCGCTAGAGAGGTGTTTTTCATAAAGGCACGTCGAGACACACCCAGTTGATTGGTTTCTTTGCTCACACTATCGGAGCGTTTGACAAGTTTCATCCGTTATCTCCTAAAGCGTGTCGTAGTAATCGCGAATGTGTTGCGTTTCACGATAGCCCGTCTTCTTCATGTCTTCTTTCGGCATTTCAACCGTTTCTGAAGCAGTTGCCACCTTCGTTGTTCCAGCGACAACTGCACCCGCTACGGCTGCAGTTGTTAAGCCTTTGAGTAAGTCCCTACGGCTTGTGTTTATTTCTTTATTATCTTTCATCATTGCTTCCTTACCTTGCGGTAGATCTTTTTGGAGGCTTAATGCCCCTCTATCGATATAATCGCGTACTGCTCGATTACTCGTAATCAGTGACGTTTTTCACATCAATCTTTAATTTATGTTTACTGCTTTTTGTATTAACGCTAAAACGCACTTGCTCTAACGTTAGGAATGCTTCACACAGCTGAGCTGCCGATTTGTAGAAGTTCGCACTTTCTGCACTTTCAAGCTGACGCGTAAAAGAGTTGAACCAAGGACCAAGGTGCTTATTGAAAACGGCTTGTTGAAGCGCTTCTTCTTCACCGGTTAGCATTGCCATCACTTCACACAATGCAGCAATATGATCTTCTGGCTCTTTCACTTGATCATCACGTTCAATGCCTAAAAGCTCTAGGTCATGACGAATCTCTGCTAATGGTTTTTCCATCATGGCGCCAGTTCTATGCCAAGAACCAAATGGAACTATCTCTCCACGGCCAATGCCAATGAACAGATCTTGATATTCGTCTTCTAACGCTTCGCGATTTGATTCCGTTGCCGCTTGTTGAATGGCAATCCAAGCTTTTTGCATTGCACTCTCAGACGCTTCAATGTCTAACGTCTTTAGGAAATCAATGACCTCTTCAGAAGGTGCGTTACGAAACAATGCAGAAAGAACCAAATAGATTTCAGTTCTTAGTGTCTGTTCTTGCTTTAATTCTTTTGCGAGCTCAGGCTCTTGTGCCTGATCCAAATTAGTATCCAATGCCAACTCCTAGTATTTCAATTGATTCAATGGGTCTTGAGCCATTGAGTCGAACATGTCCACTACACGACAGTCTTCACACATCGCAATACGATTAATCGCAGTTTCATCTGAAAAATGAGAGTGACCGCGTAACTTGTTCTGTAACATGTCAATCATAGACTGTGGAGCGAATGGCTTATGGCAACGTAAACATTCCGCTGCTTTCTCCTCATGAATCACAACTGCTTGTTGACGTTCTTCTTTCACCCAATTCATACGAGGTGTCAGAGTGAGAACATTCTCAGGGCATGCCTTTTCACACAGACCACATTGAATACAGTCTTGTTCTACAAACTTAAGTGATGGAGAAGCACCGTCGGTATGAAGAGCACGTGTAGGACAAACTGCAACACAACTCATGCATAACGTACAATCTTTGCTTTCACACGAAACCGTGCCGTATGGTGCATTCGAAGGAAGTTCAACGATATTCTCGACAGGAATGCGAGATGAAGACATAGCATCGAGTGCAGTGAATAGACGTTGACGTTTGTTGCCTTGAAGATCGCCAAGTGCAAGGTCGAAAGAATCAACGCACAGTGTTGGAGGCCCTTCACGTAGAGACTCTAAATACAGGATATCGATGGTTTCTTTTGGCACACCGATTTGGTCTAGTAGCTCTTGAGCAATCCCGACTTCGTTATTCAGAACACGAATGATCGTCTCTGGCATAAAACGAGAAGCAGCAAACAGAACCTGAGTTGCGCCATTCACTAGCGCTGCAAACCAAGTATCAATACCAATAGAAGGCAGTTCTTCAACAACGATTGGAATAACGTTATCTGGCAGTGCTTTTAGCGCCATTACATTGTAAGTCTCATGACGAGAGCTACAGATAAGTACGATTGGATCCAGACCGCCCGCATGTTCATAGTTAGCTAGCGTACGTTCAATGAATTTTTGAGTATCGTCAGGGTTTGGAAGCGCATAGGTAATCGCTTCTGTAGGACAGCTTGTTGCACAAGTTCCTACGCCTTGACATAGATAAGGGTTAATCTCGATCTTGTGACCTGTTTTGTCTGAGCCTTCACTTGATAGTGCGCCAGCAGGACAAGCGTCAACACAACGTTCACACCCTTTTACGCCACGAGAACTGTGCGCACAAAGGTCAGTGTCTAAACGGAAGAACTTAGGCTTATCAAATGTACCCATTAGCGTTGGAATCTCTTCCAGTGCTTCGGCCAGTTTTGGATAGCCTCGGCCCACTGGGTAATAACCCGGTACAGGCACTTCTTCTGTCATGCAGCTATTCAGACATAGGTCTAGAACAACATCGAAACAATCGTGATTAATCGCGATTTTCGCCAAGTTGCTTGATGTGCCTTTACTCTCAATCACAACTTCAAACGTGCCAAGGAAACCGGATACTTGAACCGAATTCGCGAAGTACAGTTCTGGGTTTTTGCCCTTTTCGCCGTCTGTCGACAATAAGGTTAAGCTCGTCAATTGAGGTAATTGAGCCGCTGCACTTTCAATGATCGCAGTTGGACCAATAATAAGAGTATTACCGCCGCTTTCGTAGCTAACAGTAGGTGGAATCAGATTTGTTAACTCAACTGTATTTTCAAATGCATACAGTCTTGCTTTAGCGTTATTTGAAGTTGCTTGTTCTAATAATTGTTTAAGCATTGCTCAGTTCCATCTTTGGACATGGATAATCTGTTCAACCTTCATTGTAGTAAGCGATAGAGAACTTGCTGAGTAATCCGTTAACAACTAACCCTTTAGCCAGTGTCCCGCTCGTCAGACTATGAATTCGTCTATCTACAAAAAAGTTGATAATAAACGTTATTTAGCAAATGCCATGCCAATTTAATAAACCTTATATATCAGTAATTTAATCTTTTATAGCGTTTATTGTGCGTATAAAAAAACCGCTTGGGACATTTTGTCTCAAGCGGTTCATTGAGTATTTAGTCAAAATGTACCTATTCTTTGTGTGGTATATTTTGTCCCATCTCTTTCAGGTCATCTTCGTCTGACATTGTAGCGTTATCATCCGATACTGTGTTTTTGTACAGTTCTTTTTCTTGTTCGGTTATTTCGGCACTTTCTGACGTTTCAAATTCATTATCAGATACCTCAAGATCGCTTTCAGAATGTTCTAAAACTTCACTTTCATCTTTACTATCAATGATTTGCTCTTCTTCTAGTGTGGTTTCTTCTTCCGTTTTGTCTTTAACCCAATCTCGCAAGGTTTCCGCAACCCCTTCAGAAAGAGACTTCAAATTACTGTAATCGTCGTCGTAATCATCTAAACCATCACGAATGTTAAACTCTTTGGATAGAAATAATTTACGCAATGCGGCTTTTTTTACGCTTTCTGAAGCTTCTGATACCAATAATTGAGCAACAGACAAGTCTTCAGTGGCTTCTGGTGCGGGATCTTGAACGTCAGAAGCATGAACTTCTTCATTGGTTTCTAAAGCATCACTCTCTAAAGACTGAGGCGCTGCTGCTTCCATTTCAGACGAAAGATCAGCAGGCGAAATCTCAGAAGATGAAGAATCAGAGGAAGTGAGTGCTGGTGCTTCCAGTGTTTGCTCCACTTCCAAAGGTTCGTCAGTGGATTCGTCAAGCTTTCGTTGAGACCAACGGCTAAAGAAGTTAGTTGCCATTAGATCTACCCGCACCTTTACGTTTCTTACGTCTTGCTTCTAGCAATTCACCATGACGGCCGATGAAGGCTTCCATCCAAGCCTGTACGGGCAAAGGAATATCGTAAGACAACACTTGGTTGTCACCGTCCATGTATTGCCCTGCAACGGTTTGTGATGCTGTAAGTAACTGAATGACGGGCTTAACACCAGAATCGACATTATCCATCACTAAGAAAAGCTTAGGTTGCTGAGAGCTTAGGTTGAAACGATAGTCTGTACGCTCGTCTTTATGTAATTGGAGTAAACAAACGTCTTGGGCATCATCTTCTGGCGACAGTTCAAACCCCGTCAATTCCCATTGAGTAGTTACCCAAATACCTGTTTTGATCTCTTTCTCTATTCTTTGGACACCGATTGGCCAAGCTGCTTCTGTTTTTTCATATTGTTCTTTGAATTCTTTTATCTCAGACATACTTCACCCAATTGATTTTCTTTGGTCTGAATGCACTTAGGACATTTTGTACTGTGCGCAATCATATACACCCCATAAAGCAATAAACACGCCAATACGGATTACCTACGAGAGCGTATCTATAGCGTTCGTTATCAAGTTGTCACTATAACGTTAGTCGATACTGGTTATTTCAGACAACTCCACCCGGTGAACTCTCATATTTTGCGCTATTTTAATCGAATGCTTCATGTTTTCCTGAATACCCGTTATTTTGGAATAAGATTTGCTTTAAGCATGAGTTAAAGAATCGATGAACAAGAACGGCGTTAGACCCTCTTGTTAACTTCTTATCTCTTAAAATCGCTATCTCATTAAGTAGGACGTGACTGTGGTAAAACCAAACATAATAAAAACTAGCGAAAACCCACTTCAAACAATCGAAGTTGAAGTGTTTGATGAATATGGTGAGAAGCTAACCAAACAGATCGCTTGTGAACGCCCTCTTACCGTTATGTTGAACTGGAAAGAGATCGTAACCCTGATGACGCTTGGCTCGCGCCCTGAATCTTTAGTCTTGGGTTATTTAAAGAATCAAAGTTTCCTTTCTGACCCTGAAGCGGTTGAATCTATCATCATCGATTGGGAAACCAGCTCTGCAGCGGTCATTACCAAAGAAGATACTAGCCAACTTGAGCAAGCGCTTAAGAAGAAGACGGTGACCTCTGGCTGTGGTCAGGGCACCATGTTTGGTAACGTGATGAAGCAGTTGGAAGATTACCAAGTGCCTCAGACCAAAATTAAGCAATCTGAAATTTACACGGCTTTAGAAGCACTGACTCATTACAACGACACGTACAAAAAAGCTGGCGCGGTACATGGTTGCGCTGTTTGCAAAGACGACAAGGTTCTATCGTTTGTTGAAGATGTTGGCCGACATAACGCGGTTGATACTTTGGCCGGTGAGATGTGGCTTAACAAAGAAGACGGCACAGACAAGATTTTCTACACCACAGGTCGCCTTACCTCGGAAATGGTCATCAAAGTAGCGCAGATGGGTATTCCTGTTCTGCTATCACGCTCTGGCGTAACGCAAATGGGCTTAGACTTGGCTCAGCAATTTGGTATCACGACCATTGCTCGCGCTAAAGGCCTGCGATTCCAAGTGTTCACTGGCGCAGAGAAGATTGAATTCGATGTAAAAGGTGATCAGTAAACGATAATTCGTTTTAGACATTGGTTATCTATTAGAAAAAAAGGTGCAAGTGTAAGCTTGCACTTGCACCTTTTATCTCGTTCCAAACTCCTAATCTCCCCCCCCCCCTATTTCTCAAGTACATTTCCCTTTTCAAAACGAGTTCGATCTTTTCGTTTGATTTTATTGAACGTTATTTTCAAATTAACTAGATATACCAAACGTTAACAATTCTTTATCTTGTGCTCCGTGAACAGAACGAAGCACGCACTTATTGTGCTGCTTGGCGAAAGTTTCACTTCTTTGAATGCTCACTTCGAAGAAAACACATAAGAAAAAAGAATTGGATAACAATATGAAACAGCCTTTAAAAGCTCTAGCAATAGCTCTTGGATTGACCTTGGGCGCCAACTGTCACGCAATTGAACTTAAACCAGTCGATACGGACTTTACATTACAAATACTGGGTTCAGGTGGTCCTATCTCGGATGACCTACGTGCATCATCTGGTGAAATCGTATGGTGGAAAGGCAAATCACGAATCATGATTGATGCCGGTGGCGGTGTTTACCTACGTTTCGGTCAAGCGGGTGCAAAACTTGAAGACCTAGATTTCATGGGTATCACTCACTTCCATACCGATCACGTAAATGACATGCCCGCTCTTCTTAAAGGTGGCTACTTCTTTGAACGTGAAAAGGCGTTGGAGATTTCAGGTCCAGCCGCAGGTTCAGCGTTCCCTAGCCTCAACGGTTACTTCGCAGCGAACTTTGACCCAGACCATGGCGCATACGCTTACCTTGCCGGCTTATACGATGGGACCGATGGCCTATTCCCAGTCAATCTTACCGATGTTGACTATCAATCCACAGTGCCAACCGTTGTTTATGAAAAAGATGGTTTGAAGATCACTGCTCTGGGTATTCCTCATGGTGATGTGCCTTGTCTCGCTTACCGAATTGAAAGTGAAGAAGGCGTGATGGTGATTTCAGCTGACCAAAACGGTAGCAACCCTGCGTTCTTAGACTTCGCTCGTGGCGCCGACATCATGATGATGCCAATGGCGATTCATGAACAAGCCGATGGTGTCTCTACATTCATGCACGCTAAGCCTTCTGTGATTGGTGAAATTGCGAAAGAGATCAATCCAAAAATGTTGGTACTTAACCACTGGATGGGGCTAGGCCTTAAGCGCAAATCTGAATCAATCAAAATCGTACGTGAATACTACGACGGACCAATCATGTCTGGTCGTGATTTAGCGAGCTTCCCTATGTCTGCTGTAAAGGAGAAATAATATGAACAACAAAATCGCCCTATCAATTGCGATCACGTCTGTGATTAGCCTTAACTCTGCAATGGCATTTGCTGATGCACCTGCCGAAGCCCCTGTTGAAGCTAAACAATCTTCAGGACACGGTGGTAAATGTGCTGCGGGTAAATGTGGTACAGAAAAACGCTTCGAAAAAGCGGAACTGACAAGCAACCCTCAAGACCGTTTAGTGCGTGCTCGTGACGGGAAATGTGGCTTAACGGCTGAAGGTATCTCGCCAAGTAAAGAGCGCATCCTAACGGCGAATAGCAAAGTGACAGGTGGAGTATGTGGCCAGTAGAAACGCATAAAACTAATGCTTTAAAAACTAATACTTTAAAAACTAAAGCTTCAGCATCAAATGACCGAGCCCCTAAAAGCAGCGAGTTAAACCATAAAGTGCGAACCATTCAGAATACAGACAAAGGCATTGGGCTACGCAGTGAGCATATTGAACTGCTCGCTCGTTCCCCAAAGCACCCTGATATTGATTTTCTGGAATTAGCGCCCGAGAACTGGATGAGCTTAGGTGGTCTTAAGCGCGAACAACTACAGGATATAGCGAAGCAATACCCTTTGATCGCACACGGTTTAAGCTTATCCATTGGAGATTGTCAGCCGCTTAACTCGAAGTTTGTACGCCAGGTTGGTCAATTTCTCGATGAACTGAATATTCAGGTGTACAGCGAGCATTTGAGCTTCTCTCGAGACAGCCAAGGGTATCTGTATGAACTGTTACCCGTGCCACGTCACGCAGAAAACATCGGCTATTTAGCGGACAGAATCAAGCAAGTCCAAGACATCATTCAACGTCCTTTGGTCATGGAGAACATCTCTTATTACCACAACTACGGAGATGAGACGCCTGAGGGTGAGTTTATCGCTGAAATAGCAAAGCGTAGTGGCTGTGAGTTGTTGGTCGACATCAACAATCTCTACGTGAACAGTCAGAACCACCACTTTGATGCCGCAGAAATGCTTAAAGCTTTACCAAGCGATGCTATTCGCTACTACCACATTGCTGGGCATTTAGTTGAAAACGATAGCTCAGGTGGAAGTAACAAATCGCTGCTTGATACCCACGGTATGCCGGTACAGCAAGAGGTTATTGACTTGGCGCGTTACACCTTCTCTATTCATGGCAGTAAACCGTTGTTACTGGAAAGAGACAACAGCGTACCGCCTTTGGTCGTGCTGACTGAGGAGTTGCGAACGATGCACAGTCAGGTTCTAGATGCAGGTGTTGCTCATCGCCCAATGAATCAGGAGTTGGTTTATGCATAACCCTCCTAGCATGATGATCACTCAAACGCAGGCGTTAACCGCATTGATACGTTCACCACTTGAAGACAACGCAGTGTGTCGATACAGCGAGTTCATTAGAGACAACGTATTTGGTGTATTGAACAACACATTTCCGCTGTTTTGTCAGCAAGTCGACCAAGACCAACTACTGATATTGGTTGATGAGTTTGTTGTGGTGCATTACGCCTCAGAGCCCGAGTTTCATCATATAGCAACTGAGTTTGTCAGCTTTATCCAGCGTCGCACTCAGCCAATGGGTATGTCTAATCTAAGTGATTTGTCTACTTTGAGTGCGAGTCATGATCTCACAGCCGACCAGCTTGCGGTGTTGGAGTACGAATGGTGTGCCTTTTGCGTTGAAATTGACGCTTCAAAGCAAGTATTGCCGATGTCATGGACGGGTGATCTTCGTGTTGATGAACAACTGCTTCAATTGGGTTTGTTAGTCAACAGTACGATGAAGCTCGTGCAGGTACCTTTCATTGTTCATGGTGAGTCGCTGACGTTTCTAACACAAAGGCGGTATCCCGTTTATTACGCGATTTATCGCGACTCTGACCAACGCGTCAACACGATAAAACTAAGAGAAATTGATGTTGCGATTATTCAAATAATCCAACAACAACCAAATCGTTCTTTAGCCGATATAAAACAAATAATTGCTCAACAATTGGCGAGATTCGAGTTTATTAATTGGGTCGAACATTTCAGTGAAGTTGAACTGATTGGCGTTCACTCTTTAGGAGAAAAATTATGATTAAGTCAGCCCTCAGCTGGTACGACGCTATTGTCGAAAAATGCAAACAATACGATTACTTAGTACTACTTTCAGTACGTCTTTATCTGATTCCGGTGATTTACGTCGGTGCACGCTCTAAAGTGCTGGGCTTCTCGGGAACAGTTGCATGGTTTGGCGCCTCAGCGGCCGACGGTGGTCTTAACCTTCCCTTCCCTGAGCTACTGGCATTCCTAGCGGCAGCGACCGAAGTACTAGGTTGTATCTGTATCGCGTTAGGTCTGTTTACTCGCTTTATCTCGATTCCAATGATTTTCATGATGAGCGTAGCGAGTGCAATGGTTCACTGGAAACACGGTTGGGATGCGATTGCGACTGGTGGGATGGAAGCAACCGTTCGACTTAACGGCTTCATCGAATGGCTCGCGGTTAACTTCCCAGGTCGTTACAACTACATCACTGAACTTGGCGACCCGGTAATGCTGAATAACGGTATGGAGTTCGCAGGCACCTACTTCGTGATGCTGTTAGTCCTGCTTGTTTACGGTGGTGGCCGTTACGTGAGTGCAGATTACTGGTTACGTAAACAGTTCTCTAAAAAACAAAACAAAGCCCTTCGTTGGTAATAGATTATTTTCACACAGCTACATGTAAAACCCTTAATTAGTTCTCTCTAATTATCATCTTATTTCCATTATCTTACCCGTCACACTCGTGGCGGGAAGGAGTTTTTATGCTTACAGATGTCGTTGATCTGTCGCGGTTTCAATTCGCAAGTACCGCTCTTTATCACTTTATATTCGTTCCCCTAACTATAGGCCTCTCCTTCTTACTCGCAGTGATGGAATCGCTGTATGTCATGACCAACAAAACCATCTACAAGGACATGACCAAGTTCTGGGGTAAGTTGTTTGGTATTAACTTTGCTGTCGGTGTTGCTACCGGCTTAACCATGGAATTCCAGTTCGGTACTAACTGGGCTTATTACTCGCATTACGTAGGCGATATCTTTGGCGCTCCGCTGGCCATTGAAGCCTTGATTGCGTTTTTCTTGGAATCAACCTTAGTCGGTATGTTCTTCTTCGGTTGGGACAAGCTCTCTAAGCGTCAGCACTTATCGGTGACGTGGTTGACGGCGTTGGGTTCGAACTTCTCTGGTCTGTGGATTCTGATGGCCAATGGCTGGATGCAAAACCCAGTGGGCGCAGAGTTTAACTTCGAAACCATGCGTATGGAGATGACAGACTTCGTTGAAGTGATCTTCAACCCAGTGACTCAAGTGAAGTTCGTGCATACCGTTGCGGCAGGTTACACAACCGGCGCGCTATTTATCATGGGTATCAGTGCTTACTACATGCTTAAAGGGCGTGATTTACCGTTCGCTCGTCGTTCATTTGCAGTAGCAAGTGCTTTTGGTATGGCTGCGATTGTTTCGACAGTGATGCTAGGCGATGAATCTGGTTATGAGTTGGGCGATGTTCAACAGGTGAAGCTAGCGGCTATCGAAGCTGAATGGCACACCGAAGAAGCCCCTGCCTCATTCACACTGTTCGGTTTCCCGAATCAAGAAACCATGGAGACGGACTACGCGATTAAGATCCCATACGTGATGGGTATTATCGCAACGCGTTCTTTGGATACGCCAGTTGTCGGCATTCATGATCTATTGGCAAAGAACGAAGAACGTGTTCGCAGCGGCATCTTAGCTTATGGGCTACTAGAAAAACTGCGTTTTGGTGATAAATCACAACAAAATATCGATGATTTTGAATCGGTTAAACATGATCTAGGTTATGGATTGCTGGTTAAGAAATACAGCGATAACGTGGTGGATGCAACAGAGCAACAGATCAAACAAGCAGCAAAAGACACAATCCCAACGGTTGCCCCTCTGTTCTGGAGCTTCCGCATCATGGTGGTGTGTGGCGTGTTGATGTTTGCCATCATTGGTCTTTCATTCGTCCAAATTTGTCGCCGTAAGATTAGTACCAATCGTTGGTTACTGAAAGCAACAATATGCGCGATTCCACTTCCTTGGATTGCTTGTGAAACCGGTTGGTTTGTAGCGGAATATGGCCGTCAGCCTTGGGCTATTGGTGAGATTCTGCCAGTAAACATGGCGGCTTCTAATCTACCTGCTTCAAGTCTGTGGATCTCTATCGGCTTGGTTTACTTGTTCTACACCGCGTTCTTGATTATAGAAATGTTCTTGATGGTTAAGTTTGCAAAAATGGGCCCGAGCGCACTGAAAACGGGTCGCTATCACCATGAGCAATCAAACCAAGATCTAGCCGTTACAGGTGAGCAAAGCGCACCGCGTCAGCTAGATAAAACTATCGACCTTCATTAAGGAATTCAGATGTTTGATTACGAAAATCTTCGCCTGTTTACATGGGCAGTTATTGGCGTGTTGTTGATCGGTTTTATCATTACCGATGGATTCGACATGGGCGTTGCGGCGTTGCTTCCTGTTCTAGGGAAGTCGGAAGTTGATCGACGAATTATGATCAACTCGATTGCCCCTCACTGGGATGGCAACCAAGTATGGTTGGTTACCGCGGGTGGCGCTATCTTTGCGATATGGCCTGCAATCTACGCGGCTGCGTTCTCCGGGTTCTATTTAGCCATGATTATCGTGTTGACGACCTTGTGGTTAAGACCGCTCGGTATGGATTACCGCGCTAAGATCGACAATCCGCAATGGAAGAAAGCTTGTGATATTGCACTTATCGTCAGTGGCTTCATTCCTCCGTTTATCTTTGGTGTTGGTTTCGGTAACTTGATGATTGGCGTTCCGTTTGAGTTTAACGAATTGCTAATGATGTCATACCAAGGTGGTTTCTGGGATCTACTCACGCCCTTCCCACTGCTATGTGGCTTGGTGAGCTTAGCGATGGTTGTCACGCAAGGCGCGGCATTCCTACAGATGAAAACGACGGGTGATTTAAAACAACGTGCGCAGAAAGTGATCGTATGTATGGCGCTTGTGACTGTCGGTCTATTTATTGTTGGTGGGCTATACGCATATACACTTCCGGGTTACCTGATTACTAGCCCAGTTGTGACCGATGGTGTTTCAAACCCGTTGCTAAAACATGTCATGAAGTTTGATGACTTACTGCTACATAACTACGAAAACTATCCGGTACTTTGGGGAATTCCTGCGCTAGGCATCATCGGAATGCTGAGTTGTGCAGTGATGACTAGACTTAACCGCGCTGGTTTGGCCTTCGCTTCTTCGAGCTTATCGATAGCAAGCATCATAACGACAGCGGGCGTCGCCCTATTCCCAATGATCATGCCATCTAGCTTGATGCCATCACACAGCTTAACGCTGTGGGACGGAACATCAAGTGAGTTAACACTGAGCATTATCTCTGTTGTCGCAGTTATCGTGGTGCCAATTATTTTGGGTTACACAATCTGGTGTTACTACAAAATGTTCGGCCGATTAGACAGTCAATACATTCACGATAACAGCTCGTCACTGTATTAATTAGAGATGAAATAGGAGGATAACCTATGTGGTATTTATGTTGGGTACTGGGCGTATTATTAGCCTGCGCGTTTGGAATTATTAATGCGCTATGGCTAGAACACACCGACTTTCTCGATGAACAAAACGAACAAAATTGATCGGTAAAGTCACTAGCAACTGTTAACTATATAATCAGCTAACTACTTGAAATAATTAAAAGTCCTCATTTAATACGATGCCTGCGATCTCAAAGATTGTCGACATAAGTGTTAATGAGGACTTTTCTTTTGGCATCTTATCTTGCCACATCTAAGGAAGTAGGCGTCTCAAATCACTTAGTTTGTGTATATCAGGGGTTAACTAACCTTTACCACCAACGAATCTTGCTTTAACAACCTAATAGGCTATTAGTTACATATTCATCATTTAAATATTTCTATTAATTACAAAATAAATATGAATATCAACGTCACTGGCTTAAAGGGAATTAACCATGAGTAATCCATCGGAACCTCAGCGTCGTTCGCTGTCTCTTTCAATACGCAGTAAATTTATTCTAATCAACCTCACCCTGTTTGTTTCTGTTTTTATCTATGCCATCTACGAGCAGTTCAGCTTAGACAAGCTTGAATCCTTGGAACGTGCTGCCACTGAAAACTTGAGGAGTTCTGTTGACCTACTCACCCTGAGGCGACACGAGAAAGATTTCTTGTCTCGCCACGATCAAAAATACGCAGAACGTTTCGATAAAACCGCCGACACATTGAATCAAAGATTGGTGACGTTGAACCAGACTCTCACCTCGCATGAGCTGCACCTGTCTGACCAAATGACACGGATTTCGGACACTCTCCATCAATATCAAAAGCAATTTCACCAAATCGTCGAACAAGTAAATAACATTGAACGTACGACCGCACCTTTAGGCTTTGTCGCTGCGTTAGATGGCAAAAGAACCTCGTTAAAATCAGCGATCGAATCTGAATCGAGTTTGGCTTTAGAGCTTGCGCTGTTAGAGTTGATTGAAAAAGACTTCCACTATCTCGCTCATATTAATGACCAAACACATATGGCGTTAGCGAGTGCTCTTAAAGAGTTTGAACCCTACTCTCAAACTTCGGTTGCGACAGAGCAAGCCTATTCGGATTACAAAGCTGCGGTTGAAACGCTTCTGTTGGCTAACACTAATTTAGGTTTATCGGCAGAACTCGGTCTTAGAGGCGCCTTACGTAGCAACGTCCACAAAACAGAACAAGCTATTGAAACGGTACAAACCGAGATAAGCCAAGCCATCACAGCGGCGAGTACACATACCAAAAATACATTGCATCTGTTTGGTGCCGCCATCGTCGCTCTGCTCTCTTTATTGTTGGTGTTCATTGGTCGCAACATACTTGCGCGAATCAAAGCGATAAACGTGATGATGGAATCAATCGCCAGTGGAGATGGTGACTTAACCGTTCGCATGAATGCCAAAGGCAATGACGAACTCGCACAACTTGCTCACTCGTTCGATACCTTCATCAATAAACTGCACGGTAACATCAAAGAGCTATCCGGCGTGATGACGGTGTTGACCGATAGTTCGTGTAGCTCTGAAGAAGCGGCAATCAAAAGTATGAGTAATGCTGAAAAGCAGAAGCAACAATCTGAATCAGTAGCGACGGCAGTTAATGAGCTGGTGATGACCAGTAATGAAGTAACGGCGAACATAGAAAACGCAGCGATGAACGCTGAGAAGATCAAAGACAATGCACATCAGGCGTTGCAAGAAACCCACGCAACCAATGACAGCATTAATGTGCTGGCCGAGAATATTGCAGAGTCTCAAAACCTAATTGTTCAGCTCGAAGACCAGAGTCGTGAAATCAACCAAGTCGTCACTACCATTCAAGGTATTGCGGAACAAACTAACCTACTCGCGCTAAATGCGGCGATAGAAGCTGCGCGTGCTGGTGACCATGGACGCGGGTTTGCAGTCGTGGCCTCTGAAGTGAGAGAGCTTTCGCTAATGACCAACGATTCAACCCATCAAATTGAATCGACCATTCATGGCCTAACGTCTGGAATAGCAAAAACGGTCGCTAAGATGTCGGTAAGCCTAGAACAAACGGGGTTAGTTAAACACCAAACCAAAGATGTGGTAAATGCGATTGAAGGGATACACTTTCAAGTTGGAGAGATGTTCGACTTAAACAGCCAGATTGCCACGGCGTCTGAAGAGCAATCCATGGTTTCAGCGGACATCGATCGGAACATTACCGATATCGCTCATTTAGCCAGTGATACTCATACCGTGGTTTCAGGGTCAGTTCGTTGTAGTGAACAAGTATCGAACGTGAGTGTGAAGCTTGAGAAGATTGTGGCGCAGTTTAAGTATTAATGAGCAGTTAAAGTATTGATGAGTAGAGGTATTTGCGACCAACCACTCGACGTTTTTAACACAAAGAGACTGATATGAAAAACAAAAGGCCTCTATCTTATTCATAAAGATAGAGGCCTTTCTAATCAGGGATACGCACTAACGTTGTATTACGTATTCATGTTTAATGCGTACTAAGCACGTGCTTTCAAGAATTCTGCGTAAGTACCGCGGAAATCGTTGATCTTGCCGTCTTTGATTTCAAGAACACGAGTCGCTAGAGAGTCTACGAATACACGGTCGTGAGATACGAAGAACAATGTGCCTTTGTAGTTCTCAAGAGCCAAGTTAAGCGCTTCGATAGATTCCATATCCATGTGGTTTGTTGGTTCATCCATTAGCAGGATGTTTGGTTTGTGCATCATGATCTTGCCAAGAAGCATACGACCTTGCTCACCACCAGAGATAACCTTTACAGATTTCTTGATATCGTCTTGGCCAAACAGCATACGACCTAGGAAGCTACGAACAACTTGCTCGTCTTCGCCTTCTTGACGCCATTGGCTCATCCAGTCAAACAGGTTTAGATCTTCTTCAAAATCATGTGCGTGATCTTGAGCGTAGTAACCGATGTTTGAGTTTTCAGACCACTTATATTCACCAGTACGCGCTTCTAGAGCACCCGCTAGTGTGTTAAGTAGTGTTGTTTTACCCACACCGTTCTCACCGATGATAGCAACACGCTCACCAACTTCGAAAATCGCATCGAACTTGTTGTATAGGTCTTCTTCAAAACCTTGAGATAGGTTTTCAACCACAAGCGCGTTACGGAATAGCTCTTTAGACTGTTCGAAACGGATGAATGGGTTTTGACGGCTAGACGCTTTTACTTCATCTAGTTGAATCTTGTCGATCTGTTTAGCACGAGATGTCGCTTGTTTCGCTTTAGATGCGTTAGCAGAGAAACGAGAAACGAACGTTTGAAGTTCAGCAATTTGTGCTTTCTTCTTCGCGTTATCAGAAAGTAGACGTTCACGAGCTTGTGTCGCTGCTGTCATGTACTCATCGTAGTTACCAGGGAACAGACGAAGTGCGCCGTAATCAAGGTCAGCCATGTGTGTACAAACTGAGTTTAGGAAGTGACGGTCATGCGAAATGATGATCATTGTGCAGTTACGTTGGTTTAGCGTATCTTCCAACCACTTGATGGTGTCCATGTCCAGGTTGTTCGTTGGTTCGTCAAGAAGCATGATATGCGGGTCTGCAAACAGTACTTGAGACAATAGAACACGAAGTTTCCAACCTGGTGCTACTTCGCTCATTAGACCGAAGTGCAGTGATTCTTCAATACCTACCGCAAGAAGAAGCTCACCTGCTTTCGCTTCTGCCATGTAACCGTCCATTTCAGCGAACTGAACTTCAAGATCAGCCACTTTCATGCCGTCTTCTTCGCTCATTTCAGGCAAAGAGTAGATACGGTCACGCTCTTGCTTGATCGCCCAAAGCTCTTTGTGACCCATGATAACCGTGTCGATTACCGTGAATTCTTCATAAGCAAACTGGTCTTGGTTTAGCTTAGCAACGCGCTCATTTGGATCGTAGCTTACGTTACCAGCACTTGGCTCAAGTTCACCAGAAAGGATCTTCATGAACGTCGATTTACCACAGCCATTCGCGCCGATTAAACCGTAGCGGTTGCCTTCGCCGAACTTAACTGAAATATTTTCGAAAAGTGGCTTAGCGCCGAATTGTTGGGTGATATTTGCTGTGGAGATCAATGCCGTTACCTTTTTAATGTGAAAAACGCCGCAACGTTACTTCTTCGGGGCTTTAACTGCAAGTCTTGATTGCAATTACTCGCCATTAAGTGAGTGATAACCTAGCCAAATCATAGTTTGAGCTGACTCACATTTTTGATTTTCTATTTGTCGTTAAAAAACCATCTACTTTCAGGAAAAACAAAATATCGAACAGCACCCCATAATGGGCGGTATATAACGTCCCAAATCATGCCAACCATTGAATATATCGTATGCTGATTGGTCACAGTAAAACTAACCCGATCAAAGCAACAACAGACATAGGCAAGACTAGCCTAATCTCTGACAATTTCATGACAAAACCAGCCCAAACGGGAATAAAGTACTCGCCCCCGATACGGGGTTGGATTTCACAAAGTAAGATTAACTAACTATAGTAATCCTAACCTCATAATTCTAAGAGACTTTTATGCGTTCACTTTCGCGCTTCTTAATCTTCACTTTGGCCATTATCTCTTGGCCGAGTCATGCCAACTTGGAATATGACTTACAATCTCAGCCTCAGGTATCTAATAGTGCTGTAGATCTGGATAAGCGTATTGATTCCCTACCTGACCCACTCTTTATGGAGCAGTCGGACAGACGCCAAGTCAACATTTTACTTGCCGAAGTTCTGCGAGTTCAAAAGCTGGAAATCAAAACCTTCGAGCAACAGGTAAAAGCCTATAGAGATAACAACGACGCCGATCAATGGTTTTCCGTGCAAACGAGCTACGTCACATTGAATAGCTTGAACGTAAGTAAACAGCATCTTTTAGAGCAGACAAACTCCGCGAATAAAGAGCGCTTAACCGGTTTTGGCCCATACGGCGTGACTCAATTTAAACAAGAGTGGGAATTAACCAAGCTCAATATTGAGTATCTTGTTTACTTCCAAATTCGTAGTTTTAAAGCACTAGTTAAAGACATTTTTATTTCTCCAGTGCCTGTCATTTGGGCTTCTCTAAAGGTGCTGTTCATTTACTTCGGTTTAGTATGGTGGCTTGCCAACAGCACTCGCTTGATTGAGTTGTTTCGAGTTAACTTTCTCGAAGCGAAAACGAACCCTCCTTTTTTGGTTCGTGTGATTTGGTATATCAGCCGTGCTGAGCGTGCGATTGCTTGGTTAATCGCCATCACACTTTCTTTGAGAGTGCTTTCTAGCATCCCTAGCCTGCAGCACCTGATTTTCCTAGAGATATTCACGTGGTGGATTTTAGGCGGTTCGATTGCTATCAGCTTTATTCTTGAATTTGCGTATCGCTTGGGTCGCACATCAAATCAAGAAGTCATCGCGCTGAGACTATCGACTATTCGTCGCTATGTTTGGAGTATTATTGTTGCAGGTCTGACTTTGCAGATATCGAGCATCACACTGGGTAAAGGCACCATTTACAGCTGGATCTACAGTGCGCTGTTTTTCTGGTTCGTGCTGGTCACGATATCGGTACTGAGATTATGGAGAGCGAAAGTCTTCGATACGCTGCAACACATCTCCGATCGTCCGGTGTGGGTTAACTGGGCGGTAAACCGTAAGGAAACCTTCTTACTTAATATACTGGCGACGGCAATTGGAATCGTGTGGTTGAGTGTTTACAACTTCCAACATCGAATCATGGCATTGCTTTCTAGTTACACGTTGTTTAGTCAAGCATTAGCCTATCTCTTTCGAATCGAAGTGGCTAAGCAGTCTGATCTTGATAAGAACCAACAAAACTTGGTTCGAATCAAAGGAGACAAAACCTATGAGTACATTCTGCCGGGCAATATCGATAGCACTTTAATTGATTACGCAGGCGATGAGGTTAAGCAACTCTCTCGTTACTTGATGTCGGACAGCCCTGCTATTTGTATTGTTTCAGGCGAACGTGGTGTGGGCGCGACAACGCTGCTTTATACCTTGCTGCATAAAGTCTCCAACGCAGAGCCTGTTTACGTGAGTTGCCCTTACGCGGGTTACCAAGAGCTCTTAGCGCATCTAGCCGTGAGCATCGGCTTGGAAGAAGAAGCGACTGAGATTCAGATCTTGGCACACCTGCGTAAAAGTAACACCACGTACTTAATTGCGATTGATAATGCCCAACGATTGGTTAAGCCAATGGTCGGTGGCCTGTCTGATTTGATTCGTTTAACCAATCTTCTCCGTCGTTCTAAAAAGAATCACCGTGTCGTGATATCGATTGCTAAATCAAGCTGGCGATTTGTCGATCGAGCGCGTGGTGAGCGTCTTCTGTTTGATTTGGTGTGTTTCCTACCACGTTGGACAGAAAAACAAGTCGGTGATCTTCTAAATAGCCGTATCAATACGGAACTTGAAAAGCCGTTATCGTTTGATGGTTTAGTTGTCCCTAAGCAGTGGGACCAAGATGACATGAGTGAAGAAGAACGCGCACGCCAAGGTTTCTATCGAATCTTGTGGCACTACTCTGATGGCAACCCTACCGTTGCGCTGCGATTCTTTAGGCTCTCTTTGAACCGCAATAAAGAGACAGATCAAGCAGTGGTACGTTTGTTCCATGTTCCTGAAGCGCAGGAACTCGAGAATATGCCAAAACCTATGCTGGCTGTACTTCGCTCTATCGTGCAACTGGAAATAGCTTCTCCGGAGGTGTTGTCTGAATGTACTCAACTGAGCATTGCAGAGATAACCGGGATTCTACGTTATTTTGAAAGCCGTGGTTATATTGGTTGGCATGAAGAAAAGGCTCGAATTTCTGAGCACTGGTTCCGCCACATTACAAACGTTCTCGACCGTCAACATCTACTGGTGAAGTAAAATGAAGAAGTTATTTATCCTACTATTTGTTGGCTTGGCAAGTGCTGTCAGTTTCCCGACCTTTGCGACGGAAGAGTTAGCTAACGTAGAAAACATCTCAAAGATTGCGAGTTTGGTGCGTTGGAGCGGTGTGTTCTTCTCCATGATCGTTATTGCCGCAATGTGGTTGTTACTTAAGTTCATCAATTCGTTGGTGACCAGTTTTGGTAGTCAGTTCGTGCAATATCGAATGCTGCTACAGAAACTGCAGTCATTTACTCAGTTCTTTATTTACGTGAGCACCGGCCTTATTGTGTTCATGATGAGTTTTCGAATCAACGATCAAATACTGGCTTTGATTGGTGGTACCCTCGCCGTGTCGGTCGGCTTTGCGCTTAAAGACTTGGCTGCGTCATTCATTGCCGGTATCACGGTGATGATTGACAGACCTTTTCAAGTTGGTGACCGTGTCACGTTCGAGGGTAACTATGGCGACATCATTACCATTGGTTTGCGTTCTGTTCGAATGAGAACCCTGAACGATGACATTATCACGATCCCGAACAACAAGTTCTTAAACGAAGTAACGACTAGTGGTAACTATGGCGCGCTGGATATGCAGGTGGTGATTCCATTTTATGTCGGTATGAATGAAGACATCACCCTAGCTCGAGACTTGATTCAAGAAGCGGCGTCTTCAAGTCGTTACATCCACTTGCCGAAGCCTGTTACGGTTCTGGTCAAACAGACGATTACGGATAATTACTTGGCGATACAGTTAACTTGTAAGGCCTATGTGGTCGACACGGCGTATGAGAAGCTGTTTGAAACCGATATTACCTTGCGTGTGATGAAAGAGTTTAGAAAACACAATATCAACCCTCCGAAGATTTCAGTGACTGCACATTAACAAGATTGGCTTAACGCGCTTCTTTTTCTTAACGCTCTTCTTTTGTTGAGCAAGCTAACAATCCAGTCATCTACAAACAAAAACACCTCCGAACTTGTCTCAAGTGCGGAGGTGTTTTTTATGAGGTTTTCGCTTAGACCTTAAAGTACTTCAACTGATCAGTAAGGTGCTCGGTGGTGTTCGCCATTTTTTGACTGTCTTCTGCGAGCGATTGTGAAGCTTGCAATACTTCATTTGCTGCAAGATGAATCCCTGTGACACTTTCACTCATTTCGGTTGCTACCGTGCTTTGTTGCTCCGATGCAGCGGCGATTTGCGCGACCATGTCGTTGGCGTTGTGCAGTTCATTCACAATCACATCGAGTTGTTGGCGAGTTTCGTTAGACGCGACAACACTGTGATCGACTTTCTCATTGCTGCTTTGCATTGCTTTAAAGGTACGCTCGGCTTGCTGAGTCAGTTTTTCAATCGTCGATTGAACTTCATTGGTTGAGTTTTGAGTGCGGCTTGCGAGGTTACGTACTTCATCTGCGACTACCGCGAACCCTCTTCCTTGCTCACCTGCTCGGGCTGCTTCTATTGCCGCATTAAGCGCTAACAAGTTCGTTTGCTCAGATACATCACGTATCACGCTCACCACTTGGCTTATCTCTGTGACACCAGATTGTAAGTCTCTGACGAGATCATTCGCGGTCGAAATGTTTTCTGAAACTTGAGATATGGTTTTAGACGTTACTTGCATGTTCTGGTCGTTCTGATTTGCGTGCTCGACAACCTTATTGGTGCTTGCGGCAGTATTTTCAGCATTAACAGCGACATCAGAAATGGTGGCACTCATTTCTGTCATCGCTGTCGACAACAACTCAAGCTGTGCATGCTGTGAGTTAACACTGGTCGCAGCCTCTTCACTGGCTTGTGCAATGTGACTCGCCATGTTGCTGGATAAATCTGCTGATTCATTCGCTGTACGAAGCGTGCTTTGTAACTTGTTGAGCATGGTATCAATTTGATTACTCATATCGCCCAGTTCATCTTTGCGTGTCATGTTCATGCGTACACGAAGATCCCCATCTGCAATCTTATGGGTGTTGCCGATAAGCTTGTTAAGTGGCACAAGGATATTGTTAGAAATCGCGTAGCCCATAGCAAACAACAGGCCTGATAATACAACCGCGACCAGTCCTTCTTTGAGCGCTAGTGCATAGAAAGCGTCTTGAATATCCGCAACTAAGATTCCCGAGCCAACAATCCAATTCCACTCAGGGAATAGCTGTACATATGAGATCTTGTCTTTGAGTTCACCTTGCGGGCTCATCCATTGATAATCAAGAAACCCTTTCTCCTCTGGGGTACGTGAAATGTTGACCATCTCACGCCAGTGGTGTTTACCTGCACCATCTTTAAAGTTACCTGCGTTCTTGCCATTGAGTTCAGGTTTTAATGGATGGATAACAACGTTGAGTTGTTGGTTTAAGATCCAGAAATAATTGGTGGTGTCGTAACGAAGCGTTTCAATTGCTTGCAGCGCTTGTTTCTTTGCTACTTCTTCACCGAGTACGTTACGTTGGCTGTAATAGTAGCTCGCTAAGCTGACCGCGGTTTCGACTTGAGCACTGAGTTTATCTTGGCGCTCTTGCATTGAGCTTTCACGTTGTTGCATTAGGTTGAAAGATGACGCCATTACCAATAGAACAACCGATAAAATGACGATCGAGATAAGTTTTGATTTAATAGATAGATTACTTAATTTCATAGCTGACTGACTTTATTATATTTTTTGATTATGAATTTGGGGTCAATGTATCAAAAATCCGTACAGTTCAGATGATATGCATCAAGATCAAAAGATATACACTGTGTTACATATCCAAAAAGAGGTGCTCGTCAAACAGTCAGAGGTTGAGATTTAGTTGGCGATAGTTTAGTAGTGCAGGATTTTCGTGCTTGGGCTGAAACGTTCATGTAACAGCCCAAGCGCAGTAGAAATATTATCAGGTGATAATATGGTTGGATTAGATTCGAGCTTAAAGCTAAAAAAATTATAGGTTAGACACCAATAACTGTGGTGTCGCTTTTTGCTGAAGGTAGATACTAAAGCGGCTTCCCTTGCCTACTTCTGATTCGACACGTATCTCACCGCCCGTTTGGCTCAAGATACTTTGAGATACTGATAAGCCTAAGCCTGTACCGTCACGTTTGGTGGTGTAGAAAGGTGAAAAGATGCGTTTCAATTGTTCCTCTTTGATACCACACCCTTCATCTTGAACATGAACGATTGCACCATGAGACACGCCATTCTCCACCCAGTCTTCACTTGAGATAGTCAATGTGCCCTGTCCGTCCATGGCATGAATCGCGTTCATCTGTAGGTTAACCAAAATCTGCAAAAGTTGGTTTCGATTAACTTCCACAGACGTTTTAGCATGCAGTTGTGATACGTAGACAATGCCTTTCTTTTTCGCGCCTGTTTTTACGAGCGTAATACTCTCATCCACGATTGGATTAATGTGTTGCCAAGTGATCTCATCTTGTACACCGCCATGACGGCTATATTGAAGCAGGCTTCGTGTGATATTTCGAATTCGGTCGATCTGTTCCATGATGGCGTGGACTTCTTCGTCTACACGAGCGACTTCGTCACCGAGCTCAAACTTCATTAACTCTACATTGCCAAGAATCACCGCTGTCGGATTATTAATCTCATGGGCAATGCCCGCGGTTAATTCACCTAACGCGGCTAGTTTTTCATTGACCACCAGCTTGTCTCGAGCTTGATTCAACAGCTTGATATGCAGTTCGAGTTCTTCGGTTTTCTCTTTCAAGCTAGCAGTACGAGAATGAACCTTACATTCGAGTTCTGAAGCGGCTTGTTGGATCTCTTGATTACGTTCGTGCAGCAAATCCAACATCTTATCGAATTGTTTAGCGAGCAAAGTCAGCTCGTGTTGATCGTTTAAACCCAACGTACCAATTCGCTTGTCTTGCCCCATCTGCACTAGCTTCACGACTTTATGGATGCGTTCAATTGGGTTGAAAAGATCACGCGCACCACGGTGAACGATCAAACCAGAAGCCAGTAGCAACAACACAATCGTAATGCTGATTTCACCCAGGTTGGTTAAGTACGTTTCCACCAATGGCCAAATCAAGTAACCGGTATAAAGCATGCCGATGACATTATCGAATTGGTCATGAATCGGTTGATACGCAGTGATGTACCAAGCGTCGTAAACATACGCTCTATCTAGCCACTCTTTGCCTTCATTCAATACTTTAGAATGAACCTCGTGAGAAACACGAGTACCAATTGCGCGCCCTGCACTTTCTTCGCTGCTCAACGGTACATTAGTGCTGACACGTAGGTCATCAAGGAACACAGTGACGGTACCAATGCGGCGATTAAAGCCCTCGCGTTGCGGATAAATGAGATTGCTGATCTGATCAACCAACTGTGTGCTGTTATTTAGGAGGATCCCGCCGTCAAGAAAACCAATCACGTGATCATTCTTGTCACGAATCGACACAACGGTGCGGCTAACTAACCCCCGAGTTTCAACATTTTGACTATTGAGCATTGGGACTTCGGCTTGCCTGGCAAGGTTTTGGTCTAAATCGTTGAGTTGGTTTTGGCTCAATACATTAAAGAACGATTCTTTGTGTGTCAGGTTGAGGTATTCAAGCTTTTTCTCCATGCTCTCGACGCTGCGCCAGCGTAGAAAATCGAGTTCATAGCGAGATTTGTTTTCAGAAACCCAACGTGTGAGCTCTTCTTTCGAAATATCACTCGTGAGTTTGATTCGGAAGTTGTAAGACTCAGCAAATGCTTGAACGTTATAGGCCTGTTGGTTCTGAATTAAATGGATACTGTTGTCGGCAACATCCAAACGCTCATCGACATCAATCAGAGCACCCTGCCACGTGTAATGCACTGACCAATACAGTGTTATAGCGACAAGCGCACATAAGGTAAGAATGATGGGAGCGGATGTTAGAAATAGCAGGCGATAACGCACCATGGTTTTGAACCGGAACGCCCACTTTGTCCACCAATGACGTCTAATCGGCATATTCTGAGCCTTCTGTGTTCCACTCTTTGTACTTACGCTCTAGTGTTTTACGTGCCACACCGAGATCTCGCGCAGCTGCAGATTTATTGCCATCATGGAAACTCACCAGTTGTTCTATGTGAGATTTTTCTACTTCTTTGAGTGTCCAGGTGTTCGGGTAACCCTCAGCAGCGTCTGCATTATTCAAGTTTGGTATTTCTGCTCCATGTGACACCGTCACTGAAATGCTGGTTGGGACTGGATCACCATTAATTTCGCGCCAATAGTGTGCTGGTGGCTTGTCTAAAAGAATGCATCTTTCGACTAGGTTCTTAAGTTCGCGAATATTTCCCGGCCATTCGTATTCATTCATTGCCAATATATCTTCATGTGCCCAGTTTGGAACCGGCATACCCAGTTCACTTGATAAAAGACGAGTGAAGTATGGAACAAGCTCTATCAGATCAGACGGTCGTTCTCTCAATGGCACAACATCAATTTTAAGTACATTGAGTCGGTAGAACAGATCGCGACGGAAGTGGCCTTTATCGACCTCTTCTTGAAGGTTTCGGTTTGTTGCTGCGACGACACGTACATCGACAGCGATCTCTTTCTCACTGCCAACTGGACGAATAGTACGTTGCTCTAACACACGTAACAGCGCTGCTTGCATTGGCAGTGGCATTTCACCTATTTCATCTAGGAACAAGGTGCCGCCACTTGCGACTCTGAACAGACCTTCACGGTTTTTCTTCGCACCAGTAAAGGCACCAGACGTGTGGCCAAACAATTCGCTTTCTAAAAGCTCAGGCGCAATTGCACCACAGTTGATTGGTACAAATGGGCCGCTACGCTTGCTGGCTTCATGTACACCACGAGCAACTAACTCTTTACCCGTACCCGACTCACCTTCTATAAGAACTGATGCTCTTGACGGTGCAAATTGACTGATCAGCAATTTGAGCTGTTTAGTCTTGTCTGAATTGCCGATCAATTCGGTCTTGATATGACGGCTAACATCGCGCTTCAACGCGTACTGCATTCTTTGGTCAAGGCGCTTGTCCATACAACGCAGAACCGCTTGTATCATTTGTTCGAGGTTGAACGGCTTAAGAATAAAATCTGAAGCACCAAGCTTAAGCGCAGATATCGTCATCTCTAAATCAGCATAACCTGTCATGAAAATCACATCGGCACGTTTGTCGTTGTCGTTAAACGCCTCTTCCCACTCAATACCAGACCGACCTGGCAGGTTGATATCAAGAACAATCAGATCAAAATGTTCGCTCGAACGCAGTATTTCGGCTTCTTCAACCGACCCCGCACTCGATACCTTGCCAAAGAACTTACCCAGAGCTTTCTTTAAAATAGCCTGCATACCCATTTCATCATCCACAACCAAGACGGAAAACGCTTGATATTGAGTCAATGTGTTCGGATTGAGGTTAGGTGCAGATGAACTAGGTGAAGACATAATGATTAGCCGGTGGGGAAAGTTGGGACAGAGTGTACCAATTAACCTTTTGTGCAACAGGGACAATGTGCGACATTTTGTCCTAGCTCATGTTTTGATTCATTTTAGAGGGCTAAATGACGCAGTTTTGTCCGAAATAACAGCAATTTAATGAGATCTGATGCATGATTTATTGGCATTAAGATTGCTTATAAGGTGTAGATTTCTAATTACAACAATTAGCGTCTTATGCACATGCCCTTTTTTGAGCCCTTTAAAACTGAAGGCATGTCATTCATTTATAACAGAATGGACATAATAATAATGAAAGCAATTCCCCTAACTATTGCAGCTCTATCTATCGTCAGTTACACGGCTAGCAGCGCGGAAGACACCACCCATATCAAATTGGCGACAACCACAAGTACCTACCACTCAGGTCTACTTGACTACTTATTACCTGAGTTCGAAAAAGATTCTGGTATCAAAGTTGATGTTCTAGCGGCGGGTACAGGTAAATCACTTCGCATGGGTGAGAATGGCGATGTAGACCTAGTGATGACTCACGCACCAAAGGCTGAAGCGAATTTCGTTGAACAAGGTTACGGGGTTCTACCTCGCAAGCTGATGTACAACGACTTTGTCATCGTTGGTCCTCAAAGCGATCCAGCGAAGATCGAATCTCAAAAAGCAGTGACTGATGTGTTCAAAGCAATCGCGAACAATAACGTGACCTTTGTTTCTCGTGGTGACGACTCTGGTACTCATAAGAAAGAGATGGGTATTTGGGCACAAACTAAAATGGAACCAAACTTCGGTGGTTATCGCAGTGTTGGTCAAGGCATGGGCCCTACTCTGAACATGGCGTCAGAGATGCAAGGCTACACCATGACAGACCGTGGTACTTGGTTGGCTTACCAAAACAAATTGGATCTTAAAATCCTTTTCCAAGGTGACAAGAACCTGTTTAACCCTTACCAAGTGATTCTTGTTAACCCAGAACGCTACCCGAGCATCAACTACCAAGCTGCGAAAGTATTCAGTGACTGGCTGGTTAACCCTAAAGGTCAGAAATTGATAAACGACTTTAAACTGCACGGCAAACAGCTGTTTGTTGCGAGCGCAGAATAGTTGGTTGCAAGCTTAGAATAGTTGATTGTAAGTAATGAGTCGTTGGTTGTAAGTAAAGCGTAGCGTTGAAGGTGTAGTCAAAACCAACAAGCACTACACTTAGCTAAACAGTTAACGAAGCACTCTTAAAAACAATAGCTGGCCAATTCAAGCTCAAATAGTTTGTGTCAGCTATGATTAACATCAGTCATTACCGATAAAGATCTATTATCGATTCACACGAGATACTTCATGACCCTATGGCAAACAACGATTGATGCAATGAACCTACTAGTGAGTTTTGACCACGAATTGTGGAAAATCGTCGCGGTATCTTTCAGCGTATCTTTGTCCGCCATCTCATTAGTGATTGTTCCTGCAATCCTTATGGCTTTTTTATTGGCTTATACCGAGTTCCCCGGGAAGTGGGCATTGTTATCGGTGATCAACACCCTGCAAGCTATCCCAACCGTGGTTATCGGTTTGTTGATGTACATGATGCTCTCTCGTTCTGGCCCACTCGGTGATTGGGAATTACTGTTCACTCAAAAGGCGATGATTCTAGGTCAGATGCTGATCTGTTTCCCAATCCTAGTCGCGATGATGCACGGCGCTCTCCAAGCCAGTGACCGCCGAGCGGTTGAAACGGCGCGCACGCTTGGCGTATCAACCACACGTGTGGCATGTACCTTAATTTGGGAAACGCGCTTCCCTCTTCTAGCTGCAACTATCGCTGCCTTCTCTCGTATCGTCACTGAGGTTGGTTGTTCAATGATGGTCGGTGGCAACATTATGGGGATGACAAGAAACATCCCAACAGCTATCGCTATGGAAAGCCACAAAGGCGCATTCGCTCAAGGCGTCGCCCTCGGTATGGTGTTATTAGCATTGGCATTAGCCCTTAACTTTTTCCTTTCCAGTGTGAGAGGAAAAGGCTATTTAAGAACTTAGGAACGCTGTCATGAGTATAAAAATAACAACGCAGCAAATTTCAATGCGCTACAAAGAGCGTGTTTTGTTCCATATTCCCGAATTGTCGATCGGCCCCAACGATGCCATTTATCTCAAAGGAGATAATGGTGTGGGTAAAACGACCCTACTTAAAATATTGTCTGGACTGATTCAGCCAAGCTCTGGCCGCATTCAGTCTCCGACACAAAGCTGGCAGCAGATCTTATTCCCTAGGCTCAAGTTCAAAGACATTATCTACCTGCATCAAACCCCCTATCTTTTTGATGGTTCGGTGTACCAAAATGTCGCTTATGGCATTCGCTTTAACAAAGAGAGCCAAAAAGATAAGCGAGCTCAAATAATTAATGCGCTGAGAATGGTAGGTTTAGAAACCTTGGCAGATGAACACATTTCTGTGTTGTCTGGGGGTGAGCGTCAACGCGTTGCAATGGCACGAGCCTGGATTCTTAAGCCGTCAATCTTGCTTATGGATGAACCAAGTGCCTCTTTAGACAAAGAATCTATTGAAAGATTGGTGATAATGGCCGAAGATCTTCTTCAAAGAGGCGCGAGTTTAGTCATCACTAGTCACCAAACTAACGCGTTAACCGACTTATGTAAGAAGCAATGGTGGATCAAAGACAATACTTTGACCGAATCGCCGCTTCTGCAAGTTATTCAGAAAGATAAAGCACAAGAGAATATTTATGCTGCTTCCAACGCAAACTAGTTGGGTTATTTTGGCTGGCGGACAGGCCAGCCGCATGGGCGGAAAAGATAAAGGACTTGTTGAGCTCAACGGTTCTCCGCTTATTCAATACGTTATAAACAAGCTGTCACAGCAAGATGTCAGCATCACTATCAATGCCAACCGTAACTTAGACAGTTACCAAGCATTTGCTCCGGTTGTT